>JABBZI010000032.1 GCA_012955965.1 Clostridioides difficile
TTCTTCGATATTGAAATTTAAAGTATTAATTAAAAAAGAAATAATAAAAAAATAGCATATAAAAATCTAAAAAGGGAGTTGAACTTAAAATTTGATTGGAAAAAAATCAATTTTGAGACAACCCCTTTTACTTTTTTAAGAGTATCAAATGTTTTTAATATATATTCAATGCAAAATTTATAAATGAGAATAATTGTATATAACATGATGCAATTTAATTTGTTATAATAAAGATTGCATAATATTATATAGAAAATAACATTGTTAGGGGGAGAGTAAGATAAAAAGAATAGGTGTTGTTATAATATTTTTTTTTAGTATAGTGTTTATTGGGGTTTATTTTGTAATAAGAGGAAATAGTGATACAGTTACAATGAAACGAGGAATAAATATAGGTAATGCACTAGAAGCCCCAAAAGATTTTCCTTGGGATGTGAAAATGTCAAATAAATTTTTTGATGATATAAAAAATGCTGGTTTTGATACAGTACGAATACCTGTAAGATTTTCTGATTATACATCAAGTTCTAAAGATTTTAAAATTGATGAGGAATTTTTTGAAAAAATTGATGCTTATATAAATTATGCGTTGGATAAAGACTTAATAGTTGTATTAGATTTACATCATTTTGAGGAAATTATGAAAGAACCAAAAGTTAATAAAGAAAAGTTTTTAAAAATATGGCAACAGATAGCTAATAGGTACCAAAAATATGATAAAAAATTGGTATTTGAATTGTTAAATGAGCCTAAAGAAAACCTATCTTCACAGTTATTAAATGAATACATTAAAGAAGCAGTAAATATAATTAGAAAAACTAACCCTAAAAGAACTATTATAGTTGGACCATACAATTTCTATCAAATTGATTATTTAAATGAATTAAATATTCCTAAAGACTCTAATATAGTAGTTTCTTTTCACTATTATGAGCCAAATGATTTTGCATTTCAAGGAAATATATATCATAAGGGTTTTGAACACTTGAGTAATATTACTTGGGAAGGAACTGATGAACAAATGAAGTATCTAAAAAAAAGGTTTGATACTGTGGAAAATTGGGCAAATAAAAATAAAGTAAAAATTTTTTTGGGTGAATTTGGAATAACAAAAGAAGCACCAAAAGCTTCAAGAAAAGCTTGGATAAAAGCTGTAAGAGAAGAAGCTGAAAAAAGAAAATTTTCATGGGCTTATTGGGAGCTTGCTTCTGGATTTGGAATATATAATCAAACTGAAGGGACTTGGGATAAAGACATGTTAAATTCATTAATAGAAAAGAGGTGATTTTTCTGAAAAAAAATTCAAAAAAAATACTTATAATTTTAACTATTATTACTAATATCATATATATATTGTGGAGAATTTTTTATACAGTACCTAAAGAAGAGGGAATGTTTGCATTAATATGCGCTATAATACTTCTTTTTGTAGAGATACTAGGAATGATGGAAATGTTTGTCCATTATTATGGTATGTCAAATATTGAGTGTCCTAAAAAGCCAATTATAAGTGAAGAACTTTATACACATGTAGATGTATTCGTTGCAACATATAACGAATCTGTTGATTTAGTGAGAAAAACTTTAAATGGATGTATTCATATGCAATATCCAGATAAGAAAAAGGTACATATATACATATGTGATGATGGAAATCGTGAAGAAATGCGTATTTTGGCAGAGCAAATGGGTGTTAATTATATAACTAGAACAGAAAGAGAAGGAGCAAAAGCTGGAAATTTAAATAATGCAATGAGACATACAAATTCTCCTTTGATTGTTACATTTGATGCAGATATGATACCAATGCATGATTTCTTGATTGCTACAATTCCATACTTTTTGAAAAATGAGCAAGCTAAAAAAGATGGAAAAGAAGAGGAGTATGAAAAAGTTGGTTTTGTGCAAACTCCACAAAGCTTTTATAACCCGGATTTATTCCAATTTAATCTGCACTCTGAAGGTAGAATTCCAAATGAGCAGGATTATTTTTATAGAGATATTCAGTTGGCCAGAAACAGAACAAATTCTGTAATTTATGGTGGTAGTAATACTGTTATTTCAAGAGAAGCTTTGGAAGAAGTTGATGGATTTTATACTAATTCTATTACAGAAGATTTTGCAACTGGTATCTTAATTCAAAGTAAGGGTTATAGATGTTATGCTATTCCAGAAGTACATGCATCAGGTCTATCTCCTACTGATTTAAAAAGTCTTATTAAGCAACGTGAAAGATGGGCACGTGGATGTATACAAACTGGTAGACGGCTAAATATTTTATTTAGGAGAGGTTTAGGATTTTGGCAGAAAATAAGTTATATTTCTTCAATTACTTATTGGTATGCAAGTATAAAGCGATTTGTATATATAATGGCACCTATTTTATTTTCTGTATTCAATGTGATTGTAGTAAAATGTACATTACTTCAAGTATTGATATTTTGGTTACCAATGTACATTTTAAGCAGTTTATCACTTAAAATATTTTCTCAAAATATAAGAAATACTAGATGGACTAATATATATGAAACTATAATGTTTCAATCTTTAATGCCAGCAGTAATACTTGAAACGTTTGCAATATCCAAAAATAAATTTTCAGTCACAAATAAGAATAAATTAGAAGAAAATAAAATATATAAGTTTTTACAAGGGATACCGTACTTTATTTATATAGTGTTATCTATAATAGGCATTTTAAAAATGTTTATATCAATATTTAAAATAGGTTCAATGACATATTCAGTTGTCTTATTTTGGTTAATAGGAAATCTTTTCAATCTTGTTATGGCTACTCTATTTATATCAGGAAGACAACAATTAAGAAAGTCTGAGCGTTATGTTGCTGAAATTAATTTTAAGTTAAAGCAAAATTCTTATATACTTTCTTCAAAAACAATCGATATATCGGAAAATGGATTTGCATTTTTGTTAGATAAACCAGAATATATTTCTCCAGAAGAAGAGTTTGAGGCAGAGTTTAGAGAAAAATCGGGAAATGAGACGTATATAGCTAATATGAAAGCAAAGATTGTTAATGTTGTAGAAGTGAATTCAAAATGGAAGTATGCAGCTTATATTACACATATTGAAGATAAGGAAATAGATAACTGGATGTGTATTGTCCATGATAGAATACCTACTTTACCAATGACAATATCTAATCAACTAGGTTTCTTTGATGATTTGCAAATTAATGTAAAAAAACGTATTGAAAAAGCCAGAACATTATCACGAAGAAGTCCAAGAATCAATATGAATTTTCATATGGATGTAGAAAATATAGGCAAATTGAGAATAGTAAATTTCAATTATCAATATGTATTATTAAATTTTGAAAATAAAAATATTTATCCTAAAAAAATAGCATTGGAAATTAATGAAAATATTGTGTTAGAATGTGATTTATGTGAGGGAAAAACCGATGAAAGAGGTATTTTATATAAAGTAAATAACATTGACAGTATAATGCAAAATTTCTTTTTAAGAAATGAAATGATGGATTGGATATTACAAAATAAGACAGTTGTTGTTTCAGAACCTAGTAAAAAGAAAGAACAGAGTAATGATGAGTTTGAACCCATGGAATATATTTAGGAGAGATGAGATGAAGACTTTAAAAGTGTTTTTTTGTTCTGTAAAATATCTTATTTTGGTGTTTGTTTTTTTAATAAATACTACTTTTATAAGTTCAGCAACAAGTGATAAAATATTAGATTTATCTTTTAAGAAGATAGATAATGACCTAAGTTCTAAGATTATACATGAAGATACAAGTATAAAAATAGAAACAGATAGTTCTAAAAATGATAATGAACATTATTTATATATTTACCAAAATATAAAAGAAAATTGGAGTATGTACCATAATTTCTATATTGAGATTCAAAATAAAAACAAAAGTTCTCAGAAAATAAATTTAAGTGTACAAAGTAAGAATATGCTTGAATTTAGATTAAAAGAAGGCAGTGAAGTATTTTTTGAAGATAAAAATATAATATATTCAGACAGAGTAAAAGGTGGATGTATAGAAGTTCCAGGAGAATTTGATGGCAAAATCTATGTAAATTTTAATAGTTTTATAAATGATAAGGACAATGTATTGCTAGATTCAAATATGCTTTCAAATGTTGTTAGTTGGGGGATTACATTTATTCCGTCTGATGAAGAACACAATGTTGTTGCTATAAAAAAAGTATCTTTATTGGTTGAAGAGCAGTTAGAATCTTTTCACAACATTAAAATAATTGGTGATGAAGAAGTACAAATACCTGTATTGGGTCAAAGTATAAGCCAGTATGATGTACTAGGTCTTAAAAGTGATTCAAAGATTAAGTATTCTCTTGCAGAAAAACAAGATAATGTAAATATATCTCAAAAAGGTAAATTAACATTAAGCAATAAAGCTAAGCCAGAACAAATTATTTTACAAGTTAATGTTGATAATAAATTTAAAGTTGGAAAGAAAATAACATTGACGCAGTCTTGGAGTATTAACAAAAAAGATAAAGATGGTGTTCCATATACATTAGTATCTCCTAAACAATCACCAACAGTACAAGATATGAAAAAAATAAACTTTATGAATAATATCATAACATTTATTCAAATTTTATTTATATCTCTAGTGATAATTTGTTTTGGAATATATTTATATTGGAAAAAATGCTCAAAAACTAAGTAGAGAAAGGAGGTTAGAGTGTGTTATTTTCAAGTTTAATTTTTTTATTTTATTTTCTACCAATAACTTTGGTATTGTATTATGTGTTTAGATTTAATCGAACTATACAAAATATGATATTACTTGTTGTTAGTTTATTTTTCTATGCTTGGGGAGAACCAAAATTTGTTGTCATTATGGTAGCTTCTATAATAATGAATTACATATTTGGTTTACTAGTAAATAGATATAGGGAAAGCAAAATAAAAGTAAAAGTTTTTTTAGTTTTAATGTGTGTGTATAATATAGGTGTTTTATTTATATTTAAATATCTAGCTTTTGCACTAAGAAATATTAGCGAACTTATTAGTACTGAATTGACTATACCTAGTATTGTTTTACCTATCGGAATTTCATTCTTCACATTTCAAGGTATGTCTTATGTTATAGATGTTTATCGTAAACATGGAGAGGTTCAAAAGAATCCTTTTTATGTGGGACTTTATATAGCATTTTTCCCACAATTAATAGCAGGACCTATAGTTAGATATGAGAGTGTGGCAGAACAAATTCTTAATAGAAAAGAAACTTGGAATAAGTTTTCCGTCGGGACTTGTAGGTTCATAACAGGTTTAGGCAAAAAAGTATTAATTTCAAATAACATGGCTATAGTAGCAGACTATATTTATACAATGAATAGCCAAGGAGAAATAGCTGCATCACTTGCATGGCTTGGTTCAATAGCTTATACTTTACAAATATTCTTTGACTTTTCTGCTTACTCAGATATGGCTATAGGTTTAGGTCTCATGTTTGGATTTAAATTTGAAGAAAACTTTAATTATCCATATATCTCAAAATCAATTACTGAGTTTTGGAGAAGGTGGCATATTTCTTTAGGGATGTGGTTTAAGAGTTATATTTATTTTCCGCTTGGAGGTTCTAGAGTAGCAAATAAAGATATTATGATTAGGAATATGTTTATAGTGTGGTTATTTACTGGAATATGGCATGGAGCAGAGTGGACATTTGTAATTTGGGGAATTTTAAATTTTGTTTTCTTAATTATAGAGAGATTTATAATGTTTGAAAAAATTGAAAATCACAATTTTATAAAGCATGTTTATGCTTTATTAGTAGTTAATTTTGGTTGGGTATTATTTAGAGCACCTAATTTAAAAGAAGCATATAACTATTTTAAAGCTATGTTTGGAGGAAATGGAGTTATATGGAGTGATTATACATATATGTTTTTAAAAGAATACTGGATTTTCTTTATATTTGCTTTTATTTTTAGTGTGCCTATTGCTAAGAAAATCAATAAGTTTGTTGTTGAACAAGCTAAATACAGTATGCTATTTAATGTATTTTATCCAATATCAGCTATTTTGTTGTTCTTTATTTCTGTAACATATTTAGTAACTGGAAGCTATAATCCATTTATTTATTTTAATTTTTAGTTAAGGAGGAAAAGTATGAATAGATTTTTTAAAGTAAGATTAATAACTGCAATTATATTCTTAATTGTTTTATTCGCTTTCTCTATCTTTAATATTTGTTATTCTGGAAAAGATATGATACATGAAATAAAAAATTCAGTTGCTGAGAAAACTAATTTAAAAGATACAATATCATCTATTGATAATACCGTAAATGATAAAGTAATATATAAAAATATGTTTATTGAAACCTATGGATATTTACAAAAACTAATGGGTAAAAATGAGTTTTCAAAGTTTAGTGTTGTAAAGGATACTTCTGGGAAGATGCATTATACATATTTTGCTAAAGCTCCAAATCAAGTTGGAGTACTAGCAGATAGAGTAAGAAAATTTTCTGAGGAATTGGAAAAACAAAACACTAAATTAGTTTACTTAATGACTCCAGATAAATATATAAAAGGAGTTACAAAATTTCCAAAAGGGATACCTTATTCTTATAGCAATGAAACTGCAGATAATTTTTTAAATCAACTAAAAAAGTACAATGTTGACTATATTGATTTTAGGGAAAATATTTTAAAAAGTGGTATTCCAAAAGATGATTTATTTTTTAAAACAGACCATCACTGGAAAGTAGAAACTTCTTTTTGGGCGTTTGGAGAACTAGTTGAGCAACTTAATAAAAAATACAGTACGAATTTAGATGAAAATCATTATTACAGAGATAAGGATAATTATAATTCGGTAGTATATCCTAAATCATTTCTTGGTTCTATGGGAAGAAAGACAGGTATTTTGTATGGTGGTGTAGATGATTTTACATTGATTTACCCTAAATTTAAGACCGATTACACTTATTATACAGATTCTAAATCACAGAAATTTGAATTAAAAGGAAGGTTTGAAGAAAGTCTAATATTATCATATCCTTTTAATGCAGACCTTAATTTAATGGATGGTCAATCTGATAAGTATTTTACTTATTTATTGGGAAATAGACCATTAGTTAAAATAAAAAATATAGAAAATCCAGAAGGATTAAAAGTGCTATTTGTTAAAGATTCTTTAATTGTACCAACAGCAGCATTCTTTTCCTCTGTTTGTTCAACTATAGATATGGTAGACCCTAGATATTATGATGGAGATATTTTGGAATATGCAAAGTCACAAGACTATGATTTTGTTTTTATATCTGTATATCCTCAAAATCTTACAAAAGAATTCTTTCCATTTTGTGAGTAAATTTATATCTAATAAAATAAAAATAAATGGCTAACTTATTGAAATCTAGCCATTTATTTTTATACTTATTTTTAAGAAATATTTTTTTTACTAAATACTTCTTTATCGACTTTTCCAAGTGATTTTCCTACAGTAATTGAGGATACCATAGCACCATTAACATTTATCATTGTACGCCCCATATCTAATATAGGGTCTATTGCAAGTATTCCTCCAACTAATGGAAAATAAGAGCCAAGACCAACACCAGATATAACGACTGAAACTGCCATTGTAGCAGTCCCTGGAAGTCCTGCTATTCCAAATGAACTAATTGTTATAACTATTAACAACATAACATAAAAGCTCATGTCCATGTTTACACCAGCCATATTAGCAAGTGTAACAGCCATTAAAGCAGGATATATACCTGCACAACCATTCATACCCATATTTGCACCTAAACTTGCTGTAAAGCTTGATACCCCCTCATCAACTCCATGATTTTGTACTAGGCTTTCTATCGTTACAGGTAATGTTCCTAGACTAGAACGCGAAGTAAATGCTAGAAGTAGAGCTTCAGTTGAATTTTTTATATAAGTAATTGGATTTAATCCATTTAAAGTTATAAAAATTAAGTGTATAACAAACAATACTGCAACTGATATATAAAGTGCTAATATAAAATGTAAAACAGATAATATTGAGCTAATGCCTTGTGAAGTTATTGTATTTGCAAGTAGAGCAACTACAGCATAAGGCATAAATTTAATAACAGTCATAGATACACTTACAATTATCTTATAAGATGCTTCTATAAAATCTATAAATGGTTTTATTGTTTCAGAATGTTTTTTGTTTAATCTCTTTATTGATGTGGCTATAAATGTAGCAAATATTATTGTAGCCACGATATTTCCATTTGCCATAGCCATTACAGGATTTGATGGCAGTAATCCTCTTAAAGTATCCACAAGAGAATTTATTTCTTTAAGTTCTTGATTTCCTCCTAAAGCAGGTAGATTAACTCCTACACCCAAATTCATTATATTTGCAACTACAATTCCAACAATAGCAGCTATAGCAGTAGTGGTAAGAAGCATGCCTAAAGACCTAAATGTAAGCGTTCCAAGATTATTATCTTTCATATTAATAATTACCTTTATAATTGATAAGAAAACTAAAGGTACTACTAACATTTTTAATAAGTCCATAAATCCAGAGCCAAATAGGCTATACCATTTACTTACTTCTTGTAGCCAAGTAACTTGAGTTGTATCATTAGGAAAACCAGCAAAAGCTTGAATTATAATTCCTAATATAAGTCCTAGTATTGTAGCATATATTGTTCTCAATGAAAATTTGATTTTTTTCTTCTCAAATTGTCTAACAATAAAGAATGTGACTAAAAGTAAGATTATGAAAAAAATCGTTTTAAAATCTGTAATCATAAGAAATTGTGATAAGAATGAACTTTGCAATATTTTTTCTCCTTTATCTAAAATAAATTTTTCTAAGTCTAAATAATATCAATATATTAAAAAAATGTCAATATTATATCATAATTTACCAAAATAGAATAAATTAATTTAATTTACAGAAATGTGATTAAATACAGAAAAATAGGGTATAATATGTGTTTAAAGAATTTGAATTGGGGTAAGAAAAGATAAAATAGCTTTTATAAAATTTGATTTCGAATAAAATAATGTGAAAAAAATAACTTTAATTTGTTATAAAGATGTGTACATAGAATATATATCAAATGAAAAGCTCAAAATAAGTAAAGAAATTAATCAGACATCAAAGGAGAGATAAAATGAGAGTAATAATAATTGGTGGTGTTGCAGCTGGGATGAGTGCTGCGGCTAAGTTAAAAAGGATAAAACCTGAATATGAGGTTGTTGTTTACGAAAAAACAGAGATAGTATCTTTTGGTGCTTGTGGATTACCATACTTTGTTGGTGGATATTTTGATGATGCTAATGACTTATTAGCAAGAACACCTGAAAAACTTAGAGAATCTGGAATTGATTTAAATATATTTAAAGAAGTTATTGAAGTTGATAGTGAATCTAAAAAAATAAAAGTAAAAAATATAAAAACAGGTGAAATACATGAAGATTACTATGATAAATTGATGATAGCAACTGGGGCAAGAAGTATTATGCCTCCTATAAAAAATGTAGAATTGAAGAATGTTTCTATGTTAAAAAGTTTAGATGATGGAGAATATTTAAAAAAGATTTTAAGTGACAAAGAAAATAAAAGAGTTACAATAATAGGTGCTGGATTTATAGGATTAGAAGCAGTTGAGGCATGTAAGAAGTTAGGCAAAGATGTACATGTAATTCAATTGGAAGATAGAATATTACCTCAAGTATTTGATAAGGAAATTACAGCTGTGTTAGAGGAAGAAATAAGAAGACATGATGTTAAATTGCACTTGGATGAAATGGTTGTAGAACTGTATGGAGAAGAGAAAGTAGAAAAAGTTATAACAAATAAAGGGGAAATAGATACAGATGTAGTAATAATTGCTACTGGTGTGAGACCTAATACAGAGTTTTTGTCAAATACTAATATAGAAATGCTAAAAAATGGAGCTATAGTAGTTGATGAGTACGGAAGAACTTCTATAAAAGATATATACTCTGCTGGTGACTGTGCAACTATAAAGAATATAGTAAGCAATGAAAATGTATATGTACCTTTAGCAACTGGAGCCAATAAATTAGGCAGGATAGTAGGAGAGAACCTAGGAGGAAGAGAAGTTTCTTATCAAGGTTCACTATCTTCAAGTTGTATAAAGATTATGGATATGGAAGCTGCATCAACTGGAATTACAGAAAGACAAGCTGAAAATTTAGGTATAAATGTTAAATCTAAATTTATTTCTGACTATAATCAAACTCACTACTATCCAGGAAGGAATAAAATATATGTAAAACTTGTTTATGATGCAGATACAAAAGTTATCTTAGGAGGACAAGTGGCTGGTTTTAAGGATGCTGTACAAAGAACAAATGTATTGGCAGCAGCTATTTTTGGTAAAATGACCACAAGTCAACTTGGAATGTTAGATTTGTGTTATGCTCCTCCATTTGCAAGAACATGGGATGTGTTAAATGTGGCTGGAAATGTATCTAAATAATATTATTTAGATTGTGGTTAATAAGTAATTGAAGGAATGAATTTACACTAAAATATTTATATAAATGTAAAATTCATTCCTAAGTTTTTGTTAATAAATATAAATAGAGAATTATTCATCAAAATTTAAGTGTAGACTTAGCCTATCTTCTCCAAGAATTGTATTTTCAAAAACATTAGTGGCATTTTCTAAGTACATATTAGGCATATCTAATGATGGGCTAAAATGTGTTAATAAAAGTTGTTTAACATTTCCTAATTTTGCAAGATTTGCAGCTTCTCTAAAAGTCATATGTTTGTTTTTAACAGCTTTTGATATGTCTAAATCATCACCATACATAGCTTCACATATGAATAAATCACTATCTTTTATAAAATCTGGTATTGATTCTATAGGTCTTGTATCAGTTGTAAGACTTATTTTAATTCCTTTTCTTGAGTCTCCTAAGACCATATCTGGAGTGTATTTTTTTGAATCTAAAACTACACTTTGACCTTCTTGAAGTTTTTTCCACAATATTTTAGGAACTTCATTTTTAGTTGCCTTATTTATATTAAATTTAGGATTTCTTCTAAAATTAAAACTGTATCCTAAACACTCTATAGAGTGTTCTAAATCAATTGTTGAGATTTCTACATTTCTTAAAAACTCATTATCTAAAGTAAAAATACCTTGAGGATTCTCTATAATTTTTAAAGTATATGGTACATATTCTACTAAATTTCTCATAGAACGAATACAATCAACTATTCCAACTGGGCCAATTATAGTTAAATCACTTGTACGACCGCTATTTCCAATCGTTGATAAAAGTCCTAAAAGTCCAAATATATGGTCACCATGTAAATGGGTTATACAAATCAAGTCTATATCTTTAAAGCCACATTTTTTTAGCTTCATAGATACCTGAGTGCCCTCACCACAGTCAATTAGTATTTTTCTACCTTTATAATTTATGAATACAGAAGATAGAAATCTGTTTGGCATAGGGACGTTTCCACCACATCCAAGTAAAGTTAAATCTATCATTTTTTCCCCTTTCTAAAATTAACACAAATCTGTTGTTTGTTTTTATTATAATATCCTATTATAATTATTTTAACATTAAATATAGCAATAAATGTGTATTTGAGTCAAGAAATATTGTCAAATAGTTTTTTTGTATTGTAATATACAAAAACTTTATGATGAAAAATTGAAATTTATTTTTAAAAACGTTTAAAGGAGGATAAATTAATGAAAATATTAAAGCAAATTGCTATTTTGTCATTAATTGCTTTAACTTTGGTTGGATGTAGCAATGGAGAAGGCAAAAAAATGGTTGAAGATTCTAAGAAAACTCAAAATTCTAAAGAAGATGAACAAGCAATAATAGTACATAAAGATGCAAATATATTGAAAGACAGGTATGAAGCACCAAAAGGTTTTAAAAGAGTTGATGTAGAAAAAGGTAGTTTTGAATCATTCCTTAGAAATACTAAGTTGAAAAACTATGGAGAGAAGGTAAAGTATTATGATGGAAGAACTAAGGAATCAAAAGGCATCTATGATAGCGTGTTTGATGTTGACATTGGGAATAGAGATTTACATCAATGTGCAGATGCAATTATGCTTATGAGGGCTGAATACTTGTATCAGAACAAGAGATATGATGAAATAAGTTTTGATTTTGTCGATGGTTTTAAGGCTAAGTACTCAAAATGGGCAGAAGGATATAGAATTTCAGTAAAAGATAGTGGTTCAAGTTGGTATAAATCAACCGAATATTCAACATCTTATGAGAGCTTTAGAAAGTTTATGGATATAGTGTTTGCTTATTCAGGAACATTATCTCTTGAAAAAGAATTGAAGCCTGTAAAAATTGATGATATGAAAATAGGCGATGTATTTATAGTTGGTGGAAGTCCAGGTCATGCAAGTATAATCATGGATATGGCAAAAAACGAAAAGACTGGAGAAAAGATATTTATGATAGCTCAAAGCTATATGCCTGCGCAACAGACTCAACTTCTTATTAATCGTAAAAATTCAAACTTAAGTCCTTGGTATAGTTTAGATTTTAAAGGTGATTTAACAATACCTCAATGGACTTTTAAAAGAGACCAATTGAAAAGATTTTAAAATAATTTTATATAAAATAAAAGAAAAATATAGATGTGAAAAAATGTAATTAGATTAAAACTAATTGGATATGGACAAAATTAAATTGATAGATAAATATTAAAGATTACACTAATTAATTTTATGTATATTTAGTATTTATCTGAAAAGTTTTATGTAAAATATAAATTTTATCTAAAGCTAAAACTAATTTGAGGAGGATAATTTATATTGAAAATTAGAAGATATTTAATTTTGGTAATTATAATTCTAATTACAACAAGTCAGAGTTTTATTTCTTATGGATTAGAGCAATTTGAAGAAATAACTATTTTTCACACTAATGACATACATGGAAGATATGCTGAGGGTAATGAACATATACAAATAGGTAATCTAGCTACATTGAAAAAAGAAACTCCAAACTCAATTTTGGTAGATGCAGGAGATTGTTTACATGGACTTCCAATAGTAAACATGGACAAAGGGAAAGATGCAATTGAATTGATTAAGTGTGCTGGGTATGACTACATTACTCCTGGTAATCATGACTTTAATTATGGAAAAGATAGATTGTTTGAATTATCTCAAATGGCTAGTTCAGAGAATACTTTAAAATTTTTATCATCAAATATCCTCAAAAATGGTAAAAAAGTATTTGATAGTAATGATATAAAAGAAATAGATGGTATAAAAATAGGATTTTTTGGACTTACAACTCAGGAAACAAAGAGCAAAACAGGATTTAAAAATGTGGAAGGATTGGAGTTTACAAATCCTATAGAGAATGCAACAGAGGAAGTAAATGAGTTGAAAGGAAAAGGTGCAGATGTAATAGTTGCAATATGCCATATCGGTACGAATAATTTAAGTAATCCAAATAGTATAGACATAGCAAATGAAGTCCAAGGTATCGATTTAATTATTGATGGGCATAGTCATACTAAGTTTGAAAATGGCAAGCAAGTTGGTGACACATTGATTGTAAGTACAGGACAATATCTAGAACATATTGGCGAAGTAAAACTAACACTTAATACTAATGATATAGAAAATATAAAAATAGAAAGTAAATCAGCTAGATTGATAGATAAGGAAGAAGCATTAAAATATGAATTGGATGATAGTATAAGTAAAAAGATTGATGAAATAAAAGAACATCAAGAAAAAATATTAGATAAAGTTATAGGCGTAACAAAAAATACTCTAGATGGCTCATATGAAAATGTAAGGACAAAAGAAACTAATTTAGGTAATTTAATAAGTGATATTTTACTTGATAAGACTAAGGCTGATATTTCTCTATTTAATGGAGGAAATATCAGAGATACAATAGAAAAAGGGGATATAACAAGAAGAGATATTGTGGATGTATTTCCTTTCAGTAATACAATAGTTACCAAAGAACTCACAGGAGCACAAATTAAAAATGTATTGGAGCAAGGGGTAAAACTCTACCCAGAAAAGAGCTCAGCCTTTTTACAAGTAGGAGGAATATCATACTATTTTGACCCAAAACAAAAAGAAGGAGAAAAAATAACTGGTATTTTAAAAGATGGAAAACCATTAGATTTAGATAAAAAGTATGTGGTTGCAACTAATGATTATATAGCATCAGGTGGAGATGACTTTAGTTGCTTTTCAAAAGAGCCAGTATTAAAGGATTTCGGAAATTTAGAGAGTATGGTAATTGAATATATAGAATACAAAAAAGAAATATCACAAAGTATAGATGGAAGAATTAGTATCAAGTCTAAAGAAGAGGTAGTAAGTAATAATCAAGAGAGTGAATTGACAGTAGGAGAAAATAAAGAAAATATTAATGATAATGAAGGTAGTATACCTAATAATGATATAAGAAATTTTGATAGTGATAAAAATAAAAAACTAGATAAAAGAAAACCTGTAGAGAGTTCTAATGTAGGAGTATATAAAAGAGAATCTAAAGAAAAATCTCCTAAGACAGGAGACTTAGGATTTTCGAATAGTATGATTGTATTTATAGCTTCAAGTACATTAATATACTTATTAAATTTTAATCAAAGAGATTTAAAAAATAAAAAGTCAAAATAAAAATTAATAAGTAAAAATTAGTAAATAGAAATTTAGTTTTAGATACTAATAAAAGAGCAAAGGTAATTAGTTGTATAAATACTGATAATCTTTGCTTTCTTTGTGTTTAAGTATGTTTGTATTTAAGTAAAATCCAATTAACAACCTATTAGATATTTATAAATAAAATGCTTTTACTAGTATGATATAATTTAGCTAGTATATATAATAATGGAGGATAAAAGGATGAATAATATATTACTTTTGGAAGATGATAAATCTTTAAATAGAGGAATTAGTTTTAAATTAAAAAAAGAAGGATACAATGTTTTTAACGCATTTAGCATAGAAGAGGCAAAAAATATTTTCGCAAGAGAGGAGATAAATTTAATTATTTCTGATATAGGTCTGCCTGATGGTAGTGGTTTTGATTTTTGCGAGGAGATTAGAAATAAAAGTGATGCTTATATAATAATGTTGACAGCCCTTGATGAAGAAGTGGATATTGTCACAGGATATGATTTAGGTGCAGATGATTATATCACAAAGCCATTTAGTTTAATGGTATTAATATCCAAAGTGAATGCACTTATGAAAAGAGCAAATACAGTAAAGAATTATACTTTATTGGTTTGTGATGATTTATTTTTTCATTATATAGAAAATAAGTTAATTATAAAAATAGATGATAAAGAAGAAGAGATAATTTTAAGTAAAACAGAGACTAAACTCTTAAGATATTTGATGGAAAATTCAATGCAGACATTAACTAAAGAACAACTATTAGAATCTTTATGGGACAATAGTGGAAATTTTGTAGATGATAATACTATTGCAGTAAATATAAGAAGACTTAGACAAAAAGTAGAAAAAAATCCATCTGAACCTAAATATATAAAAACAGTAAGAGGAGTTGGATATATGTGGGGGGAAAGGAGTATAAAAAAATGTTAAAAAGCATGAATCTCAAAGATAATCTGAGTATGAAAGATGATTATATAATGAGAAGGGTTATTGGATGTTCTATTTTATCTGTACTAATAGTAACGCTTATATTTATACTCTTTGAATATAATAGATTACATAAATTATATGAATATCAAATAAAAAATACTCAAAGTATTGCGGGAGTATTGATTGAGAAATACCCAAATGATGAGATAGATATAGTAAAATCTATTTACAATTCTGATTATAGCAAAGTGGATATTGGAGAAAAAGCATTTAAAAAATTTGGATATGGATTAGAAAATAAAATGTCAAATGATAAAAATTTTGGTCTATATTTAAAATCTTTTTTTAAAGAATCTGTTATTGTCTTTTTAGTAATGTTTATAGTTGTTACAGGTATAATTTATTATTTTATAAGATACATAAATAAAAGATTGAGTAAAATTTATTTTATAGTAGATAAGATGTCACAAGAAAATTATTTGAAGGACACTACTGAGTTAGAAGATACTGGTTATCTAGTAGAATATAATGAGTATTTTAAAGAAGGTACATTTAGCAAGATAAATAACTGTCTATATGAGTTGAATAGAAGCTTAAAGATAAAGTTTATTAAATTAGAGAAAGAAAAAGAAAGTGTAAAATCATTAGTAACAGATATTTCTCATCAATTAAAAACTCCTTTAGCATCATTAAAATTATATAATACATTGCTTATAGAAGAAGAATTAGAGGAAGATGAAGCTCAAGAATTTTTACTAACTAACAAAAATTCTATACATAAATTAGAGAACTTAATAAATTCTTTGGTTAACATATCAAGGCTAGAAATTAGCATGATAAGCATAAAAAAAGAAGATAACGATATAAAGGATACTATTCTAAATGCTATAAAAAGTGTAGTTCCTAAGGCTAAGATTAAAAATATAACATTAAATATAAATGAATTCGATAGTAGGATTATACCTCATGATAAAAAATGGACGGAAGAGAGTATTTTCAATGTATTAGATAATGCTGTAAAATACACAAAAATAAATGGTGAAATAAATATATCTGTAGAAGAAACTGTTAATTATTTTAAAATTATAATAGAGGATAATGGCAGTGGAATTAAAAAGAGTGAATTCAATAACATATTTAAACGTTTTTATAGAGGAATATCTGAGGAAATTGAATCTATAGAAGGTAGTGGGATAGGATTGTATCTAAGTAGAAAAATATTAGAAGAACAGGGTGGAAATATTATGGTTTATTCTGAATTAGGAGTAGGAAGCAAGTTTTCTTTGTTTCTTACAACTATGTAATGTTAAATGAAAGGAAAATGTAAGCCTCTACATTTATTATATAAGTATAAACAGCTCCAAAAATAAAAAGTAATAAAAAATGGGGTAATATAACTTAGAATGAGAGGGTAATTTTATGAAAATACTATACACTGAAAACTTATCAAAACATTATGGAGCAGGAGAGAGTTTAGTAAGAGCTTTGGATAATGTTAACTTAGAAATAAATGAAGGTGAATTTGTGGCAATAATAGGAAAATCAGGTTCTGGAAAAAGCACGCTTTTACATATGATTGGAGGACTTGATATACCTACATCTGGGAATGTATATATAGATAATAAAAATATATTTACATTAAAAGAAGAAGAACTTGCTGTATTTAGAAGAAGAAAAATAGGATTTATATTTCAAAGTTATAACTTAATCCCATCTCTTAATGTATGGGAAAATGTAGTATTACCAATTGGCCTAGATGGTAGAGAAGTAGATGAAGATTTTATAAAAGAACTTTTAAAATCATTGGGGCTTGAAAATAAACATGATGTTTTACCAAATACATTATCAGGTGGTCAACAACAAAGGGTGGCAATAGCAAGGGCATTAGCTACAAGACCAGCTATAATACTTGCAGATGAACCAACTGGAAACCTAGATTCTAAAACATCTGATGAAGTTATGAGTATTCTAAAGTCTATGTCTAAGAAATACAGTCAAACTTTAATTATGATAACTCACGATGAGAGTATAGCTCAAATGGCTGATAGAGTTATATTTATAGAAGATGGTAGGGTATCAAAGGTTGGTGATAAAAATGATTAATACTACTAAAATAGCAAAAAGTAATCTAAAGCAAAATAAATCAAAAAGTATTCTAATAATAATTACTATAATACTTTCAACTTTAATGCTTTCATCTATTGGAATTTATATTGTTGATGCAGGAACCTATCAGAAAGAAAATACTATAAAGTATTCAGGTAATTATCAAGGTATATTAGCTAATGCGGATGAAAAACAAGCTAATATATTGAGTAATCATGCAGATGTAGAGTTAACTGGTAAAATGAATGGAGTAGGTTTTGAGAAGTTAGAAGATGATTCAAATATTTCTCTAGCATACATGAATGAAGATGCTTTAAAATTAAATAATTTTGAGTTTGTCAAAGGGAAGTTACCAACAAAAGAAAATGAAATCGTGTTAGATAGAGGAGCTTTAAAAGCACTTGGCTATAGTAATAAAAACTTAGGTGAAAAGATAAAAATATCTTATAATGATTATAAAAGTGATAAAAGAATTGAAAAAGAGTTCATTATAACTGGAATTTTAAAAACTAGTGAAATATCTGAAGCAGGTAAATTTTATTCAGCTATTATATCAGAAACATATATGAAAAATACTAGAGATATGTCACAAGAAGATTTTAATATATATGTGAAATTAAATGATAAAAGTAATTTATCGATAGAACAAGCAAAATCAAAATTAAATAAGGTTGCTAATGATATAGGATTGGATACTGTTAATGTAGCTGTAAATGAAAATTATATAAATGCTTTAAAACCTGATATGGAAACAATTATGGGTGGAGTATTTGTAGGGCTAGTAATTGTATTGTCTAGTATTTTAGTAATATACAATATATTCTACATTTCAATAGTTACGAAGGTTCAAGAATTTGGAAAGCTTAGAGCAATTGGTGCGACTAAAAAACAAGTAAAAAATATAGTATTTAAGGAAGGTTTTATCTTAGCAGGGATAGCAATACCAATGGGAACAATCTTAGGATATGCACTTTCAAATATTATAATAAAATTAGTTATGGATATGAATGTAAAATCATCACAATTACCAGTTATACTATTGGTTGTAGTAATAAGTTTTATGTCTGTTGTGTTATCACTTTTAAAGCCAATGAAAGTAGCATCAAAAGTATCTATAGTTGATGCAGTAAGATATACTGGAAATAAAATAAGTAATAAAAATAAGAGAAAAGGTTATAAAAATATAAATTTAAAGGGATTATCACAAGCTAATTTAGAAAGAAATAAAAAACGTACTTACATGACATTGGTATCTCTTATATTGAGTGGAACTATATTTATAACAGTATCAACTGCCTTAGAAAGTTTTGATGCTGAGAAGATGGCAAGAGCAAATTTTCCTTATGATATAGAAGTTAGAATTACTGGTTATGAAATGGATAGTGATAAAAATCCTAAAAATAATTTGAATATTTTGCAAATGAATAATCCTTTAAGCAAAGACTTTTTAAATCAAATAAAAGATATAGAAGGAATTAAAAAAATAGAGTCTGCAAGAAGTGTAAAGGTTGGAATGGATGATTATAATGTTGAATTTAAACATGACCTTTTACAGAGTGTAGATGAAAATGATGTGAAATCACTAAATAATAATTTAGTAGATGGAAAAATAAATTTTGACAGACTGCAAACAGGAGATGAAATAGTAATTACTCATGTTGATACAGCAAAAGAAATGGGAGTAAAGGCAGGAGATAAAATAAAATTAACTCTATATGATGGAGATAAAGTAATAAAAAAAGAGTTTAAAGTTCAAGCAATAGCTATGGGGTCTCCAAGTTTTGGTATAGGAAAAGATTTTATAGATAGAACGTTAAAAAATGACTCAACAAGTAGTTTAGGAATATATACAGAAGAAGGAAAGTATAAAGAAATAAAAGATAGTATAAAGAAAATTGCAAAATCTAATGGATTTTTAGAGACAGATTTTTTAGATAGTAGAATAGAGTCAAATAAGGCTGTGATTTCATTTATAAAAATAATGGGATACACTTTAACAGGTATAATAGGTGTTATTGGATTTATGAATCTTGTAAATACAATGATAACTAGTATAGTTACTAGAAAGAAGGAACTTGGTATGCTTCAAGCTATTGGTCTTACTAATAAACAATTAGTAAAAATGCTTAACTCAGAGGCTATATATTATACTTCTAGAATGATGATAGGAAGTATTTTATCTGGAGGAATATTAGGATATATTGCTGTTATATTTCTAAAGAAGACTGGATTATCTTATGCAACATATGCTTTACCAATAGTGCCAATCCTATTGATGGCTGTATGTATTTTTATAGCTCAATTTATAACAACATATTTAATAGGAAAAAGTTTCAATAAAGAATCACTTATTGATAGAGTAAGATATAGTGAATAAAATATGGGTATTTAATTGGTAGTTTTTAAGTAATAAAAAGAAGAATATAAAAAAGATAAGTAAATAGATTAAAATATATAGATACAGAGTAGATATTCTAAAATGATATTTGCTCTGTATTTTATTGTGCAATTATTTGTATGTCTAATATAGTGATATTGTTTATAAGGGAAATGTATTGGTACAATTTTAAAAAAATATAAAATTGTACCATATAAAATGAAAATTTTGTATAATAATCGTATAGAAAATAAAAAGGAGCTGAATATATATGAACAATAAGATTAATTATGCACCAGGACCAACAGAAACTAGGGAAAATGTAAGATTAGCAAGAGCAGAGAAGACAACAAACCCAGATATAGATGTTGATTTTGTTGAATTTTATAAAAAGACATGTGAAAAGTTTGGTGATATAGTTGGTACAAAAAATGATGTTTACATATTGAGTGGTGAAGGTATATTAGGACTTGAAGCAGCCTGTGCATCACTTACAGAAAAGGGAGATAGAGTACTCGTAATTGACAATGGTATATATGGAGAAGGTTTTAAAGATTTTGTAACAATGTATGGTGGAGATTATGTGCTTTTTTCAAGTAAATATACAAAAAGTATAGATGTTGATGAATTAAAGGCATTTTTAGATAAGGATAGTAACTTTAAGTATGCAACAGTTGTACATTGTGATACTCCAACAGGTGTATTAAATGATGTAAGTAAAATATGCCCATTACTTAAGGAATATGGAATATTAACTGTAGTTGATTCTGTAGCAGGTATGGTTGGAGAGAGATTAAATGTAGATGAATCTAAAATAGACATAATATTAGGTGGTTCGCAAAAAGCTATCTCTGCACCAGCAGGTCTTACTATAGTTGGGATAAGTAAAGGTGCAAAAGATTGTATAAAGAACAGAAAAACAGATGTAATAGGTTTTTATTGTAATTTAAATATATGGGAAGGATATTATGAAAAAAAATACTTTCCTTACACTATGCCAATAAGTGACATAATAGGACTTGATAAAGCATTAGATAATATATTAGAAGAAGGAATAGAAAAAGTACTAAATAGACATGAAAGAATAGCTTATAGTGTTAGAAAATCTGTTGAGGAATATGGTTTAGAATTATTTTTAGAAGAAGGATATTCTAATACAGTTACAGCTATAAAAATTCCTGAAAGTATAGGCGCTTTAAAGCTTACTGATTATATGCTTAAAAATTATAATACACTTATTGCAACATCATTAAATCAATATATGGATACTATTTTAAGAATAGGTCATATGGGAGAAAATGCTAATCTAAATAAAATAGAACACATACTAAATATTTTAGATAAGAGTCTAAGTACATTAGGATTTAAGGGAAATGGAAGCTTGTTAGATTTATTTAATAAGTATTATTTTTAATAGATAGACAAGGGGGATGAAGCATGGAAATTACAGCTAAACAAAAGTTTACGACGAAAGACATGGTGGAAACATCACTATTAATAGCTTTAGTGTTTATTGCAACTAAATTTATAAATATAAGATTGCCAATATCTATAAATGGTGGACTTGTTCATTTAGGAACAGCAATGTTATTCATATCAGCAATAGTATTTGGAAGTAAGAAAGGTGCTTTATCAGGTGCTATTGGTATGTCACTTTTCGATTTAATATCTGGTTGGACTCTATGGGCTCCATTTACTTTTATAGTTAGAGGTATCATGGGTTATTTACTTGGAAAGATTGTATGGGCAAGTGGCAAGAATGGAAACAATTTTTTAATCAACGTAATAGGAATAGTTGTTTCATCAATTTGGATGTTGTTTGGATATTATGTAACAGAGGTTATACTTTATGGAAATTTTGTAGTACCTCTTACTTCAATACCAGGTAATTTAATGCAAGTATTAATAGGTCTTATAATAGCACTTCCTATTTCTAAAATATTGAAAAAATGTATGAAATAAAAATAAAGCAAACTAAAATTTCTGATAGTGTAAATTATATTGTATAATATTAGGGTGAGGTACATAATAATAAAAATATTTTAGGATAGGGGCTAACTCAATATGTTATCAGTTACAAGATATTCAGTTAGAAATGCTCGTCTAAAGCAGTGGGTAAAGTTTATTTGGTATCTTGAGACGAAGGAAAGTATACTGCTAAATAATAAGTTACTACCCACAGATAGTATAGATATTATTCTTAATCTTTCTGATGTTATAGAATATAAAGTTGAAAATAAAAACTATACAACTAGTAATATACATTTTAATGGAATAAGAGATAAACATGGATTTATCGTTCAACATGGAAATATACGTGTTATAGGAATTTCTTTTTACCCATTTGGTCTTTATCCATTTTTAAAGATACCAATTTCAGAATTTAATAGTCAAATAGTCAATTTAGAACAAGTGTCAGAGGTCTTTGTAAAAAAATTGGAAGACTCTTTAAATAAAGAATCATCAATAGAAAATTCTATCTTGTACTTAGAAGAAGTATTATTATCTACAATGGATGAAGGTTTAATTGAAAATAAATATGTAAAACTTTTGGATTCATTTATATATGACAATATGTATAGTAATATAAAATCTTTTTGCAATGATATGAATATAAATATTAAAACTTTGGAAAGAATCTGTTTAAAATATACTGGATATACACCTAAAATTTTAAAGAGAATATGCAGATTTAAAATGTCAAGTAGTCAGCTTATTTACAACTATAAAGATAAGGAACTTTTTGATTTTATTTATGAAAATGAGTACTATGACCAAGCACACTTTATAAAAGAATTTAAAGAATTTTCAGGGACATCGCCAATTAAGTTTATTAGTGAGAATAAGACTATTAAAGAAAATATAAGGTATAGTTATTTGTAATTATACTGTCGATTTTTTACAATACCTCTAATTTAGTTTTTGATATGATATAAGAAAAATAAATTGGAGGTTTTGTATATGAAAATTATTACAGAGATAGTGGAATTTAGTGTGGAAGAAAACTTGTCAAAAGGTGAGTTTATAGATATTGTAAATGATTTAGAAATGAAATTTCATTCTATACAACCTGGTTTTATTGATACTGAGCTTTTATATGATGAAAAAAGTCAGAAATGGATTATGATACAACATTGGGACTCTCTGGAAGACCTTAAGAATTCTTCTAGTAAGATGTTTAAGGAATCTTCAACTGAGAAGTTTAGAAAAGCTTTAAAAAGTCAAACTATTAAAATGAACATAATGCCACAAATTAAAAGTTGGAAATTATAGTATTAAACCTAGAAAATAATTAAACCACAAGAAAATAAATTAGCCAAATAACATTTTGTATTAAATTTGCTATTTGGCTTTTAATATCTATTTTAATATTTAAATATTGTTATCTAAAAGAACTATTGCTGTACGAGAGGCAATAGGTATTTTTGAAGATGGTGGAGCTGAGCTAAAATAGGCATTGTAGTCTAGTAAGTTTTCTTTTTTTGTGTTTCCTCCAAATTCTATCATATCAGTGCTTAGTATTGTTTTGTAGTTTGTATTTTGAAATTTTGAAATATCAACTGACTGCATTAGATTAGGGTGGAAATTAAATATAAATAAATATTTACCCTTACTGTATACTAAAAGTTTTTTATCATTATCCATATGTATAAGTTCATAGCTATTTTGGATAAAAACAGCACTGTATTTTGGAAGCTCAAGCATAGCTTTATCAAAGTTTAATAATTGTTTATATTTTAAAGAATCATTTTCTGAAAGGCTCCATTGCCTTCTAGCATACTTATAACTCCAATTATTTCCTTCTCGTGGAAAATCAATCCATTCAGGATGTCCAAATTCATTTCCCATAAAATTCAGATATCCCTCACCAGCTAGAGAAAAAGTTATTAATTTAATTAACTTAATTAGAGAGATAGCTCTATTTATAACATGGTTATTTGAGTTTATTTCCATATTCCAGTACATTTCCTTGTCAGCTAACCAAAAAATAATTGTTTTGTCACCGACTAATGCCTGGTCATGAGATTCACAATAACCTATATTTTTTTCACCAGGACGTCTAGTTGTAAGTTCATGCCACATTTTACCTAAATCCCAGTTTTCATCAGATAAGTTAGAAATAGTTTTTATCCAAAAATCTGGTACGCCCATTGCAAGTCTATAGTCAAATCCAATTCCACCGTCTTTTATAGGTATACACATACCAGGCATTCCACTCATATCTTCTGCAATACTTATTGAATTAGGTTTAATTTCTTTTATCAATTCATTTGCAAATTGGAGGTATGTTATGGCTTCAATATCTGTATTCATGCTAAAATATTTTTTGTAACTATCAAATGAAACTCCAAGACCATGGTTATGATATAACATTGATGTTACACCATCAAACCTAAAGCCATCAAAATGGTACTCATCTAACCAAAATTTTATATTTGAAAGTAAAAAATGGATTACTTCAGGTTTACCATAGTTAAAGAGTTTTGTACCCCAAGCAGAATGATTCCCCTTTGAACCTGAATGGAAGAATTGATATTCACTTCCATCAAACTCATTTATTCCCTCTAAGGTATTCTTTACTGCATGAGAATGAACTAAATCTAATAAAACAGCAATTCCCATGGAATGAGCAGTATTTATTAGATTTTTTAAGTCTTCAGGAGTACCAAACCTAGAGGAGATTGCATAAAAGTTTGAAACTTGATACCCAAAAGATGCATAATATGGGTGTTCCATAATAGCCATAAGCTGAATAGTATTATATCCAGATTTTTTTATTTTAGGAAGTATATTTTCAGTAAACTCACTATAAGTTCCAATAGATTCATTTTCAGTAGCCATACCTATATGACATTCATAGATTAGTGGAGAAGTTATGCTTTTTAAGTCAAATTCATTGTCAGTCCAGATAAATGGAGTCTCTGGCTGCCATACTTGTCCATTAAATCCACCAAAATCTTTTTGAATTACTCTTTTTATATATAGTGGTATACGGTCAAATGTTTTTCCATTTGCAATGACTTGTACTTTTACCTCTGACTTATGAGGTAAACTATCTTTGTTGGGAATAAATATTTCCCAATTACCAGAATCAATTTTTTTTAGAGGATGAGATTTTCTATTCCAATTATTAAAGTCACCAATTAATGATAAACTATCTGCATTTGGAGCCCATTCCCTGTAAAACCATCCATCATTTGTCTGATGAAAGCCGTAGTAAAGATGAGCATTTGCAAAAGAACTAAAATCTTTATAATTGGTTAATAGTTTTGCTTTAACATCTTCATAATGTTTCATTCTCTTTTTTATATCAGATTCAAATGGTTGTAGGTATACATCAATATCTAAAATTTTAAATCTTTTTTGACTTTTCATTTTGTTTCTCCTCCATAATAAATATTACATCTAAAAAATAATATTTATCTCATACTATCTTCTCTATATAATTGATATATATTATATAATCCTAATAAAAAGCTTAAGCCACCAATGATTAATTTCATAATTTACCTCCTTAGTATTTACACTTATATATCATATTCATCGAAATTTAAAAGTTTGTTTAAAACTCTTTTAATAATATCATAATCAAAGCCTTTGTAGGAAAGATGTTGAGAAATCTTTTGATATATTTTCTTTTTATCTTCTTTCTTTACCCTTTCAAACCTTTTTTTTGCTAGATACATAGCATTTTCAAATTCAGTGTCCTTATCCAATTCAGACACAGCTTCATCAATTGTACTTCTATTGATACCTTTATTATATAGATTTTGCTTAATTCTATTTTTACCACATCTATTTAAATTAACATTTGTATTAACTATTTTTTGAGCTAATACACTATCATTTACAAGATTATAATTTTTAAGAAAATCTATAACTCTATCAATTATGTTTTCATCAAATTCTGAAGATAACTTTTCTTTTATTTTTTTTTCAGACTGGTCAGCATGAGATAAAATATTTAGAGCTTTATTTTTAGCTTTTATATACATCTCATCGTCCAAAATAGGTTTTAATTCCTCTTCATTTATTTCATTTCCTTTTTTTAAATTGAATGTATAAACCAGTTCTTTAAATATAGCAATAAAAAATTTATCATCTACATAAATATTAACTCTATCATCATTTCTTTTTTGTTGTTCTATTTTAGTAATTATACCCATAAATCCTCCCTTTTTGTATGTAATTATATTAACAAAAGCAACTAATAAAATTTAATAAAAAACTTACATTTATATGTTATATTTTATCAAAATTAAGACAAAATAGTAAAAAGTTATTTTTATTAAAAAGTAAAGTAAAAACATGTTAAATAATTATTTTTTAAAGCATTTTTTATCATATAAATATAATTATATACCAAAAAAAATAAATTATAAGCTTTAAGAAATAAAAAATAATGGTACAATAGTATTATAACATTAAAAGGAGACAAAATATGAAAAGCGAAAATCTAGTTAAGAAGGCGGAGTTGAAAAATACTGAAAAACTAGAGAAATTTAATCGCCATAAAGGCAAAATCAAAATAGGTATATTGGGAGGTACTTTTGACCCTATACACTATGCTCATTTAGCAACAGCAGAGTTTATTAGAGACAAGTATGACATTGACAAAATTATCTTTATACCATCAGGAAATCCACCACATAAATTATGTATCACTACAGACAAGTATGATAGATATAATATGACACTTCTAGCAACTGAAAGCAATGAAGATTTTTTAGTTTCAAAAGTAGAAATCGAAAGAAAAAAAAGGACTTATACAATAGATACATTAAAATACTTGAAGAAAAAATACAAAAATGCAGATATTTATTTTATAACAGGGGCAGATGCTATTTGTAGTGTTGAAGAGTGGAAGGATGTAAAGAAAAACTTTGAGTTGGCTACCTTTATAGCTGCAACTAGACCAGGGATTAGTTTGTTAAGGTCACAAGAGACTATAGAGAAATTAACGAAAAAGTACGATGCTGACATTATAACAGTTTATGTTCCATCACTGGATATATCATCCACATATATAAGGGAACAGCTAAATGAAGGCAAGTCAATACGTTACTTAGTACCCGAAAATGTAGAAAATTATTTATATGAAAATAAACTATATCAATATGGAGATGATTAAATGAACTTAGAGAATATTAACCAGAGACTAAATCAAATGTTACCAGTGGGGAGGCTTAGCCACTCAAAAAATGTTGCAAAATGTGCTGAAAAATTGTGTGAGATTTATGGGTGTGACAAAGAAAAAGCTTGTTTAGCAGGAATGATTCATGATTGTGCAAAGTATTTAAGTGATAAAGAAGTAGAAGATTATGTAAACAAGTATGAAATATACTTAGACCCAATAGAGGATGGAAATCGCTCTCTATCTCATAGTGTAATTGGGTCATACATATGTGAGTATGAGTTTGGGATAGAAGATGAAGATATTATAAATGCAATCAAATATCATACAACAGGAAGAGAAGATATGTCTCTTTTAGAAAAAATAATTTACATAGCTGATTTAATTGAAGAAGGAAGAAAATTTCCAGTTGTAGATACCTTAAGAGAATTGGCATATGGAGGAAAACTTGATGAAGCACTTTTAACTTCTTTTAATAATACTTTAATGTTTGTTATTAATAAAAACGAAGAGATACATCCAAGAACAGTTATGGCAAGAAACTATCTAATTAAAGAAAAGTTATTATAAAAAATAGACATAAAGGCAAATATATTAATAAATTTAAAGTTGACTATGTTACAAAATCGTATTAATATGTTACAATAACTAAGTGTATTTTAATTAGGAAAGTGAGGAATTTTATATGACAGTGGAACAAATGACAAAAATAGCATATGATGCCATAGAAGATAAACTGGGTCAAGATACAGTTATAATAAATATAGGAAAAGTTTCTAGTTTGTGTGATTACTTTATTATCACTACAGCATCTTCTCAGAGACAGGTAAAAGCTATTGCAGATAATGTAGAAGATGAATTAACAAAGCTAGGACTAGAGCCAAGAGGAAAAGAAGGACAAAGCACTCAAACTTGGGTACTTCTTGATTATGGAGATGTAATGGTTCATGTATTTAATGAGGAAAACAGAGGATTTTATAATTTGGAAAAATTATGGAAAGATGCACCTTATATAGATATTGACACATTAGCATAAACATGATAATATATGTTATTATAATTAGAAAATTTCAAAAATTATATTAAATTGAATAGACTAGAGCAGTAAAAGACTATATTTTTTCAGAGAGTTAGTGGCAGGTGAGAACTAATATTATATAACTTTGAACTTACTAGATTGAAATCTATTTTCCGTAGCTGGATTAAAAGCTATCTAAGAGAGTCTATATAATGTAGGCTAATTAGGGTGGTACCGCGAAGATTTCTCCTCGTCCCTAAACGCAAGTTTAGTGATGAGGATTTTTTATTTTCAAGGAATTATTTGGAAATTATAAGTAAATAATATTAAATAAGATAGTTGAACACAACTAAAATAGGAGGCAAAATATGAGCGTATATAATTTTAAAGAAGTAGAATCGAAATGGCAAAAGATTTGGAAAGACAATAATCAGTATAAAATGGATACAGCACAAACTGAAAAACCTAATTATTACACATTAGAAATGTTCCCTTATCCATCTGGAAAGATACACATGGGTCATGTTAGAAACTATTCTATAGGTGATGTTGTCGCAAGATTCAAAAAAATGGAAGGGTACAATGTACTTCATCCAATGGGATGGGATTCTTTTGGTTTACCAGCTGAAAATGCTGCTATAAAGCATGGAATACATCCACACAAATGGACAATGGAAAATATAGAAGAGATGAAAGAGCAATTAAATTTATTAGGTCTTAGCTATGATTGGGATAAAGAGGTAGCAACTTCAACTCCAGAATACTATAGATTTACTCAAGAGATATTTTTGAAGTTTTTAGAACATGGACTTGCATATAAGAAAAAATCTTATGTTAACTGGTGCCCTTCTTGTGAGACTGTTCTTGCAAATGAGCAAGTTGTTCAAGGAGCATGTGAAAGATGTAAAGCAACAGTATTAAAGAAAGACTTGGAACAATGGTATTTTAAGACTACTGAATTTGCAGAAGAATTACTTAATGATTTAGATACATTAGATGGATGGCCAGAAAAGGTTAAAATAATGCAAAGAAACTGGATAGGTAAGAGTACAGGAGCAGATTTAGTTTTTGATATAGATGGAACTGATAAGTCTATGACAGTATTTACAACTAGACCAGATACAACTTATGGAGTTACTTATATGGTACTTGCTCCAGAACATGAGTTAGTTAAAGAATTAGTTGCTGGGACTGAATATGAAGCAGAGGTTGAAGCTTTTGTTCAAAAAATGCACACAATGACAGAAATAGAACGAACAGCTGCTGATGTAGAAAAAGAAGGAATGTTTATAGGTAGATACGTTATAAATCCTTTAAATGGTAAGAAAGTTCCTCTATGGATAGCTAATTATGTATTAGTTGAATATGGAACTGGAGCTATAATGGCAGTTCCTGCACATGATGAAAGAGATAGAGATTTTGCTGAGAAATACAACTTAGATATAATAGATGTAATAACAGAAGATAATAAAATAATAAACTCAGAAGAGTTTAATGGATTAGATGCTTCAGAAGGTTTTGAAGGAATAATAGATAAATTAGAAAAAGAAGGAAGAGGAAAGAGAACAATTAACTATAGATTAAGAGACTGGTTAGTTTCAAGACAAAGATATTGGGGTTGTCCTATACCTGTAGTTTATTGTGATGAATGTGGAATAGTTCCAGTTAAAAAAGAAAATTTACCAGTTCTTTTACCAACGGATGTTGAGTTTACAGGAAAAGGAGAATCTCCACTTACTACTTCAAAGCAATTCATGTCAACAACTTGCCCTCACTGTGGAAAACCAGCTAGAAGAGAAGTTGATACTATGGATACATTTGTCGATTCTTCTTGGTATTTCTTAAGATATGTGGATAGCAATAATGAAAATGAGCCATTTAGTAAAGAATTAGTTAATAGATGGCATCCAGTAGACCAATATATAGGTGGAGTAGAACATGCTATAATGCACTTACTTTATGCAAGATGGTTTGTAAAAGCATTTAAGAGTATGGGTATGGTAGATTTTGATGAACCATTTAAAAACTTACTTACTCAAGGAATGGTTCTTATGGATGGTTCTAAAATGAGTAAATCTAAAGGTAATACAGTATCACCTATGGATATAATTGATGAGTATGGAGCAGATACTGCAAGACTTTTCGTATTATTTGCAGCACCACCAGAAAGAGATTTAGACTGGTCAGAGCAAGGTGTTGATGGATGCTTTAGATTCTTAAATAGAGTTTATAGATTGGTTGATGAGTTAGCAGATGTAGTTAAAAAGGATGTAGAGTTTGGAGAATTAAATTCTCAAGATAAAGACATGAGATATACTATACATTCTACACTTAAAAAAGTTACTGCTGATTTAAGTGAAAAATTTGGATTTAATACTGCTATATCAGCTCTTATGGAATTAATAAATGATATGTATAAATATAAAGAGTTAGATAATATAAATGAAGCAGTTATAAAAGAAGGTGTACAAACTATAGTAACTATAATTGCACCATTTGCACCTCATTTAGGTGAAGAATTATGGACTATGATAGGTAAAGATGGAAGTGTATTTGATATAGATTGGCCTAAATATGATGAAAAAGCTTTAGTAAAAGATGAGATAGAAGTTGTTGTACAAGTTAATGGAAAAGTTAGAGGAAAATTAACTGTTAATTCAAACATATCTAAAGAAGAAATGGAAAAGGTAGCTTTAGAAGATGAAAAAATAAAAGGATTAGTTGAAGGCAAAACTATAGTTAAAGTTGTTGCTGTACCTAAGAAATTAGTTAATGTAGTTGTGAAATAAATCAAAACTATAGGATAAAATGAAACCCCTATTACAGAGTAATTAAAAATTTGTAATAGGGGTTTATTGTTTTAAACTTTATTATAATTAACAGTAGATTCCTTTTTCAAAGAAGTCTTTGATTTCATCAAGATTATCAGTTTTTCCAAGTGCTAAAATAAGTTTTATTCTAGCTTTTTGACCTGGAAGGTCTCCACCAAATATACATCCAAGATTTTTTAAATCTCTACCAGAACCATAATAACCATAGCTATCAAACACTCTACCTGAATGGCATCTAGACACTATAACAACAGGAAGTCCTTTTTCTCTAGCATATTCAACTCCAGAAAGCATCTGAGGAGGAATATTACCTCTACCCATTGCTTCAATAACTATACCTTTATATCCACTATCAACAGCAAATCTTATAAAGTCTGCATTTTCTCCTACATATGCTTTAAATAAAGCAACTTTAGATTCTACCTTGTCAGTGTCTATAATTGTTCTATTTACAATATCTCTTGTAAGAACAAGTTCATTGCAGTCAATTATTCCTAATGGACCACTAGTTAAGGATTTAAATGTATTTAAAGAAAGAGTATTTGTCTTAGTAGCCTCAGAAGCTAATATTACTTCATTGTTTAAGACTACAAGAACACCTTTGCCCATAGCATCTTTAGATACAGCAGTACAAACTGATGCAGATAAATTACTTGAACCATCATATCCAAGTTCAGAGCTACTTCTCATAGCACCTGTGACTATTACAGGTTTGATGTTATCAATTGTAAGGTCTAGAAAATAAGCTGTTTCTTCTAAACTATCTGTACCATGTGTTATTACAACTCCTGTAATATCTTTTCTTGATAATAAATCATTTACATAATTTTTTAATTCCATCATTCTATAAGGTGTTATATGAGGTCCTGGAATTTCATCAAAGTTAAAGACCTCAACATCTGCAACTTTATCAATGTTGGTAACCATTGATAATATTTGTTCCCCCGATAAAGTTGGTATAGCGGCTCCTACTTTATCATCTACTGTCATAGATATAGTTCCACCAGTAAAAACTATGGCAACTTTTTTCTTAATACTCATACTATTCTCTGCCTTTCATAAATAAAATTTATAATTCCGATAGGATTATATCAAAAAAAGTAGATAAGGTCTACATAAATTCTTTTATTCATATAATTTAGATATTTCAGTGTAATATAACTATTTCTTAGTTTTTTGCCATTCAGTAATGTAACCATTTAGTATTTCTCTGATAGCTTTTCCTATCTTAGTGTAAGCTTCATCATATAAATTTGCTAGAGATATTCTAATTGACCATTCAGGGCCATAGAATCCATTTCCACTAAGTAAGACTACAGAATAGTCATTAGCTAACTTATAAAGGACATCTACTGGAGCGGAAATTTTATTTATAAATTTAAATAAATCTTCTCCATAGTTTAATTTAGCCCATTCTTCAATATCAAACTGAGTATAATATGCAGCATTATTTTTACTTTCATTAATTGGAAGTTCTAAGGCTTCAAACAATAGTTTTTGACGTCTATGACAAATACTCATATTAAGTTTTTTGTAGGCATCAACTTTGTCAATTAAAGCAAATGCAGAGAAAAATGCCATTTGTACTTGTTGAGGAGTAGAAAGACCAGCAGTATGGTTAAGAGCAACAAGTCTACTATCAGCAACAACTCTTTCCATAAATGAAAGACTAGAAGGATTAAGACTCATATCACTGTAACGCTTATCTACTGATTTTTTTAGCTCTCCAGTTAAATCATTTATTTTCTTATCAAAAACATTTTTCTTATGAAGTGCAAATGTACCAAGTCTCCATCCTGTAACTCCAAAATATTTTGAATAAGAATAAACTCCAACAGTGTTGTAAGGAAGTTTTGACATTAATGATGAAAAGTCTTCTACAAAAGTTCCATATACGTCATCTGATATTATCATTAAATCTTTGTTATAATTCTCAATCACATCTATTAGGTTATTACAAGATGTGTCATCCATAGCTATAGATGCAGGATTATTAGGATTAACAACAAATAAAGCTTTAATAGATTTGTCACGAAGCTTTTCTAATTCCTTTTTAGTGTATTGCCATGTATGAGCGCCTTTTTCATCAACTTCATTAGCATTTATATTTACAACTTTAAAATCATAACGAGGAAGATTAGGTATTTCAAGATAAGGTGTAAATATTGGAGTCATCAAAGCTATAGTATCACCTTTTTTTAGTAGTTCATTAGCCATTAATGAATCAAAAATATAACACATGGCAGCTGTAGCACCTTCAACAGCAAAAATCTCTACATCACCATAGTCACCTGATATATCGTATTTCATTTCTTGAACTAAGTAATCATGTACTATTTTTTCCATATGAGGTAACATTCTATCTGGAAGTGGATAATTATCACCAATAATTCCATCAGCTAGTTCATGAATAAATTCATCTCCATCAAATCCAAGTTCATTTATACCAAAGTTTATAATATCTCTAGCTAAGTATGCTCCAGGCATATCTATATTTTCATTTATAAATTTAAAAAATCTTTCTTTAATACCTTTCTTTTGAGGCATTCCAGCCAAATGACCTAAATCCCAGTTAGAACGAGTTTCAGTAATAGCAAAATGACCAAAAGTAAAAAATGCTTCTCTAGCAGTTGAACAAGTCCAGTTTGGATTACCACGACCTGCATCAAGCAACTCCCTGTTATTTTCTTTTGCAGTGTGTTTTGCAATATCTATTAATTTGTCCTTAAATTCAAAAGGGCTTATTTTTCCATATATGTTTTTGATTTCTTTATAAGTATTATTTTTCATGTTAAATTCCTCCTTATGTAATAAGTTTCACATTTTTATAATAAAATAAACAAGTTAGCAAAATGATTATACTTTAATTATAATAGGTTTATGGAAAAAGTAAAGTATAAAATTAAAATAATAACTCTATTTAACCTTATTAAATATACAATAAAGCAAAGAATACCTTTTAATAAAAAATGATTACTATATAAAATAAATCTCCAATTTGATTTGAATTTTAGTTTTTTTATTATATTTTATTATTAATGTATAGTTTTCTAATTTTGAATAAAAATAGAGTAAAACTTTCTTTTATATTGAAGTTGTTTAGCAATATATATTTTTCATTATTTTGTTAACTTTAATAAGG
>JABBZI010000330.1 GCA_012955965.1 Clostridioides difficile
AAATATCTTGCTAAAAAAATAGAAGTTTATGAAAAAGATAAAGAAACTTTTACTTATAAGCAGTGTAGTTCTGATTTGACCAATTTAAAAAAAGAATTAGAGTGGCTTAAAGAACCTGACAAATTTTCACTACAAAATACCTTAAAAGATTTAGAAAACGCATATAAAAAATTCTTTAAAGAAAATGCAGGATTTCCTAAATTTAAATCAAAGAAAACTA
>JABBZI010000331.1 GCA_012955965.1 Clostridioides difficile
TAGCTTCTTTAGCCATAGTTCCATATCCTTGCATTATCCATGCTGGGATTTCTTCATATCCATCCCATGCTGTATCTTGAACCATTACTCCGTGGTCATCAGCTTCTGCATAATCATTAGCTAATCTTACTGCGTCATCATAGTTTAAGTCTGTTATACTAGCATCTGCTCCTTCTCCTTTGATTTTATTTAATCTAAACTCAGAAGAACCTTTTGGCA
>JABBZI010000332.1 GCA_012955965.1 Clostridioides difficile
TAACAGTATCAGGAACAGCAAATCCAGCAGTACAAAATGATTTAGACAATGTAAGTGTATTAGTTAAAGCAGGAGCAGTATCTGAAGCAACTGCTACAGACTCAGTAGCAAATACAACATTTGAAGTTAAAAAGTATGTAGCACCAGCAGTAGGTCAATTAACTTTTGATGCAACAGATAAACAAATAAAAATGGCATCAGGTGATGAAATGGTAGATC
>JABBZI010000333.1 GCA_012955965.1 Clostridioides difficile
TCTTTAACTTGGAACGAAGTATTGCATCAGTTTTAAAATCAAGTGCAGAGAAACTATCATCAAAAATATATATTTCAGGTCTTCTTATAATAGCTCTTGCAATAGAAAGTCTTTGTTTTTGACCTCCAGATACATTTGTTCCACCTTGAGAAATTTCAGTTTTAAAAGCTTCTGGCTTAGAATCAATAAATTCTGTAGCTTGAGCTATTTCAGCTGCAG
>JABBZI010000334.1 GCA_012955965.1 Clostridioides difficile
ATTTTAAAGCCTTACGAAGAGCTGCATCAGTTTTTAAGTCAAGAGCTGAAAAACTATCATCAAATATATACACTTCTGGATTTTTTGCTATTGCTCTTGCAATAGAAAGTCTTTGTTTTTGACCTCCTGATACATTTGCCCCACCTTCACTGATTAATTCATCAAATTTTCTAGGTTTTTTTGATATAAATTCATATGCTTGTGCAATTTTGGCTGAAT
>JABBZI010000335.1 GCA_012955965.1 Clostridioides difficile
AATATAAGTATTATTACATTGACAGAAACAAATCAAACAATCAAAAATATTAACTTTTATTATGATGATAGAGAAATAGAAGAGCAATTACTTGAAAATGTATCTGCTATCACAGAATGTAAAGGTGCACAAGGCCTATCACATTTTGAACATTTATATATTTCTGGCTTTTCAAAAACAGGAATAGAAATTCCATTTTATGCTACTGCAAATGATATC
>JABBZI010000336.1 GCA_012955965.1 Clostridioides difficile
AAATCCCAGCATGGATAATGCAAGGATATGGAACTATGGCTAAAGAAGCTATAGAGCAATTAAAAGAATATGGAGTAGATAGACCAACGCATGTATTTGTGCAAGCAGGAGTTGGTTCACTTGCTGGAGCAGTTCAAGGATATGTTGCTTCAATCTATGATGAATGCCCAATAACAGTAGTAGTAGAAGCTGATGAAGCTGATTGTTACTATAAATCAG
>JABBZI010000337.1 GCA_012955965.1 Clostridioides difficile
AATTTAAATGGATAGTAGAGCAAGAAGAAAAATTAAAAGTTATGAAAATTGAAGATTTAACTAAAGATTATCTTCTTGAATTAAAGAAAAAAGGATTCTCTGATAAAGGTATATCTGACTTAATGAAGATAAGCCCAGAAAAATTATATGAATTGAGAAGTTTATATAACATACAACCAGTTTATAAAATGGTTGATACATGTGGGGGAGAGTTTGAAG
>JABBZI010000338.1 GCA_012955965.1 Clostridioides difficile
TTATACTTAAATTCTTCATTTCCTCGTTTTTATACCCACATTTATTGCATATTTGTGAACTTGCAAAGAATTTACCTACCTTTATAATTTGCCTACCATACCAATTAGCCTTGTATTCTAATTGACGAACAAATTCTGACCATGACACATCAGAAATTAAACGAGATAGTTTATGATTTTTAGTCATATTCTTTACTTGTAAATCCTCTATGCAAATAA
>JABBZI010000339.1 GCA_012955965.1 Clostridioides difficile
TATCTTGAACCATTACTCCGTGGTCATCAGCTTCTGCATAATCATTAGCTAATCTCACTGCATCATCATAGTTTAAGTCTGTTATACTAGCATCTGCTCCTTCTCCTTTGATTTTATTTAATCTAAACTCAGAAGAACCTTTTGGCATTAATACAACAGATTTTTGACCTAATTTATTAGCAGTCCAAGCAACTCCTCTACCATGATTTCCATCTGTAG
>JABBZI010000033.1 GCA_012955965.1 Clostridioides difficile
AAAGAAAATAGAATACTAACAGATTTAATAGTAAAATGGCTAAAATATGGCAACGCAACTATTTACACTGGTAAAATTGATAAGTCCGATAATTATCTTTCTGAGCAATGTCAAATAGCCAATAAACAAGACATAGACTTAGCAGTACAAATCCACTTTAACGCAAATAGTACAACCTTAAACCCTATGGGAACAGAGACATTATATAAAACAAATAATGGTAAAGTATATGCTGAAAGAGTTAATTCAAAGTTATCAACCATATTTAAAAATAGAGGAGCTAAAATAGATGTAAGGGATCTTTATTGGCTTAAACATACCAAAGCACCAACAATATTAATCGAAGTATGTTTTGTAGATAGCAAAGCTGATACAGACTATTATATTAAGCATAAAGATACAGTTGCGAAATTAATAGCAGAAGGTATATTAAATAAAGACATAAATACTAAAGGAGAAAATAAAATGTATAAACATACAGTCATTTATGATGGAGAAGTTGATAAAATATCAGCAACAGTAATTTCTTGGAATTATAAAAAAGAAGAATGTTTAGTTTGTGATATAAAAGATTACAAACCATATCAAACTGAAAATTTATATGTTGTCGGAACCGGAGCATGTAATAAGATCGGCTCATTGAGCAAAGAAAAATATACAGCTCTAAAAGGTGCTGATAGATTTGATACTCTTCATGCATCCTTAAATTTTATAAATAAATAGATTAATTTTCTTAATATACAATGTATAAACTATTTTAGTTCATACATTGTATATTAAATTATATAACAATTTATTTCTATACTTATTTATAAATTTTATATTTAATGTATATTATAAGTTATTATTTAAATTATAATATACTTACTTTCAAATTTAAATAATAACTTATTTTCTAGGTCCTTTATTTTTATTTCTTTTATCGTACTCCTTTGAGATTTTATCTATGTTTAATTCTTCTGGTAAATGCTCTTTAGTTGCCCTTACATTAGCCCTAATAAACTCATTTATTACTTTATTTAATGTAGTCTTTTTAAGGTGTGCTATAGTCTTTAATACTTTCAAATCCTCATCATCAATATATAATGTAACTTGTCCTTTTTTAGTCTTTTTATTTTCTTTTAAGTCTAATAAGTTTATCCCTGGAAGTTCTGTATGTTCATTAAATTTATTTTCAATTTCTTTATTGATTTCATTTTTATAGTCTTTTCTAGGTATAGATATTTCTTCCTCTTCTAATTCAAATTTACTCATTATAATACCCCCTTATTAGTAAGTTCTTCTATTAAATCATTTAATTCTTCTCTAACTTTATGAGCCTTTTTTATCTTTCTACAATAGTCATCTATACTTAACTTATTTAGCACGCAATTTTTTACTATAGTGCTTTCACTTATTTTTACATCTGATAAATCTTCTTTTATACTATCGAACCTATCAAGATAATCCATAAATATATCGCCAGAAGTTAACTTTCTTGAAGTAAAAGAATTTATTACAACAGCTCTTTTTGCTTCGTTAGTTTCTCCCATATCTTCTAGATCTTCATTATATTTTTGATAGAACAGTTCACAACCTCTTATACTTGCTATATCTTGAAATTCAAGAGGTGTAATAATACTGTCTGAAATAAATAGAAAATTTCTAGCAATCAAGTCATATGAAGGAGACAAATCTATTAAAATATAATCATAATTTTTAAGAGTAGAAATATTTTTCTTAAACCACTTAAAAGCGACTTTTTCTCTACTAGTTTTTATAGTTAAATACTCTGATAAAACAGATAAAGATAAATCACTTGGTATTAAGTCTACATTTGGATAATCTTTTAATGGAGATTTTATTATTAATTCTTCTGCACTTATATCATCTTTAAATGCATCTAGAATTGTTTTTTTATTATGTACTATTTTATATATGAATTGTGTAAAGTTTGCTTGGGTATCTCCATCAAGTATAAGTATTTTTTTGTCTTTTTTTGATAAATTAAGAGCCATTAGATATGCTAATGTCGTTTTCCCAACCCCACCTTTTACATTAAATAAACTTACTATTTTCATTTTAATCCTCCTGTGAGTTCTATTGATATATGATATTATATCACACTTCCGCCTACATTCGGGATTTTTATAAAAAAATTATCTAAAACTTATAAATAAATTATTATATACTTTATATAATAATTTATTTATAAGTTTTATGCAATCATCCAAAGATAGCACAAATATAAAAGGAATAGATATTCTCTATTCCTTTTATATTTGTGCTATATGTAAAATTATCCTAAGTTTACTACTTTTTAAAAATATCAATTACAAGTATAAATATTATTATTAATAATAAAAAATTAGCAGACTGAATTAATATAATTGGCTATTCAAGATATATTATTTATAGTCACCTCATCTTATGTATGCAATATTTTTTAATATCTTCTTTCACTACTTATTATATTTTTGCTTTCAGAATTTGCTTTTATTGTAGAATAAACTCTGTAGTATCCTCTTCCTATAGTTTTTGACTTAGAAAGAGAACATGTACTACTTCCTGAAGCATTCCAAGTTTGAATTGTTGACCATGTTTTTCCATTATCATTACTTTTCTGTAACCTAGCAGTAACTGATGTACTTGTCACATTTGATGAACCTCTAACAGAACAGATTACTCTAGCTGTACTACCTGAAATATTTAAAGTACAAGTACCAGACTTAATATAAGACATTTTTACCATAGTATCATCTATATAGTTTACAGCTGAATATTGTTCAATATTCTTGTCTTTATATTCATCAGCAAATATAGGTATCGCAATTGCTGATGAACATGCTAAAGCGCACATACTACTTATAATCATTTTTTTCCAAACCATAAAATCACCCCTTCATTTGCTTTTTATTATTTTTTACTTAATATATAACGAATAATGAAGTGATTTCTGGACACTTATATAAAATTTTTTATTAAATTTTTATTATGATTCCAAAATAGATATTCATAGCTATAATAGTTATAAATATCTAAAATACTATATATTGTAACTATCCCCCAATAAACATATATAAACTTGTAATTATATTATAAAAACCTAATTTAGATCAGGTTTTACTAATAAATAGACTCTTTCAATTTTAAATCATTTTTCTAGTATAAGAGGCTTATTGCTTTGCTTTGTCTTAATTATAATAGCTAAGATATATTTGTATTTGAATTATACTCAATTTTTTAAACTATAAAAACCACCTCTTTTTCTTATACATTTTTATAACAGCAAATATATAACGAATAAAGAAATGGTTTTTGGACACTTAAGAAATTATTTTATGCTTTTAGCCATTTTTAATAAAATATTTTTATATAATTCTAAATCCTTATTATTTTGATAATCTACATTTAACAGATATATAAAGTTGTTGTCATTCCAAAATACTTGTAAGAAAGTTTCTTTTTCTATATATTTTGCCTTATACCCATTTATAAATATATCTTTAACTTTTGCATTTTCTGTATCTAATATAATAGAATTCGCATCAATTTCAGTACTTGTATATTCTATTCTTATACCTTTTTCATTTTCATATGCAATCATAAAATTATCAACTCTATCTACTTCTTTGAATCCTTCTGGGATGTATCCTGGTTCTTTAATCTTAAGGTTTTTGATTTCAATATTTTCTTTATTTGAAAATACAAAAGAAGTTAAATCTTCATATACTCTTATTACCAATTCATATAAACGTGTACGCAATGCCTCACTACTCATAGTAACAGTAAATAAACTAGCTAACACTATTAAAAATATAATAGCTATTCGCTTTGAATAGAAAACAATTTTATTTGTAAAACTACTTCTTTTTTGCTGCTTAATGAGTTTTTTCATCTTTCGTTCAAAACCTTTTGAAAAAACATGATTTAATTCATCATCTGAAGGAAGGTCATCAAGAATAATTTTTGTCGCGATTGGGATACTTTTTTGAAGCATATCATCTGTAATATCAAAATCATCTTTTTTATTACTCAATATTTCCAACCTCCATTTCTTCTAATATTTCTTTTAATTTTTTTCTAGCACGTTGAATCCTCTTATATACATTCTCCTCCCCTAAATTTAATACCTTTGCTATTTCTTTATTTGAAAAACCATACTGGAACTTTAAAGAAAGTACTTGAAAGTAACTTTCATTAAGTTTTGCAAGTGCTATAGCTAAATTACTTTCACATACTTTATCTTCTATAGAAAAATTTATCGCCCTGTTTTTATACTCTTCTTCAATATCAGATACTTTCTCTCTTTTTCTCTTTCTGTAAAAGTCTATAGCAATCCTTTCTACTATTATAACGATAAAAGCCTTCGTTCTTGGACTATCCACTTCATCAATCTTATCTATATTTTTAATTATTCTTAGAAAAGCATTATGTACAGCATCTTCTGCTAAATGATCATCCTTTAATATTTTATTGGCCACATAAAACATTATCTGTCTATATTTTTCATATATCTTTTCAAACTTGATTTTATCTTCTTCAAACTCAAGCATTGATAAATAAATTAACATTTATAATTCCCCCAAATTAAATATCTCAAATCAATATTTTAGAGTCTAATTATAACATAAATGTATAATTAACTCTACTTAAATAGAATATGAATATGCTTAAAAAGCTTATTTAAAGGTATCTAGTAAAAAACCCTTATAATCCATAAAATAGATTATAAGGGCCTTAACTTTATAACTAATTCTCAAAGTTAAATTTTGAAATTAATTATTTTTGTACATATTTAATTCTATAAAAATTAATCTTTTTTTGTTTTGATGTAATAGTATATAAATAAAAGTACATATGCTAAAGGTATTAAAAGTAATATTTTTAAATCAATATTAAATGTATTAGTGTAAAATGATAATGCAAGTGATAATAATACAATTATCAAATTGGGAATTGTTTTTAAAAAAACTTTATAAAGTCTTTTTTTCATATTATTCCTCCTAAAAAAGCATATCTTTTAAGTTTGATAGAACCAATGATCATATCTATAAGTATATGTTGCACCCTGAAAATTCCACTTATCCTCTATATATGATAAAACAATCCCATAATTAGTATTTATACCATCCATGTTAATTGTTATTATCTTTCCAATTGCCACTACAGCAATCCCTACCCAAAGTTTTGGTAAAAAACCTCCAAAAGTAGATGCAAGATCTGCTCCAGCTTTTATTTTCTTTAATGTCTTTCCACTTACATAAATATATAAATAGTTTTTACCATTTTTAGTAAAAGTTCTGTATTTGTTATACCCATTTATATATTTCACACGAGAATTTTGATTTACTTTCTTAGCATAATCATCCACTTCTTGATTGATTTTATCCAATTCCTTTTGAGTAAATTGACCTGTTTTAATTAAGATTTCATCAATCTTTTCATCTGAAAAAATTTTATCCTCAGGCCAGTAATTATGTAATTCCTCTACTTCTTTGTCAGACAACTCTATTTTCACATTATTATCTGATTCTGTTTTTTCCATTGCATTTGCTGTAATAGCAAGTGGTAAAGATATTATCACAGTTGCCATCACTGTTGATAAAAGACGATTAATTCTTTTGTTATTCATTTAAATCCCCCTAACTATAATAAATTTAAGGTTTTAAAATTAACCCTTTATATATATAACGTATTTAATTTTGTTTTTTGGACACAAGTTTTAAAAAATTTATATTTTTAAAACTTATGAAAATATAACAAAAGATACTTGATTTGAGAGAAGTGTTTTTAATATTATTATATTTCAAACTTAATGCAGTTAAGGTTTTGTAATTATTTATATTTGTTATTTATAAAATTAATTCTAATATAGTTCAGTTTTTAAGTGACTTCATACAAAATAGAATATAACTTATATAATAAGTTATATTCTATTTTGTATACTAATTTAAAAATAATTTTAATTATAAATTGTTTATAAATTTATAATATCTTTTTTCATCACATTCAATTACTATTTTTTCTTTAAATTTATAGTTTCTTCATTTCCATTCCAAGATATAATTACTTTATAACTAGATTCTCTATTTGAATAAAGACCTGGTCTTTGTATTTTTATTGCCTTTTCTCGACCTGCTTCTAAAACTTCTCCATTTACAATTACAACTGCATCTTTCCCATCTATAAACTCATATGAATAATCGAATTTTTGGTCAAATACTTTTTTACTATCTTTATATTTTATTTCTAATTCTGATCGTTCTTCAGTAGTCACAAACTTAGCTGTCCAATGTTCAGACTCTCCAATAAAAATATTTTCATCATCTGTTTTACTAAATATAAAAAATATAGAGATTGCAAAAACTATAAAAATACCTAAAAAAAGTTTTTTTACCATATCAATCCCTCCTTTAAATAATTACTTGTATTATATCATTAAAATGACTTATTTCTAATATCTTTCTTAATATTCTAAATATTTATACTTTTTTATTTTATTACAATGAAGTCTATGATATAATTTTAAAAAGGGGTATTTTCCAATAAAAAAGTTATTTTAAACCTATTATTAAAATTTTGAAAGTTGTTGATGATTATGAATAAAAAAAATATATTCAACGATATGTTTGTTATTATTTATCCAATTATAATATTAATATCTATGTTCTTTAACTCATTATTACATAAGCAGATAATAAAATTTAATATTAATGAACTTCAATTTATGGTTTTTATATTAGTTTATTTTTTAATATTTGCATTATTTATATATAAGTTTTTTATAAAAAAAGAGAGTTTTCATATAGTACCTTTGATTACAGGTATGTTTTTGATAATAATCATACAAATCCCACAAGTTTTATTAATGATTTCATACAATTTATTCAGTATTGTTTATGGACAATTTCAATTAGAGATATTTATGTTTGGAACACTTTTGACTTTATATATAATAATGATTATTATGTATTATAAAGAAAATCATAAAAAAACAAGAGATTAATACCTCTTATTTTTTATATTATCTTAAAGTTTATCTTAAAAATTTTTATATTTAATAACCCTAGAACATGGAGTTTTGGCAATCTAATATAAAATTGTATCAAAATTAAGTTTTTGTGCTATAATAAAAGCAAGAGAACTATATTCTATTTAGCGACAGAATGGAGTTCGTAATTTAAAATAAAAAATTATTTGAACTTTTTGAACTTGATTTTTAAATCAAGTTCCCAGCCACTCTTGCCGGAGTGGCTTTTTACATGTCTAAATAATTTGCAAATTAAATAGAATATATAGCTAGCAAAAACACCAGCTAATACATTTAGTAAAAAGTTATCCATGTAATTCACCTCCCTTCAACATTGTTGGGAGGATAATCTTTTGTTACACAAATTCCACTCTTTTTAGAATATATTTTTTTCTCTTGCTAGATTTAATTATACCATATTTTCAAATATCTAGTTAATGACTTGTACTACAATAATTAGAAATCTTGTTCCACTCACAATCAATATTGATTATCTTAAAAATGTCATTAGCTTGACTATTTAAAACTTTAATACTTACTTTCGGCATTAAAGGACTTCTTGATAATACTATCCACCCTTTCTTCTAATGCCTTGCACACTACACTCATCATATAACTATCTAAATCAATAGCATCCAGTGTTGTTTCAAGAGGATATCCCATTTTTAAAGTTATTTGTTTTACAACACACAGATATCTTTCTGTAGTTGGTTCAATATACTTATCAATGTAATGCATATCTATTTTCTCCAATTCTTACTTATAGTAATATCCTTCTTCATTTACTAGACCTTGATCAAACAAATTTCTCCTAACAGTTTCAAGTCTGACAGGATCTTTGCTATAATCAATTTCTCTTTCTTCTTTTTTAACATCTTCATCATCCCAATATTTGTTTAATTCTTCTTTAAACTTTAAATCATCTTTTTGATGAATTATAACTTCACTTATTTTATTTGAAAGTGTTGATTTAAAAAAATCATAATTCTTTGTATTTATAATATCAGTATTATCTCTTTCAAGTGCTATAGCAATAGATTTATTAAAAGCATTCAGATAAACATCACTCTTGAAATCAAACTCTTTAAAATCTTCTTTAAATAGTTTAATTGTCCCTGTTGTAAAAATATTTTCATTTGGTATATAAAAACTAAAAGATACTCCATTGTCCTGTTTCTTTTTAGGTATATAATCTTCAACCAATATATCTTTATCAAAATATTTTCTAGGTTCATAATCTATCACAGAAAAAATTATCTCATCTATTTTTCTATTTTTTCTTTTTTCTTCTTTTATTGAAACAACCATGTTGCCTTTTTTATTTATCTCATTCATTGCTCTTTTTAGAACATTTTGCTTAAAATATTTATACTCTGGATATACATTATCTTTTAATTTCAAATAAAATCTTAATTCATCTAATTTATATTTTACCTCCACTTCCTTATTTTCTCTGCTCCATAGCCTAAATAAAGTGTATAATCTTTGAGTATATGCACCTCTAAAATTAAATAAAACTGATAAATTAATAGCTGTATATCCATTTTTCTTTTTCTGCATTTTTACAAAATCAGTTATATGATTGTATAGAACTTCATGCATCATGATTGTATAAATTTGGTCTGTATGATCCAATTCATATGTATTAATTAAACCACTTCCAAAAGTTTTTAATTTTCCAGTTGTCTCTTCTATGTAATCAAATTCTAGAACGCTCTGTTGAAACATATTCAAAATTTCTTTTATATTTTTATGTTCGTAATCATTATTATTTTTCATAAATACTTTTAGCTCTTCTTTTGATATAGTTGTAACATAAGAGGAATTTTGTTGTTTCTGAGCATTAAAAAGTATTTTGTAAAATAATTTATTTTCCACATTTGTAAAATCATATTTACTTTTTATTAAATTATTTGGTTGCATTAAAATTTCTTTTTTTTCCAAAATTTATCACCTCATATAAATTATAAAACTTGATTTAACAAAAGGTCAACTATTTTTAAAATACACTCACTTTCGACCCTTAAAATGATGACCTTTGACCCTTAAAATGATGACCTTTGACCCTTAAAATGATGACCTTTCGACCCTTAAAATGATGACCTTTGACCCTTAAAATGATGACCTTTGACCCTTAAAATGATGACCTTTCGTCTCTGAAACCTAGATATACCAATCATTATAGCTTGTCTAAAAACTATTAAAGACTTTAAAAACTGTTTTAAAAACTATTAAAGACTAGAAAAGATGTCTGAACTATTCTTTTTTTTAATATAAAAAACTTTATTAATTATTTTTCTAATATACTTACTAAATGCTATTGAATTTAATTTTACTTAAAAAGATGGGAGATAATGAACTTGCAATCTTGATGATTGGGAAAAAATAAACTGATAAAAATAAAGTTGATTAAATATAGTTTTAAGACATTTAAAGGCTTGTCTGACCTATTTTAATTGCAAACTTGATGTCATTTACCTAAAAAGATGAAAATTTGCTTAAAAATGGAAATAGAAGGCCAAATATAAAATATCCAGCCTTCTATCTCTTTAATTATTTTTTCATACGAGATACTTATAAATTAAGAAAGAAGTGCATATATAAGTTATAAAATAAATTAAATAATAAGTTTTATAAAATGCATATATAAATTTAAATAATTTTAGTTTTCTATATTCAGTTTATTTAATAAACGAAAATTTTATTAAATAAATTATGATATAATAAATATATAAATAAACGTTGTAATGATTGTAAACACCGAGTTTAAACGTATTTTTGAAAAATATCAAAAATCAATACTTGTGTCTCACTGCAAATTTTAATATTTAATGTGTCTGAACGTATTGAAAATATCGATTCATTTCAAGATTTTATATTAACTAAGTGGTATGTAAATTGTATAAGGTTATTGTGTTTTACAAGACTATTGTAGGTTTTATATTAACTAAGTGGTAAACAGGATAATTTTAATTATTAGATCTTTATAATTAAGATTTAAAAATAAATTATAAAGAGAGTGTATATATAAATTACAAAATAACTTATAAATGAAATTATCAATAATGTTAAAAAAGTTGTTTTCTATGAGTATTTTAATCAGCTAACTAAAATTCTCATTAGATAAATTATGATAATATATATGCAGTGAGCTATATTTTGAATATAAACACTATAAAGATTGTAAATACTAAGTTATAAGTAATACTTTTTGAATTTATTTTGAGCTTTTACATTAACTAAGTGAAAAATAGAAATATAAATTAAGTAAAAAGTGTATAAATAATTTATGAAATAACTTATATAATAATTTTGATAAAAATGTATACAAAAATTCAAATAATTTTGGTTTTCTGAGTTCATTTTATTTAAGAAACTACAATTTTTATTAAATAAATTAGTTTTTAAATTATCTAAGTGATATGTAAATTGTATAAGATTATTGTGTTTTACAAGACTATCGTAGTCTTTAAATATTTCTTTTTATCATATTTGTTATAAATAACTCTTTTTACATTACCCATATATCTTAATGTATTAAGCTAAAAGTTAATACATGCCTCCTTCTTTAGTTTCTAATAAAACAATAATACATTTTTAGTTACAGTTATATATTAACCTATTTTTCGTTTTTAGTTTCCCAAATGCTCGTTTATTCATTTTTTGAAATAATTTATTTGAAATTAATTATTAAAAGTTTATCTTAAAATATACCAAAATATTGAAATTTAGATGTTTTATAAGACTTTTTATTTTTTATATCTACAAAGATTTTATTTTTTACACTTTTATTTTAAATTCATAAATTCCCAAACGCTCGTTGTTAAATTCCCAAACACTCGTCGTTAATTCCCAAATACTCGTCGTTCGATCTCTGTACATAAGTAATTTCAATGTGTCCAAATCGCCTAAAATAATAAAATATAAAATAAATAAAATGTTTTTAAAATAGAATAGAATAGTAAAAGGGAAAATACAAATACTTTTCTATTCTGTACTGTTTATAAAAAAATACAAATATCTTTCTTTTATAAATTATCAAGTTATATAAACAACATTTAAATTCTCATTATTTGTAAAAACAACTTATATAAAAGGTTTACGTCTCAAATAAATTTAGAAAGGCTTTTTAAAGAGTTTTAAAACGTCTGTAACGCTTTTAAATAACAAATACAATAATTTCCTTTATGATAAGGACAAACTACCTTAAAATGGCAATAAAATGGAATACATAATGTATTGGATAATAATAAAGTTATATTTAATTAAATCACTCAATCTTGTTAATGAAAGGTTAATAATTCAAAAAAAGATGTGTTATTGAAAAATCGTAAAATATATAATAGTATTTTATCTAAGAGGAACTTAAAAAAAGGGGGGAAAGTAATGGATGGATCTTTTGGGGCATTAATTAAAGCATATATAATTCAGATTATATTGGTTATTTTAGTTTTTTTAATGGCTTTTATACAAAGTAAATTTAAGTTTAAAAATAAGTCTTTAAATTTTATAAAAGAAAATAATAATGTATTAAATATAGTGGGTTCAAAGTCATACTTTTTTATTTTTTGTATACCATTTTTGGGGTATGTAGCTTTTGCATTGGCTATTTGGGGATTATTTTTTAATTTAAGAGGAGAATTTGAAAAAGAACATACTGAATATTTATTAAATGTAATTAAGTCTATTTACGATAAAGAAGAAGACATTAATAGACAATACAAGAAAGAGTTCAAGTTAATAGAAAGTATTTTATCTGATACTAAAAATCCTTACCACAAAATGGTAGTAGAAAATGCAATTGTTCTTGACTCATTTCTGAATGAATACAACAAGATAAAAGAATATTTTAAAACTGAAAAAGAAGATATTGATATGTATGAGGAAATAAAAATATCTCTAATTAATTTTTTAAAATGCATTTATAATATGGATAATGATTCTAAAAGAGAACTGATTTTAGATGAAAAAGAGATGTTATTAGAAGATATTAAAAAATACAATGATATGTTAAAAGAATATACAAAATTATAATATATAATTAATATTCTAGACTTCACGAATGTTAATGTTTCAAAGATTATTAAATAGATATATGAAAAAGTATATCAGTGATGAAGACTTATTTTCTCATTAGAGAGATTATTAAGGAGTTGTTATTTTAGTGAGTTGCTTAGAAAAAATAAAAGATGACTATGAGTGTATATCTAAAAAAGGCAGGGAAAAAATAAATTTTAACGATAAATATGAATTTGATTTGAGAAAAAATGAAAAAGTAAAGGCTATATTAGAAGAAATAAATATAAATAATGCAGATGATCTACTTGAATTTGGAAATACATCTTCAGAGAGTGTTATGAAAACATCTGATGAGTTGCTATATTCAATGAAAAATTATTATGAAGATGATATAAATGAAATGTTAAATAAATTAAATAAGGTAATGGAAGATTTTAATTTTGATGAGTTAAAGGAAACTAAAGAAACACATTTTTTAAAGAAAATATTTAAAATAAATAAATGTGAATTAGATAAACAAATAAATAAATCTATAATGATAGTTGGTGAAGTTGAAAAGATTTATTTAGGGTTAAAAAGATATGAAATAGATTTAAGAGAGCAATTAAAAAGTATGAATATGTTGTATGAATCAAACTTTAAATACTGTAGTAGTTTGGAGAATTATATAATAGCAAGTGAAATTATTTTAGAAAATTTAGATAAAGAATTGTCTTTAGAATCAGGAGAGACATATTCTTATGAAAGAGTAGAATTTTTAAAAAATAATAAAGAGCTCTTAGAACAAAAAAATTATGATTTAAGGACAGCACTAAATATATCATTACAAAACATAACACTAATGGAGCAAATTCAAAATTATAATTTTGATTTAATGGAATTAATAACATCTTCTCTTATAATTACACTACCCATTTTTAAGAGATGTTTAACAAACTCAATAAGACTAAAAAAACAAGAAATTTTATCAATGGAAATGAATAGTATGCAAGACTCAACAAAGGATTTTTTTATAAAGAATACAGTAAATACGTCTAATGATAATTTAAAAACATTTGATAGTCAAACTGACTCATATTCTTTAGAGCAATTATATAAAAAAATAATGTGTAGTATAGAAGAATGTAAGAAAATAAAAGTAGAAAATAAAACCAATATTCAAGATAATTTTTTAAAAGTAGAAAATTTAAAAGAAAAAATGAAGTTTCAATAGCTTTTATATTAATAAAAATAATAGCAGAATAAAAATTAGTATAAATATAAAGTGTGCTTATAATTTATAGAATAACTTATAAATAAATTTATTTATAATGTTTAAAGAAAGTTAAAAATAACTTATTAATAATTTATTCTAATTTTTAATCAATTGAAGATTATAAAATAAATGCCCTTACAATCTATTTATTCAGATTATAGGGGTATTTATTTTATATAAAAATTGACTAACTTTAAAAACTAGTACAAATAAAGTTAGTTATTTTTTCTGAAAGTATTTTAGTAAGTTAATAGCTATAATTACAAATGTAAAACAAATATATACTTTAACTAAAGTCGTTAAAATCGGTTGTACTGAAATATTTTTTATTCCTACAAACCAGATTAAAAGCAAAAGAATAATTGCCACTATATACATACATGTATTTACAATTTTTAATGTATTCTTTTTCATAAATATCATCTCCTATACACTAATCTCATATATTTCAACGTACTTAGGATAGGTTTTTGGACAGAAATTTAAAAAGATTTATATGTTTTTCATTAAAAATTATGTAAGCACGAAAAATGTCTAAATAAGTATTTATAAAATTTCCAATTTTATGTAAATAAGATTTGATTTAAAAAAATAATTTAGATAAATATGGATACAGAAAAATTTAAAAAAATAATAAAATTTTCTAAATAATAAAGTTTAAAAAAGAACAGTACAAAAGTCAGTCAATTAAGGACAAGCATCTATTAAATATAACAAAATATATAAGACATACCTAAAAAAAAGTCTTTAATAGCATGATATTACAGCTTTAGACATTAGATATATACTATAATATGATTGAGGTTATCATAAAATAATTAGAGGGGGAATTAAAATGTCAAAGATGATCAAATGTAAAGCATGTTCAAAAGAGATAGCATCTAATGCTAAATCATGTCCTAATTGTGGGGCTAAAAACAAAAAACCATTTTATAAAAGAGGTTGGTTTATAGTTGTAGTAGTATTTGTTTTATTATATGCTATTGGTACTAGTGGAAGTGGTGGAAATGATGATACTGCTAAAGGAAATGATGATGGAGCAAATAAAACAGCTAGTGTAGATAAGCCAGAAGAACCTAAGAAAGAAAAATATGAAATAGTTGGAGATATAACATCAGAAACTGATAGTATGGCAACATATATAAAAGGCGTTATTAAAAATAACAGTGGTAATGATATATCATATGCACAAGTAACATTTACTTTATATGATAAAGATGGAAACCAATTAGGTACTGCAATGGATAATATAAATGATCTTAAAAAAGATGGTACTTGGAAATTTAAAGCTATGGGAATGAATACAGATGGAGAAATTGCATCTTATGAGTTATCAGAAATAACTGGTTTCTAGATTAATAAAAAAGATAATTAGAGTAAAATTGTTTTATATTTCTCTACTTAAGTAGAAATGATGGAAAGCTATGAACTATAGAAATGAAACTCTATTTTTCATAGCTTTTTATATAATAAAAACAAGAAGATATAGAGTAATGAAAATGATTTAATGATGTAATATGTTTTATTTAAATACATTAATTAAGAGGGAGAAGCAAATGAAAAAACTATTAGTGATTTTATTATGTTTAATTGTTTCAATAGGACTAGTAGCGTGTTCTAGTGATCTAGAAAATGATTTAGATATTGCAGGTAATGAAGATCAAACAGATTATTCAAGCAATGAAAGTAGTAATTCGTCATATGAAAATTCTTATGACAGTACTATACCAAGCAATTCGGAAAATGATAATTTAGATAATTCTCAAAAAAATCAAGAAGAAAAGATAGAAGCATCACAATTTTTTAATGCTGTATATATTCCAAGTATCTATGATATAAATAAAATATCCTTTGATACTATACTGGGCAGAATTAAAAATACAGGCTATAAATATGATGTTGTGGAGCCAAATGAAGATACAGTAGGTAAAATAAATGTTTATGATAGTGAAACTAGTGACACAGTACATTTCTTAACATATCCAAATGAATATGGAGTAGAAGCATTAGCGCTACTTGAGTATGATAGTAATGGTAAAAGTGTTTCTGTGGATGATAAAAATCATGAAGGAAACATAGAATTTGATCCATCTGGAGGAATAGATGCACAAATAGAATTTTTATTTGGGAATGAATAAAATTAAGTTAGTATAGAAAATAACATATTATCAGTAAGATAAATATATATAATTTTAAATCATATTTTCTTTTTATGAATATTTATCATGTTATAATGCTTTTATATTAACTAAGTGGAAAACAGAGTAGTTTCAAACTACTCTGTTTTTATATAAAGTAAAAATAGAAATATAAATCAAGAAAGAAGTGTATATATAATTTATAAAATAAATTATATAATAAGTTTAATAAAAATGTAGATATAAGTTTAAATATTTATGGTTTAAAGAAGAGCAACATAAAACTCCTATATAATTTAGAAGATAATTATATAGGAGTTTTATATTCATCAAAAATAGAATAAATCTTCAAACTTTTTATCTAAAGCAATACACAAAATAAGTGCTAATTTTGCAGTCGGATTAAACTGACCTGTTTCTATCGAACTTATAGTATTTCTTGATACTCCAACCATTTCAGCTAATTGAGTTTGTGATAACTTTTTCTCTGCTCTTGCTGCTTTTAAGTGATTTTTTAAGATTAGTTCATCATTCATATATTTACCTCAATGATGCTGAAACAAAATTAATTAATGAAAGAATTGTTAAAATCGAAGAAGCAACAGCCAAAATTAAGTTCCCTTTATCACGTGTAAATTGGTATTTTACAGTATTTTCAGCAGCCCCAAATGTCCAAACTAAAGCAAATACTGCATCATTTTCTTGGCCAGTGAAAAAGCCAAATATTAAGATGAAAAAAGATACACCAGCGAAAATTGAATAACCTATTTTTCGCCATTTATTTTCAATATATTCGAGCCATTCATCATTATTTGATTGACGGCTTTTTTTTAGAATTTCATCTTTATCCATTTAAAGCACCTCCGTTTTGAATGCAAAGTTTACTTGGTATCTTTATTATATCATGACAAGTTTTATTGTCAATAATTTTGAAAAGAAAACTTGGCAAAAATATGCTATAATGAATGTATAATATGTAATGTGCAACATTAAAAAATAGTTAAAATGGTTGAAAATACAGATTCTGATTTGGGATTTTATATTAACTAAGTGGTATGTAAATCAAGATGATTTAATTTTTTAGGCGAAATTCCTCTTCCTCACCGTAGGAGGTGGAGGATGTAAGCCTAACCGATAGGTTATTTTTTTACTTTATTTTCATAAAAATATATTGTATTATTAATTCAGTAGTAAAAACTGAAAGGAAGCAATTATAATGAAATTAGATAATAATAATCATTCAGTATTCTCATTGCATTATCATTTAGTTATGTGTATCAAATATAGAAAAAAAGTAATAAATGATTCTATATCAGATAGACTAAAAGATATATTTGTAGATATAGCATCAAATTATGGTGTAGAGTTGATAGAATGGAATCATGATATTGACCATGTACACTTATTATTCAAAGCAAAGCCAAATACAGAAATATCAAAACTACTAAATGCTTATAAATCTGCATCAAGCAGAAGAATAAAGAATGAATTTCCAAGTATTCGTGAACATCTATGGAAAGAATGTTTTTGGAGTAAAAGTTATTGCCTAGTAACAACTGGCGGTGCTCCGTTAGAAATCATAAAGCAATACATAGAAAATCAAGGAAAGCAGGGATAATATGCTAAGAGCCTATAAGTATAGGCTATATCCAAATAATGAACAAAAAGAATACTTTGCTAAAACCTTTGGATGTAGCAGATTCATCTATAATCTAATGTTAGCTGATAGGATAAAAGCCTATGAAGAGAACAAGGATTTAGATATTAAAAAAATAAAATATACTACACCAGCACAGTATAAAAAGGAATATGAGTTCCTGAAAGAAGTTGATAGCTTAGCATTAGCTAATGAGCAAATGAATTTAGATAAAGCCTATAAGAATTTCTTTAGAGATAAATCAGTAGGTTTTCCTAAGTTCAAATCTAAGAAAATAAATTATCATAGTTATACTACTAATAATCAAAAAGGTACTGTGTATATAGAAAATGGATATATAAAAGTTCCTAAACTAAAATCAATGATTAGGATAAGACAGCATAGACAATTTGAAGGAACTATAAAGAGTTGTACTATATCTAAAGCACCAAGTAATAGATATTATGTCTCTATATTGGTAGAAACCGAAATAGATCAACTAGAAACAATTGATAGGAAAATAGGTATAGATGTAGGACTAAAAGAGTTCACAATATGTTCTGACGGTTTTAGAGTAGATAATCCTAAACACTTTAGAAAATCAGAAAAAAGATTAGCTAAACTACAAAAGGATTTATCAAGAAAACAAAAAGGAAGTAATAACAGATATAAAGCGAGATTAAAGGTAGCGAGGTTGCATCAAAAGATAGCAGACCAAAGAGCTGATTTTCTAAACAAGTTATCAACTAAACTAATACACGAAAACCAAGTTATAGTTATTGAAGACTTAAAGGTAAAGAATATGGTGAAAAATCATAAGTTAGCGAAAGCTATAAGTGAAGCAAGTTGGTCGGAGTTTAGAAGAATGTTAGAATATAAAGCCGAATGGTATGGTAGAAAAATTATAGTAGCAGATAAGAATTTTGCATCTAGTCAATTATGTAGTGTATGTGGATACAAAAATCCATTAGTAAAGAACTTAGCACTTAGAAAGTGGATTTGTCCAAAATGTAATACAGAACATGATAGAGATATAAATGCAAGTATAAATTTACTAAACTTAGCCATATAAAATGGTAATAATAAGGGTTAGGAACTAACCTATTAGCTTGGAGATACTGATAACAGTAGTTGTCTTGACCAAGAAGCCACCACTTCAAACGTTACCGTAGGTAGTTAAGTGGATGGTAGTTCACAAATAACAAATATGTCTTTATTAGGTTTTATATTAACTAAGTGGTATGCAAATTTAAATATAAAATTTACAGATGTACAATTTTTTGAACGTTTTATATTAACTAAGTGGCGAACAGAGTAGTTTTAACTACTCTGTTTTTTATTTGTAAATTTAATAAAATTAAATAAATGGTAAAAATTCGAAGTTGATTATTGCAAAAATAGGTACTATACTTGTAGTATAAAGAAGATATATATCGAAATAATACATATAAACTACGTACGTAAAACACTTTTAAAATAATCACAATTTTACTTTCAGATTTAAAACTCATCTTAGGGCATGACATATACAATCAAAAATATAGACTATATCAGTTTTAAAAAACTTAAAAATTGAAGAAAGGAGTCTGTTGTTTTTTTCAAAAGTGGGGTAATTGTAAGAATATAAATCAGAATATTTTGAAAATATGGGGGATAATTTTATGGGAGAATTAAAACTTGAATCATTAAATGAAATTGATTCCAAAGAAAACAAAATAAAAATAATAAATACTGTTACAGAAATTAGAGAAAAAGATTATAATACCTTTCTAAAAATTATGGGATATATGGAGTATTCTAAATTAAAAAATAAGGCACAATAAAGTGCCTTATTTTTTCAAAGTTTTCTGCATTAATCCTAGTACATATTCTCTTGTTTCAGAATCAACCTCATAGAAAAGTCTAACAAATTCTTCAACTTCGCTATTGTCAAGATTAAAACCTTCTAATACATCTTTGAATATTTCACCTTGTCCAGTTAGTAACCACTTTTTATTTACGTTATATTTATCGCATATGTCGTTAATAGTTCTATCTGTGACTGTTCTTACACCTTTTTCAATTGAAGATATGTGATTTTGAGAAAGATTTAAAGATTCCCCAAACTCTTTTTGAGAAAGATGTTTTATTTGTCTTAATTCTTTAATCCTAGTATTCATTTTTTCACCTCCTAGAGATACCTCTTTGAGATATTATACCATATAAAACATCTCAATAAGATATAAAAAATCCTTTTGAGATTAAGGAGGGGATTAAATGAATGAAAATTCTACGAATGACTTTAGTAGAAAAGAAAAGGAAAATCTTATAAAAGATGCTAGCCTAATATATAAAACCGACTACTTAGAATTTATAAAAATTAAATATCTGCTAAAAGGAATTGCTAAAGAAAAAAGAAAACAACTGTTAAAAAAAGAAAAAAGTGACAAATGTTCAATTTAAAGAAAGGTTAAAGGTGAAAATATTGAAAATTTCAGATTTTAATAGAAATCACATAGGTAAATCAGTTCAACTTCAAGAAACAAGATTTGATACAAGCACAGATTGCATTATCACAGAAGTGGAAACAGGAGAAATAGTTGCAATGTACTACATGCAAGAAAATGATGATGTAGGATACAAGGTAATAACATATGAAGATTTAGAAAATTATATAATAAATGGCAAAGGGAGTAGATATAAGAGCTATTATAGGGTTTTGGTGACTTTGAGTATTGTTATAAAAAGAGGTATAACCTCTTTTTATAACTCTTCATTTTTAATTTTTAGATATGCATTGTCAATTATTTTTTCTATTGCTTCTCTATCTTCATCTTCCAATGCAAATATCTTTTTTATCATAGTTTTTATTTCTTCACTAGTTTCTAGATCTTCTGTAATGTCAACGAACATTTCGCCTTCTCCATACAATAACCATTGTTCATTTACATTAAATTCCCTACAAATGTCATTTATGGTTCTCTGTGGTATCTTTCTATGACCTGTTTCATACGAAGAGATTTGTGAAAGAGACAAACCTAACTTTTTGCCAAAATCCTTTTGTTTTAATTTTTTTGAAAGCCTTATATCTTTAAGTCGTTGTCTTCTTTCATTATCTTCTAAGTTTTGTTTTTCCATAATGTCACCCCTTATGAGTATAATTATAACACTTGACAATACGCTTTGCAATTATAAATTTTTAAAAAATACGCAAAACAAAATAAAAACTCAAAGCGTATTGACAAAATATGCAAAGCGTAATATAATTGAATCACAGGAAGGAGTGTTAGAATGAATCAAGAAAAAGAAAAAGCGAATGATTTGTTATTAAAACTTGAACTTCTTAAAAAGATAAACCCTCAAGAGTTTGGATACATAAGCGGAAGAATAGACGTAAATATTGAGAAGTTAAAACAAGAAGCCGAAAGAAATAAAAGCAAAAAAATAAGATATAGGAAGGGGGCTTAAAAATTGACTTTTAATAAAAATCAAATAGGAACAGCAGTTCAATTACAAGATATAAGGTTTGATACAAAAGTTGATTGCATCATTACAAAAATAGAAAAGAATGAAATACTAGTCATGTATTATGAAAAAGAGACAGAGGAAATAACATATAAAACCCTAACTAAAGAAGACCTAATGTTTAATGATTATGAGATTAAACTATTATCTTAAAAAGGGGCTTCACGAAAGGGAGTGATAAATTTGGAACTTTTAAAGGATGCAAGAAAAAAAGAGTGGTTTTGGTTAGAAAATGACTTGATTGATAGAGAAGATTTGAGCATCTATGAAAAAATGATTTACATTGTTTTAGCTAGATATAGTAACGAAGAAAGTTCTTGTTTTCCAAGCTATAAAATAATATCAGAAAAGGCAAGTTGTAGTATAAGGCAAGTATCTAATATTTTAAATGAATTAGAGAATAAAGGACTAATAATAAGAGAAAATCGTAACCATGAAGGCAAAAAAGAGAAAAATAGTAACTTATATTTTTTAATATCTTCAAAAGCAAAGGTATGGAATGAAGTGCCTAACGTTAGGCATGATATGCCTAACCCTATGGCACCAGGTGCCTTACATGTTAGGCATGAGGTGCCTAGTAAAAAGACTAATAATAAAAAGACTTATATAAAAAGTAATACCACTCCACAAAAAGAGCTTGAAACTGATTATTTAGATCTATCATTCTTGGACTTAGATATAGAAAAAGTAAAAATAACTAAAGAGGAATATGACAGGCTTGTAAATAAGTTTGGGAAGAAGTATATACATGATAAAATTGTTAGTTTAGAAAACTATATCGTAAATGGAAAAGGGAGTAGGTATAAGAGTCACTACAGGGCTTTGCTGACTTGGGGAAATGGAGATATTAGCAAAGGTATAGTGTCAGAGGTTACAAAGGCTAAGAATCCACTTGCTGGCTTCAAAGAACTTTAAAAACTAAACAAACAGGAGAATTGATTATGAAAGATGAAAAGTTAGAACTTACTGAAAAAGATTTGCACTGCATTGCAAGACATTTGCAAAATGAAGTGATGCAAATAGCATTTCGAGGAAATAGAGAAGCCCCTACATCATGCGAAGTTTGTGATTACTTGCAAGAATGCAAGGACTATTTCACCCATATAGACACTTTTATAAAATTAAGTGAAATGACAGGTGTAGATATTTTTACTAAATAAATTTAGTAAATTAAAATTTTAGTATTGTAATTGACGTGCTTTTTTAAAAAGAGGACAGTTGCTATTAGCAGTCATTATTTGAATTTTGCAAATGTAATTTTTATTACATTCGCATTCTAAAAGTTTTGATCCAGTGAATCCAGGAAAAGTTTTATATTCACCAGAAAATTCAACTCTATCGTCAATAAGAGAGCATTTTTCTCTTAAGGTTTTAATTTTGCACATATTCATCACCACCTTATAATTAATTTGAACATACTGTCAATATGCTTAAATTAATTATAGCATGTAAATTATCATGGCGTAGAATCAAAACGCAGGTCAATTAAATTTAGTTACAAAATCAATGAAACAGATAAAGAATTAAATGTTAAATAAACTAGGAGGCTGCTCATGAAAGATGAAAAGTTAGAACTTACTGAAAAAGAATTACATTGCATAGCAAGACATTTGCAAAATGAAGTTATGGAGATGGTGTTTAGAGGAAATAGAGAAGCCCCCACATCATGTGAAGTTTGCGATTACCTGCAAGAATGTGAGGGAAATTTTACTTGTATGTATCATTCTTTTACTAAATTAAGCAAAATAACAGGTGTAAAAGTGACTGCATTTAAGTATTGTTTTCCAGATGAAAATCCCAAAGCTACTATCTAAGAAGTTTTTTTAGAATAGGACATTCTTCATTAGAAGAAGAGTCGCAAATATGACTTCCATCACATCTAGTTGACATTAACTTAGACCCAAAAGTACCTGGAGGAGCTGAATATTCGCAAGTAAGAGAAATGGTTTCGTTTATTACAGGACATTCTTTGCTTATAACTCGATATTGGCTCATACTCTCACCACCTTTCTAATTAATTTAAACATATTGGAAGTATGTTCAAATTAATTATAGCATGTTAATTATCATAGTGTAGAATAGTTTCAAATCATGAAAGAAGTAACTAAATAGTTAAAGACAGGAGGTATGCTAAGTGGAAAGAAAAAAGCATGAACTTACAGATCAAGATTTACAAAGACTTATTGAAGGATTAAGAACTGATCCAAAAATAAGAGAAATGATACTTGAAAGTAAAAAGAATGTGGTTGATATAGATGAGATTTGCGAGAAAGTTAATGATAAGCTTGCTAGAAAATCTAAATCTTTTAAAATTCAGTGTAGTAAACCTATGAAAATAATAGATTTTGATGGAAATTATATAGAGATAAAGTCAAACAAAGATTGTGAAACTAGAACAAGTACAAGAAATAAATGTGAACAATTTGTTGAAGAAAAACTTGCTTATAGAAGTTATGGATTTGAAACTCCAAAATACTATGCAAAACTTATTGCTGACATAATCGATATTTTAGTTTACAAAAATGTTCCAAAGGATCGTATTTGTGGGGTATTGTATGACGTTGAAAGGGTAATTCCTTTAGTTGTGACATTTTAATAATAAGTTAGGGGTGATTAAATGAATTACTCTTTAGAAGCCGAGCAAAACATTTTAGGTAGTTTTCTTATAAATGACTCTATAGGTTACAAAATAAGAGAATTAAAAGAAAATGATTTCTACTTTGAGTCACATAAAATTATTTTATCTTGCATGAAGAAAATAATTGACTCAAATAAACCACTAGATCTTTTGCTTTTGAAAAATGAATTAGAAAAAATAGATAGATTAGTAGATGTTGGAGGAGTTAGTTACATTACAAGTTTAACAACTATAGTCATAACTACTTCAAACATAGATCACTATATAAAAATTATAAAAGAGAAGTTACTTAAAAGACAAATTTCAGAGTTAGCGAATGAATTAATTAATAATTCAAATTCAGATACAAGTATAGACGAATTGATTGTTGATATAAACGATTTAAAAGCACTTGTGGCGACGAGTAGTAGCATAAATGATAATTACAATGACGCATCAAAAATAAAGCGTGAAAAAGGCGTACACAAGTCTATAAATACAGGTTTTAATAAATTAAATAATGCTCTAGATGGCTTTAGATATGGAACACTTACAATTCTAACTGGAAAGCCAGCGAGTGGTAAATCGACTATAGTTAATCAGTTTATAGCAGAAGCAATTTTAACTGGAGAAAAAGCCTTTTTATACAGTGGGGAATTACCTGTTTTTATGGCTATGGATTGGTTTAGAAAAACTGTAGCCAATGACTACCACATAAAAGAATATCAAAGCCCATACGGTGGAACATATGCAGATATTCCAAACTATGCAGTTGATTTGATTTCAGATTGGATAAAATATAAATTTTTTCTCTATGATGAAGATGCAATAAGTGATGAGGTAAACCTACTAAATACTATAGAACATTTATATTTAAAAAAAGGGGTTAGGCTCTTTGTTCTTGACAATCTAATGACGATAAAAACTGGGAATAAGGCAGATAAATATGAGAGACAAGAGCAAATAGTAAGCAACTTAAAAAATCTCGCTAAAAAATACAACTTAGTAATAATTTTAGTTGCACATCCTCGTAAAAATATGGGTGACATGAAGCCAACCATGTATGATGTGTCTGGAGCAAGTGAGATTGTCAATTATGCAGATTATATTTTATCAACTTACAGAGTTATTGATGAAGAAGAAGAGACAGATGATACTTATTTATTAATTTTAAAAAATAGGATAACAGGAAAACAGAATATAAGTTTTAAAATGAATTTTTCAGAAAGAAGAAAAAGACTTTACACAACCAGTGAGGAGTTAAATAGAGATTACAAATATGATGTAGATAAACAATATGTTCAAGCAGAAATTCCAAAAGATGTATTCCAAAAAGAAAAGAAATTAAGGAGAAAAAATAGGAAATTTAATGAAGCAATAAATTTGAGTAAAATTCAATGTTGAAAAATTTAAAAAGTCAATATTGAAAAAAATTACTTTTCAATATTGAGAATTTAGTTTTGAAAAAGTATTGAACTTCAATATTGAAAAAAGTTTGAATGTATAGTAATTGCAAAGGTTATAATGATTGATTTCCTAACACAAAACATACAGGTTTAGATATGCTAGCAAAAAAACTTAAAAAGAATGTAAGGATAAAAAGGTTATATGCATTTAGAAAAAGCTTTAAAAGTATTATTAAATTATAGCCAAAGTTTATTAATTAATTTCCTCGTAGAAAAATATTATTTCAAATAAATAAAGGAGTGATTTTATGATAGCATTAGAAAAATTTGCAGGTGGAGTTTTAAAAGAAAAGTTTAATACAGAGTTGCAAAAAGTTTTAGATAATATTGCAGATCCAAATACAGATTTTAAAAAAACAAGAAAGATTAGTTTAGAGATAGTGTTTAAAGCAAATGAAGATAGAGATCTTGCAGAAGTAGATATAAAATCCAAGGCGACTATAGTAGAGGCAAAAGCAACGACAACTAAAGTTTTAATAGGAAAGGACTTAGAAACAGGTAAAGTGGAAGCATCTGAGTTTAAGAACCAGTTAAGTGGGCAATTGTCTATTGATGTTTCAGACAGTAATGAAACTGAAGAAACAGAAGAAAATAGTGCTGGTGTAATTGATTTTAGAAATGCAAGTTCAAAGTAGTTTAAGAGAAGTGATAAAATATAAATTTAAATAAAAAAGGAGAATAAAAAAATGATAAAAAATGCAATGGAATATTTAGTTAAGTTAGGAAAAAGAGAAACAGTATGTTTAGATGGATTTAACTACACAACAGATAGTTTAGAAATAATACAAGAGCCAAGGGCTAATGATTTAGAAATAACTACATTAAGCGGACTAGTAGACTATATAAAAAGTGGCATAGATCATAAAGAAGATGAACTTTTATTAATACAAGTTCTAACTCCAAGAAAAGTGCTTTTAAGATCTGCTTTAAGAAAAAATAGAGATAGAGAAACGTACATTGAGTGTGTTGCACTACTACCAGATAAAAGATTTGATAGACCTTTAGATTTAGACACTTTTAACATAATGCTACAATCAGCATTTATAAAAAATAGTGATAGAGATAAGCTTTTGAAAATTGCAGGAAATATTCAAGAATCTACAGTAAAAAATGTTGGAGATGATGGAGTTTCTCAATCTGTAACAATAAAAACAGGTGTCGCTAGTGTATCAGAGGCAATAGTGCCAAATAGAGTAAAGTTAATTCCTTATCGTACATTCCAAGAGATAGAGCAACCAGAAAGTGAGTTTATTTTCAGAATGAGCACTGGGCCTGCAGCAGGATTATATGAAGCAGATGGTGGAGCGTGGAAAAATCAAGCAATGTTAAATATTAAGTCATACTTACAAGAAGAATTAAAAGATTTTAAAAATGTAAATATAATTGCTTAATTGAAAATCTAAGAGGGCTTATTATAAGTCCTCTTAGTAAACAAGGAGGAGATTAGATGGAAAGGATTTGTCATATGAGTATTTTAGAAAGGGCTGAATTTACAGATAAAATAGCTAATGCAATCATGTCCTCAAATAAAGAAATTAAAAAAGATGATGCTTTTATTGAAGCAGTTGAGGTGGTAAAGCAAATGGAAAATAGAGAAGAAATTATGTATCAAGAAGGAGCAGTTGCAATATGAATAATGTAGTTTTGGTTGGAAGATTAACAAGAGATCCAGAGTTAAGATATATTCCAAGTTATGGTACTCCAGTGGCTACTTTTTCGTTAGCCATTGATAGAGATTATGTAAAGAAAGATGGTACTAAAGAAGTAGATTTTATACCAGTGGAAGTTATGGGAGGATCAGCAGAATTTTGTGCTAATTATCTTACAAAAGGAAGATTGATTTCACTTCAAGGCCGAATAAGAGTAGAAAAATATGAAGAAAATGGAGAGAAAAAAACCTTCATAAAAGTTAGAACTAAAACTGTTAATTCGCTCGATTATAAGTCAAAGGAAGAAAATAACAAAGATAAGGAGATTGGTTTTCAAGTATTAAATGACGAAGATATACCATTTTAAGAAGTAATTATATGATAGGTTTGGAGGTAAAATGAAGATTAAAATAGTTGGTGGTAAGGAAAATGAGTGCCCGATATGTGGTGGTAACGTATTTAAGATTGAAACATCAATCGGAATAGTTTGGCAATGCAAAGACTGTGGTTGTATGTATCAAGACTTTGAATGTAAGAAAAATTAAAGGAGGAATTTAAGATGGAAGAAAATATGAAAAGCCTTATTGAACATAGTGAAAATATAAAGAATTTGAAGGAAAGCATGGAAAATACAATAGATGAGTTAATTAATCTAAATGTTGATAGTAGCGGAATTGATGTATATAGAGAAATTATGCAAGAAGAAATACATAAAGAAACTATAAATGTATGTAAAGATAGTAAAGAAATAATTATTATCAAGAAAAGAGAAGAAGAACAAATGCTAAAAGATATAGAAAAAAATGAAAGTAAAATTGAAGATTTTTTTAGGAAAATAGGCTTTGGTAATAAGTAAAATTCAAAAAAGAAAGAGGAGCATTACTTCACGCTCCCGCTTGTCAAAATTCTAAAGTTGTCATCACAAAATCATTATAACATAAATGGGAGTGTGAAGTAATATTGGCCGATAAAAAAGATATTTTGTTCAGTAGTGCAGAGGGCAAGTTATATAGCTATAAAAAAGCAAAAGCAGAAATAGAGAAGATAGGTATTGATATAGAAATAATAAAAAATGACTATAGAGGATGCAGTGGTATTGAGATTAAAGAGAGATCAAGTAGAACATATAACACTAAAAGTGTAGTTGAGGTAGAAGTTGAAGAGAAAGAAAGGAAATTATTATTAAAAGAAAAAGAGAAAAGATATAAGGAATTATTAGTTGAAAAAATAGATAATGCAATGAAGATATTAAGTGAAGAAGAAAAGAAAATAGTTCAATATAAGTATTTTTCAAATAACAGGACATCTTGGGAATATGTTGGTAGAATGATTGGATTTTCAACAAGCAAGTGTAAGCAGATGAGAATAGAGATTATAGATAAGATAAAAGGTCTTTTATAAAAAATAATAAAAAAATACCATAAGAAAATCGTTGAAAAATACGATTTTCTTATGGTATAAATTGTATATTGTATGTTAGGAAGTTTGAACTGGCTTTATTTTATATTAGTTAAGATTAAGTACTAGTATTTCTCTATTATCTGGAGTAACTGCATATATTTTAAGTTTTTTATATGTCATAACTCTATCTAAATTAGTGTAATAAGAGTTAAAGTTAATATAATTAGTTTTTGGTTGACTTTCATTTCCTCCATAATTACGTATTTCTTTGTCTTTAGTTCCAATATCCTTAAATCCTGAATTTTCTAAAGTAGCCTCAACTCTATATTTTTGAATATAATCAAGAGCTTCTTTATTAGTTTGAGTTGGTTGAAAGTACATACCCTTTAGATAAATATTTCCTGTATTCATATCTACTATAGTATCACCGTTATAACCTTTATGTGCAGCTATTATTTCTTGATCAGTTGGAACTTTAACTTCTGGTTCTTCAAGTATTTCTGGAACACTATTTAGTTCTGTAATAGATAAATTATCTATTGCTATATTTTGGCTAGTACTCTTTATTACTGCTTCTAAATCAGAAGTATCTTTTCCATCTGTTTTGAATTCTAAACTAAATTTCTCATATTTATTTGTGGCAAATGTAGAATCATATGTACCACTACCATCATTGAAATTTTTAGGTTTTACATTTAGAGTTACTGATCCGACAGAACCTTTGCTTTTTACATAACCGCTTAAAATATAACGCTTATAAGGTTTTAAATCAGACATAGGTATTGTTACTCTTGTTTCTCCTCTAGTGCCAATGAGATTAGCTTTACCTTCCAATCCATCAGTATTTGATGTATTTAAATTACTCCATGCAGTTGGGAAACTATTGTAGCCATCAAAATTTGTAAAATATAAAGGCGTTTTTATTAATATATTCATACCACGTTCAAGTTTAAGGTTATATATTTTTTTATCAGTAGAACTTGCTAGTTTAGTCTTAATTTTATCAGCTGTATTTTTGTCAAATACAAGTTCAACAGAATTTTCATCAAAAGGAGCTCCATTATAATATAATTGTCCATTTTTTCTAGTAGCTCCAAAAGCTTTTTCAACTGCTTCTCCGATTGTAAGTTGTGGAGTTTTATCTTCTGGATCAGATGTGTCTTTAGCAGTAACACGTCTTTCATAAGTTCCATTTCCTGTATCTAATATAAGAGATGCAGAAATACTATCTATTTGGCTTATATAATCTGACCAATTATTTCCTTCTGTAACGATTTGACCATGATTATTTGTAGCAAAATTTCCACTCACTTGTGTTGTTTCTAATTTAATTTGTTTACCAGAATCTAATTTTTTAAGTTGTTCATAGTTTAATGGTATTAGTTTAGAGCTAAATTGATCCATTGTATTAAGTGCCAAAGGGGAAGTTCCTTTTTTAGGATAAGTATCTCCAGGAGATAAGTTATTACCAATTTGATTTTCTTGTGCTTTAATAGTTGATAGCGTGCCTCCATCTAACACTAAGTTTGTTGTTGGCGTCACTTTATACATAGGTGCAGTACCTGTATTATAGTATCTAACATTAGCATTTATATATGCTGATTCACTTTTACTTATTTGTAAACCTGTATTCCAAGATTCACCATTACTATCTTGTACAGCTGTTGAATTATCTGTTGTATGAGAATAGTTTGCTGTTACACTTCCTGTGAAACCATTTTGATATCCAGCAGTAACAGATACACCTACTGTATTTGCATCAGTTTTACTGTTTGTAGTAGATCTAGAAACTGTTTTGCCTTGATCTGTAGAAACATGGTCATTTGTAGATAATATTAATTTTTCCATACCAACTCCAACCATTGGATATGCTGCAACCAATGGATCTCTTGCCTCTTTACTTATTGCTCTATCAAATGTACCTGAAGCCTTGTCGTAATCTGTATATGGGTCTCCAGCAGTATTTGACTCTAAATAATTTGATACATATTTTTTATATCCTTGCTCTGCAAAACTATCTTCCCATTCTGCTACAATTAAGTCTTTTATAGTATATCCATTTCTTTCATATGCATCTGGTATATTATCATTATCTGTATCTAAATCCTCATCTTCCCAATCAGACATCAAATTTTGGTCAAAGAAATTATTATTTGGAATAAATGGGTCATTTTTCTCTATCTTAGAATAATCTCTTAAGAATAAATTTTCTTCTGGTATAACTGTTTTGTTACCATTTGATTCCCAATAAAGTTTAGGTGATGATAAGTTCCCTACTGAACCTAAGTTTTTATCTTGTAATTCTATTCTAACTTTGTATTCTTTGCCTTTTTTCATGTTAATTTTAAGTGTATTAGCAGTGTTGCCTTTAGCATCTACCTGCATTAACACATCATCCCTGTCAGTTGATAATGTATATTCACCATCTTCAGAAGGAATTATTTTTCCTGTCCATCGCACAGATTTTACATCCAACTTTTCTTTATCTAAGAGCTTGTCTACTTTCTTTTCTTCAAATTTTAAGTTCCCATCTTTTATTGGAGCCATTAATTCTAAATCCTTGAAGTGCTCGTCTGCGAAATAATACCCCATTAAACCATTATTTTGGAGTGTTTCTTCACTTGTTACTTCCTTTTTTTTAGTAGAATAATCATTTGTAGCAGTTTGAGCATACACAGGGTATGCTAGAGCCTGGCTAACTATGGCTGTAAGTGTTAAAAAACTTAATAGTTTTTTATTTTTCATTTGTATCTTCATTTTTTCTCCCCCTTTTATTGAAAAATGCTATATAAATACTAAAGTATTACTGTGCCATCAATAATTAATTTTGTTCTAGTACCATCTTTAAGAGTGCTAATATTATCAATTCTATATTTAGTACCTTTATTTAAAAGAAATTCGTATTCACTTTTGTAACCGCCGCCTGTTGTTTCTGAAATATAAGCTCCTTGAGCACCTTTAGGTAATTTTAAACGTAGTATAATAGTTCTAGCTGCGAAATTAGCATCGTTTGTGCTAATTACACTAGTACTTACAAAGTTTTCATATTTTTGTATTTTTCCTGACCATTTTTCTTTAAATGCCTCAACATTTGCAACTTTATTAAAATCATATTCTGGTGAACCAATTGCAATACCAAACTCAGCAGGGCTGGATCTTCTATATACAGTTAAATTATTTGGTAAAGGCTTACGTTTTAAAACATTATCAAGTATTTCTATCTTAGCATCTAACTCTGGATTAGGATTTTTTTCTGGACCATTTGCTATCAGATAAGGATTAATAGCTGAATAGTCTAAGTTCATATAACCATTGAATGTAATTTTCTCAAGTTCACTTAGATTATTACCCCATTCTTTATAAGTCTTTACTCCCCAATCATGACCGTCAAATTTTAACTCTTTAAAATCAAGACTATTTACTATAGATGCCTCAACTTTTATGTATTGTTTTCCGCTTATAACTACACGAAGTGTTTTATCAACTTTTAAATTATACCCCTGTTCTATTAGTGTACTTAATGATTCACCATTTTGATATGGTAATATTCCAGTACCTTTAGGTAATTTTAGATGCACAAATAATGGCGTAGGTTTACTATCTGTTTTATCTGGCTCAGATAGAGATATATCTTTAAATCCATCTTGTGAAAATAATCTATCTTGAACTGTAGCTTTAAATTCATTAAATTTTTCTGCACTTATTTCATTTTGTGAATTTCCTCTGAGCTCTCCGTTAAAAGCAAATCTATCAGCAGACTCAAAATAATAAGCATACATAGGCTTATCTATCTTATTTTTAGATATTGCGCCTTTAAGGTCTTTATACTCTTTTTCGGAATTATTACTTAGTATCTCTTCAGTTTTAAAATAATTTCTTTCTATAGAATATTTACTTATTTCTATAGAATCTTTTTTATATTCTGCAAGGGCTTCTTTTTCTGGTTTTTCAAGACCTTTTTCAATTTTTTCAGCTTCTCTTTTTTCCCATTCCTTAGCCTTCTCCTTATCTTTGAGAAAATCTTCTGGTCTTTCTATTCCTGCTTTATAAGCAGTGGTAGTTATTCCTTGATGTGAATATCCTGCTAAATTTTCAGCATAAGTTCCTCCACTAAATAAGATACTTGTTAAAATAAGACATAGTACTAATACTCTAGAAATATAATTCCTAATCTTTTTCATTTAAAATACCTCCTCACATTACTTTAAATATTTATTAATTTAATTATATAATCTAAATATAAAGATATTAGTTAGATTTCAAAAACAATATTTTATTAGTCCTTAAATAATTTATTCAATATAAAAAGTTCTTTAAAATATAAAAAAAATAATTTTTATGCTTTGAAAACAGGTTTTTAGGAAATAATATAATGATTTGTGTAAAATATTATATTAATTTAAGATATAAAAAAGGTATAAAATAATATGTTATTTTATACCTTTTTTATATCTTAAATTAATATTTTTTTCATTCTAAGTTGTTTTCTTACTGATTGTAATGATCTATCAGATATAGGACACTTATCTCCATTACTCATTTTCACAAATTTTTCTTTTACATTTAGAGAAAGTATATGCTCTGCATTAACTATAAATGATTTATGTATACGAAATAAGCATTTATCTAAATCTACTATGGATTTTAAGCTCCTATATAATTCAATTTCCTGTTCTCTAGTTACCAATTTTATTTTATGAGGTATAGTACATGTTTCAAAGTAAATTATATCGCTAAATGGAATTCTCCAAAGTTCAAAATCTTTATAGATAGTAAAAAATTTTTCTTGATAATCCATTTCTTTTATATATCTTTTATGTGCGATTTTAATACAATCACGTATTTTCTTTTCAGCAATACTTATATCATGTTTTGATATAAAATCCATAGCCTCAAACTTATAATCAAAAATACTAAGACCCATTTCTATATGATTTGAAAGAAACACAATAGGACTTATATAATCATTTTCTCTAATTTTACTTGCTACCCAGAATCCATCACATATTTTTTTATCAAGGTTATATTTAAAATTAATTCCAATAAAAAACATCCTTACTTTATTTTTTAATGTAATATCTTTAAACAATAATTCTGCATCATGATATAATTTCACAAAATCATTATCAAAACCCTCTTTAATTAGTATATTGTTTATCTTGTTACCTAACTCCATTGCAAAACTAGCATCATTATCAAACAATAATATATCCATTTTAATTGCCCCCTCTGTAAATTAAAAGCTGAAAATTGCAAGTAAAAAATAAAAAAATCATTATACTTATATAATATAACTTTGTATACACTACATCAATAAAATATTTTACTTTTATAAAATTTATTTTTAGTGTTTGTTTTTAGTTATTTGCATTATTTATTAAAATATATTATGTTTTAAGCTAAATATAATTTTAGTTTATTGTATACTAATAAAATTATATTCTAGAAAAATATTAACAATATTCAAAAAATAGATAATATTATAATAATATTATTCATATTTTATTTTTTGAATAATATAGATACTTTAATGAAAAATTGTAATAGTAAATCAATATATACTATTTCATATTTTTGCTAATAAACTTCGTAAAAATATGAAAACATAACTATAATCTAAAAAATAAACAATCAAAAATGGTGTAAAAACTAATACTTTTTGTTAATATTAATAGATAAAGATAAACTAAGGTGGTGATTAAACTGACAATAGAAGAATACAAAAATAAATACTCTACTGGAGATAAAATTATACTTTCCTTAAAGAGTTTTGATAATAAAG
>JABBZI010000340.1 GCA_012955965.1 Clostridioides difficile
TTATACAATCTTTAGCTAAATTAATCTTGTATATATATTTTGATAAAAGAGGGATATGTAACTGAGTGGCAATATCAACGAAAATAAAAAATTAAAATATAACTTTTAAGGAGTGATTTTATATGTACAAATCAGAAACTGGTGTAAGATCAAAGCTTATCTTAGAATTACTTGTAATAACTTATTTTTTTATAGCTGTATTAGCTACTAAATATATTT
>JABBZI010000341.1 GCA_012955965.1 Clostridioides difficile
GGTAAGGTTTAAAAATGGAATACCAGAATACAAAAAAATAGCTGAACCACGTGAGGGAGAGGTTCCTCTAGCTAAAGAAATGTCAAAACTAAAATATGATGCAGTTACATTTGGAAATCATGAATTTATTTCTAATGATAAGCAAAGCCTTGATAAACTGGTTTCTGATTTTAAAAATAATAACATACCATTAGTGTCAGCAAATATATATAAACAAT
>JABBZI010000342.1 GCA_012955965.1 Clostridioides difficile
CCTGAGCCAGGATCAAACTCTCAAATAAAAGTTTATCAGGCTCAGATACTATTGTTATCAAAATATCTGGCTTTATGGTTTGTTTCTTGTTTTTATAAATTAACCTACTGTTTAATTTTCAAAGTTCTTTTGTCGTATTTTTGTGCTCCTTTTGGGCACTCATATATAATACCATCTATATGATTCCAAGTCAACGCTTTTTTAACTTTTATTTTAAA
>JABBZI010000343.1 GCA_012955965.1 Clostridioides difficile
TGACGCAGTAAGATTAGCTAATGATTATGCAGAAGCTGATGACCATGGAGTAATGGTTCAAGATACAGCATGGGACGGATATGAAGAAATTCCAGCATGGATAATGCAAGGATATGGAACTATGGCTAAAGAAGCTATAGAGCAATTAAAAGAATATGGAGTAGATAGACCAACGCATGTATTTGTGCAAGCAGGAGTTGGTTCACTTGCTGGTGCAG
>JABBZI010000344.1 GCA_012955965.1 Clostridioides difficile
CCTTCCTTTGATTAGCTATATGTTCTTGAAGTCTTGCAACTTTTAATCTTGCTTTATTTCTATTTAAACTACCAATTGTTTTTCTCGATAGTTCTCTTTGTAATTTAGCAAGTTTATTTAATGACTTCTGAAGATACTTAGGGTTTTCTATAAATTGTCCACAACTTGAGATACAAAATTCTTTAATTCCTAAATCTAAACCTATCTGATTATTAGTA
>JABBZI010000345.1 GCA_012955965.1 Clostridioides difficile
AGGCTTGGGTCTTGAAAAACTCGGCTCACTATTTGAGTCCTTTTGTATTCAGCTAAATTTGTTATAGCAGTATTGTTTAAAGTAATTTCGCCAGAAGATTCTTTTATAAGTCCAGATATTATATTTAATAGAGTAGATTTACCAGTTCCATTACTACCTATGATACTTACAAATTCACCATCCTCTATATCAATTGATAAATTCTCAAATATAGTAT
>JABBZI010000346.1 GCA_012955965.1 Clostridioides difficile
TAAAATATAAATGTTATGACATGCCATTAGACACAACTATAAATTACAACAAATCAACTGGAGCATATGAAGGGACTATCAATTATAATAAAGACCCAGAATATCAAAATGTTTGGGAGTTACAAGGAATAACGATAAATAGTGAAACTAATCCTAAAACTTTAAACAAACAAGACCTAGAAAAGATGGGATTAAATTTAAAAGACTATAATGTAAC
>JABBZI010000347.1 GCA_012955965.1 Clostridioides difficile
GCTCCTGGATATGGAGAAGATTTTATATCTGTTAAAACTAGTATCCCATCACCTAAAACTGGATGAGTTGGAGGTACTAATTGTTGTATTTTTTGGATTACATTAGCCATTTTATAAACTGCATTTACACCTTTTTCTGGATTAGCAGAGTGAGCTGGTTTACCAAAAGTCTCTACTACTATTTCTCCTCTACCTCTTTGACCAATCTTTAAGTTTA
>JABBZI010000348.1 GCA_012955965.1 Clostridioides difficile
TAAAATATAAATGTTATGATATGCCATTAGATACGACTATAAATTACAACAAATCAACTGGGGCATATGAAGGAACTATCAATTATAATCAAGACCCAGAATATCAAAATGTTTGGGAGTTACAAGGTATAACAATAAATAGTGAAACTAATCCTAAAACTTTAAACAAACAAGACCTAGAAAAGATGGGATTAAATTTAAAAGATTATAATGTAAC
>JABBZI010000349.1 GCA_012955965.1 Clostridioides difficile
TTATATAGTCAAACTGATAACTAAAAAATTCATTTAATAGCAAAAGTAAATAATATTTTAGTATTAAGCAAATAAGAAAGGAATAGATAGTATTATGGAAGAAATTAAGTATAAAGAATGGATTAACGTATTAAAAAGGGAGCCTGATATTAAAAACGATGGTACAAAAGATGTAGGACCTCTTGTACAGAAGATTATTAATGAAACAGAATTTTGT
>JABBZI010000034.1 GCA_012955965.1 Clostridioides difficile
GCAATATATTAAAAAAATTATTCATTTCAAACCTTGTAATTTGATTTTATAAATATTATAATTAAATTAATGAATTTTTAACAAGGAATTATTCATTTTTTTGATTTTAAGATTTATTAAGAAAACAAAACTAAATAGGGGGTAATTAATATAATGGATTTTTTAAATGGTATTTTAACAGGTGTTAATAATGCGGTAGTATTTGTAAACAATTACTTATGGTCTTATATCTTAATTATAATGCTGGTTGTAATTGGTATTTACTTTACTATTAAAACAAATTTTGTACAATTCAGATATTTTATAGAAATGTTTAGGCTTCTGGGTGATGGTACAGCAAATAAAAATGCAAAAAAGGAAGGAAAAATATCTTCATTCCAAGCGTTTTGTATAAGTACATCTTCAAGAGTTGGTACTGGAAATATAGCTGGAATAGCAATTGCAGTAGTAGCAGGTGGTCCTGGTGCTGTATTTTGGATGTGGCTTATAGCATTAATTGGCTCTGCTTCAAGTTTTGTTGAGAGTACATTAGCTCAGATTTACAAAGTTAAAAATGGTCAAACTTTTAGAGGTGGACCAGCATATTATATGGAGCAAGGTCTAAATAAGAGATGGATGGGCGTTTTATTTTCAATACTTATAACTATATGTTATGGTTTTGTATTCAATGCAGTTCAAGCTAATACTGTTTCGCTTGCATTTAATAATGCATTTGGAATAAGTAAAATGGCTATGGGAATAGGTCTTGGAATTTTAACTGCAATAGTTATTTTTGGTGGAGTACATAGAGTTGCAAAAGTTTCTGAGATAATAGTTCCTGTGTTTGCAGGATTATATATATTAGTTGCTCTAGCTATAGTTGGAATGAATATAACAGAGATACCAAAAATTATAGCATTGATAGTTGAAAGTGCATTTGATTTTAAAGGAATGGCAATTGGTACTTTTATGGGTGTTGTAATGACTGGAGTGAAGAGAGGTCTATTCTCTAATGAAGCAGGTATGGGTAGTGCTCCTAATGCTGCTGCAACAGCACATGTAACTCATCCAGTAAAACAAGGTCTAATTCAATCTTTAGGTGTTTTTACTGATACTATAATCATATGTAGTTGTACAGCATTTATGGTATTATTATATTCAGATTATGCTAATAGTGGAGCAACTGGAATTGAGTTGGCTCAAGAAGCTTTAACTCATCATATTGGACCAATGGGGAACATATTTATAGCAGTTTGTATATTCTTATTTGCATTTAGTTCTATAGTAGGTAATTACTATTATGGTGAATCAAATATGGAATTTATGAGTGGAAGTAAGACTAAACTTAATATATTTAGAGTTTTCGTTGTTGGTATGGTTTTATTTGGTTCTCTTACTCAAGTAGAAGTAGTTTGGAATCTAGCAGATTTATTTATGGCATTGATGGCTATAATAAACTTAATTGCAATCACGCTTTTAGGAAAGTATGCCTTCATTGCTTTAAAAGATTATACAAGTCAAAAAAAATCTGGAATAAAAGACCCTGTATTTATTGCAGATGAAATAGAAGGTCTAGAAAATGTATCAGAGTGGCACAATGAATTACCAGAGGAACATTTAGGATAAAAATCATGAAACTATTTTGATAGATTAGAATATATGTAAGTTATATGAATAAAATGTTTAATTAATTTATATTACTGGAATTTTTAATTCCAGTAATATTTTTTTGTTATATAGTTTATTTCTTATCAAAAGTTTTTATTTCTTAAAATAGTTTACTTACTATAAACTTTATCCTAAGATTTATTTTCTTTAAAATGTTATATAATTAAGTCTTGTAAATTGTCTTCAAAACTTTCTAAGTAATTACAAAATAATCTAAATTCTTCTATTGTTTTGATTTCTTGTAAATTTCTCAAATCTATCATTATATTACTATATTTATGCAACATAAAACTCATATCATATAGTTCACATTTAACAAATCCATCTTGATAACTGTACTTATAAGGTTCATATTTTGAAAAATTTAATTCAAAGTATTTTATTTTAGCGTAGCACAATTTGTGTATGTTGAACAAAAGAGCCAGGACAGATTCTTTAACTGCAAACTTGTGTGTGAAGTATTTTATAGTGTGGTATTTATCATGTTTAAACTCCCAAATCAAATTCTCATTTAAAGTAAGAGAATATTTTTTTATAAGGTTACGTTTATCTAGTGTTAAATCTTGTATTGAATATGTTTTCATAATTTATTCTCCTCATAAATATTTAATAAGCACATATTGAATCATAGTATTTTATTGTCACTCACTCTTAATTATATTGTATTGTATATTAAAAAAATAATAAAATAGATAATTAGTATAGTATTAATATATGTTATAAATAAAAACAATAACTTCAATAGTAATATATATATTTTTGTGGTATTTTATATTTAGAATCGTATTTATAATTATTTTAATATTTTTAAAGTAACCTTGATGATTAATTTATATTTTAGAGGTTTGGAGGGGGTATGTAAATTGTTCAATAAGAAGGAATATATTGTTGTAGTATGCCGTGATTGTTTTGTATTTTATAATAAAGATAATGACTTAAAAGAGCACGTATCATTTTCAATACAACCTATTCCAAATGTGCCTTTTTATCACTATCTATTTGAAGGAGAGACTGAAAAATTTATTAGGGATATACAAACAAAAGTTTCTATTAAGAAATCAGCTTTGTATATATTAATTCCAGATGATGCATTAAGTATAGATATAAAAATATTGCAAGAATTTTTTATGCAATTAGGATGTCGAAAAATAATCTTTTCTAAACAAAATATTATTTTGAGTAATTGTGAAGAAAATTATATTTCAATATCCTTTACAAGTAGAGCAGTTGCTATTTCGTATGTAAAAAATGGAGGAGCTGAAGCATTAGATTTTTTTGATTACAATGAATTTGACCTTAAGAATCTATCTTATATCATTAAAAACTTACATAATGATTGTATGTATTCTGATTTAAAAATATATGTGAATAATATGGGAAATTCTGATAATTATGAAGATATTGGTAAGATAGTTCAGGTAGATGATATTATAAATAATTTCAAAAAACTATATATTGAAAAAAATACATCAAGATAGAATTGTTAGTATCTAAAAGTATACAGGTTTTATATACTCTAAGAGATAAGATTTTAGATATATATTATATTTGAAATTATTGAGTACCAAAAGAACAAATATGTTTTGTCCTTTTGGTACTTAGTATTTTATTTAGACAAATTTTAATATTTAATCAATACTACTATTTAATAATGACACTATTTAATCTAGAGATTTAAATAAATTTACCATTTCTAATGCATTCATAGCACAATCATAACCTTTATTTCCAGCTTTTGTACCTGCTCTTTCAATAGCTTGTTCAATATTTTCTGTAGTTACGATTCCAAATATAACAGGTAATTCATTGTCTAAAGATACTTTTGCTATCCCTTTAGATACTTCGCTACATACATAATCATAATGAGATGTAGCTCCTCTTATAACACATCCTAAACAGATTATAGCATCATACTTACCACTTTTAGACATTTTTTGAGCAACAAGAGGAATCTCAAAAGCTCCAGGTACCCAAGCTATTTCGATGTTTTCTGGAGAAACATCATGTCTTAAAAGGCAATCTTCAGCTCCTGATAAAAGCTTTGATGTTATAAATTCATTAAAACGAGAATTTATTATACCTATTTTTAAATCTTTTCCAATAAGTTTTCCTTCATATATCATTTTTTATTTCCTCCAATTTTATTTATGTTGTAGATTTATATTTATAGAAATCTTTAATATTAATTGTAAATAATTACTTAGTAGAAAAAAACTTTATATTAATAATTTATATAATATCCAACAGATGTCCCATTTTATCTTTTTTAGTTTTTAGATATAACTTGTTAAAGTCATTAACCTCTTCATTAATAGGAACTCTATTTTCGATTTTTATTCCATATTTCTCTAACTGATTTATTTTATCAGGGTTATTGCTTAAAAGACTTATGCTTTTTATATTTAGATTTTTTAATATTTGAGCAGCCATATAGAAATCTCTCATATCTTCTTCAAATCCAAGCATTAGATTTGCTTCTACAGTATCATAACCTTCTTCCTGAAGTTTATAAGCTTTAATTTTATTTAAGAGACCAATGCCTCTACCTTCTTGCTTCATATAAATTAAAACACCATTTCCATTTTCTACGATTTTCTTCATAGATGATTCTAATTGCAATCCACAATCACATTTTAAAGAGTGGAACACATCGCCTGTTAAACATTCAGAATGAAGTCTAACTAGAGTATTTTCTTTATTTATATCTCCATAAGTAAGGGCAATATGTTCTTCATTTGAATAGGTATCTTTGTATCCTATGATTTCAAAATTACCATATTTTGTTGGAAGGAAAGCACTAGATACCTTTTCTATAGTAGTTTCATTTATTTTACGATACTCTATAAGGTCTTTTATAGTAATGATTTTTAAATTATGTTTTTCTTTAAAAATCATTAAATCATCAACTCTTGCCATTGTACCATCATCTTTCATTATTTCACATATAAGGCCAACTTCTTTAAAACCCGCAAGTCTAGCTAGGTCTACAGAAGCTTCTGTATGTCCATCTCTAACAAGGACTCCACCAGTTTTTGCTATTAGAGGAAAAATATGGCCAGGAGTTTTGAAATCTTTACTTGTAGAATTCTCATCACAGAATAATTTTACAGTTTCAGCTCTTTCATAGGCAGATATACCAGTTAGCGTATCTGCACCATCTATAGTAACAGTAAATGCTGTTTGGAATGTATCTGTATTTTCACTAACCATAAGAGGTATATTTAAACTTTTAAATTTTTTTTCAGTTGCAGGTAAACAAATTAGACCTCTACCATATGTAGCCATAAAATTTATTGATTCAGGGGTAGCCATTTCAGCTGCCATCAGTAAATCTCCTTCGTTTTCTCTACTTTCATCATCAACAACGATTATCATTTTCCCATTTTTTATATCTTTTATAGCTTCTTCGATAGTATTAAACATGTAATTCACTCCTTTATTATTTTTAAAAACCATTTTTAAATAAAAAATCTTTATCTATATTTGATTTATAGTCACTACTATTAGAATTTAATTCCTTGTAGTTATTAATCATAAAATTATTAACATACTTTCCAATTACATCACTTTCTAAATTAATAAAGTCTCCAATATTTTTTGTTAAGAGAGTAGTGTTCAATTTAGTATGAGGTATAACAGAAACTTTAAATATTTCATCATCTAAATATGATATAGTTAAACTAACACCATCAATGGCAACAGAACCTTTAAGTATCATTGATGACAAAAATTTTTTATCTGGTCGTATGCTTACTAGAACTGCATTTTCATCTTTCTCAAATTTACAAATAGCGCCTTTACCATCAACATGCCCTGTTACTATATGGCCTCCAAATCTTGATGAGAGGCTCATTGCTCTTTCAAGGTTTACTTTGTCATTTGCATTTAAGGAGCCTAAATTTGTAGAACGAATTGTCTCCATCATAACATCTGCTGTAAACTCATTTTTTCCTAGTTTTGAAACGGTTAGACAAACTCCATTTACAGCTATACTATCTCCAAGATCTGTACCATCTAATATTTTGTTTGATAGTATGGTTACTTGACCGCTTTTGCCATTAGCAGTAATTCTTCTAAGTATTCCAACTTCTTCTATTATACCAGTAAACATTATGACCTCCTTTATATGTGCATTCATAAAATTTATTTTAAAACATCAGACTCTATCAAGACATCTCCATCTATTAAAGTCACATTATTAATTACTAGTTGTGTTGAATCTGCTAGATGAGTTATTCCTTCTCCAGAAACAAAAGTAGGTGCGTCTTTACCACCTATAATTTTAGGTGATAAAAATAATTTGACCTTATCAACTAAGTTGTTTCTAAATAGACTGTCATTAAGTGTAGAACCTCCTTCAACTAGTACAGAATCAATGTTTAATTCTCCTAATTTATACATTACAAATTCTAAATCAACCAAGTCATTTTTCTTAGGAGAAATTATGACTTCAACATTATTTTCTTTTAATATTGATGATTTTTTATTGTCTTCACAACATGTGAAAACTATAGTTTTGCTAGTTTTATCTTTAACTAAATTACTATTAACTGGTAATTTCAGATTTGTATCTATTACTATTCTTGTAGGATGAGATATTTCATCTTGATTAAGTCTACAAGTTAGTAAGGGATTATCATTTAAAACTGTGTTTATACCAACCATTATGCTATGATACTTATTTCTGTATTTATGAGTTAGGTATCTTGATGACTCATTAGATATCCATTTTGATTCTAGTGATTTTGTAGCAATTTTACCATCTAGAGTTACTGCTGATTTTACAATACAAAGGGGTCTTTTATTTTTTATGTAATAAAAGAATATTTCATTTAATTCTCTTGCTTCTTCTTCTAATATTCCTACAGTAACATCAATATTGTTATCTTTTAATTTTTTTACTCCATTACCACAAACAAGTGGGTTTGGGTCTAGTGTGGATATGACAACTCTTTTAATTTTATTTTGAATAATCTTATCAACACAAGGTGGTGTTTTTCCATAATGAGAGCATGGTTCTAAATTGACATAAAGAGTAGAGTCTTTTAAACTTTGTTTAGTACTGTTTATAGCATTTACTTCAGCATGATTAGAGCCGAATTTCTTATGATATCCTTTGCCTATTATCTCACTATCTTTAACAATTACACACCCAACCAGTGGATTTGGATTTGTAAAACCTTCTCCTTTTTTAGATAATTCAAGAGCTTTTTTCATATAATAAATGTCTTTTTCCTTTTGATTCACAAAATTCAAGATATATACACCTCCTGTTTAATTAGATAATTTTCAAACAAAAAACCCTGAGAATTAACTCAGGGTTTAGAATAATCTACAATAAATGTTTAATGAGAATACAATAAAATAGCTCTACAAAAAAACTCATTAAACATATCTTCTTCCATCCAGACTTTACTGTCGGCTTTGGAATTTAACCAAATCAACCAAGTTTTACCTTGGCTCGCGGGCTATACCGCCGATTGGGAATTTCACCCTACCCCGAAGATTAAGTATTAAATTTATATTTAGAATGTATCATAAATTATTTTACTTTGCAAACAATTTTTTTCAAAATATATGTTAATATATAATATAGAACATCTATAAACTTTGGAATACTGCGATTGTGAATATAAAAATAAAAATTTGAACATAATCAGGAAAGAAGTCTAATTAATTTAAATTAGGAGAGAAATATATGAATGAAAAACTTTTAGAAATATTATCAAAATACTATGGATATACAAGTTTTAGAAAAGGTCAAGAATCTATAATAAATTCTATTTTGAGCGAGAAAGACGTATTAGCTATAATGCCAACTGGAGGTGGTAAATCAATATGTTATCAACTTCCAGCGTTGATATTGGATGGAATGACAATAGTAATTTCTCCACTCATATCTCTTATGAAAGACCAAGTAGATGCTTTAAAGGCTATGGGAATTAATGCTGCATTTATAAATAGTTCACTGAGTAGCAAAGAATTTAATGAGATATTAAGTAATATTAGAAAAAATAATTATAAAATACTCTATATTGCTCCAGAGAGATTAGACGCACATGAGTTTATTGAACTAATAAACGATAATAGCATAAGTCAAATTGCAATAGATGAGGCACATTGTGTGTCTCAATGGGGACATGATTTTAGATTGAGTTATAGAAGGATTTCTGATTTTATAAAGAATTTACCCAAAAGACCTATAATTACAGCATTTACAGCAACCGCTTCAGAAGAGGTACGAGCTGACATAATAAATTTATTGTGTCTAGAAAATCCAGACTGTTATATAACCGGTTTTGATAGAGAAAACTTATCAATAAATATAGTAAAATCATCTAGTAAAAATAAATATATTTTAGATTATATTAAAAATCATAAAAATGAGTCTGGAATTATATATGTTGCAACTAGAAAGGAAGTCGAAAATATACATAATGGATTATCTAAGAGAAATATATCTGTGTCAAAATATCATGCAGGTCTATCTAAAAATGAAAGAAGTAAAAATCAAGAAGACTTTATAAATGATGATGTAGATATAATGGTAGCAACAAACGCATTTGGAATGGGTATTGATAAACCTAATATAAGATGGGTTATACACTATAACATGCCTCAAAGTATAGAAAATTACTATCAAGAAATAGGTAGGGCTGGTAGGGATGGAGAAAAAAGTGAATGTGTGCTTTTATTTTCTCCAGGAGATGTACATATACAAAAATATTTAATCGATATTGGAGTTGAGAATCCTGAAAGAAAGCTATTTCAACATAAAAAACTCCAATATATGATTGATTTAGTTTACAGTAATTCATGTTATAGAAGGACAATACTTAATTACTTTGGAGAAAACTATATAGAAGATTGTAATAATTGTAGTAACTGTTTAGTAGAAGGTGAAATAGTAGATAAGACTATAGATGCTCAAAAAGTTATTTCATGTGTAGCTAGAATGAAAAGAAGTTATGGTGTTACTACTATTGTAGATGTACTTAGAGGGTCTAAGAATAAAAAAATTTTACAACTTGGATTGAATACCTTATCTACATATAATATTATGAGAGATTATTCTAGTGAAGATTTAAAGAACTTTATAAATACATTGGTCTCTCATGGTTTCTTAGATTTAGTTGAGACTTTAGGTAATGGAAATAGAGGAAGTTTTCCAACAATAAGATTGAATGATATGTCTATGAACGTTTTAAAAGGTCAAGTAAAAGTGGAATTTAAAGAAATCGTGATGACAAAATCATTAGAGATAGAAGATGAGTTATATAGTGCTTTAAGAGAACTTAGACACTCAATAGCAAGTGAAGAAAGAATAGCTCCATATATGGTGTTTGGAGATGGAACACTTAGAGCTATGTCTAGTAGTTATCCAGTCAATAAAGAAGAAATGTTAGATATATCTGGAGTAGGGGAAATTAAATATCAAAAATATGGTAGAGATTTTGAAACAGTAATTAAAGAATATGTCGAAAAAAACAACATAAATAAAAATGTCGAAGAAAAAAATGTCGATTTAGAAAATGTTAATAGTGATTTCCTTGAGGTTAATTCAGACAAAGCTCTATACGAAAAACTATTAAGCATTAGAAGTAAATATGCAACAAAAGAAAAATTGCCTCCATATATGATTTTATCCAATAAGGCTCTGAAAGAAATAAGTGGAAGATATCCAATTGATGAAGAACAGTTGAAAGATATTTCAGGTATAGGAGGGGTAAAAATTGAAAAGTACGGAACTAGTGTCTTGGATGAAGTCAAACAGTATGTAAGAGAAAATGATATTAATGTTACCTGGGAGAAAAAAGGTAAAAGGAAGCTAATACTAGATGGAGAAAGTAGAAAAAATAATGAAATAGCATTAGATTTATTAAATCAAGGCAAGGATATACAAAGTATCAGTCAAGAACTAGAAGTTTCCTTATCAACTATTATTGGATATGTCCATGATTATGTAAAGGATGGACATAGCATATCATTTGAGTTAGAATTAGAAAATTTCTATAATGAAGATGAAAAACAAATGATTTTAGACGCTTGTGAAAAAGTAGGCTATGATAATTTAAATAACATAAAAAGAAAGCTTCCAGATTCAATAAAGTATGAAAACATAAGAGCTGTGATGCTTGATTCTTATCTTAAAAACCTAAAAAATGATATTATATCAGAGTAATTTTTAACATATTCAAAAATAAAATTTGTATTATTGTGTTGAACTAATATTTTTGCTGTGTTATACTGAATTTGTAAAAATAATGAAAAATTTAGAGCTAGGGGCGCTAGAATTGGCTAGCTGAGAGATAAAGCCGTAACTTACAAACCCTAATAACCTGATCAAGATAATGCTTGCGAAGGGAAGCTTTTAATATAATTTTGTTACATAAATAGATAAATTATTTAATGTTAGGGGAAATTTGTCTAAGTGTATATATGATTATAAGAGTGCTTTCCAAACAAGGAAAAGCACTTTTTTTATTTTCAAAAACTATAACTTTAATCTTGGAGGATTGTAATATGAATTATACAACACAAATGGATGCTGCTAGAAAAGGCATAATAACTAAAGAAATGGAAATCGTTTCTCAAAAAGAGCAAGTAGATGTAAATGAACTAAGAGAATTAATAGCAAATGGACAAGTTGTTATACCTGCTAATAAAAATCATAACTCTTTAAGTGCAGAAGGTGTAGGTAAAAATTTAAGAACAAAAATAAATGTAAATCTAGGAATTTCAAGAGATTGTAAGGATATAGAAAAAGAACTTGAAAAAGTTAGAGTAGCGATAGACATGAAAGCTGAAGCTATAATGGATTTAAGTAATTATGGTAAAACTAGAGAATTTAGAGAAAAAGTAGTTGAAATGTCACCTGCAATGATAGGTTCAGTACCTATGTATGATGCAGTGGGATATTTGGAAAAAGAATTAAAAGATATAACAGAAGAAGAATTTTTAAATGTAATAAAACAGCATGCTATTGATGGAGTTGATTTTATTACTATACATGCAGGTCTTACAAGAAGTGTTTGTCAAAAAATAAAAAATCATGAAAGATTGACTCATATAGTATCTCGTGGAGGTTCTCTATTATTTGCATGGATGGAATTAAATAATAAGGAAAATCCTATTTATACTAATTTTGATAAAATATTGGATATATGTGAGGAATACGATGTTACATTGAGTTTAGGAGATGCTTGTAGACCTGGTTGTATAAAAGATTCTACTGATGGTGTTCAAATTCAGGAGCTTGTAGTACTAGGTGAGCTTACTAAAAGAGCGTGGGAGAGAAATGTACAAGTAATGATAGAAGGACCTGGTCATATGGCTATTGATGAAATAGAAGCAAATGTAGTATTAGAAAAAAGATTATGTCATGGAGCACCTTTTTATGTTCTTGGGCCATTAGTCACAGATATAGCACCAGGTTATGACCATATAACAAGTGCAATAGGAGGAGCTTTGGCATGTGCTAAAGGAGTAGACTTTTTATGTTATGTAACTCCAGCAGAGCACTTAAGATTACCTAATTTAGATGACATGAAAGAAGGCATAATAGCTGCGAAAATAGCTGCTCATGCGGGAGACATAGCTAAAAATGTTAAAGGTGCTCGTGAATGGGATAATAAGATGAGTAAAGCCAGAGCTGATTTAGATTGGTGTGAGATGTTTAGACTTGCAATAGACCCTGAAAAAGCTAAGAGATATAGAGATGAATCAACTCCTACTCATGAAGATAGCTGTACTATGTGTGGAAAAATGTGTTCAATGAGAACAGTTAAAAAAATATTAAACAATGAGGAACTTAATTTAATATAATTTGTGATTAGAATAAAGTAAATTTAACAAGAGGAGGTGATTTAGTGAAGGTTAATGGTAAAGACATTGAATTTAAAAAAGATTTGACTATAATAGATTTATTGAATAAATATAATTTAAAGAGCGATAGAGTTGTAGTTGAAGTAAATTTAGAAATAATTGAAGAATCTAACTACAGTACATACATATTGAAAGATGAAGACATTATAGAACTTATTAGCTTTATTGGAGGTGGTTAAAATAAAAATATTTGTAAATGAATTATTAACAAATGTTGAAGAGAATACAACTGCCTACAAAGTTAGAGATGGTTATAATCATAAATGTGATGTACTAGTGTTAAATGGATATCCCATTAAAACAGATATTCCCCTTTGTGAGAATGATAAATTAACACTTATACAAAAGGGAGTAAAGCCTTCATTTGATGAGTTGGAAAGCTTGTTGATTGCTAGGCATACTCCAAATGTACATAATAAGTTAAAAAAAGGGAAGGTTGCTATATTGGGCTTAGGGGGGCTTGGGTCCAATATAGCCATCTCTTTAGCCAGAATTGGAGTAGGAGAACTTTTACTTATAGACTATGATGTTGTAGAACCATCCAATTTAAATAGACAGCAGTATTTTATAGATGATATCGGAAAATTAAAAACTGATGCTATGATAGAAAATATAAAAAAAATAAACCCTTTTATAAAACTAAAGAAACGAGATGTTTTTTTAAATAAACATAATATGGATGCTATTAAAGATTCAGATTTGATAATTGAAGCTTTTGATGATGCTTCATGTAAGGCACAGGTTTGTAATTATGTACTAATGAATTTAAAAGATAAATATCTAATAGCATCATCAGGTATGGCAGGCTACTATGATTCAAATATAATAACTACTAAGAAGATAAAAGACAAGTTTTATATATGTGGTGATTTTGTAAATGAAGCTAAAATTGGTGAAGGTCTCATGGCTCCAAGGGTAGCTATCTGTGCAAATCACATGGCAAATTTGGCAACACAAATACTTATAGATATGTGAAGACTAAAATTAAATGACAAAAAGATTGAATATTAAAAAAATTATATATGGAGGGAAATAATATGGATAAATTGGTACTTGGTGGACATGAATTTAATAGCAGATTGTTGGTGGGGACAGGTAAATATGGTTCAAATAATATATTGCCTGAAGTAATAAAAGAAAGTGGCAGCGAGATAATAACAATGGCACTTAGAAGAGTGGATTTAGATAATAAACAAGAAAATATATTAACATATATTCCAAAAGAAATGACAATACTTCCAAATACATCAGGAGCCACTAATGCAGAAGAAGCAGTAAGAATAGCTAGAATATCTAGAAAAATGGGCTGTGGAGATTTTATAAAAATAGAAGTAATATCAGATACTAGATATTTACTTCCTGATAATGAAGAAACTATAAAAGCGACAAAGATACTTGCAGATGAAGGATTTATAGTTCTTCCATATATGACACCAGACCTTTATGCTGGAAGAAGACTTATAGAAGCTAATGCAGCAGCAGTTATGCCTCTTGGAGCTCCAATTGGTTCAAATAGAGGTCTTCAAATGAAAGAAATGATAAGAATAATGATAGATGAATTAGATATACCAATAATAGTGGATGCAGGTATTGGTAAACCATCTCAAGCTATGGAAGCTATGGAAATGGGAGCCGATGCTGTACTTGTTAACACTGCAATAGCTTCAGCAGGAAATCCTGTAAAGATGGCTAGAGCATTCAAACTAGCTGTAGAGGGTGGAAGAGAAGCATATCTCGCAAAAACAGGAAGTGTATCAGAATTTGCAAATGCATCTTCTCCTTTAACAGGTTTTTTAGGCAATTTATAGAAAGTGGTGATTGGTGATGAGTTTTTATGATGTAATAGAAAAATATAGAGATTTTGATTTTGATGGATATTTAAATAATGTTACTGATAATGATGTTTTAAGAAGTCTATCAAAGGACAAGCTTGAAGATTTTGATATATTAAATTTGCTTTCTAAAACTGCTATAAAACATTTAGAGGCCATGGCACAGAAAGCACACAAATTAAGTGTTCAATATTTTGGAAAAACAGTATGTTTATATACACCAATGTATATAGCAAATTACTGTGTTAATCAATGCGTTTACTGTAGTTATAATATAAAAAGTGGAATAAAAAGAAAAAAATTAACTATGGATGAAATTAGAGAAGAGGGAAATGTAATTTCAAGAGAAGGTTTTAAACATTTACTTGTTTTGACTGGAGAAAGTAGTTTTCATTCAAGTGTGGAATATATAGGTGAAGCTATAGAAATACTAAGAGAGAAATTTCCATCTATAGGTATAGAAGTCTATCCAATGGAAGTAGAAGAATATAAGTATATTGTAGATAAAGGTGTTGAAGGTCTAACAGTATATCAGGAAACTTATGACGAGGAAATATACAAAAAAGTGCATATAAAAGGTCCAAAAGCAAATTATAAATTTAGGTTAGATGCTCCTGAAAGAGGGGCGAAAGCAGGGATGAGAACTTTATCAATAGGTGCACTTTTAGGGTTGAATGATTTTAGAAAAGAAACTTTTTTTACAATATTGCATGGGAAATATTTAAAAACAAAATATCCTCATATTGAGCTTTCATATTCAACACCAAGAATGAGACCTTTTAAAGGTTGTTTTGAAGAATTAGTAGATATAAGTGATACTGATTTGGTTCAAGCTATGATATGTATGAGATTGTTTGACCCACATGCGGCAATAAATATATCAACTAGAGAAAATTTGGAGATGAGAAGTCATATAATACCTTTAGGAGTAACTAAATTGAGTGCAGGTGTATCCACTGATGTAGGAGGACATTCTCAAGATGAGCATGATACTGCTCAATTTAAGATAAATGATGAAAGCACTGTTGCAGATGTAGAGAAGATGTTAAACTCAATTGGATATCAACATGTATTTAAAGATTGGGAAAGATTTTAGATGTATTTGATAACAAATAGAAAATTATTATGTAGTGAAGAAAAGTATTTAGATGTTATTAAAGAGTCTATATTGAGTGGTATAAAAAACATTATAATAAGAGAAAAAGATTTAGAATATGAAGAACTAAATAAATTATATATGAAAATAAAAACCAAAATCAATTGTATAGATTTTCAAGAACAAATATCGAATGAAAGATTTAAGATTAATACAAATCAGAAAGAAAGTAGTAATAAACTTAATGTTAACTTTATAATAAATAGTAATATTGAATTTTTTGAAAAAACAGATTGCCAAGGGATTCATCTTCCTTTTAGAGTATTCTTGGATTTACTTGAAAATAATTACAGTTTTAATAAAGAGAAGGTATTAGGATTATCTTTGCATCAGATAGAGGAAGTAGAATATTTAGAAAAATTGATAAGAAATAAAAATATAAAAATAGATTACATAACCTTATCACATATATATGAAACTAAGTGTAAAAAAGGTTTACATCCAAAAGGGATTGAACTTTTAAAAGAAGCTAAGAAGATTACTGATATTAAGATAGTTGCATTAGGAGGAATTTTACCATCTAATGTCAAAGAAACATTAAAATATTGTGATGATTTTGCTATAATGTCAACTATAATGAAATCTAAAAATATTAAAAAAACAATCTCAAATTATAATGAAAAAGTTGAATTATTAAAATAGTATATGGAATCCTTAATTAAAAATAAAAAAGTTATCTTTTAAAATTTAAAAGATAACTTTTTTATTTTATATCTTTGCTAATAAAAAATTGTAAAAAGGGAAAACTTTAGTCATAGAGATTAAACAATATCCTAAAAGATTTAAAATTTAGTAAAGTATGGAGGACATTATAATGACTGACAGTAAAAAGAAACGATTTATTATACCACACACTTTTACAATAATATTTTTACTAATAGTCTTAATGGCAATATTAACTTGGATAGTACCAAGTGGTGAATTTAGTAGAGAAGATGTAGAAGGCAGAATGGTAGTTGTACCAGGAACTTACCAAAGTGTAGAAAGTAATCCTCAAGGGTTTGCAGATGTTTTTAAAGCACCAATAGAAGGTTTTATTGATTCAGCAGAAGTTGTAGGATTTGTCTTAATAGTTGGAGGTGCTTTTGGTATTGTAAATAGAACTGGGGCTATAGAAGCAGGAATAGCATCAGTTATATCTAAATTTAAAGGAAAAGAACTTCTTATAATTCCAATATCAATGATTTTATTTGGTCTTGGAGGTACTACATTTGGGATGGCAGAAGAGACATTACCATTTTATATGATATTTGTTCCGCTTATGACATCCTTAGGATATGATTCTCTAACCGCCATAGCAATTGTGTTTATAGGAGCAGCAGCAGGAGCTGCAGCTTCAACAATAAACCCATTCTCAGTTGGGATTGCACAGGCATTGGCTCAACTTGCTCCAGGTTCAGGAGTAGCATATAGAGTAGTTATTTTTATAGCTTATATATTAATAAGTATAGCATTTGTCATGTATTATGCTAAGAAAGTTAAAGAAAATCCTGAAAGTTCAATAGTATATGAAATAGATAAAAATAATAAGTCAATACTTAATCAAACTTCAACAGAAATAAAAGAATTTACTTTTAAAGAAGTATCTGTTCTTGCTATCTTTGGAATAGGTATGGCAATAATGATTTGGGGTGTCTTAAGTCAAGGATGGTATATTCCAGAAATATCAATGTGTTTTGCTGCTATAGGTGTACTTTCTGGCTTGGTTGGTAGATTATCTCAAATTGAAATTTCAGAAAGTTTTATAGATGGAGCTAAAGATTTAGCATCAGCCGCTCTTGCCATAGCATTAGCTCGTGGAATCGTAATAATTGCTCAAAATGGATTTATAATAGATACTATATTAAATTCCGCAGCAGCTTTTTTAGGCGGTCTTCCAAAAGTTATATTTGTATATTTATCTTTCTTCTTGGAAGCTGCATTGGCATTTTTAATTCCATCATCTTCAGGTCTTGCTTCACTTACAGTACCTGTACTTGCTCCTCTTGGTGATTTGGTTAATATATCTGCTCAGGTAATAGTAACTGCTTACCAATTTGGGGTTGGTCTTACAAACTTTATAACTCCAACTTCAGGAGTATTGATGGGAGCACTTGCAGTAGCTCATATTCCTTTTTCAAAATGGGTGAGATTTATAATGCCTATATTGTTGATTTTGACAGCTGTATCTCTAGTTTTTTTAACAATAGGTATATATATAGGATTTTAATTAAAAATAATTTAGTTTGATATATTTAGCGATTATATAAAATACTCAAAAACAAAATATCCCAAAGTATGATTTTCAATAAATTGCCACTAAAAATAATTTAGTGGCAATTTATTTTTTATATAATAAATGACAAAATATCCTAGTAAGCTTATATTTTCTACCTCAATCTCTTAAATGGTATACATTTAATCTACTTACTTTTATTTTATATATTAAATAAGCTAAATAAAATTAAATTAAAAGTCAAAAAATTAAATAAGTTAATTCTAATTTGAAATATATATGAAGGTTTTTGGAGAATACTTACTTATAGTAGGAAAAAATGTTAAAATAAGAGTGTAATCAAATATAAAGAACTGAAATAGCTAACAGTTATTAAATATAGGAGTGTAAAAATTTATGGGATTAAAAGAATTTGATTTTATTGAAGAGTCTATTGATATGTTGAGGACAATGTCTCCAACATTAGAAACTATATCAGATGAAATAGAAGAGTATTTTGAAAATATCTTGGATGAAAAGAATCAAGAATATATAAATGTAACCTCTCGAATAAAATCAGAATCAAGTTTAAGGGAAAAGATAATTAGAAATAGATATTTGAAAAAATATGGGGAAGCAAGTAATCTTATTCACAATGTTTCTGACCTAATAGGTTTGAGAATTGAATGTAGATTTATTGAGGATGAAAACAAAATATATAGACTTCTAAGAAGATATTTTAATAAAACAGATGACAAAATAAACTATTATAATAAAGAGAATAAGAACATTAAATTAAAATTGTCTGAAAGGCAACCTAATAAACAAAAAAATGGATTTGAAATATATAAAATAGATGGAGTTTTTGCATATTTAGATAGAGAAGTAAAATTTGAACTTCAAATTAAATCTCTTGTAAATGTGTTTTGGAGTGAAATTGAACATAAAATAATTTATAAAAATAACACATATTTACTTGCTGATAAATTTATAAAGGATATGATGGACTCTATAAAGAATAACCTTACTATGATTGATAATCAGCTTTTAAGCATTTACAAAAACTTTCATTCAGGAAAGTCTTTTAATATGAAAGTAAGTAAAAAAGAAATTGAAAAACTATTTGCGAAATTAGTATACGATGCTTTTTCTGAAAAAATGAACAAAAGTATAGGTTTCGTTGTGGATTTTAAAAAACCATGTGAGACTATATTGAGTTATTCTTTTAATAAACAGGATATAAGTGATGAGGTTTTAGGTAATTTTATGCTTGATGAATTTGCAAGATTAAATGAGATTGTAAATAAAGACATAGATTTTAATGAGCAAATAGAATTTGAAAGAGAACCGACATTTGATGATAAATTTTGTAAAGACCTAGGAAATCACTTTAGAAGTAGATTAAATACAGAATTTCCATGGAATCTATTTTTTAGAATATTATTTGAAATAGAGCCATGTAACAATACAGAAGACTTTGAAAACTTTGTAGAGTTTATAAAAGAAAATGTACTACTTGAAGAAAATAGAGAACAACTTTTATGTCAATTTGAAGAAAATAGTCAATTTATAATTGAAGATATGTATGAATGTATATTCAATAGCATAAGTGAAGTTGATAGTGTTGAAATTCTGTATAACTACAATCTTGAAAAAATAAACTTTACATCAAGTGAAATTATAAATTGTATATGTAGAGAATATGAATGCTATAGTGAATATCTAGAAGAAAAAGAAAAGCTTATGAATGCATTTAAAGAAAAAATTATTCAAATATTTGAGTAATCAATCAATGTTAAAATGGCGCTAATGCGCCATTTTTCAAATACGCATAAATATAAATTTAGAAAAGTATTTTATGAGGAGGAGATTTGTATAGAGAAAACAGGTGTAATTTTAGCAGGTGGAAAAAATTCTAGAATGGGAAGAAATAAAGCTTTTCTAGAATTAGATGAGAAGCCTTTTATTGAAATTGCAATAGAAGTATTTAAAAATTTTGATGAAGTAATAATAATATCTAATAATGAAGAATTATATTCTAAATATGATATTAAAGTTTATAATGATATAATAAAAAATGTTGGTCCAATTGGAGGAATATATACTGCTCTTGAATATGCAAAGTATGACATAGTTATAGTTGCGTGTGATATGCCATATCTAAATAGTGAAACAGTAGAAAGAATAGCTAATGAAATGGATGATAAAAGTGTGATTTCAGTGACAAATGGTAAGTTACAACCATTGTGTTCTGGGTATAAAAAGAGTATAATAAATAAGGTATCCTTATGTATAGAGGGAAAGGATTTAAAGCTCAGAAGCCTTATAGACAAAATAGATAAAAGCTATATATACTTTGATGATGAAAATTTATTTTTAAATGTAAATACTGTTAATGAGTACAAAAAATTAACTGGAGTTTAATTAGCTATGGTTATAAAATAGAGTAGGATTTATATGGAGGAGAGTTTATGAATTTACTTAAATGCGATTCTTGGGCAGTAATATTAAATAATAGCGATGAAGGAAGTAAAGCATATAAAATATTAGATGAACTTAAAAAGAATATGTACAAAGTTGTTGCTATAGATGAAGAAAAGAAACCTATTGAAGGTATAGATGTGTATGAGTGTTTAAAAGATGTACCACACAATATTGATGTTGTGGCCATTATTGACAAACAATCTAAGATGGATGTAATTTTAGAAGAAGTAGAACTTTTAGATATACAAAACATATGGTTTGAAAAAGGAAGCTTTAGTGAAATGATGATTAAAAAGATTAAAGATTTAAAATTGAATGTAGAATATAATTTAAACTTACATGATGAGTTAACTAAATAATAAGAGATATAAGTAGTTAACCAAACAAATTATTTTATAGTATAGATTAATTAATGAAACATTAAGTTACAATATTTGTTAAAAAAGTTATAAGTTACATGATATAATATATTAAATAAGATATAAAGGAGTTGATATATTATGTTAATAGTTACTACAGAAAAAGTCGAAGGCAAAAAAATATCAGAAGTTCTAGGACTAGTTAGAGGCAGTACAATAAGAGCAAAACATGTTGGGAAAGATATAGGAGCAAGCTTTAAAAATCTTGTTGGAGGAGAGCTTACAGGATATAATGAAATGCTTACTGAAGCAAGACAAATTGCTATAGGTAGAATGGTTGAAGATGCAGAAGCAAAAGGTGCAAATGCAATAATAGCATTTAGACTATCTTCAGCTTCAGTTATGCAAGGTGCAGCAGAAATGCTTGCTTATGGAACAGCAGTTATTTTAGAAGATGATAAGAATGAATTTGAAAAATAAGATATAAATAGTTAAAAAGAGACATCTTTTAAAAATTTTATGGATGTCTTTTTTTATTTGAAAAAATTAATATAAGAAAGAATTTTAATCGTTAAGATAATAAAATGGGATGATGTTATATAAATAAATAAAATTATATTATATAATATATGGTGTAGACTTAAAAAAATTTATTAGTAGAAAAAATATGGACAATGTTATAATAGTTATAGAAATTTAAAATAGTTGTACATTTGTTAAATAGATTACATATATACTGGTTTTATATTTGGAATAGTTATAAGTTAATATTTTTTATTTTGTGAACGTTGGAATAATAAAAATGTATGTACTATTAAGTTATATGATAAGAAATGTAGATATAATATGTTATATTATTGAGAAAAATGGAAATAACATAGAATGAGTTTTATTAAATGATGTTTTTATTTATAAGGGTTTAGTTAATGTATAAAGGGGTGAAATTATATGTTTAATGTCGCAATTATAACACTTAGCGATAAAGGATATGAAGGAAAAAGAGAAGATATAACAGGAAAAAAACTAACTGAATTTGTTGAAAATACAGGAGATTATAAAGTTATTGAATATGTATTGATTAAAGATGATAAGGAAATGTTAAAGGAAAATATTATAAAACTTTGTGATAGCAATAAAATAGATTTAATTCTTACTAATGGTGGAACTGGTTTTTCAAAAAGAGATATAACTCCAGAAGCAACTAAGGAGATATTAGAAAAAGAGATACCTGGTCTGAGTGAATATATGCGAATGAAATCTACAGAAATCACCAAAAAAGCTATATTAAGTAGAGGTGTAAGTGGAATAAGAAATAATTCTATAATAATAAATTTACCTGGAAGTCCCAAAGGTGCAGTTGAAAATTTAAGTTTTATAATTGATGTTTTAGACCATGGCATAGAAATTTTAAGAGGAGAAGCTACAGAATGTGCCACTAAAAAAAGTAAATAGTATATAATCTAGATAGATAAAAAATAGACAAAGAGGTAGATAGAGTATGATTGATAATTATGGAAGAAAAATAGACTACCTACGTATTTCACTTACAGATAAGTGTAATTTAAGGTGTGTCTATTGTATGCCACCAGATGTAAAATTTGATAAAAATTATATAAATGAAAATCTAAGTTTTGAAGATTATAAATTCATTATAAAGGCTATGTCAGAACAAGGAATAACCAAGGTTAGATTTACTGGGGGAGAGCCTCTTTTATATCCTAAATTGAATGAGCTTATAAAATTTACAAAAGAAGAATGTGGAATAAATAATATTGGAATGACAACTAATGCTATTGGACTTTCTGATAGAATATATGAGCTTGAAAAATGTGGTTTAAATAAAGTTAATATAAGTTTAGACTCTTTGAAAGAATATAAGTATAAATCTGTAACAAGAGGTGGAAATCTAAAAGATGTCTTAAAATCGATTGAATCTTGTTTAAATTTAGGAATAAAAGTAAAATTAAACTGTGTTGCTATAAGTGGATTCAATGATGATGAGCTTAAAGATTTTATGTTTTTAACTGTTAAATCACCAATTGATGTAAGATTTATAGAGCTTATGCCATTAGGTGAAGCTAATAGAGTTTATAAAAAGGGTTATTTTAATATAAAAGAAATGGTTGAAAAAATATATGGACTATACAAAGTTAAAAATGAAGAAAAAAGTACAGCAGAATATTATATGTTTAAGGGAGCTAAAGGAAGAATAGGAATTATAACTCCATTAAGTTGTTCATTTTGCAATACATGTAATCGTATTAGACTTACTTCTAGCGGTGCGATAAAATTGTGTCTACATTCAAAGGAAGAAATAGATATAAAACCATTTTTACATAAACCATTGTTATTTAGGGAATCAATGAAAGATATAATAAAACAGAAACCAGAAAAGCATCATTTAATAGAAAATAAATGTAGTGATACAAATAGACGTATGTATGAAATTGGAGGATAAGTAATGTTAACGCATATAAATGAAAAAGGGTATGCCAAGATGGTAGATATAAGTGAAAAAGATGATACTAAAAGAACTGCTATAGCAACAGCTACAATTACTCTTAGTAGAGAAGCTTTAGATAAAGTAAAAAATGGTCAGATAAAAAAAGGAGATGTACTATCTGTAGCTCAGGTTGCAGGTATAATAGGGGCTAAAAATACATCTTCAAATATACCAATGTGCCATCAGATAAAGTTAGTAGGTTGTGACTTGGAATTTGATATAGATGACTCTGCATCTGCTATTAGGATATATGCAACTTGCAAATCTCTAGGAAAGACTGGAGTGGAAATGGAAGCTTTAAGTGCATGTTCTTTAGCAGCTCTTACAATTTATGATATGTGTAAAGCAGTTGATAAAAAAATGGTTATAAGTAATATACATCTTGTAGAGAAAAATGGTGGAAAATCGGGAGACTTTAAGTTTGAGTAATTAATAATATATGGGTGAAAATTTGGAGGAAATATGGCTAAGGTAGTATCAATAAATATAAGTGAAAAAAAGGGTGTAATTAAAGTTCCTGTACAATGTGCAGAATTAAAAATAAATCATGGAATAGTTGGAGATGCACATGCAGGAAATTGGCATCGTCAAATAAGCTTACTTGGAAAAGAAAGCATAGATAAAATGAAGATGAAAGGTTTTGACCAATTAAAATATGGAGATTTCGCTGAGAATATAACTACAGAAGGAATAGAAGTATTTTCTTTACCTGTTGGGACAAAACTAAGAATTGGTAAATGTGAAGTTGAGGTGACTCAAATTGGTAAAAAGTGTCATAACGGATGTGAAATTAAGAAATTAACTGGAGACTGTGTAATGCCAAGAGAAGGAATTTTTGTGAAGGTTCTAAAAGAAGGAATTATACATGTAGACGATTCAATAGATATAATCTAGTAAAATTACTATTAAAATATAATTATATATATGATATATGATTCAATGAAAAGACTATTTAATATGTAAGTATATATTTTAAAATATAATGATTAATTTTATAAAAACATTAATTAATATTTTATTGGTAAATTAAAATATTAATTGTATTAAGCTATGAATGTAAAATCATAGCTTTTTATTTTTTAGTTTTTAAGATGCAATATTTTGTTTATGTATTTAGAATTGTATTTTATATAAAAATTAATTGTTTTATACTGATTGATTATGTTGTAAATTTATAAATAATAAAGTATAAATAATATAAATTTTGATGAAATTTAAAAAAATACATTATATAAATATAGTAATAATATAAAAATTTACATATAAAACTAAAAAATACAAGTAATTTACTTTTTGAGTTGACAAAATATTGCATATATATTATTATATAAATCATAAATTAACTATAAATAAATATTATAGATTCGTAGAAGAAGAAAGTAGCATAAAGGAATTTTACAGAGAATTAGATTTGGCTGAGAACTAATATTGGAATTTGTGTGAAGAGGACTTTGGAGAATACTATTATAATCCTGTTATGATAGTGGTTTAATTCGCCTTAAGAAAATGAGTGAGTAAGATTGATTTTTACTAATAAGAGTGGTAACACGGATTTATATTCGTCTCTTGGATTTTTCCAAGAGGCGTTTTTTATTATAGAGTTATTTCAGAAAATTTAAAACTATATATTAAATGAAAAGTATAAAAATATGATAGTTAATAAATTTATAAATTAGAAAATTGTAAAATATACTAGACTCAGTAGCTTTACGATTTAAATGGAGGGATGAAAATGGAAGAAGAAAAAATTAACTATGCACTGGAGCAGGTTCCAGAGCACCAAAAACGTGGTTGGGTAGCCATGTTTTCGGTTTTAGTAGCAATAGGTGTGGATTTATCATCTGTTATCTTAGGGGCTGAATTGGCACAGAGTATGCCAATGAAACAAGCAATATTATCAGTAATTGTTGGTTCATTTTTTTCTGCAATTTTGTATACTACATGCTCTTTGGTTGGTTCATCTACAAGCCTATCTACATCTATGATAACAAAGTATGTGTTTGGAGAAGCTGGAGCAAAAATATTTTCTCTAGTTATAGGTGTTTCTCTATTGGGGTGGTTTGGAGTTCAAGTAGGTTTCTTTGCTCAAAATGCACAAATAATAATAAAAGATATATTTAATCTGGATGTGAGTATGCAAATTCTAAGCCTCATAGGTGGTCTCTTGATGATGAGTACTGCTATTTATGGATATAAGGCAATGGAAAAGTTAAGTGTATATTCAGTACCATTCTTGTTAATTCTTATGATGCTAACTATATTTTTAGCTTTTAGAGCAAATGGAATTCCAGTTGATGATAATATGAAATCTACTATGACATTTGCGGGTGGAGTCTCTTTATCAATGAGTATAATAATAGTTGGTGCAATAGTATCTCCTGATATAAGTCGTTGGGCTAAAAGTAGAAGAGATTGTGCGCTTTCAAGTTTTTTGGGGATACAATTTGGAAATGCCTTTATGATAGTAGTTTCTATAATATTAGTAAAATGTATGGGAACTTCAGATATTATGAGAATTTTTATTACATTAGGAATTGCTATACCAGGTATAATAGTGCTTACCTTGGCTCAATGGACTACAAATACAAGTAATGTCTATTCAGCATCACTAAGTATAGCACTTGTGCTTAAAAAAGCTCCTGAGAAAGCATTAACTATAGTTCTTGGTATTGTAGCAACATTATTAGCTGTATTTGGAATATATGAAGGTTTTATAGGGTTTTTAAATCTACTTGGAATCGTAATTGCACCTGTTGGTGGTGTATATACAGCGGAGTATTACATAGTAAAACAAGAACTTAAAGGTTTTGATAAGGGTGTATCATATAAACCAATAGTTAAACGTTCAATAGCATCTTGGATAATTGGGATACTGATAACTTACCTTTCAACATATGGATTTATAACTCTTACTACTATAGCTCCTTTAGATGGCTTTATAGCAGGCTTTGTAGTACAATCTATAATTGGAAAAGTGCTTTGTTCAATAAAAAATAAGGAAAATATAGATAAAGCAGTGTAATGAAATTTGTTTATAAAGTATAAAATAAATTTGAAATATGAGGAGAAAGTAACATGAGATTTTTAACAGAAGAAAGTGTAGATAAAATAGCAGTTGGTGCAGCAGTACTTGGAACTGGAGGTGGAGGTGATCCATATGTAGGTAAATTGGTTGCAAAACAAGCAATTAAAAAATATGGTCCTGTAAAAGTAATAAGTTTGGATGAACTTGATGATGATGCTCTAGTAGTTCCAGTATCTGGTATGGGCTCTCCTGTAATTACAATAGAAAAATTACTTTCTGAGGTAGAATTAACTACACCATTAGAAATAATGGAGAAATTAATAAACAGAAAAGTAGATGTTATAATTCCTATAGAAATAGGTGGAATAAACTCGCTTATGCCAATAGCGGTTGCTGCAAAAAAAGGACTTCCTATTTTAGATGCTGATTCTATGGGTAGAGCTTTTCCTGAAGCTCAAATGGTAACTTTTTATCTTGAAGGGTATGAGGCATCACCTGCTGTAATGTCTGATGAAAAAGGCAATTCTGCTATCCTTTATCCTGTGGATGGAATTTGGTCAGAAAGACTAGCTAGAACTTTAACTGTGGAAATGGGAGGAAGCTCTTCTATTAGTGACTACAACTTAAGTGGAGCTCAAGTTAAAAAAGCTGCTATAGGTAATACACTTACAATAGCTGAAACTATAGGAGGATTTTTGCTTGAAAATAAATCTGATTCAAAAGGTGCTGTTGAGAATATATTGAAAGAATTAAAAGGATATAAGTTATTTGAAGGAAAGGTAATTGATATTAAAAGAGAGTTGAAAGGTGGATTTACTAGAGGACATGCCTTTTTTACTGGAATTAATGAATATGATGGAGAGTATTCTATATTATTCCAAAATGAAAATTTAATTGCAAAAAAAGGTGATACACCACTTTGCATTACACCAGACTTAATAGCAGTGTTAGATTTAGAAACTGGATTTCCAATAACTACAGAAAGAATAAAATACGGTTCTCGTGTTATGGTAGTGGCTTTTCCTTGTAATGAAAAATGGAGAACAGAAAAAGGAATTGAGACAGTTGGACCTGGATACTTTGGATATGATGTGGAATATAAAACAGTAGAAGAATTACAAGGAAAATAAAGTTTAGGAGGAAATTTTGATGTATCGTGTGGGAATTGATGTTGGAGGAACAAATACAGATGCTTGTATACTGGATGGGGAATTAAAAGTGATTCATTCAGTTAAAGTAGCAACTACAAAAGATGTTGAGACAGGTGTTTATAATGCCTTAAAAAAAGTTATAGATGAAAGTAAAATTGATCATTCTTTAATAAAGTATGCTATGCTTGGTACAACTCATTGTACAAATGCCATTATAGAAAGAAAAAGACTTAATAATGTAGCAATGATAAGAATAGGAAAGCCAGCAACCACTGCTATTCTTCCTTTTATAGATTGGCCAGAAGATTTAAGAGAAAAGATAGAGTTGGATTCAATACTAGTGTCTGGTGGATATGAGTTTGATGGTAGAAAAATAAATGAACTTTGTAAAGAAGAAGTTGTAGAATTTTGCAATAAAATAAAAGACAGAGTGGAAAGTGTTGCAATAAGTGGAGTATTTGCTCCAGTGAATAAACAACAAGAAGAAGAAGTTGCAAAGTGGGTTAGAGAAATTTTAGGAGATATTCCTATATCTTTATCAAATGAAATAGGTAATATAGGTATATTAGAAAGAGAAAATGGAGCTATTTTAAATTCTGCATTATCTCAAGTAGGTAAAGCTGTATCTTTAGGATTTGAAAAAGCACTTAAAGATTTAGGTATAGATGCACAAATTTATTTTAGTCAAAATGATGGCACATTAATGAATTTAGAGTATACAATGAAATATCCAATTTTCACAATTGGATGTGGAATAACAAATTCTATAAGAGGAGCATCTTTCTTATCAGAAGTAAAAAATGCAATAGTATTAGATGTTGGGGGGACTACAAGTGACTTGGGTGTACTATATAATGGCTTCCCTAGAGAATCATCAATTCCTGTTACAATTGGAGGAGTACATACAAACTTTAGAATGCCAGATGTTTTAACTATTGGACTTGCTGGTGGGACATGTGTAAAAGGTGAAAAAGATAATATAAAGATAGGACCTGAAAGTGTTGGTTATAAAATAACTGAAGATGCAATAATATTTGGTGGAGATACTTTAACTTTATCAGATGTTGTTACAAAGTTAGATATGGCATTTGAAGATAGAAAAAGTAATATTGAACATTTAGATAAAGAGTATTGTGATGAGGTATATAAAAAGGTAATTTTAAAACTAGAGGATGTTGTAGACCAAATGAAAACTAGCCAAGATGATGTTGAGTTGGTGTTAACAGGTGGTGGAAGTATAATTGTCCCTGAAAAATTAAAAGGCATAAGTAATGTTATAAGACCTCCTCATTACACTGCTGCAAATGCTATTGGTGCAGCCTTAGGACAAATAAGTGGAGACGTAGAAAAAGTATATAGCTTAGATAAAATGTCTAGAGAAGATGCTATAGAAGATGCAAAACAAGAGGCAGTAAATAAAGCTTTAAAGGCTGGTGCTAAAAAAGATACTATAGAAGTATTAAACATAGAAGATGTTCCACTTGCATATCTTCCTGGAAATGCACTCCTTATAAAAGTAAAAGTTGTTGGTGATTTAATTTAAAGAAGGATTTAATTATTTTTAAACTTAATTTTAAATATAAAAAAATCGGTGCTTAATTTGTACCGATTTTTGTTTTTTAGTAAAGAACTCGTTTTTTTGCTTCAGCTATAGCTCTAGCAGCACTTTTTGCTTGTATTCTTTTTTCTTCTTCTTTTTTGAATGCATTTATTGTTTCATTTAAATTCTTATCATGTTCATTTTTTTCTTTATCTTCATTTTCTCTATATACTAATACATAATTTATTATTGATTCATTTATTATTTGGGATATACTCTTATTTTCATTAATTCCTATTCTTTTAACTTCTTTGAGTAATGTTTCATCAATATGAACTGTTGTTTGCTTTGTGTTTTTTGCCATGTTAATCACCTCTTAAAAAGAATTTTAACATTAAAATTTTTTTTAGTCAATAAATTTTAATATTAAAATTCTTTAAAGGTTTTATTTGATTTTCTAAAATTTTCTATTGCTTTTATCATATTATTTTTTATATTTTCACCTAATACAGAAGATTTTAGTCTAGGATTTTCAATATGGTCATAAATTGGTTCTAAAAATTCAACTTCAACAGGAAGAGAATTAATCTTACCAATAGGTTGATATCCTTCATAAGTATCTTTTGAATTTTTTATTACTAGTGGAACAATAGGGCATTTTGCTTTATATGCTATTTTTAAGGCTCCACTTCTAAAATCTGATACCAGTGAATTTGGTTCTTTAATCCATGTTAAATCTCCTTCTGGAAATACAGCCATACTTTGACCTTTAAGTATATTTTGAGAAGCTTCAGAGATACTTTTTATTCCTTCTCGATTGTTTTTTCTGTTTACATATACACATCTTAATAGTTTCGCCCATTCTTTAAAAATAGGTATATTTCTCCAAACTGGTTCATCTGCAATTACACATCCAATTGGTCTTTCCACACTTGCTGCTAATATGAAGCTATCAAGCATACTAGAATGATTTACAACAAATAGAAGTGGTTCTTTTGGTAATGTTTCTTTTCCGATTATATTAAGGTCTATATTTACTATATCTAAAGATTTTCTAGCTTGTTTTTGCATGAACTCGAATTTTTCTTTTAAGCTAAATTTATCAGGATTCTTTTTAATTTTAATGAGCCTGGGTATAGAAGATGTAAAACCTATAAGTTGATATGTAGCAAATTTTAAGTAATTATTCATAAAATTATCTCCTTAAAATAAAATTATTTATTACTGTAAAGATTTTAACATAAAATAAAATTTAAGTCTATTTTAATTCATTTCTATAATCTATATTTAAAATAGATAGATATTAAAATTTTATACTTTTAATTTTATCAATAAATTACTATTCTATTAAATCAACTTAATAACCTTTAAATTCAATTATAAAAACTGTTGTAGGTTATCAACAACAGTTTAAAAAGATTTACTTTATAATATAGAGATATATTAATTCGTAATGCTAGAACTAGCCCATTCTTTACACTGAGCAATTCTTTTTCCATCATCACCTTGTTCTTTATCATATGCAAATTGATTAAGCATTTCACATGGAAATGTATCACATAGACCACAATGTGTAAGGTTTTTATTTTCACAACATGATTTTACAGGACATTCTTCGCCCCAAAAAGGTTTATCAATGCATGTACATCCTTTACAGTTCACCTTTTCTTTGTACTCACATTCATAACACAAAATTCCACATCTTGATTCTATCATTCTTACTCACTCCTTAAATATAAATTTTATATCATTGTACATCAAAATTTATACTTTTCATTGTAAAAATCGGACAAATTCTTTATATAGGTTGTTGGATTAACACCACAAATAGATTTAAAATCATTTATAAAATGTGACTGGTCATAATAGCCAATATCTTGAGCTAAAGTTGTAAATGGTACCTTATTATTTTGTACTTCTTGTAATACAAGATTTATACGAAGTAATCTAAGATAGGATTTAACACTCATGCCAAGAGAATTATTAAAAATCCTATTTAAATGACGTTCACTATAACAACTGATTTGAGAAATATTTTTAACAGACATAATAGAGTTCTGTTTTCTAGCATCTTCAAGGATTGGTATAGTCATATCTATTATATTTGATTTGAATAAGGATGATAAAAACAACATATCTAGTTCTTCTATCAATTCTTTTAGAGTACTTGTTTTTTCAAAGATAGAATTAATTTTTGAGCTAAATAGTGTATTAAAATCTTCAAGTGTAATTTTTAAATCTGTAGATTCCTTTTGAGAAAAACCCGTTAAATAATATACTCCACCTGGGCGAAACTCAACAAATACTCGAAATAGTACATTTTCTATATCATTTTTTACAATTATAGTTTTCGTTGTAGCTCCCCAAAACGCACTCTCCATACCTTTTTTATCAAATTCAAATATCATACATCCACTAGCATCAGGTATTAATGTGAGATTTTCTTTAATATTTATATCGGAAATAGATATTGTATAGTGTGCTATATATGGCCTTAACAATTTATGTGGCAAAATATATGTATACTGTTTGCAAGTATTTAAAATATTATTGATTATTTTATTCATAAGTACATCCTCCTAATATATTAAGAATAAATATGTTAATTTATTTTAATATATAATAAACAAATTTTGATTTAACTGAAATGTTTCAATAAGATATCTTTGTTAAATTCAGATACAATAATTGTAAGGTAAAATTTCAAAATATACAATTATTATAAATTATGGATGTTTGCTAAATAGATGTATTAGCCAGGAATAGATATAAATTAGGATTAGAAAATAATAGTGTTACTTTCATAATAAATACATATAAAGATATTTTTAAGAATAAAATTTATTATTAAATAAAAAATAAAGGAGAGTGGTTTAATAGCATGGCATCAAAACAAACACCAAGAAACAATTTAGAAAAGTTTTTGAGAATAAGAGTTTTATCACATACAGGTGACAAAATACATATAAAATTGCCTGTAAATTTTGCAAAGAGAATGATTGAAAATAATGCTCTGGATTTATTTAATGGGAAAGATGATGTAGTAGATGGCAAAAAAATTACTGAGATATTAGTTAAAGCATTTGACTATGATTTAACTGGAGAAGTAGTTCACTTAGAAAGAAAAAATGGAGATATTATTAAGGTTTCAATCATACAATAGAACTAATTTATGTGAGTTTTATTTTGAAAAAATATAACGAATTGAAATTTAGTAGGAAAGCTTAGCTTATTGTCAGTATATAATACACATTTATAATTTATAGATGTGTATTTTTTATATGTAAAATTTAAATGTCTATATTATGAACGTATTATAGACTTGGAAATAGATGTAAATACATGTTGTATAGTATAATATAAATAGTATATTATTTTGTAAAGTCAGCAAATAAATTCAAGTTAAAAAACAAGTTAAGGAATACAGCGTTATTAAGTATAATATTGAGAGTATTTTTTGATAGTCAAAGGTATTGAATGATAAAGTGTGGAGGAGGAAAACATGTTTACAGATGGAAGAAGTAAGAAAGTAGTTTTTATAGCACATTGTTTATTAAATCAAAATTCCATTTCAGATGGGACCGCCATATATCCTGCAACATTTAAGGATATAATTGAATTATTTATTAATGAAGAAGTGGGTATCATCCAATTGCCATGTCCAGAACTTTGTTGTTTGGGAATTGATAGGGGAAATGAAAATGGTGCTAATGAAGATGTAGTAAAAGAAAATACGAGAATTAGGAAAGAAATGCAAAAAGATGATAAATATAAAAAGTTACAACTATTAGTCGATTATGTGATGCAACAAATCTTAGAATATAATAAATATGGTTTTAAGATACTAGGCATTATAGGTGCTAATCGTTCTCCAAATTGTGGAGTTGATACTACTTCAGACAATGATGAAGAAATTAATGGTAAGGGTTTGTTTATGTCAGAGCTTTATGAAAAACTTGCAAAAGAAAATTTATCAATTCCAATGATAGGGTTAAAGAGTACAGATAACTACATAATTAAGATAACAACATTACTTCAAAAAAATGATTTATTACATTGATTTGGTACTTATTTTTGGAATAAGACTTATTATTAGTATAGCAAAGGTAGAATAATAAAAAAACGGGACGTGGTATCTAATTACTGGCAAAAGCGTCCTGTTTTTTCATATATTCTAGAAATATGTACTTTTTTAAATTTATTATATTCTTTTAAATTGAATTTTTTCATCTGAACACAAAGTTTCAAACCTGTATGCATTTGTCATCTCATAAAAACCAAAAAATATAAAACCATCACGAGAAGCAAATTCATATTGTATATTTTCACTTTTCAATATATTTTCCACTTCACCTATTTTTTCACTATATATAATGTCCACCATATAATTTATCATTGTAGAACCCTCCTATTAATATGACAATATTCAAATATATAATAACATATTTAAATGACACAGTAGTATTAAAAAATAAAATAAACTTTTGATATTAAGATATTAAATTTTTAGTAAAATGTTTTGAATAATCTAAATAATACTTTGAATCCTGAATAAAAAATAAGAAGGGGTTGTCTCAAAATTGATTTTTTTCCAATCAAATTTTAAGTTCAACTCCCTTTTTAGATTTTTATATGCTATTTTTTTATTATTTCTTTTTTAATTAATACTTTAAATTTCAATATCGAAGAA
>JABBZI010000350.1 GCA_012955965.1 Clostridioides difficile
TTATCCGTTAAGGTCTACCCACTTCCACTACCAATAGCTTGTAGTGTACTTCCCTCAAGAGGAATAGTCGTTGAAGTTTCTCCTACTTAGGAGCTTACCTGCTGATTGCCCATTTTAAAGTACTTAGGGTTTAACCTTATACCATCTAACCAATTTTTTCTACTTTCGTAACTTTCACACTTAGGTTTATTTCATCCTTATGTTTTAGTTTGGTTA
>JABBZI010000351.1 GCA_012955965.1 Clostridioides difficile
CAACAACTATACTATCTCCTGTATGAACTCCAACTGGGTCTACATTTTCCATATTACATACAGTTATACAGTTACCATTTCCATCTCTCATTACTTCATATTCTATTTCTTTCCAACCTTTTATACTTTTTTCAATTAATACTTGTCCAACTGGGCTTAATTGTAATCCATGTGAAAGTATTTCTCTTAATTCTTCTTCATTATCAGCTATACCTC
>JABBZI010000352.1 GCA_012955965.1 Clostridioides difficile
CTTATTGTGTCAATACTTTTTTTATTCGATTTTTTAGCTTATAAAACTATTAAAAATCTATAATTTTTGACAACTTTAAATATATAGAGTTAGCACTCTAAAAACTACACATATATTTTACTGAATGAACATCAAATAATTTGGTCAAGTCCTCGACCTATTAGTATCGATAAGCTAAATACATTGCTGCACTTACACCTTCGACCTATCAACCAG
>JABBZI010000353.1 GCA_012955965.1 Clostridioides difficile
CTGTTGCTCCTATTGCTCCTTCTAATCCTGTATTCCCGGTTGGACCTATTGCTCCGGTTGGTCCTTCTAATCCTGTATTCCCTGTTGCGCCTGTCGCTCCCATTGGACCTTCCAATCCTGTGTTCCCTGTTGCTCCTGTATTTCCTGTTGGGCCTGTTGCTCCGGTTGGGCCTTCTAACCCTGTATTCCCTGTTGGACCTGTCGATCCCATTGGA
>JABBZI010000354.1 GCA_012955965.1 Clostridioides difficile
TAATTTTGTATATGTACTTTGATAAAAGGGGGATATGTAACTAAGTGTCAATATTGATGAAGACAAAAATAAAAGAGTATAGGGAAACACTCCTTATGACACAAAATGAACTTGCTAAATCAGTTGGGGTAAGACGTGAGACTATTGTACACTTAGAAAATGGAAAATATAATCCTTCTTTGAAGTTAGCTATGGATATTGCTAAAGTATTTGAT
>JABBZI010000355.1 GCA_012955965.1 Clostridioides difficile
CTAATCTGTTCTTTGAAGTAAAATAACATTCATATGCATAAATTTATTCAATTTTCAAATAATCATGTTGAATAATAACTAATTCTGTTGTATTATTGTAGTTGTAGAATAAAACTAAATCGGCAAAACTAGAGAAATTTAGTGACGCAAAACTATAGGGACTAAGACTTATAAAATTCTTATAGGTTATGTCAGCCAGTTGCCAAAAAGATATT
>JABBZI010000356.1 GCA_012955965.1 Clostridioides difficile
AACTGTAAGCCCTTAACTTTTATCATTTTTGAGGTTGTCGTTCACATAAGTTCGCTACTACCTATGCAGTTCTCTTATGAACTTCTTACATTTTCATGCAAGCACAGACTATATCTTATCCTTCGGCATTATCCGTTAAGGTCTACCCACTTCCACTACCAATAGCTTGTAGTGTACTTCCCTCAAGAGGAATAGTCGTTGAAGTTTCTCCTA
>JABBZI010000357.1 GCA_012955965.1 Clostridioides difficile
CATCAATACTTACATTTCCATTTATTATAACTACCTTGTCTGCACCATTTTTCCAACCTTCTTTACTTATTTTAACTGCTGTTTCATATCTATCACTTCCTGTAAGTTCTGTGATAGGTGCAGAAGTTTTTCTCAAGTATTTACTTACATCTTTTCTCGAAGTTATATCTTCAATTATACATTCCTGCGTTACATTATAATCTTTTAAATTTA
>JABBZI010000358.1 GCA_012955965.1 Clostridioides difficile
CAATACTACTTGAATTGCTGGAAACCCCTAAAGCTAACCAAACTAAAACATAAGGATGAAATAAACCTAAGTGTGAAAGTTACGAAAGTAGAAAAAATTGGTTAGATAGTATAAGGTTAAATCCTAAGTACTTTAAAATGGGCAATCAGCAGGTAAGCTCCGAATAGGAGAAACTTCAACGACTATTCCTCTTGAGGGAAGTACACTACAAG
>JABBZI010000359.1 GCA_012955965.1 Clostridioides difficile
GTCCTGATAACTTATCGTAATCACCAGTTCGGGCAGTCAGAAATATGATAGGTGCTATGGTTTGTCTGCGGATTTCTGTACATAAGTCAAATCCACAATAATCTGGTAGCATTACATCAAGAATGATGAGGTCATATTGACTGTTTTCAATACACTCAAGAGCTTTGCTTCCTGTTGATACACAAGTAATATTATTATAGTGTTCTTTATTT
>JABBZI010000035.1 GCA_012955965.1 Clostridioides difficile
AATATATATTGACTATTCAGAAAAATATGACTAATATATAGTTTATAGGGAAATTAATTTTATATATAAAAGCTACTTAGACAAAAAAGAATTTATTAAATCTTATGAAGGGAGGTATACTGTATAAAAAATATATTATAAGTTTTAAGTTATTATACTAAAAAGCTCTAAAACAGTTATCATGTATTTTATGTTAAAGGAAATTATAGGTAGTTTATAGAATTGTTTAAGCAGATGAAAAATTTCACGTGGGGAGGTAACTGAGATATGTCAGAAAAGGTAAACGTTAAAACAGTCATAAGTTTCGCAGGAGCTTATGTAGCAACAGTAATTGGTTCTGGATTTGCAACAGGACAGGAAATAATGCAATTTTTCTCTTTTTATGGTTTTGCAGGTATTGTTGGTGGAGTAATTTCAATGGTATTATTCTCATGGATGGGTGCTTCAGTTATGTCAAAAGGTAAAGAACTTCAACTTAAAGAACCTATCAAAATTTATCGTGTTTATTGTGGTAAGTATTTAGGGATATTCTTTGAGTGGTTTGGACCATTATTCTTATTTGGTGTTTTCGTAGTAATGATTTCAGGAGCAGGAGCAACTTTAACTGAATATTATGGATTAAATCCATTTGTAGGTAGAGTTGGTATGGCAATAGTAGCATTATTAACTGTTTCACTAGGTCTTGATAAATTATCAAAGATACTAGGTGGAATAGGACCTATAATAATAATCTTTACACTTTTAGTTGGTGGTATAAGTTTAGCTAGTAATATAGGTAATATAGGAGAGGCTACACAAGTTCTTAGTACTGTAGATGTAGCTAGACCAGTACCAAACGCATATTTATCTGGTGTAATATATACTACTTATAATACAATCGTTGTCATGGCATTCTTGACAGGATTAGGAGCAGGTGCTGCTAATAAAAAAGAAGCCATTTGTGGTGGTATATTAGGTGGGGTAGCGCTTATGGCAGCAGCTATAATGATGCACTTAGCTATTCTTTCTGATATAGGAAACTTATATTCAAAAGCAATACCATCATTATTCTTAGCAGATAAGATTTCACCAATAGTTGGAGTTTTATTCTCAATAATTCTTATATTAGGTATATATACAACAGCTGTACCTTTATTATGGTCAGTAACTAATAGATTTGTTGATGATAATCATCCTAAATTTAAAATAATAACTTTAATAACAGCTATATTAGGTCTTATAGGTGGATTCCTACCATTTGATAAGCTGGTTGGTATTTTATATCCATACACTGGATATATGGGCGTCATAATACTGGTTTGTGTTCTTTATAGACAGATTACAAAAACGTCTGGATACCAAGAGGGAGTTAGTGACAAATAAATATTTTAAGATTGTAAGTTAAGAGCTATATGAAAACAATTAAATTGTTTTCATATAGCTCTTTTTATTTTACAGTTAATTTATTACAAAATGTCGAAAACATATTTTTTAATTATATTACATATATTTAAAATTATGGATAAATATATTCTAAGCAATAATTTAGAGTCTAAGATAAAGTTATAAATCATATATTTAGAATAGATGGGAGGAGTGATAAGATTGAATGTAAAGTTTAATATTAAAGGTATAATTTATGGAGTCATAGCTCTTATATTCGTTATAGGGGGATTTATATTCATACCAAGTATGTTTGTAGAAAAATCAAAGCCTATAGATTATACAATATTACAAAGAAATTCAATACCAGAAAAGATACTTGATGTCATGGATAAGTATACAAATGAAGAAAGGGCATTGGCAGCTAAAATTGATGACAAAATATACATCATAGTGACTAGAGGAAATAATAAATATGGTATAGAAATGAACAAAATAGAAAGTGTGAGTGAAGAAGGGAAGGATGTTTTAAGAGTCAAGATAAAGTATAAAGATAAGGAGAATTCTTATCCGTACATAGTTGTTGAAACAAATATGAGTGAGCTTCCAGATAGGATAGAATTAAATTCAACTAAATAAAAATATGTTTTATAACTAAACGACTAAGTAATTTATATAATAAAGTCATGGTTTTTATTATTATGAGTAAATGATATATGTTTATTATTATTTTAAAAGCCATGACTTAAGATGTTTATTATATAATATTAAAATATTTACTGTTCTAATTGTCTGGTGTGATAATTCTAGTTTCAGTAACTATATAATTTAATTGTGCATCGTGAGTTTCTTTTGGAATAGAATTGAATATTTGGAAATCAAATGCTATTCCTATAGTTATAGCATCTTTTCTTAAGTTTTCTAAAAACCTATCATAAAATCCTCCACCATATCCTAGTCTATAGCAATTTATATCATATGCTACAGCTGGTACAATTACAACATCTAAGGTTTTAATATCGATTGTAGGCGATTTTTCTTTAGGTTCTCTTATTCCATATGCTCCAATTCTCAATCCTTCTTTTAAATCTGTTATTTGAGTAGGGATTAATGTATGATTTTCTTTTATTGTTATAGGGCTTGAGACTATTTTCTTCAGGGATAAAAGGTTTTGGATTAAGTTATCTGTTTGAACTTCATTATTGAAGTCTAGATAAAGCATTATATTAGTTGCATTTCTTATATCTTTCATTTGAAGTAATTTTTCTGTTATTAAATTTGAATTATTAAGTACAAAATCTTCATTCTTATTTTTTCTGGTCTGAATAACTTTTTTCCTAAATTCTTTTTTCATAAAATATTCCTCCCTTAATGTGTTATAATGTGTAAAGCAATTGTATTTAATATAAATTTTAGTATAGTTTATAATAATAAAGCAATATATTTGGGTAAATGTAATAAAAATAACAGCTAGTCATATAATAATAATAGTTTATGTAAAAGGAGATGTATCTTGTGATTTCAAAGAAGAAAGCTATTTTTTTAGGGGTGATTTTAGTAATTATAACGGCGATGACTACATCAGCCTTTCAGTTAACATTGGGAAATAAGGTTGTAATATCGAAAGAACTCTATGAGGACTATAAAAAATATGATAAGTTGTTAGGATTAGAGACTATTATAAAACAAGATTTTTATAAAAAAGTATCTGATGATGACTTAGTAGATGGAGCATCAAAAGGATTATTCTTAGGTACAAATGATAAGTACTCTGGTTATTACACTAAAGATGAAATGGAAGACTTAATAAATGATAGTGAAGGCTCATATGTTGGTGTAGGTATGTATATAGGTGCATCAAAAGATGGAGGACTAGTGGTAGTTCCTATGAAAGATTCCCCAGCAGAAAAAGCAGGTGTAAAAGCAGGGGATAAACTAGTAAAAGTTAATGGAAAATCTGTATCATATAAGAATTCAGATGAAGCTGTGCGTATGATGAAAGGTAAAAAAGGAAAAGTAGTAGAGTTGACTATATTAAGAGAAGACAAACATCTAAACTTTAAAGTAAAGACAGAGCAAATAGTTGAGAAAAGTATAGAAAGTAAAGTAATTGATAATGATTTAGGATATATAGAAATCACTCAATTTATATCAAGTACATATACTGACTTTGACAAAGCTTTAAAAGAATTAAAAGCAAAGAATATTAAGGGGTTAGTAATAGACCTTAGAAACAATCCTGGTGGAATGCTGGATATATGTAAAGAAGTTGCTGATGAGCTAATTGGTGAAGGAACTATAGTATATACAAAAGATAATAAAGGAAATACTGAGTACTTGAAATCTGATAAAGAAAAATTAGGACTTCCAATAGTTGTCTTAACTAATGGAGAAAGTGCTTCTGCTGCTGAGATATTAACAGCTGCAATCGTTGATAATAAAGAAGGTATTTCTGTGGGGACTACAACTTTCGGTAAAGGGTTAGTACAATCAGTTGTAAGATTAAAAGATGGAACAGGATACAAACTAACTACTGCTCAATATTTTACACCTAATGGAGATTATATCAATGAAAAAGGAATAAAGCCTACAATTGAAGAAAAAGATGAAAATAAACAGTTGGATGTGGCAACTAAGTGGCTTAGAGAACAGATTGATAAATAGGATTTAATTCTTGTAAACTTATACTATAAAATAAAGTGTACTATAAAAGAGTGGATAATTGAAAATATCCACTCTATTTTTAATAGAAACTTTTCATATTAATTTACTATAATATTTTACAAAAATGCGAACCCCAAAATACAACTTTTTAACTGACTTTTACTTAATGTATATTTATACTGTAAGAAGCAGTAAAAACTTTTCCTTTACCAAGTTTATTAATGAACTTCTTGTCTTTATAAATTTTATTAGAATGTATACTATCAGCAAGACCATACCAAGGTTCTATACATAAAAATGGAGCGGTAGAATTAGTTTCACTATAATAAGGAGTCCATATACCAACTAGAGGGAAATCTAGCATATATAGAGTTATATATTTGCTACCATCATTATTACATATAGATACTTCATCTATATTAGTGTATATCAAGGCATCATTTTTGAATAATTCTGGACTTAACTGTAAGTTCTTTAAATCTCCAATAAATTTTATATCATCTGTAAAAGAAGTATTTAAATTAATTTTTTCCACATCATTTCTTTTTTTAAATTCAAGATGATATTTAGAAAAATCATTTTGTTCAAAAAGAGGAAGATTAAATGCAGGATGTCCACCTATAGAAAAGAATATATCTTTAGAGTCAGTATTTTTTACAATCCACTCTATGTTTATACTGTTATCATTTAATGTGTAATTTATGATTAGCTCAAAAGAATATGGATATTTTTTTAAAGTAGATTCATTATCTGCTAACTTATAAGATATGAATGTATCTCCTTTATCTACAATCTCAAAATCCATATCTCTAGCAAATCCATGCTGAGTCATGTTGTATAAATTTTCCTCTATTATAGTTTCATTATCAAAAAGTTTACCTACTATAGGAAATAATATAGGTGATTGTCTACCCCAATATTTTTTATTACCATTCCAAAGAATGTCTTTATCATATTTTTTAGAAAATATTTTAGTGAGTTCAGCACCAGTATTGTTTGATTCTATAATTAACTTTTCATTTTGTAATATATTCATTTAAAATCTCCTTTATTATATTTTATGAGTATATTATACTATAAAGTATAAGGATTATTAAATTTTATTTGATATTATATTTGAAAGGTAGATTTTAGTATATTTTGAAAATTTTGTTTTGAAAATTTGGGATTATTTAAGAAATTTTGTATTATAAATAGAAGGAAATAGATAAATTGTATAGAATAAAATATATTAAGATAAGTTAATAATGTTAAATGGGAAGTGAGTTTATGGAAAAACCAAATACAAGAGTTGTTAACTTTCAAGAGTATAAGGACAGAAAAAATGAAAGAGAAGTAAACCGAGACGAACTTTTAAAGCTTATAAAAAAAATTGTGACTTCAAAATAGGGAGTTGTTAAACTCCCTATTTTAATGGGTTTCATAATATTTAAGACATTCTAAGTCCATCTATATAATCTTTGAATTGTGAGAAATCTGATTCACTACCTAACTCGATAGTTTCTGAACCTTCCGTATAAAAATTCTTAAGATAGATAGTATAATTATTATCTACACAATCATGATAAATACATCTATATCCATCTTCATATAAATTTTTTAATTTAGAAAAATCATCCACAATATCATCTCCTTAAAGTTCTTTTAAATATATTTTTACAAAAATCATCTAATTATATGCAAATTCATAATGGAAAATAAAGGAAATAGAGATAAAATGTAGAATAATTTTTGTAAGTATGTAAAAATAAAAATAAAAAGTTGAAATTTTTAGAAAATAAGAGTATTTTTTATCTAAAAAGATAATTTAAAAAATAAAAAAATGTTGGGAGGATAGAAAATGAGTTTATTAGAAAGTATATCAAAAAATATATATTCTTTAGATAATTCTTCTATTGAAAAAACAAAGCAAAGATTGGACAGGCTTATACATCCAACTGGAAGCTTAGGAAAAATAGAAGACATTTGTATGCAATTATCAGGAATATTTGGCAATGAAAATTTTGATACAAGTAAAAAAGTCATAATAGCTTTTGCAGGAGACCATGGTGTATATGAAGAAGGAGTAGCACCTGACCCTCAAAATATAACAAAACTACAATTTCCAAATTTTTCAAAGGGATTGTGTGGAGTAGGAGTAATAAGTAAATTTGTAGGGGCAGATGTTGTAGCTGTAGATGTAGGAATAAACTGTGATGAAAAACTAGATGGAGTATTAGATTACAAGATTAGAAAAGGAACATCAAATATGGCAAAAGGGCCAGCTATGAGTAAACAAGAAGCTGTTAGATGCTTAGAGATAGGAATTGAAATAGCAGAACAGTGTATAGAAAAAGATTATAAGGTTATTGGTATTGGAGAGATGGGTATAGCAAATACTACTCCAAGTACAGCAATAATATCTGTAATTTCAGGATGTGACCCATTAGAAGTTACTGGTATAGGTGCAGGTCTTAAAAAAGAGAGACTAAAACATAAAGCTGAAGTAATTAGAAAAGCTATTGAGATTAATAATCCAAACCCAACTGATGGAGTAGATATTTTATCTAAAGTAGGTGGATTTGAAATAGGTTCAATGGCAGGTGTAATATTAGGATGTAGTGCTAATAGAATTCCAGTAGTAATCGATGGATTTATTTCTTATGCAGCAGCATTGATTGCGTATAAGATAAATCCAAAAACTAGAGAATATATGATAGCATCTCATCTGTCAGCAGAATCAGGAACTAAGAGAGCCTTAGATATATTGAAATTAGACCCTTTACTAAATATGGATATGAGATTGGGTGAAGGAAGTGGAGCTGCATTAGCATTTAACATAATAGAAGCTTCAAATTATACTTATAAGAATATGGCAACTTTCGATGAAATTGACATGGGAAGATAAGGTATAAAAATTTAATATGTAGGAGTGTTTTGATGAGTGAAATTGTTCTGGTAACAGGAGGAGCTAGGTCAGGAAAGAGTAACTTTGCAGAAAAGCTATGTTTAAATAGGAAGAATAAAACAGCTTATATAGCAACCTCTATTCCATTTGATGATGAGATGAAAGATAGGGTAAAAAAGCATCAAGAGGATAGACCTAGAAATTGGGATACATATGAAATATATGAAGATATATATTCCATAATTAGACAGCTATACAAAGAACATGAAACTGTTATACTAGATTGTGTAACTTTATTAGTAAATAACCTAATGTTTAAACACAATCTAAATATAGAAGAGTCTACTCAAGAAGAAATAAATAAATTGGAAGAGTATATAAAAGAACAAGTTATAAAACTTATTGAAGAAATAGAAAAAACAAATCTATACTTTGTATTTGTTACAAATGAATTAGGTATGGGAATTGTTCCTGGGAATAAACTTAGTAGGATATATGCTGATATTGTAGGTCGCATAAATCAATACATAGCATCAAAAAGTAATGAAGTTTATTTTGTAGTTAGTGGCATACCTATGAAAATAAAGGAGTAGTATGTGACTATGAAAAGATTTATTTTAATACTACAGTTTTTAACAAGGATACCTATAAAATTAAATGTAGGATTTGATGATGAATTTTATAAATCAATAGTGTATTTTCCACTTGTAGGTTTTGTAATTGGTATATTATCATACTTAATAGGATGGATTTCTATGCTTTTATTTGACCCATTTATAGCTTCTATAATAATAACTCTAGCAGGAGTCTTAATTACTGGAGGTCTTCATATAGACGGACTAGGAGATACATTTGATGCAATATATAGCTATAGAGATAAAGAAAAAATGCTTGAAATAATGAAAGATTCAAGATTAGGTACAAATTCACTTTTGGCAATTATGTTTGTGCTTTTATTAAAGGTTGGATTCATATACAATATAATAAGTAATAATTCATTATGGATTATAATATTTATGCCAATGATTGCAAGGTTAGGAGTAATGTTATTGACATATAAAACTGTGACACCAAGAGAAAAAGGAATGGGAAATTTATTTATAGGAAAACTGACTACAAATATGTTAATAACAGCTATAGTATACACATCATTGATAGTTATTCTTATTACTAAATTTATATTTTTATTACCTAATATAGTATTGATTAAAATATTAGGTTCAGCTATAGTAGTTTTTATATTTATAACATTGTTCAAAAAACATATCTATAAAAAGATTGATGGAGTAACTGGAGATATATTAGGTTGTGGAATAGAACTTTCGGAACTTGTATATTTGATTTATATATATTTGTTAATTTTTATGTTTTTTTAAAAATAAAAAGTGGTGATAATGTGATAAGATTAATACTAATAAGACATGCATTGACAAATGATAATAAAAAAGGAAGATTATCAGGTCACATAAATAGTTGTATAAGTGAAGAAGGCAAAATGCAAATAGATAAAATCACTGAATACCTAACTCATGAAAATATAGACCGAATTTACACAACACCATCTTCACGTACCAAGGATACAATAGAAAAAATATCAAGATTAAAATTAATAGAAATAGAAGAAAAAGAAGCTTTAAGAGAAATTAGTTTTGGAGACTTTGAAGGAATAACTTTTGAAGAAATTAAAGTCAAATATCCCAAAGAATTCGAAAAAATGATAGAAGAAGGTAACAACTATAGATATCCAAATGGAGAAAGTCTTATAGACTCTTATAAAAGAGTGGCAAAAGAAATTGATAATATACTTTTAGAAAATGATAGTCATTCAGATATAAAAACAATACTTATATGTTCTCATGCAGGAACAATAAGAAATATAATGACACATTTGATTTCTGGTAGTTATAAATATCATTGGAACTTTAAAATTGATAATGCATCTATTACAGTTTTAGAAGTTAATAGTGGATTTACTGTAGTAGATAAAATGAATTTTACAAACTTTATATAATTTAATCAAAATTAAACATTACAATATATATTTGTAAAATTATCAATGAAAATAGAATATTAGATTAAAATTAGGTTCTTAATTATATGTTAAAAGGGAAAAAGGTTAGATGCCTTTGCAGCCCCCGCTACTGTGAAACCAACGAAACTATAAATACCACTGTCAATTTGATGGGAAGGTTATAGAAGTAGGATGAAGTTAAGCCAGGATACCTGCCTAATTTAATTTAAAACAAGAGGTCTTCGGGGTGAAAGATTTTTAATTAATACGTATAAAAGTCCTATCTTTAGAAGTAATAGGACTTTTTTTATTGGTATTTTAGTAAATTTTAACAAGGAGGGGTTAGAAAGTGGGGAAAAAAATAATGCTACAAGGAACAGCATCAAATGTAGGTAAAAGTATCTTAGTAGCAGGTTTGTGCAGAATATTTAAACAAGATGGCTATACTGTTGCTCCTTTTAAGTCTCAAAATATGGCTTTAAATTCCTTTATAACTAAAGAAGGATTAGAAATGGGAAGAGCACAAGTATTTCAAGCCGAGGCAGCAAAAATAGAGCCAATAGCTGATATGAATCCAGTTTTATTAAAACCTTCTGGAAATAACAAAAGTCAAGTTATTGTAAGAGGGAAAGTTATAGGGGAGATGCCTTCTTCTCAATATCATGATTACAAACTAGAATTAGTAGATATATTGAAAGATACTTTTGATAGCTTGAATTCAGTTTATGATATTGTAGTTATGGAAGGTGCAGGCAGTAATGCAGAGATAAATTTAAAAGATAGAGATATATCTAATATGGGTATGGCAGAAATAGCAGATGCACCTGTAATAATAGTTGGAGATATTGATAGAGGAGGAGTATTCGCCTCATTAGTAGGGACAATGCTTTTATTAAATGAAGATGAGAAAAAAAGAGTAAAAGGTGTAATAATTAATAAATTTAGAGGAAAAAAAGAGCTTTTACAAGATGGAGTAAAGATGCTAGAAGACATCATAAAAGTACCTGTTATAGGAGTAGTTCCTTATACAGATATAAAAATAGAAGATGAGGATAGTGTGACTACTAGATTTAAGAAAAAAATGAATAAAGGTGACATACACATAGAAATAATTAGAACTCCCCACATGTCAAACTTTACAGATTTCAATATATTTGAAACACAGGAAGATGTAAGTATCAGGTATGTAGATTATGGAGAATCTTTAGGAAATCCAGATATAGTAATAATACCTGGAACTAAAAGCACTATAGATGATTTAACATATATAAGAAAAAGTGGTCTTGAATCACAAATTAAAAATTTACATGGTCAGGGTAAATTGATATTTGGTATATGTGGTGGTTATCAAATGCTAGGTAAGAAATTAAAAGACCCTTATCATGTTGAGAGTGAAATTGAAGAAGTTGATGGTATAGGTCTCTTAGATACAGAAACAATATTTGAAAAAGTAAAGACTACTACGCAGGTAGAAGCTACTATTGTTGAATGTACTGGTGAATATATGAATGACCTTAAAGGAAAGAAAGTAAAAGGTTATGAAATTCATATGGGTATTACAAATCGAGGTGATGGTGTAAGAAGCTTAGATTTGATAACAAAAAAACTAGACGAAGAAGTGAACTACACTGAAGGAAGTATAAATAAAGATGGTAATATAATTGGAACTTATATTCATGGAATTTTTGATGAAATAAGTTTTACAAGAACAATTTTAAATAACATAAGGAAGAAAAAAGGTCTACAAGAATTAGAAAGCAAGGTAAATTCTTTTGATGAATTCAAAGATAAAGAGTATGATAAATTGGCTGATTTTTTAAGAGAGCATTTAGATATGGAGAAAATATATGAGATTATGAAATAATAATCATTCTGTATTTATAATTTAGGTAGGAGGTGTATTATGAAAAAAATTTTAATTGCGGGTACTAGTAGTGGAGTAGGCAAGACGACAATTTCATTAGGAATAATGCAAGCTTTAGTTAAGAGAAATATGAAAGTACAACCATATAAAGTAGGGCCAGACTATATAGACCCTTCATACCACACTTTTATAACTGGAAGACATTCCAGAAATCTAGATTCTTATATGTTAGATGATGAAAAAATAAAGTATATAGTAAATAAATCCTCAAAAGATGCAGACATATCAGTAATAGAAGGTGTTATGGGGTTGTATGATGGTTTTGGAATAGATTTAGATAACTGTACAAGCTCACATACTTCGAAGGTGTTAAAATCACCTGTTATATTAGTTATAAATGGGAAATCTATGGCGGCATCTAGTGCTGCTATGGTGCTAGGATATAAGGAATTAGATAAAGATGTAAATATAAAAGGTGTCATAGTAAATAATGTTAAGACTAATAGTCATTATCAAATAATTAAGAACTCTATAGAGAAATACTGTAATGTTGAAGTATTGGGATATTTTCCTCCAAATAATAAATTTTCTTTAGAATCTAGACATTTAGGATTGGTTCCTAGTGTGGAGATGAAATCTTTAAGAGAAAAATTTTACACTTTAGCTGATGAAATTGAAAGTTATATAGATATTGATAGAATAATTGAAATTTCAGAAAGTGATGAGTTTGAGAGTGATTTTGATTTTCAAACTTTGATAGAAGGTAATGAAATAAAAAAGCATGTTAATAATAAATCAATAGCTATAGCATATGATAAGGCATTTAATTTTTATTATAGAGAGAATATAGAGCTTTTAGAAGAGCTTGGATTGGAAATAAACTATTTTAGCCCTCTTGAAGATACATCAGTGCCAACCTCAGATTATATTTATATTGGAGGAGGATTTCCAGAGATATTTGGAAAAGAATTGGAGGCAAATGAGTCAATGAGAGCCTCTATATTAGAAGCACATAACAATAACATACCAATTTATGCAGAATGTGGGGGGCTGATGTACCTAGGTGAGAAACTATTGAATCAAGAAGAACAAGAATTTAATATGGTTGGTATATTCAGTGGAATTAGTAAGATGACATCTTCTTTAAAGAGATTTGGATATTGTATTGGTGTAGCTAAAGAGAATACTCTTTTATCTAAAAAAGGAGAGGCTATTAAAGGGCATGAGTTTCATCATTCAATATTTGAAAGTGATGAAAAGTGTGCATATTCAATGAAAAAAGAAAGAGATGGAAATATAGTGGAAGAATGGGATGGCGGTTATAGTAAAGGAAATACTTTAGCCACATATCTTCATACTCATTTTTATAATAATTTAAACTGTATAGAAAATTTTTTAAATAAAGGAAATAAGTAAATGAATATTTTATCTATTTATATAGGGTATGTGACAGATTTAATTGTAGGAGACCCATATTCTTTTCCTCATCCAGTGAGGTTTATTGGTAAACTTATAAATCTTACTCAAGGTATGATAAGAAAAGTCTTTAAGAGTGATAAGCAGTTAAAGTTTGGCGGATTTATATTATGGTTTATAACTGTTGGAATAACTTATTTAATAACCTATGCTATAGTGAAGTTGTTTAGTTTTAATGGATTATTAAGTGTTGTAATAAATGGTTTTATAATTTATACAACACTAGCTACAAAATGTTTGAAAGATGAAGCATTAAAAATTTATGATGTATTAAAAACTGGAGATATAGAAAAATCTAGAACCCAGTTATCTTATATAGTAGGTAGAGATACTACTAATCTAAGTGAATCTGAGATAATAAGGGCAACTGTAGAAACTGTTGCAGAAAATACTGTAGATGGTATAATTGCACCTATGTTTTATGCATTTATTGGAGGAGCACCGCTTGCTATGGCATATAAAGCTATAAATACATTAGATTCAACTGTTGGGTATAAAAATGAAAAATATAAAGATATTGGCTTTGCTTCTGCTAAGATTGATGATATAGCTAATTATATACCAGCCAGAATATCTATTGTCCTTATGACTATTGGAAGCTTCTTTTTACATTATAACTATAGGAATTGTTTTAAAATATCTATTAGAGATAGAAAGAATCATAAAAGTCCAAATTGTGCTTTTTCAGAGGGTGCAGTATCTGGTGCTTTAGGAATCCAACTAGGAGGTACTAACTTTTATTTTGGGGAAAAAGTATATAAGCCAACAATAGGGGATAAGCTTAGAGAAATAGATAAAGAGGATATAATTAAAACGAATAAAATTATGTATGCATCTTCGTTTACATCTATATTGGTATTTACACTAGTATATGTGTTATGTAGGATGATTTTAATTAACTTAATTATATAAATGATGGTTTGCGAACTTAAGGGGGACATAGATGAAGGATTTAGGGCATGGTGCCAATGTAGATGAAATGGCGAAATTATATGGGAAAGACCCGAAAGAAATAATAGATTTTAGTTCAAATATAAATCCAAATGTATTACCAAATTTAGAAAGATACATTTTAAAAGGATTAGAAGAGTGTAGGAATTATCCAGATATAAACTATACAAACTTGAGAGAAAATATATCAAAATATATAGATATAAATCCAAACTTTATAATACCTGGAAATGGTGCTACAGAAGTGATTTATTTGCTTATGAAGAGTCTTAAAAAAAGATTAGCTATAATAAATCCTACATTTTCAGAATACAGAAGAAGTGCTAAGTTAAACAATCTAGATATTATAGATTTAGAGTTGGATTCAGAAAATAACTTTAAAATTGATATAGATATAATAAAAAATAACATTGAAAAATTCGATAGCTTATTTATATGCAACCCAAATAATCCTAGTGGAAATGTTCAAGACTTAAAAGAACTTGTTTATCTATTAGGTCAACATAATAAGTTGTTAATAGTTGATGAAACTTTTATGGAATTTGTCGAATATGAAAATGAATACAGCTTAGTCAAATATATAGAATCAAACAAAAATATATTCATAATTAAAGCTGTGACTAAGTTTTTTGGTATGCCTGGCTTGAGGTTAGGATATGGTATTACAAGTAATACTAACATTATGGACAAAATTTATGAATACAAAGAGCCATGGACTATAAACTCTTTTGCAGATATACTGTCTGATTTTATTTTTGAAGATAAAGAGTATATTAGAAATAGTAAAGAGTATTACATAGAAGAAAGAAAATATATGTTACAAGAGTTGAGAAACGTAAAAAATATAAAGGTCTATAACACAGATGCTAATTTTATTTTGATAAAAACTTATAAAAAAACATCTATAGAATTGAAAAAAGATTTGTTTAAGCAAGGAAATCTATTGGTTAGAGATGCTTCCAACTTTGTGGGATTAGATGATAGTTTTATAAGAGTGGCTATAAAATCTCATGAAGATAATAAAATACTTATAGAAAATATAAAAAATTTATTGGGTGATTAAAATGAAATCTTATGGAATATGCCCAGCATCTTGTGGAGAATTTGTACAAGGAATAATTGATAGTGAAGAATATCTATGCTCATATGCAATAGATATGTATTCCAAGGTGTATATTGAAGAAAAATTAATAGATATAAATTTAGGTAGACGTAAGTCAAGGCTAGCAATTGAGAAGGTATTTGAAAAGTTTAATCTGCCTAAAAAAGATACTAAAAATCTTTCTTTAAATATAGATAGCAAAATACCTGTTGGAAAAGGGATGGCAAGTTCTACTGCTGATATAGGAGCTACTATAAAGGCAACATTGTCATTGATAGATAAAGATTTGAGTAGTGAAGAAATTTGTAAATTAGCAGCAGAAATAGAACCAACAGATTCTATATTTATAGATAAAAATAGTATATTTAATCCTCTAAATGGAACTGTTATAAAATACTTAGGGAATCTAAGCAATGCAAAAGTTATAATACTTGAACCAAACAAAGTACTAGATACTATGAAAATCAGACTGAGGAAAGATTATAACACCTTAAAAATAGAAAATAGAGAAATTATAAAAAAGTCATTTACTATTTTGGAAGAAGGATTAAAAAAAGATAACTTATCCCTAGTTGGAGAAGCTTGTACTTTGAGTAGCTTAGCAAACGAAAATATAGAAAAAAAAGAGTACTTAAGTGAAATAATAAAAATATCAAAAAAATGTGGCGCATATGGAGTAAACATTGCTCACAGTGGTACAGTAGTAGGTATTTTAATTGATAAATTTATGGATGATAAAAAGATAATAGATGTATTATGTGAATCTAATATAGATTCTGTTTATAATAAGATTTATACATTGAACATAATAAATGGAGGAATTAAGGGGGAAATAGAATGCAATATATAAAGAATCCTATGAAAATAGAAGAAAAAAGTTTTGAATTAATACAAGAAATAATAGATGAGATTAGACCAGATTATAGCTTTAAGAATAATATTGAAGAGAAAATAATAAAAAGGGCCATACATACTACTGCTGATTTTGATTACTTAGACATATTAAAAATATCAGATGAAGCAGTAGATAGTATAATAGATGCACTAAAAAATAATGCTAGTATTTATACTGATACAAATATGGCTCTTAGTGGGATAAATAAAAGAAAACTAGAAGCATTAGGATGTAAATATAAATGTTTAGTGGCAGATGAAGAAACTGCGAAATTAGCTAAAGAAAAAGGAATTACCCGTTCTATGGCAGCAGTAGAAATTGCAGCTAAAGAAGATGGAAGAAAGATATTTGTTTTAGGAAATGCACCAACCGCTTTATATAAGGTTATGGAGATGAAATCAGAAGGGAAATTAGATTTAGATGCAGTTATAGGAGTTCCTGTAGGTTTTGTAGGAGCACAAGAATCAAAAGATGAAGTTGAAAAAACAGATATACCATATATAATTTCTAAAGGTAGAAAAGGTGGTAGTAATTTAGCAGCAGCAATCGTAAATGCTATATTATATACTATGTAGGTATCTGTATGGAAGAATATGTGTATATAGATGGTAAAAAATATCGAAGAGGATATACTACAGGTTCATGTGCAACAGGTGCGTCTAAGGCTGCTGTATATATGCTGATGACAAAAAATAAAATTGATACTATAAACATAGATACTCCTAAAGGGATACCATTATCATTAAAGGTTGATAATATAAATATTTCTAACACTTTTGTGGAATGCTCCATAAAAAAAGATGGTGGGGATGACATAGATGCAACTCATACTATGGATATTTATGCAAGAGCTGAAATCGTGTCCAAAAATGATGAGGATAAAGAGTATCTTACCTTATATGATATTGATGATATAAATACTAATGATGATAGTCAAAATGAACTTAATAAGTATATTAGAGTTTATGGTGGAACTGGTATTGGAGTAGTAACAAAAAAAGGACTAAGTGTAGATATTGGTAAGCCAGCTATAAATCCTACTCCACTTAAAATGATAAATAAGGAAATAAGAAAGCTTATAGGAAGTAATTTTGAATCTATACTTGGAGATAATAAAGTTTTAAAAATAACAATCTTTGCTCCACAAGGAGAAACAGTAGCAAAGAAAACATTTAATCCAAGATTAGGCATAGTTGGAGGAATATCTATAATAGGTACAACAGGCATTGTTGAGCCTATGAGTGATGAAGGATGGAAAAAATCCTTGTCCATAGAACTTCAAATGAAAAAAGAACAAGGCTTAGATAAAATAATACTGGTTCCAGGAAATCATGGAGAACAGTTTATAAGAGAAAAACTAAACTTGGATATTAAGTATGTAGTCAGAACAAGTAATTTTGTAGGCTATATGATTAAAGAAGCTCAAAGAATAGGGTATAAAAAAATATTAATGGCTGGTCATATAGGTAAGTTTATAAAACTATCTGCTGGTATTTTTAATACTCATAGTAAAGTGGCAGATGCTAGAAGCGAAATATTAGTGGCAAATCTAGCCTTAATGGGAGCTACATCTGAATTTCTAAATAAAATAAATCAGTGTCTAACATCTGAAGAAGCTGTAGATATAATAAACAACAGTGAATATAAACAAGTGTATAATATATTGAGTAACAAATGTAGGGATAGAGTAAAACAATACTTAAATGAAGATTCGGATGATATTGATGTGGAAGTAATAATATTTTCAATGGATAAGTCATTATTAGGGAAATCGGATAATACAGATGCATTAGTGGAGGTTTTTATATGATAAACATAATAGGTCTAGGGCCTGGAAACTTGGACTATATAACAAAAAAAGGTGAAAATCTAATTTCCGCTTCTGATGTATTAATTGGTGGTAAGAGGAATCTAGAATCTATAAAAAACTTCGAAGGAGAAAAAATAATCCTAGATTCTAATCTGAGAGAAATTATAGAGTACATAAATAATAATAAAGAAAAGCAAATATCAGTAATAGCTTCTGGTGACCCATTAATATATGGTATAGGCAGATACTTATCTAATAATATTGACAATAAGATGATAAATATGGTTTCTGGAATTAGTTCATTACAATACATATTTTCAAAAATATATGTGGATATGAATGATGTATATATCACAAGTAGTCATGGTAAAGTACCGGATTTTGATTATATACTATCACATAAAAAAGTATGTATGGTTACAGATTCTAAAATAGGGCCAAAACAAATAAGTAAGGAAATAATGGATAGAAATTTAAATAAGATTATTGTAGTAGGAGAAAATTTATCATATGAAAATGAAAAAATAACAATAGCTAAACCAGAAGAGATAATAAGAATGAACAATTTCGAGATGAATGTTGTGGTGATTTTAGATGAAGAATAGTGAATTTATAACAGGTAAAGTTCCAATTACTAAAGAAGAAGTTAGAGCAATATCAATAAGTAAGTTGAATTTAGTGAATGCTAAAAACTTTATAGATATAGGGGCTGGTACAGGAAGTGTAAGTATTGAGGCTGCATATAATTATCCTAATCTAAATGTTATATCTATAGAGAAAAATGATGTTGCTATAGAACTTATAGAGAAAAATATAAAAAAGTTCGACTTAAAAAATATAGAAGTAATAAAAGGATATGCTCCAATTGATGTAGGCTTAAATAGCCAAGTTGAGTCTATTTTTCTTGGTGGGACAGGAAATAATTTAGAAGAAACAATAGAATGGTCTAAAAATAATTTAGTTATAGGAGGAAGACTTGTAGCTAATTTTATAATAATTGATACTTTTAATCAAACTTTAAAATTACTTAGAAAACATGGATTTAAAGAAATAGATGTATGCGTTTTGAATGTTTCTAAACTAGAGAAACTAGGAAAAGGTGAATACTTTAAACCACTAAATCCTATATATATAATATCTTGTGAAAAAGGGGAAAATGATTATGAATAAAGTACATTTTGTAGGAGCAGGACCTGGAGATAAAGAATTAATAACATTAAAAGGATACAAATTATTAAGTAATGCAGATGTAGTAATATATGCAGGTTCACTTGTTAATCCTGAACTTTTGGAATACTGTAAAGAAGATTGCCAAATACATAATAGCGCACATATGGATTTACAAGAGATAATAGATGTCATGAGAGACGGTATAGAAAATAACAAGTCTGTTGTAAGATTGCAAACAGGTGATTTTTCTATATATGGTTCAATTAGAGAACAAGTGGAGGACTTAAATAAATTGAATATAGATTATGATTGTACTCCAGGAGTAAGTTCTTTTTTAGGAGCAGCTTCATCTTTAGGGGTTGAATATACAGTCCCAGAAATTTCTCAAAGTGTAATTATAACAAGAATGGAAGGAAGAACTCCGGTTCCAGAGAAGGAATCAATACAATCATATGCTAAGCATCAGACATCTATGGTAATATTTTTATCTGTTCAAGAAATTGAGAAAGTTGTGTCTAGATTACTGGAAGGTGGATATCCAAAAGATACTCCTATAGCAGTTATATATAAAGCAACTTGGGCAGATGAAAAAATAGTTAAAGGAACTTTAAGTGACATAGCTGTAAAAGTTAAAGAAAATAACATAAATAAAACTGCTTTAATAATGGTTGGAAGATTTTTAGGAGAAGAATATAATAACTCAAAGTTATATGACAAGGATTTTAAACATGAATATAGAGGGTAATATTGCCATAATCTGTATTACAGAAAATGGTAAAAATCTAGCTATAAAGATAAAATCTCTAGTAGATAATTGTGTTGTATATCAAATAAAAAATAAAAAAACTAATTTAAATTTGCAAGAAACATGTGTACATATAGTTCAAAAGAAGTTGAGTGATTTTGTGGGAGAAGTGTTTAATAAATTTGATTACATAGTATTTATAATGGCTACAGGTATAGTTGTACGAAGTATAGCACCATATATAGTGAGTAAGTTTAGTGACCCTGCAATTTTAGTACTAGATGAGAAAGGTAAAAACGTAATAAGTTTATTGAGTGGGCATATTGGAGGAGCAAATAATTTAACACATTATATAAGTAATCTTATTGGTGCTAACCCAGTAATAACAACAGCTACTGATATAAATCAAAAAGCTTCATTAGACATGATAGCAAAAAAACTTGGTGCATACATTGATAATTTTAGAGAAAATGTAAAAGAAGTAAATTCTATGTTAGTTAACAATAAATGTGTTGGCTTATATGCTGATAAAGAGTATCAAGTTGATACTAGAGGATTTAAGCTTATAGAAAATATTGATGAATTAAAAGAGAGTTTATTAGATAAGTACGTAGAAAAAATAGTTATAATAAGCCACAAAATAAGTTGTATTAGAGATGCTAAATATTTAAACACAGATAACAAGTCTGAGGATGACTATATTAATGAAAAAATAATAAGAGTAATTCCAAAAGATATAGTAATAGGAATTGGTTGTAGAAGAAATACAGATAGTGAGTTAATGTATAACTCCCTTGTAGAATTTCTTAATAAACAAAATATAGATATAAGAGCAATAAGCACGATTGGAAGTATAGAGCTGAAAAAAGATGAGAAGGCAATCATTGATTTATCAAAAGTACTACAAATACCATTTAAAACATTTTCAATAGACGAAATATCAAAGGTTGATAATTTATTTGAGAAATCCGATTTTGTTAAAAAAAATGTGGGTGTGTATTCAGTAGCAGAGCCAGTAGCATATCTTTTAAGCAAAGGAAACTTAATAGTTGAAAAACATAAATATAAAGGAATAACTTTTTCAGTGGGGAGAATAAAAATATGATATATGTTGTAGGAATTGGTCCAGGAAGTAAAGATACCATGACTTTAGAGGCAATAAAAGCAATAGAAGATTCTGAGGCTATTGTTGGATATAAGACTTATATAAATTTAATAGAAGAATTTATACAAAATAAAGAAATAATTCAAAATGGTATGAGACAAGAGGTTGATAGATGTAAACAAGCAGTAGAGGAAGCTAAAAAAGGAAAAAAAGTAGCAGTTGTAAGTAGTGGAGATGCTGGAATATATGGAATGGCAGGACTTATTTTAGAATTAATATCTAAAGAAAAAGAAGATATAAAAGTAAAAGTGATTCCAGGTGTTACTGCAAGTATTGGTGCAGCGGCTATACTTGGAGCCCCTATTATGCATGATTTTTGTCATATAAGTTTAAGTGATTTAATGACTCCATGGGAAGTGATTGAAAAAAGATTGAAATTAGCTGCTGAAGCTGACTTTGTAATTTGTTTATATAATCCAAGAAGTAAAGGAAGAAGTGAACATCTAAGTAAAGCATTTAAGATAATGGGTGAATTTAAAAGTGGAAATACACCTGTTGGAGTGGTCAAAGATGTAGGAAGAGAAAAGGAAGAAAAATTTGTATGTACTTTTGAAAATATGGATTTTGAAAAAGTTGATATGACCACAATGGTTATAATCGGAAATAAATCTACTTATATTGATGGTGAGTTGATGATAACTCCAAGAGGTTATACAGTATGATTTTGATTTTAGGAGGAACTTCAGATAGCTTATCTATATGCGATAAGATAAATGAACTAAAGCAACCATACATCCTTTCAGTGACCACAGATTATGGAAAGGAGCTTGCACAACGACATACAAAGAATATAATTTTAGGGAAACTCGGACAAGAAGAAATGCTAAAATTTATAAAAGCTAATCATATAGTAAAACTAATAGATGCAACTCATCCTTATGCAGTTGAAGTATCTAAAAATGCTATGTATTGTGCAAAACTATTGAATATAGAATATATAAGATTTGAGAGAAAATCTCTAATTGAAGAAATAGAATATGACAATAAGTTTATAGTAAATACGATTGAAGAAGCCTGTGAAATAGCAAATAAAATAGGAAAAAATATATTTATAGGAACAGGAAGTAAGAATCTAAATAGATTTATAGAAGAAATAAATGATAAAAACTTAGTAGTTAGAGTTCTTCCAACTAGTGAAGTTATACTAAGCTGTGAAAAATTAGGTTTAAATGCAGACAATATAATAGCTATGAAAGGTCCGTTTAGCCAGTGTATAAACGAAGAAACATATAAACATTATGGTATAGACTTAGTTATAACAAAAGAAAGTGGAATAGCAGGTGGTTTCTTAGAAAAAGTAAATGCATGTAAAAGTTTCAATATACCAGTAATAATTATTAAGCGAGAATCAATTAACTATGAAAATGTAATTAATGATATAAATAAAATTAAAGACATACTTGTGTAATTTTTAGGAGGAGAACATATGAAGAAGGCCTTATTAGTAGTGAGTTTTGGTACAAGCTACCATGAAACAAGAGAAAAGACAATAGATATGTGTGAAAAAAAAATAAAAGATTCATTAAGAAACTATGATTTTTTTAGAGCTTATACATCAAATATGATAATAAATAAAATAAAAAAAAGAGACGGAATAGAGATAGATAATCCGATACAAGCTTTAGATAAAATATATGAACAAGGATATGATGAAGTAATAATTCAAACGCTTCATATTATATGTGGAGAAGAATTTAACAAGTTAAAAGAGCAAGTGGAAGGCTACTCATCTAAATTTAAAAAGATTGTATTAGGTAGACCTTTACTTACACATATTGAAGACTATCAAGAATCTGTAGAGGCAATTAAACATCAAATCCCTCATATGAAAAATGATGAAGCAGTAGTATTTATGGGTCATGGTACTATTCATGAATCACATTCAGCATATCCAGCATTAGAATATATGCTTAGAGATAATGGAATAAATGCTTATGTTGGTACAGTTGAAGGTTATCCAGAAATAGAACATGTAATAAGAAGATTGAAAGAAGGTAATATAAAAACTGTAAATCTGATGCCATTTATGTTAGTTGCAGGTGACCATGCTATAAATGATATGGCAGGAGATGAAGAAGATTCATGGAAAATAATCTTAGAAGAGAGTGGGTTTAATGTAAATATACATTTAAAAGGCTTAGGTGAAAATCCTTATATACAAGATAAGTTTGTTCGTCATGCGAGTAAATGTGCAGAAAATGTTAAGTTTTATGGTATAGGAGCAGGACCAGGAGATAGTTCTTTACTTACAATGAAAGCAGTTAGTACATTAAAGAAATTAGATATTTTATATACTCCAGAGTCAAAAAAAGGTGGAGATAGCTTAGCTCTATCAATAGTTAAAGAATACTTAAATGAATCAATAGAGATAAAATCTAGACATTTTCCAATGTGTTTTGATGGTAATGAAAAAAATATAGCATGGGATAATGTAGCTGAAGAGATTGTTGTAGATGTTAAGAATGGAAAAAATGTAGGATTTGTAACACTAGGAGACCCTATGATTTATAGTACATATGTGTATATAATGAACAGAATATCAGATGAAATAGAAGTGGAAACTATACCAGGGATTTCATCATTTTCTAATATAGCATCTAATCAAAATTTCCCATTAGTTATGGATAAGGAAGCTTTGGTAATAGTTCCTTGTACTATGGAAGATGATAAAATAGAACATGCTTTACAAAATTATAATTCAATAGTATTGATGAAAGTTTATAAGAACTTTAAAGAAATAATAAAAAAACTAGAAAAATACAATCTGATAGAATATGCTATTTTAGTAAGTAATTCATCTCAAGAAGGTGAAACTGTATTTAAAGATTTACGAGAAGCACATCTTGAAGATAAGATATCTTATTTTTCTACAATACTAGTAAATAAAGAGAACAAAATAAAATAGATAAAGGTAATATTTTAAAGGAGATTTAGTATGAATATCGTGGTTGGAACTAGGGGTAGTAATCTAGCACTTATACAAACAGAATGGGTAATTAATGAACTAAAAAAGAAGTATCAAGATATTAGTTTTGAGGTTAAAGTCATAAAGACAAAAGGGGATTTGATTCAAAATGTTTCCCTAGATAAAATAGGCGATAAAGGATTGTTTGTTAAAGAAATAGAGCAGCAATTATTGGATAGAAAGATAGATATAGCAGTACATAGTATGAAGGATATGCCATCTTATTTAGCAGATGGACTAAAATTTGCTCATACACCTAAGAGAGAAGACCCAAGAGATGTTCTAATACTTAGAGAAGGATATAAAAGTTTAGATGATTTACCTCATGGAGCAGTAATAGGAACGGGAAGTAAAAGAAGAAAATTTCAATTATTAAAACAGAGACCCGACCTAAATATAGTACAAGTTAGAGGTAATGTGGAAACTAGAATACGAAAAATAAAAGATGAAAATATGCATGGTATTGTGTTGGCTGCATCAGGAATAATAAGAGCCAATTTACAAGAAAAAATAAGTTCTTATTTACCTGTTGATGTTGTTATACCAGCTCCTGCTCAAGGAGCCTTGGCTATAGAAATAAGAAGTAATGATAGTAATATAGAAGAAATAGTAAATTCGCTAAAAGATGATAATACAGAAATCCAAATACTAGCTGAGAGAGGTTTTTTGGATGGTGTTAACGGAAGTTGCCATATTCCAATGGCTGCTTATTGTGAAATAATCCAAGATAAGATACATCTTACTGGTTTATATGGAGATTCAGAAGGAACTAAAGTAGTAATTAAATCTATGGAGGGAGATATTTCTTCTCCTAGAGAGTTAGGTTTAAAGCTGGCTAAACTTGTATTGGAGGAGTATGAAAATTATGAAGGGTAAAGTTTACTTAGTAGGTGCAGGACCAGGTGATTATAAACTCATGACTTTAAAAGGTTTAGAGTGCATAAAAAAATCAGATGTGATAGTGTATGATAGATTAGCAAATAGTAGTTACTTAAGAGAAGCTAAGCCTGATTGTGAGCTTATATATGTAGGAAAGGCATCAAGTAATCATATTTTGCCACAGGAAGATATAAATAGAATTATAGCGGAAAAAGCTAAAGAAGGAAAATATGTGACTCGCCTTAAGGGAGGAGACCCTTATGTATTTGGTAGAGGGGGAGAAGAAGCAGAGACTTTAGTAGATGAGGGTATAGAATTTGAAGTAGTTCCAGGAATAACTTCTGCTATAGGAGGTTTATGTTATGCTGGTATACCTATAACACATAGAGAACATGCTTCATCATTTCATGTAATAACAGGTCATTTGAAGGGTGATGATAGTGGAGAATTAAATTGGAATGCTCTTGCAAATAATAAAGGTACTCTTGTGTTTTTAATGGGAATATCAAATTTAAAGAAAATAAGTGAAAATTTAATGAAAGAGGGAAAAGATAAGGATACACCAGTTGCTCTTATAAGTTGGGCAACTAGATATAATCAAAGGGTCGTTACATCTACACTTGAGAATGTTTATGAAACTGCTATTAAAGAAGAAGTAAAACCACCAACCCTTATAGTAGTTGGAAGTGTTGTAGCTCTTAGAGAAAAGTTGAATTTCTTTGAGAATAAACCTTTATTTGGGAAAAGTATTGCTGTGACTAGGTCTAGGAATCAAAATAGTGTATTGGTGGAAAAGATAATGGATTTAGGTGGAAATCCAGTTGAAATACCTACTATAAAGATAGAAAAGCTACAAGATAATATTAAGTTAGAAAATGAGATAAAAAATATAAATAAATATAATTATCTAATATTAACTAGTAAAAATGCTGTAGAAATCTTTTTTGAAAAAATAATTGAAATGAATTTTGATTTAAGAATATTATCTAATTTAAAAATATGTGCTATAGGCTCTGCTACATCAAATGAATTGAAAAAAAGAGGAATTATAGCAGATATAGTACCTAAAAAATTTGTAGCAGAATCACTATATGAAGAGCTAATGCCTATCTTGAAAAGCAGTGATAATATACTTATACCTAGAGCGGAAAATGCTAGAGATTATCTAGTTGACAAGTTTAAGGATATTTGTGAAGTAACAGAAGTGCATACATATAAAACAGTAATAGATGAAGATAAAAAAGATGAGATATTAGATATTTTAAATTCTAATGATATAGATTATATAACATTTACTAGTTCATCAACAGTAAACAATCTCATTGAAATTATAGGAAAAGAAAATATTAAAATATTAGACAAAATAAAAACACTATCTATAGGGCCTATAACTACAGAGACAATAAAAAGTTTAGGAATAAAGTTATATAAAGAAGCCACTACATCTACTATAGATTCATTAGTAGATTTAATTATAAAAAATTAATTTTGGAGGATTATCATGTTAAGAAGACCAAGAAGATTGAGAGCAAGTAAAGCAATTAGAAACTTAGTAAGAGAGACTAAAGTGAATGTAGAAGATTTAATATATCCACTGTTTGTAGTAGAAGGAGAAAATATAAAAGAAGAAATTAAATCTTTACCAGATGTTTATCATCTATCTATAGATATGTTGGAAGAAGAAATAAAAGAAATAAGTGAGTTAGGCATTGAACATATAATGTTGTTTGGTGTGCCAAATGAGAAAGATGAGTGTGCTTCACAAGCTTTTAATGATAATGGAATAGTTCAAAAGGCAATCAGAAAAGTTAAAGAAATAAATCCAGAGATGAATGTAATAACAGATGTCTGTATGTGTCAATATACAAGCCATGGACATTGTGGAATTTTAACTGATACTGGTTATGTTGATAATGATAAATCATTAGAGTATTTAGCTAAAATATCTGTAAGTCATGCTAAAGCTGGAGCAGATATGGTAGCTCCATCTGATATGATGGATGGAAGAATACAAGCGATAAGAGAAGCTTTAGATGAAAATGGGTTAGAGAATATAGGAATAATGGCTTATAGCGTTAAATATGCTTCAAATTACTATGGACCTTTTAGAGAAGCAGCTCATTCAGCACCATCTTTTGGAGATAGAAAAACATATCAAATGGACCCAGCAAATAGCAATGAAGCCATAATAGAAACTGAGCTTGATATATTAGAAGGTGCAGATATACTTATGGTTAAACCTGCATTATCATATTTAGATATCATAAGAAGAGTTAAAGACAACTTTGATTTACCTCTAGCAGCTTATAATGTAAGTGGAGAATATTCTATGCTTAAATATGCTGTGAAAGAAGGTTTATTAAATGAAGATGTGATTCTTGAATCAATTACATCTATAAAAAGAGCAGGTGCAGATATAATAATAACTTATTTTGCTAAAGACATTGCTAAGTTGTTACAAAAATAAATTTTAGAAAGAAAAATAATTTTAAAAAGTATAGGAATTGTAATTAGATATTTTAGAGTGTTTTTATTTAGAGCTTCATCAAATAAGAATAGATACTAATTTATAATTTCTATACTTTATTTATGTAATTAAATAAATTTTGGAGGTATAAAATGCTATATCCTATTAATTTAGAATTAGATGATTTAGATGTAGTTATAATTGGTGGAGGAGAAGTTGCATATAGAAAATGTAAAAATCTTTTAAACTTCAATAAAAGTGTTACTATAGTTTCTAAACAAATTTTAAATAAGTTTTATGATTTGGAGGGCGATATAAAGATAATAAAAGATGATTACAAAGAAATGTATATAAAAAATGCCTCTGTAATAATTGCTGCAACAAATAATAGAGAATTGAATATGGAAATAGGATTATATTGTAGAGAGGAAAATAAGTTGGTAAATGTTGTTGATAATGTAGAAGTATCAAATTTTACTGTCCCATCATATATAAAAAGAGGCGATTTACTTATAAGTATATCTACTGGAGGTAAGAGTCCTTCACTATCATCAAAGATAAAAAAGGAACTTGAAGATATATATACTGAAGAGTATGAGGAATATTTAAATGTATTAGGTGATATTAGAAAAAAAGTTATAGAAAAATATGAAGATAAAAGTAAAAGAAAAAATATACTTAATATGTTGATAACACTCGATTTAGAAGAGTTAAAGAAACTTGATGTATAAAAAATAAAATAAAAAATATTGAAAAGGTGTTGACGGATTATTTTTAAGGTGATATAGTATTACTTGTCCTTAAGAAAAGGGCAAACATGAAAAATGAACTTTGAAAATTAAACAGTAGGTTAATTTATAAAACAAGAAACAAACCATAAAGCCAGATATTTTGATAACAATAGTATCTGAGCCTGATAAACTTTTATTTGAGAGTTTGATCCTGGCTCAGGATGAACGCTGGCGGCGTGCCTAACACATGCAAGTTGAGCGATTTACTTCGGTAAAGAGCGGCGGACGGGTGAGTAACGCGTGGGTAACCTACCCTGTACACACGGATAACATACCGAAAGGTATGCTAATACGGGATAACATATTTGAGAGGCATCTCTTAAATATCAAAGGTGAGCCAGTACAGGATGGACCCGCGTCTGATTAGCTAGTTGGTAAGGTAACGGCTTACCAAGGCGACGATCAGTAGCCGACCTGAGAGGGTGATCGGCCACATTGGAACTGAGACACGGTCCAAACTCCTACGGGAGGCAGCAGTGGGGAATATTGCACAAT
>JABBZI010000360.1 GCA_012955965.1 Clostridioides difficile
ATAGACTGAATAATATCTATAATTATTTTTGTCTTTATATTCTGGAGAAAAAATCCCCATTTTATCGTAAAAAATTAATGTCTGTTTAGATATTCCACACAACTTTGCAAATTCACCTGTAGTAAAATACTGTTTTTCCAAGGGCTATACACTCCTTTTCATTTTGTTGTCTATATAGTTACTATATTCTTTATTATTGGCTAAATCAAGT
>JABBZI010000361.1 GCA_012955965.1 Clostridioides difficile
CAGCATAATGATACATAATATTTACCACTTGGTTCTTTGGATACAGTAGCATTAAGTATTCTCCCTTGAGGTACTTGTTTATCCCTTACTTTAACCATACCAAGTTTAGGTAATTTTATATATTGACTAAAGTACATAATATTTCCATTTGTAAAGTTAGTTCTATATGAAAATCTATTAGTTTTCTTTGATTTAAATTTAGGAAATCCTG
>JABBZI010000362.1 GCA_012955965.1 Clostridioides difficile
ACACCAGATGGAGAGAAACCATCAGGAGGAGAAACACCAGATGGAGATAAACCAGCAGCAGGAGTAACACAAGCTGGAGAGAAACCAGCAGGAGAAGAAACACCAGATGGAGAGAAACCATCAGGAGAAGAAATTCCAGATGGAGAGAAGCCATCAGGAGAAGAAGCACCAGATGGAGAGAAACCATTAGATGAAATTATACCATCACAAG
>JABBZI010000363.1 GCA_012955965.1 Clostridioides difficile
CCTTGAACTTCTACTGCATTTAATATATCTAAAGAAGCTTTTTTAAGCATTGCGCATTCTTTGTTACTTAGCGTTTGAGTTGGAGCAACAACTATACTATCTCCTGTATGAACTCCAACTGGGTCTACATTTTCCATATTACATACAGTTATACAGTTACCATTTCCATCTCTCATTACTTCATATTCTATTTCTTTCCAACCTTTTATAC
>JABBZI010000364.1 GCA_012955965.1 Clostridioides difficile
ATATGGATGCTAGGATTTAATCCAAGTTCAATTTTACAAGGAATTTTATGTTGGGGAGTAGCAATAGGAGCTAATCAAGTTTATAAACAACTAAAGGATGGTGACAAATAATGAAAATTGCAATAGTGCCAGGACATACACTAACAGGTAAAGGAACAGGAGCAACTGGTTATATAGATGAAGGAAAAGAAAATAGAATACTAACTGATTT
>JABBZI010000365.1 GCA_012955965.1 Clostridioides difficile
CAAAAGAAATAAAAGAAAAATTAGGAGAAATAACTTTCTTTACAGCTACAGATGGAAATCATGGTAGAGGAGTTGCTTGGACAGCTAATAAATTAGGTCAAAAATCTGTTGTATTAATGCCAAAAGGTTCTTCTGAGTTTAGATTAAATAAAATCAAAGGAGAAGGAGCAGATGCTAGTATAACAGACTTAAACTATGATGACGCAGTAA
>JABBZI010000366.1 GCA_012955965.1 Clostridioides difficile
GCGTTGTAAAAGCAATAGAAGAATCTTTTGCAAAATTAGGTTTTGATAGTTGGTCAAGAGATAGATATGGAAATATAGTAGGATGTATAAAAGGAAACAAACCAGGTAAAAAAATATTATTTGATGGGCATATAGATACAGTTCCAGTTCCAGATGCAAGTAAATGGAGTGTTCCTCCTTTTGAAGCGAGAATAGTAGATGGAAAAATAT
>JABBZI010000367.1 GCA_012955965.1 Clostridioides difficile
GGTCTTGGGGTGGAAATTCAGTATCTGAAAATGTAGGAGTTAAGCATTTACTTAATATTAAGACAGTAGCTGAGAGGAGAGAAAATATGCTTTGGTTTAGAGCACCAGAAAAAGTTTATTTCAAAAAAGGATGCTTAGGTGTAGCAGCAAGAGAATTTAAAGATGTTATGGATAAAAAGAAAGCCTTTATAGTAACAGATTCTTTCCTTT
>JABBZI010000368.1 GCA_012955965.1 Clostridioides difficile
TTCCTCCCTGTTCTACATGTATTACACCTTCATTCCCTCCTTCTCCAATTATATTTAACTTATTACCACTAATATTAAAATTGCCTTTATCTTTTATAAGTATTTTATATTGGTTTGTATCTATTGTAATATTGGTTCCATATGGAATACTAAATTCAAAATAATTATCTATTATCATATCGCAAGTGAGAGTATAAACTATTTCCTTCT
>JABBZI010000369.1 GCA_012955965.1 Clostridioides difficile
AATGGCAAAGCTGAAATATGATGCAGTTACATTTGGAAATCATGAATTTATTTCTAATGATAAGCAAAGCCTTGATAAACTGGTTTCTGATTTTAAAAATAATAACATACCATTAGTGTCAGCAAATATATATAAACAATCTGGAGAAAACTATGTAAAACCATACATAATGAAAAGTGTAAAGACTGCCAAGGGAGATGTAAAAGTTG
>JABBZI010000036.1 GCA_012955965.1 Clostridioides difficile
TTTAGATATTCCACACAACTTTGCAAATTCACCTGTAGTAAAATACTGTTTTTCCAAGGGCTATACACTCCTTTTCATTTTGTTGTCTATATAGTTACTATATTCTTTATTATTGGCTAAATCAAGTGATTCTTCTTCTGACATTTTATCTTGAAATCAAACTTATAAAAAAATTATTATTTAAATCATCAAGAATTCTTTTATTTTATGTTTAAATACTTCTTTTATTAGTGCTTGTATGATATTCATGTTTATCTATTTATTGACATAGCTCCTTTTCTGTTTTTTGTATAAAAAAGAGATGCTTCAAATTTTTATTTTGAGGCATCTCCATTTAACTATTTATTACTATCTTCTTTTAATGTATGTAAATATTGAGTACCCCATTCACACAATGATGTTAAAACAGGCTCTAATGTTTTCCCTAATTCAGTTAAAGAATATTCAACTTTTGGTGGGATTTCTGGATATACATTTCTTTTTATTATTTGTTGTTCTTCTAACTCACGTAATTGTTCTGTTAGTGTTTTTGTTGTAATAGTACCTAGTTTACGTTGCAACTCATTAAAACGCAAAGTGTCTTCAAGATAAAGATTCCATAGAATTTGTAATTTCCATTTCCCACTCAACACATTAATACCTAGTGCCATTGGACACATCTCTTTTGGTGTAACTGCTTTTGCCATTAAATTTTATTTCCTTTCTATTGTAAGCAAGTATCAAAAAAGATACTTTATATCAAAAATGTATGTTCTTGTTCCTAATTTTTTTATATGCTACTCTTTTATTATAACAAGAATACAAATAGAGAGAAAGGATGATTTGTTATGATTATAGATAGTCATGAGCATTTAATGTTACCAATTAATTTACAACTAAAAAAGATGGAGAATGCAGGGATAGATAAAGTTATTTTATTTTGTACAGCACCACACCCTGAAAAAGCAAAAAATTATCAAGAATTAAAAACTGAGATGGAATCTTTATATAAAGTTCTAGCTGGTACTACTACAAAATATGATAATTTAATACGAATGAAAAAAAATATAGATGAAATTGTAAATGTGATAAAAAAATATCCAGATAAGTTTTATGGTTTTGGTTCTGTTCCTCTTGGGTTATCTTTAGAGGATACAGATAAATGGATTGAGGAACAAATTATTTACAATGGTCTTAAAGGTGTTGGTGAATTTACACCTGGTACAGATAAACAAATCCAAGAGTTAGAAGTTATATTTCAATCCTTAGAAAAATTCCCTAAGTTACCTATTTGGGTCCATACATTCAACCCAGTTTCTATGAATGGAATAAATATACTTATGGATTTAACAAAGAAATATCCAAAAGTGCCTGTTATTTTTGGTCATATGGGAGGATATCACTGGATGAAAGTCATTGACTTTGCAAAATCTGTTCCAAATGCTTATATAGATTTATCAGCATCTTTTTCTACTTTAGCTTTAAAGATGGCAATATCTGAATTACCAGACAAATGTCTATTCAGTTCTGATGCTCCTTATGGAGAACCTCTTTTAAATATACAAACACTAGAATATTTGTGTCCCTCTGAAAAAATAAAATCAAAAATACTTGGTGAAAATATTATGAGAATACTAAATGAGGTTAAAAACTAATGGAACAAAAAAGATTAAGTTTCAATATTTATTACAAAATTGCTTAATGATAGATGTTTATTATATAAAAAAATAAATCAAGAACTGCTTGATACCGCTTATCTATTCACATATATGTATTATTATAAGATATATTGACATTTTATAATAATACGTATATAATGAATTTGAATTCAAATTCATTATGATTGGAGTGATTTTATGAAAAACTCAGATTCTAGTAAAATAGATAATAAAAAAGTTTTAAAAAGAAAAGCTATACTTGATGCAGCTGTAAAAGTCTTTTCTGAAAAAGGATATATTGATTCTTCTATAAAAAATATTACTGATGAAGCCTCTGTATCTGTAGGTTCTTTTTATTCTTACTTCAATAATAAAGAAGAAATATTAGAGCAAATATATGAAGATATTTTGGATATGAGTCTAAGAATCGCCTCTAATGTTTCTATAGGTACAAATGATAGTTCTTTTAAAAAATTCACCTTAGCTATGACCTGTGCTATTTGGACATATGTAAGAAATAAGAAGTTGTCAAGAATACTATTTGTAAAATCTACTGGCGTTAATGAAATGTTTGAGAAGAAACGCTGGGAGATATTAGATAAAACAAATATTTATTTAAAAAATGTATTAAAACATCTAAATGAAGTTCATTTCGCTGATATAAATAACATTGATGTCACTTCAGTACTACTTACTCATAGTATATTTGGCGTTATAACTTACTGGCTTGATGAAAAATTTACAAATAATTTAGAAGATGTTATATTTTCTTTGTGCACTTATCATCTCAGAGCTTTGAATATTGATTTCACAGATGATAAAGTAAATCAATATATCAATCAAGTTCTTACATCGGATTATGAAACTCTTCTTAAGTAAAACAAAAAATAATTGTCTGAAGGTTGTGCAAGGTGCAACTTAATTTAGATTCAAAATAGTGTTGTTAATTCCTTTATCTATAGCAGTCAATAGTTTTATTAAACCTAAGGGGGTATTTATAATGAAAGAATATCGAACAAATGAAATTTATGGTGACCTTTATGAAAATAAAGGAAAACCGCTAGTTATTATACTAGGAGGTAGTAGACCAGGACTTCCAATAGTTGGTGATAATTTACTAAATTATTTAAAATCTAATTATAATGTTTTATTACTTGCATACTTTGGTGCTGGTAATCTTCCTAAAACCTTAGAGAGAGTTCCAATAGAGTATTTTACAAAAGCTATTAATTTCATTGTAAAACTACTTAAATTGAATAATAATCAAGTAGTTATTATTGGTAATTCCAAAGGAGGAGAAGCTGCTTTATTATTGTCAAATTATTTTGAATCAGCGATTACTATTGCATGTGTCCCTGGATGTTATATATTTCAGGGTCTACCAATTAATTCTTTTAGTATGAAGCATCCAAAATCATCCTGGTCATTAAATAATATTGAAATTCCATATATTAAATTTTATTATGATGAAGATGTTATAAAAGATGCAGAAAACAATATTTATTCTACTTGTTATGAAAAATCTATCGAATATAATTTTAATAAAGATGCATTAATCCGTATTGAACAATATAGTGGAAAAATATTATTACTTTCTGCTGAAAATGATAGATATTGGCCAAGTAAAAAAATGAGTTCTAATCTAGTTAAAAATAGTATAAAAAAAGATAATATTAAACATATTGTCTTAGACTTAGAGGGACATTATTTTTTAGAATATGATGAGTCAATTCAAAATATAATTTCTTTTTTAGAGAAAAATAGCCAATCTTTGGTCTAAAAATTTAGATACAATAACTGTTTGTTATTTATTTTTTATCACCTTATAGTGCTAAATTATCAAACATTTTACTAAATTTTTAATTATACACTTTGTTGCGTACTAAAAAAGGTAGCAACTATTTATAGGTTCTACCTTTATGTACTCAATATTGTTCTTAGTTTTGATTATATCAATAGTTTCAATCATTATAATTAAATGCATAAAATTTCTTTAAGACTACAGTAAATAAACATAAATTACAAATTTGATTAGTATCAATTCTCTACTTTTAAAATATCTAATATTTCACTTGCTATTTGTGGCTTTCCAAAAAAATATCCTTGTATGTAATCTGGTTTCATCTGTTTAACTAAATCATACTCTTCTTTTGTTTCTACTCCTTCTAAACATACTTTTATTCCCACATCGTGACAAATTGCAACAATAAAATGTATAAATGTAGCATCAAACTTACTTTTTAATATATCTTTAACAAATACCCTATCAATTTTCACTATATCTATTGGTGCAAATTTTAAAACTTCTAAGGATGAATACCCTGTGCCAAAATCATCCATAGCAATACGAATTCCTAATTCTTGTAAAACCTTAAACTTATATTGTAAAATATTCATATTTTGTACTGTATGGCTTTCAGTTAATTCTAAAACAAGATTTTGATAAGGAAAATTTTCTTCATCTATAATTTTTATTATATCTTCAATAAATGTATCTTCTAATACTTGAACAGCTGAAATATTTACACTTACTGTAAAAAATGGATAATCAACAATCCACTCTCTACAAGTACATAATGCCATCCGAAGTACCCATGCTCCCACAGTATTTATCATATCATTTTCTTCTAAAATTGGAATAAATTCTAAAGGAGAAATCGCTTTACCTTCACTATTAGTCCATCTTAAAAGTACTTCCACTCCTATTATCTCATGGCTTTGTGTATCTACTTGTGGCTGAAATCTTAGACCAAATCCCCGAAAATTATCATTGATTGATGCTTTCAACTCCCACATCATTGCTAAGGAATACATTTTATTTTTCAATATTTTTTCAGAGAAAAAAACAATTCTATTCTTGCCATGTTCTTTAGCATACTGCAAAGAATAGCTGGCATATTTACTAAGTTCTTTTACTGTATCCCCATGTTTTGGATATATAGTGCATCCAGCAGAAATTGTTATATTTAATCCATATTTTCTCCACAAGTGAAGATGTATAATTAAATTTTGTATTTGCTCATATAAAAGTTGAATCTCTTTTTCTTCAACATTATCAACGAGAATTCCCATTTCATCACCATCAAGTTTATAGAGTTCAGCATTGCCTGGTAAAATAGATTGTATAGATTGTGCTAAAGTTTTTAGTATATTATCTCCAAAATCTCTATCATACATCTCATTAACATTTTTAAAATCATCAATATTCAATAATACTATACATAATTTTTCAATCATCGGATTTGAAAGTTTATCTTCAAACACACTCATAAATTCATAGTAATTCAATAACTGCGTTAATGGGTCAATCTTATTTTGTTTCCCCAACTGTGTCATTATTCCTGCAAAAATACTTGGTTCTCCAAACTCATCACGCATTAATTGCCCTCTACATCTTAACCAAATATATTCTCCACTGCGATTTTTAGCTCGAAATTCCACTGAATGATAATCCATATGATTTTTACCTATTTCCATATTCGACTTATAAAAACGATTCCAGTCTTCTGGATGTACAATACGCGTCCAATAAACAAGTGGGTTTTCCACAATTTCTCCTGGTAAATCAAATAGTTCAACTTGTGATGGTGAGTATCGAAATACTCCTGTTTTCATATTACAAATATATATATATTCATCTGTCCCTCTAATTAAAGCATCATAAAGTAATGTAGAATCATAATCAAATTTACCTCTTAAGGCATTAAAATCTTCAAGATAATCTTTTTCTTCTTTGTTGTTTGTTATTTGATAAAATTCATCAATTTTACCTTCTTCATTTAAGCCTTTGGAATTTGTAATATCTATAGATTGGTGTATATGAACAACTGTACCATCTTGCCATGTAATTAAACTATCATAATTTTCAAAAACTCGATTTAATTTATTACATTTTTCATACCACTTTATTATTGTTCCTTTTTTATTATTCTTTAACAATTCTAAAACTTTACAAAAACTACATTGGACATTTTTTTCAGTATATAATACCTCCCAACAAACTTTTCCTTCTGGAGTTGAAATATTATATTCTTTTTTCATATTTTTATTCATGAAAATAATTTTATTAGTATGAATATCTGTAATATATATATTAATCTGTAGTTGATTTAATATAACCTCAAGATTATGTTTGTTCATATACTTCCCTCCTTCATCAGTGCTATTATTTATAATCACATTTCTAAAACTATTTTTATTACAGAGGATTTATTTGTCATTTATATATATATTAAATAGGTAATTTAATTAAAAAACTTTTGTTTCATATCTTAAATTATAGTTGATAAAAAAAAATACATCAATATCATATTATCAATTTGAAGGAGATTATTGTTATATAATACCTGTCATTCTTATATTAAATTCTGTTTCTGTTTTTATCTTGATAATATAAAGTAAAAAAAAAATTTTAGAAATAGCTGAAATTATTTTTATTATATATTGTAAACTCAAAATCATTATATTTAATAAATACAATAATTTTTTTACTTATATTTTATTATATTATAACAATTCATCTTTTATATAAATGTATTTATTTTATTGCTTTTATAAAAACATTATCTTAATATTTTTATAAAATAACTACTCTTCTAGCAAAATGATATAACATAAATAAAAATATATTTACTTAATTTCTATATAATTATTTGTCAATTTTTTATTTAAATGTTAAAATATCCATGGATGGTATCTTTTTATAAGAACTATACTTTAAATGTTTTTAATTATTTTATCTTATGTAACTCATATCTTCATGAATGAGATTGGAAATTAAGATGTTGTATCACAAAATGGAGGTGATACTATTAAAATAGGATTTATTGGTTCCGGAAAAGTTGGTACATCTTTAGCAAATTATTTTTTGTCAAAGAATTATTGTGTAACAGGTTTTTATGGAAGAAATCAATTATCTTTACTAGAATCAACAAATTTAACAAAAACAAAGATTTACAGTAACTTGAAAGACATTATTTATGAAAACGATATATTATTTATTACAACATCAGATGATTCTATTGAAATTATAGACAAAAAACTTTCCAAATTTAATTTAAAACATAAATACATTTGCCACACCAGTGGCTCTTTAAAATCTAGTATATTGTTCTGTTCAAAAAAAGCAGGTGCATTAATTTATTCTATCCATCCTATATTTGCATTTTCCAATAAAAATACTGATATAAAAAAAATGAAAAACATTTGTTTTTCCATAGAAGGTGATAATGAGAAAGATGATTTATTTATTCCAAATTTTGTAGATAGCTTAGGAAATCAATTTTTTATAAGAGATAAAAATACTTCATCCACTTATCATTTAGCTAATGTTTTAGTTTCAAATTTAGTATTATCTCTACTAGATGTAGGAGTAAGCTACTTTATCAAATTAGGTTTATCTGAAGAAGAAGCTTTAAAAGCTATAAATCCTTTAGTCAAAATAAACATAGAAAATATACTTGACAATGGATTTGCTAAAGCTCTTACTGGTCCTATTGTTCGTGGAGATATAACACCAGTAAAAAGACATTTATCAGCATTAGATAAAAAAGATGAAGCTGTTTACAAAATGCTATCTTTAAATTTACTAAAAATAATAGCCTTAGAAAATGAAAATTCATTAAAATGTACAAAAAGTATTTCTACAGAAAACGCAGTCGAAAATCTAATAAGTAAATCCGAAAAATACAAAGAGATTTACAAAATTTTAGGAGGAAAAAACGATGAAAAATACTATACTAACTTTTAAAAATGCTAAAAATAAAGGTAAAAAACTATCTATGCTTACTGCTTATGATTACTCAATGGCAAAACTAATAGATGAATGTGATATAAATGGTATTCTAATAGGAGATTCATTGGGAATGGTTGTAAAAGGTGAAGAAAATACTCTATCTGTTACTATAGATGAAATTATATATCATACAAAAGCTGTTAAAAATGGTGCAAAAAATGCCTTAATAGTAAGTGATATGCCATTCCTATCTTACCATGTTTCTATCGAAGATGCTATTAAAAATGCTGGTAGACTTGTAAAAGAAGGTGGTGCACATGCTATAAAGTTAGAAGGTGGCTCAAACGTTATAGAACAAATAAAGAGCATTGTAAATGCTCAAATACCTGTAATGGGTCATTTAGGACTAACTCCTCAATCTGTAAATTCATTTGGCGGCTTTAAAGTTCAAGGAAATACTAGTGAAACAGCAAAACAACTTATTGAAGATGCTAAATTAATAGAAAAAGCAGGAGCATTTTCTATCGTACTTGAAGGAGTTCCTGCTAAAATAGCTGAGATGGTAACTAATTCTATTTCAATTCCTACAATAGGAATAGGAGCTGGAATTAATTGTGATGGTCAAATTTTAGTTTATCAAGATATGTTGGGGATGTTTGGAGATTTTGTACCTAAATTTGTAAAGCAATATGCAAATATAGGAGATATAATGAAAGATTCAATTAAAAATTACATACTAGAAGTTGAAACTGGTGCATTTCCACAAGAAAAACACAGCTTTTCAATAAATGAATCTGAATTAGAAAAATTATACTAAGATTAAGGATGGTACAAAATGCTTATAAAAGAAATAAAACCACTAAGAAATATAATTAAAGATTGGCAGAAAGCTGGCTATTCTATAGGTCTTGTTCCTACCATGGGATTTTTACATGAAGGACATCAAAGCCTTATTAAAAAAGCTGTAAAAGAAAATGATAAAGTAGTAGTAAGTGTGTTTGTAAACCCAACTCAATTTGGACCCAATGAAGATTTTAATAGCTATCCAAGAGATATAGAAAAAGACTTTAAATACTGTATAGACAGTGGTGCATCAATAGTTTTTAATCCATCGTCAGAAGAAATGTACTTAAAAGGCAATTGTACTACTATAAATGTGTCTGGACTTACAGATTTTCTTTGTGGCTCTAAGAGGCCAGTTCATTTTGGAGGTGTCTGTCTAGTTGTTTCAAAATTTTTAAATATAGTAACTCCTGATAAAGCCTATTTTGGAGAAAAAGATGCTCAACAATTAGCAGTAATTAAAAGGATGGTCAAGGATTTGAATATATATACAGAAATAATAGGCTGTCCTATAGTTCGTGAAAATGATGGTTTAGCAAAAAGCTCAAGAAATACATATCTTTCAAAAGAAGAAAGAAAATCAGCCTTAGTTTTAAATGAAAGCCTAAATTTAGCAAAAGAAGAATTGTCAAAAGGAAATATAGATGTAAAAAAAATAAAAGATTTAATAATATCTAAAATAAATTCTAACAATTTAGCAAAACTAGATTATGTTGAAATTGTAGATAGTGAGACATTACAACCTGTTGAGAAAATAGAAAGTTCTGTACTTGTAGCAATTGCTGTTTTCATAGGTAAAACTAGATTAATTGATAACTTTACATTTCAATTAAATATATAAACTATAATTTTATCAGTATAGATAATTAAAAAATAATATTTTTTTAAAAAAAGATTTAAAAATTAGATTTGATTAAGATTATCATTAATTGTACTTATATAAGTGTGCTAATAGCACACTTATTTTTTTATATAATTTATATTGTAAAACTTTGCCAAGTTAATTATATATGATTGAGTTTAAAAAGTGGGGATTTCTTCTTTTAATATAAAAATTTATCCAGTTTTACGATTATAATATCCAGTTTTACATATCCACTTGTAAAATATATCTAAGCAATATATCATACTATATAGATTTATAAATGAAATAATATCTACTATTTACTGAATATTTTTATTTTTTTGTTTTTTAGGGGGATTGACTGTGTTTAAAGATAAAATCGATGAATGTGTTCATATAATGACTGCATATATTGCTAGCTTAAAAGAATACTATTCATTCATAGAAACTCAAATTGGTGATTTTATTAAAAGATATGGAGAAGAAATCGTAGAGTTATGTCTCCATAGAATAATGATTCTACTATGCGAATGTGGTTTGGCATAAAATTAAATATATTAAAATGGGTAAGAAAAATCCTACATAAGATTATATTCTTACCCACTTTAATATATCAATCTTACAATTTATTCTGTTTAGTTCCTCATTTTCAATAACTTGTGCATGTTCTTAATATAGTTCACAATACTTCATATTTTAATACTAGGTAACTTTACCATATCTTTTAATTTTAGCATATTTAAACCATTTATAAATTATGCTTTACTTATTCTTATTACCTATTTCACATCTTATTTGTATACATAAAATTATTCTTATTTTAATAACATTTTTTATTGATATTTTCAACATAAAATCTTTTATTTATCATTGTCTCTAAATTGTTTGCATACTTGATTTAATCCAATTGATACTCCCCAACATAGAATCCCTTGTAAAACAGAAGTTGGATTAAATCCCAACATCCAGACAGAAAACACTACTCCAAATACAAGTAATATAATAGGAATATGCTTATCACTTAATTTTTTATATTTTTTAAATCCCATACCTAAGACATTAAGTGCAACTATTAAAATTAACAATTGTTGTGGTATAAAACTTATTAAACTATCCATATATTATCCTCCTTAAAATATTTTTTTCTAATAAACTTATAATTCTTCTTTCAACAAATCACTTAAGCATATTCTAAGAGAATTTAAGTTGCACTCATATAAGGCTTTTATTTTTTCTTTATTTTTTGCTTATAATACCTTTAATTCGTCAATTTGTCCCCTATATTTAATTATGCTTGCTTCATATTTATTCAAATTTTCTTATAAAAGTTCTTGTTTTGCAAAAAACATTTGTTTCGTATTACTCTAACAAATGACTTTACAAAAACATAGAAAATGAATACATTATAAAATCATGCTATAATTATTACAAGAAATAGGTAAATAAATCATAATTTTTTTAATGAAGGTAGAATAAATATGAAGAAAAAAAATCTAATAAAGTACTTATTGGTAACCATAGGAATCACAATAGTTGTATATATTGTAATAACGACAAGTAGCATCTTTAATTATAGTAAATTAGATGAGAAAAAACTAACAGATGTTGTAATTGTGCTTGGTGCTGGTACTTCAGATGGAAAAGTATCACCCGTTTTCCAAGAACGCATAAATCACGGAATATGGCTTTATCAAAATGGCTATTCTGATAAATTAATTTTTACAGGAGGTATTGGACATGGAAATAGAGAGTCTGATGCCTCTATTGCAAAACAATATGCAATAAATCATGGAATACCAAAAGAATCCATATTAATTGAAGAAGAATCAAATATAACACAAGAAAATATTAAAAATGCCAAATTAATAATGGATGAAAATTCATATCATACAGCTATTATTGTAAGTGACCCCCTGCATATGAAAAGAGCAATGCTAATGGCAAATGATTATAAAATAGAAGCTTATAGTTCTCCAACACCTACAACAAGGTATATGAGTTTAAAGAGCAAGCTACCATTTTTAGCAAGAGAGGAGTTTTTTTATATAGGGTATAGAATATATAGAAATTTTCAATAAAGTATTATTCGTACATCTAATAAAAATTTTAATAAAGTAAATTTTTTAACTATAATTAAGTAAAAAATATTGATATTAATAGTAATGGAATTTAGTTAATTTATCCCTAATACACATAAATTTAAATATTACGAATAAAGTATTATAAATAAGATACTTTCTAAAGGGAGGAAATTATGATAGATAATCAAAAGTATGCTATTTTATCACTAGAATTACATTTATTTTTTGCAAGAATTATGAAAGAACATTCTCTTTTTCTAGAGGCAGGATTTACACATAAAGATTATAATCTTGCTGTGGAAGCTGACCACTATAAAAAGCAATTTGAAGATTTATTATCATATACTGTTAGTGCTAGTAATGGTATAATTAGACCTGATATATTGTATTCAGAAGAGATTGTAACCACTCTCACATTGAATGCAGAACAAAAAACGGAAGAACTTACAGGAATAGAAATAAATCAAAACTTAACTACAAGAGAATTAAATCTACAAAGTGGTGTAAATCCACAAATTGGTCAAGATTTAGTAGACTATGTAGCTCAGCTTAACTCTGATGCAATAAGGTTACTTGATGGGCTTATTGACTTAAAAGAAAGAGTTTTAGATGGAGTACTATCATGTACCTTGTTTACTTCAAACTATCCACTACTTATTGAACATATAATACATGAAGCAAACTTGTATCGTTCCTATGTAATTGACCTTGAAAATAAAGTAGATATTGATTTGAAAAATTTCAAAGAAATAGAACTATTCTGGGACCATATTATGATGGAACATGCACTATTTATGAGAGGATTACTCGACCCCTCTGAAGGCGAACTAATAAATACCGCAAATGAATTTGCCATAAAATTTCAAGAATTGATTAAAAAAACAAATGAAATGACTGATACTGATGTAGCAAATATTACAGAGGAAACACTAAATGAAACTGTTGAATTTAAGGATTTTAAAGAGGCAGGAACATCAGGAATAGAAGAATGTAAGATAAAATCTATAATATTACCACTTTTGGCAGACCATGTATTAAGGGAGGCCAACCACTATATTAGAATATTGGAAAGTTATAAAAATATGTAATTAAAATTTCTTTTAATCTCTATGTATTTTAATCAAAATAAAGGTACACATAAATCGTACCTTTATTTTTTATATTCTATAGAATTCAAAACACTTATTTTTAAAAGAACTAATTATCCATGATTAATAACTTTATTTTTAATAAATGTAAGACTAAAAATATCCATAAGTATATTTTTGTAAGTATATCTCTCCATCTAGTGATTTATCGAAATTTTAATAGTAAATCTTATCCTAAAGAAATATTTATGTTATAACTATATTATAACTACATTGATAATTTGTAGTTATAATCTTAAAACTTAAATATGGGAGTGATTTTAGTATGACAAGACAAACACCATTAGAAAAACGATATGATAAGTTAGGACCACATATCGTTAAATCTCTTAAAAAACGTTACTTTGATGCTTATTACTGTAAAACTAAGAATGATGCTTTACAACAAATTTTAGATTTGATTCCTCAAAATCATGTAGTATCATGGGGAGGTTCTGAAACTCTTAAAGAAATAGGAGTACAAATTGCTATTAGAGATAAAGGATTAAAAGTCATTGATAGAGATTTAGCAAAAACTCCAGAAGAAAGAACAGAAATTATGCGTCAAGCGCTTCTCTGCGATACTTTTTTAATGAGTAGTAACGCAATTAGTGAAGATGGACAACTCTTCAATATCGATGGAAACGGAAATCGTGTAGCTGCAATGATATATGGCCCCAAAAGTGTTATAGTTGTAGCTGGTATGAATAAAATTGTTAAAAATATTGATGATGCAGTACAAAGAGCTAGAACAATTGCCGCACCAGCAGTTGTACAACGTTTTCAGGATGTAAACACTCCTTGTTATATCAATGGAAGTTGTATAGATTGCACAAGTCCTGAAAGTAGCTGTGCATATATGGTAACTACAAGAATCAGTCGTCCAGCAAACAAGATAAAGGTAATCTTAGTAGGAGAAAATCTTGGTCTATAAAATATACATATATTTTATCAACACTATAAAGAATTAAATAACTTACTTATAAAAGTGGTAGAAGAAAATTCTTTCATAAAACTTTCATTCTACCACCTTCATACTCCATTAAAACTTTTACATCTATTTTTTAATTTAACTTATTTACATGCTCTTAATTTTAGGAATTAAAATATCTACACCCTTTATTTGTGCTTCAACAATATATAAGCTTTGAACTGTATTTCCTATAAAAACCTCATTAACACTCTGCTCTTTCATATTCTCAATCTGTTTCTCGATTCCATCTTTATATTTTTTAAGTAAAAGCCTTCTCTTCTCTAATAAGATTATACTTCTATCTTTTTCTAATACCTCAATAAAAAACACTGCTATTGAAAATGGAGTTATATCATAGTCAAAACTACAAATAAAGCTTTCTATAGTATTTAATAATTCTTGTTTTCCCTTTTCTGTAATACTATAAACAGTTTTATCTGGCATATTACCAGTTTTCTCAATACATCCAACTATAAATTCTTTTTTTTCAGCACTTTTAATTGTTGCATATACTGTTGAATCTGCAATATTATACCAACTCTTCACATTTAGTTTAGAAAGTAGCTTAGTTAACTCATATGCATTTACTGGTTTTTCTTGGATAATCCCTAAAAGAATAGTCATTGTTTTTGAAAGCAAATCTATTTCCTCCTTGACACTGTTATGTATATATAGTACTCTGTATATAGAGTATTCTGTATCTATATTATTATTTTATCATTAAACATACTAAAAAAAAAGAGTACTACAACTAAAATAAATTTTGGGGAGGTTCAAGACTATGAATTGTAACTTGCTTAATCTTTCATGGGAAGATATTTTAAATTTAGACAAAGAAAAATTGGTAGTATTTATTGGAATAGCACCAGTAGAGGAACATGGTAAACATCTGCCAATAGGTGTAGATATTTATGAGACAGAAGCATGGATTAATCTTGCTATTGAAAAACTAGATTTACTTCTACCTAATTATTATTATGGAAAACTTCCTATAATACCTTTTGGTTTTGCAGATATGGGAACTTTCCCAGGTAATATTCACGTTAGTCGCGAATTGATTTACAAAATAACTTATAGTACATTAGAAAACATCGTTAAGTGGGGTGTTACAAACATCATAGTTATATCTGGACATGCTGACCCACTACATACAATTACTATAGAACAAGCTTGTGCATCAATCAACAAAGAACATGGTGTAGTTTCAATTGCACCTATGGGTTCAATTTTTAGTTCTGAGCAAAAGGATATATCTAGAAATTTCCCTCATTTTGTTAAAGATAAACTCAGACTATTCCCAAATGATTTTCATGCAGGATGGATTGAAACTTCAAACATGTTAGCACTGTATCCTGAATTAGTAAATGATAATTATCAAGAACGACCTGATATATCCATTAAAGATAAGGAAATGATGAATACTCAAAAAGTTATTGACACAATCAAAAATGAGGGTCATATTGGATTTCCTAAACAAGCAAGCAAAGAATTAGGAATTGAATTAAATAATAATGTTGGCGAACAAATCTGTAAGGCTACACACAATTTTATTCTTCGTTCTAATTACGAAAAATATATGTACCATCCTCTATATCATATACCTAGTTTAAAGCTTAAAATCTAAAATCTATATGTTAAAACTTATTAAAAAGTTTTTATTTGTAGAATCAACGTCTTTCATAGTTGAGTTTTATTAATATAGCTCTTCTTATTAATAAAAGTTCATTAATTAGCATTATACGAATTCATTTCAATATAGTCCTCCGTTGACTTGAAGCCATCTATCATACATACAAAGTTTTTCTTGACTATATAGTTACTATATAGCTTATTATATATAGAGAGTAATAAAAGGAGGTAAAATTTATGGAAAATTTATTTACAAGAAAATTCACTACTTTTGAATTTCTAAAATTTGTTTCTCCTGCAATTATATCCATGATATTTATATCTTTATACACAATAATAGATGGTATCTTTGTATCAACATTAGTTGGCTCAGATGCTCTTGCTAGTATAAATATTGTACTACCTATAATCAACCTTGTTTGTGGATTTGGAATAATGATGGCAACTGGAGGAGGAGCTATAGTTTCTATACGTATGGGCGAAAATAGACAAGACGAGGCTAACTCTACATTTTCTTTTATAGTTTTGTTTTCATTGATTGTTGGAGTTTTATTCACAGTAATCTCTTATTTTTTTGTAAAAGAAATATCTATTTTACTTGGAGCAACAGATAAATTACTACCCTATTGTATAATTTATGGTAAAGTTATGATTTTATGTACACCATTTTATATTTTAAAGTTCATATTTGAATACTTTATAAGAACTGATGGAAACTCAAAATTCAGTTTATTTCTATCAGTTAGTGGCGGTGTGGCAAATATAATATTAGATTATATATTTATTAAATATTTTGGAATGGGACTTTTAGGTGCAGCTGTTGCAACTGCTATAGGTATTATTTTAACTTGTGTTTTAGGTATTATTTATTTCTTATCAAGTAAGTCTACACTAAAACTAAAAAAGCCAAAAACTGATTTTAGACTTATAAGAGACACTATGATAAATGGTTCTTCTGAGATGGTTACAGAATTATCTACAGGAATTACAACCTTCTTGTTTAATATAGTTGCTTTAAAGTTAGCAGGAGAAAATGGACTTGCAGCTCTTACCATAGTATTGTATGCTCATTTTTTAATGACATCAGTCTATCTAGGATTTGCCGCTGGAGTATCTCCATTAATAAGTTATAATTTTGGTGCTGAAAATAGCGATAAATTAAAGGAAACATTTAAACATTCTTTAAAATTTATATTTATTTCATCTCTTTTAGTGTTTATTGTTGCTTTAGTCTTTGCACCACTTATTGTTAGAGTCTTTGTAAATCCTGATAACGAAGTATTTGACTTAGCTTTACATGGATTAAAAATATTTGCTTTTGCTTTTTTATTTGTTGGTATAAATATCTTTGCATCAGGTTTTTTTACAGCATTTCACAATGGAAAAATTTCAGCTATTATATCTTTTAGTCGTGCCTTTGTTTTTATAATCATAGGAATAGTAATACTCCCTCCTATGTTGAATTTAACTGGATTATGGCTTACAGTCCCATTTGCTGAAATTCTAACTATATTTATATCTATTCCACTTATTAAAAAATATAAAAGTAGATATAACTATTAAAAATATACACTTATTAAAATAAATAAACCTACCTTAAAATACAAATTTATAAATTTGATTTTAGGTAGGTTTATTTTATTTATAATAAATCATTTGCATAATCTTTAATTGGTGCCTTTCTAAGCAATAAAATTATAAATATTATACAAATAACTATAATTCCTATTTTTGTTCCTAATAAAATAAAAGGATTCTGAAATGAATAAATAATTTTTTCTAAAAACATAAGTATCTTGTGAATATTCTTAGTTGCAAAGTTAACTATATAAATTATCATCAGTATAGGTAATCCTATCAATATAGCAGCACTGCTGGCTTTTCTAACTCTATATGTAAAAGCACCTAATAATGCACCTATAAAACCTATACATATTTCATTCATACATATCTGTGCAAAATAATTTAAATAAGTTAGTGGTATACTCGATGTTCTTGGCTCTATTAACGCAGATATAGATGTCCAAATCATATCTTTCCTTAGTATAACTGATAGGTCTACACTATAACCTGTTATAATCTCTATAAATAATTTTGATAAAAAAATCAAAACTATACCTACAACAGAAATTATAAAGCTTAAAATAATTACATTCATCACAATAGCTTTTATACAACTTTTTCTATTTGCCCTTATACTTAAAGCTCCAGAAAAATCTTTATTTACCATATTTACGCTATACACAAATATTAGTATAGTTAGATATGTTGAAATAGGATTCACAGTTGTATATAGATTATCTTTAGATACTTCCCCAAAAACCTTGAGAGCAGCTACTGGCAAAATACTCATAATAATTCCCATAATTACAAATGTAATTATATATATCTTAGTATTTTTATTAAAAAATTTTATATATGGTTTTAATTCATTCACTTATAATCCCTCCTTTTTAGTCATGTTAACAAACATGTCTTGTAATCCTATGTATCCTACATCAATATTTGAATTTCTAATCACCTTTTCATCATTTTCATTAAAATCACCATAGTAAAAATAAGCAACTTTATTCCCAAATATCTTTTTAGGTTTTATATTTCTTATAGATTCTAATTTTTCTAACTCCTCTTTATTGCCAGTAATATAGTGAGCTTTTTGTTTTATAACATCAAGCCCTTCATCTACAATAATCTTTCCCTCATTTAATATTATTACATGTTCCAATAAGTTATCTATTTCATCAATCAAATGAGTTGATATTATTATAGTTCTTGGATTTTTTATATAATTATCCAAAATTATGTTATAAAATTCTTGTCTGTTTACTGCATCTAGACCTATAGTTGGCTCATCAAATATAGTTATAGGTGAGTTAGAGCAAACACCTATTATATTTGAAAGTATAGTTTTCATTCCTCGTGACAATTGTTTATACTTTTTTTTAGTATTTAAATCAAAATATTTACATAATTCTTCTTCTAATCCTTTGTCATAATTTTTATAGAAACTAGAAGAATACTCAAATATCTGATTTACTTTAAAATCTGGACTATAAAATTCTTTTTCTCTCACAATACAAACTTCTTCCAATACTTTTACATCTTCTTTTAAGTTATTTCCTAATATCTCTATCTCGCCTTCATTTTGAATTAACTGATTTACTATTATGTTTAATAGTGTAGTTTTTCCAGCTCCATTTTTACCTAATAAACCATATATCTTATTTGCTTCAAAATTTAGAGACATATTACTAAAAATTTTTTGTTTCTTAAAACTATGAGATAAATTTTTTATATTAATAGAACTACTCATATCTTATATCCTCCTTAAAATTGATTATAATATCAACTAATTCTTCTCTATTTATTTCTAATTTGTTGGCTTCTTGAAGTAGATTTTTTATGAAATTATGTTTGAAATTTTCTTTTCTAGCTTCTTTTATAATAGTTTTTGCCCCCTCTGATACAAACATCCCTATACCTCTCTTTTTATATAAAATATTCTTATCAACCAGTATATTTATTCCTTTTAGTACTGTGGCTGGATTAATTTTATAAAGCTTTGAAAGCTCTGTTGTTGATGGAACCTGTTCTTCTTCTTTTATTCCATTTGATAATATCTCATCTTCAATTGCTTGTGCTATCTGAATAAATATAGGTTCTTCATTGTTTAATACTAATTTCATAGGTTCCTCCTTTCTTTATTAGTTAGTTACTCAAGTAATTAACTATATAACTTATAATATCTTGAAAAAGATTACCTGTCAATACCAAATAAAAAACAGAGGAAAAATTTCCTCTGTTTTTTATTCTATAAATTCATAATTAAATTTTAATAATTATTGGTTATCAATAAATTCAAAACTTTAATAGTCTGTAGTATTCTCATTCTTTAATATCTTACATATCGAGCTAGTTCCTAATCTTTCAGCTCCTGCTTCTATAAATTTTTCTGCATCAGAAATTGATTTAACCCCTCCAGCAGCTTTTATCTTTACATTTTTTCCAACATGTTCTTTCATAAGTTTTATATCTTCTAAAGTAGCTCCACCTGTTCCCATTCCGGTAGATGTTTTTATGAAATCTGCACCTGATATTGTCACTATCTCGCACATCTTTATCTTTTCATCTTCATCTAAATAACATGTCTCTATAATAACTTTTAATATTTTTTCTCCAATAGCTTTTTTTATTTCTTTTATCTCATTTTCTATATTGTCATAATCTTTATTTTTTATATCTGAAATATTTATAACCATATCAACTTCATCTGCTCCATTTTCAACAGCATCTTTTGCTTCAAATACTTTTGTAGCAGTAGTTTGATATCCTAAAGGAAATCCTATTACTGTACATACTTTTATTTTCCCATTTAGATATTCTGTTGCCCTTTTTACATATGAAGGTGGTATGCAAACTGATGCTACATTCATATTTATAGCTTCATCACATAAAAGTTTAATATCTTCCCATGTAGTGGTAGCTTTTAAAATAGTATGGTCTACTGTTTTTAATATATGTTTCATAAAATCCTCCTAAATGTGTGATTAATATAATTAAACTACCTTTTTAAATGCAGTTTTCTTTTTGCGATATTTAGTATCATGTCAACTTCTTCAACTTTAAAAATAGTCATTAATAATGTATAAATTCCACCTCCAACTATAACTGAAATAGTTAATGATATAAATTCATTAAATGTACCTAATCCCAAAATTCCAAATACAAATTTATAAGTAAAGTATGATAAAATAGCCATAATAAAAGATGCAACTAAAGATTTCAAAGTTGCTTTTATTATTTTATCTTGACCAAAATATCCAACTTTTCTTCTTAAATTCCAAAAAAGTAATAGTATACATGCAATCGATGACGAACTAGTTGCAAGTGCAAGACCCCCATGAGCCATTGGTTTTATTAAAATCAAATCTAACACTATATTTACACATACAGATATAATCCCATTTACCATAGGTGTTTTTGTATCCTGTAATGAATAAAAAACTTTTCCTAAAATATCTCTTAAACCAAATGCAGTCATACCAACTGCATAAAAAATTAAAGCAGTGGCTGTCATTTGAGTTGCTCTAGCATCAAAAGCTCCTCTTTCAAAAATGATTCTAACAACAGGAGTCGCAAAAAAAATGGATGCAACTGAAATAGGAATCATCGAGATTATTATCATATTTATACTAGATTTAACTGAGCTTGTAAATTTCTTTTGATTATTTTCTGCACTTAACTTTGATAGCATTGGATACATAACAGATACTATTGAAGCTGTAAATGTCCCTGTAACAAAACCATTTAATCTATCTGCATAAGTAAGTGCAGGAATACTCCCTTTAACTAGTGTAGAGGCTAAAGTTGTATCTACCAATGAATTTACTTGATTAACAGCAACACCTATAAATACTGGTGAGAGTAATGTCAGTAATTTAATAAGGCTATCATCTTTAAAATTTAGGTAGTATAAGTATTTATAGTTCGTTTTCTTAACAAAAAACATGTAAAAAAGTAGCTGAACTACCATAGCAATCACAGCACCAATTGGAAGTATGTATGGTCCAAGTATTGTACTTAGCATTATTGAAATAATTATTACTATATTATAAGGTATACTACCAAATCCAACTACAATAAAGTTCTCTTTAATTTGCAAAAATGCTGACATAACACTAGTAATACCTATAAATATTATTCCTGTTATCAATATTTTAGTAAATTTTACAGTAAGTAAAAATCTTTCGCCCTCAAATCCTATTGCAAATATGCTTACAAGTTGCTTTGAAAAAATAATACCTAATATAGCAACAATTATGCATATACCAACTATTATATTTAAAACATTATTTAAAAACTTTAATGCTTGCTTTTCACCTTGTTTACTACTTATGTCTTGATACATTGGAATAAAAGTAGTAACTATAGCAGTCCCAATTGCTGCAAATATAATATTTGGTATATTCATAGCTGTTAAATAACTTTCTGTATATAAGCCTGTACCATAAATTGATGATAGCACTAATTCTCTACCCATTCCAAGAATCTTAGAGATTATAGTAACTATCATCAAATAAAAAGTTGCTTTAGCCACCTTGCTCATTTTATCACTCCACTTCTAACCCACTTCTTTTAATTCATTAAAAGCTAGCTTATTACATATGATTTAATCTATTATTCCCATATTTTACAAATATAATAGCAGTGTTTATTTTTTAACATATCATAAATAACACTGTCTTTATGTTTTTATTTCTACAATATTTTCTATATTTGCAATTTAAGGATAATAGTATAAATTTAATTGAATCCACAGAAATGGAGTTATCATTTTCTAATCTTGGTAAAACAAAAACATCTATGTTGGTTATATCTCTAAATTTCATCTTATTAATTTCTTATAACTTAATAATCTCCACATAATGAAAAGATATAATCATTTTTATCATCTTTTTTAAGTTATATTTTAACATATTTTATCTATTTTGAAAAACTTTAATCACTTTCACTAAATAACTATTCATTTATGGAAAATTTAAAAGGTATTCTCCTCAATGAAGAATACCTAATAAAACTATATAAATACATTCTTAATAAAATTATATATTTTTATATCAGCACTTACTTTATAGACTTTTTCTGATTTATTTTTGCTTAAGATGTATTCTTATTCTTTACTTAAACTATTTGTAGCTACTATCTTCTATATAAAAAATAAAAGTAGGAGAGCCTTTCTCCTACTTTCTTTTATATTATCTTTAAAAATATTAATAAAAATGCTTTAATTGTTTTAACTTACTTGGATGTCTTAACTTTCTTATTGCTTTAGCCTCTATTTGTCTTATTCGTTCTCTAGTAACTCCAAATACCTTGCCAATCTGTTCTAGTGTCTTCGGGTCATCATCATCAATCCCAAATCTCATTCTTAAAACTTGCTGTTCTTGTTCTCCAAGACCTGTAAGTAATTCTTCTATTTTTTCTTTTAAATTATGTTGTTCAACTTCTCGTATTACAACATCCTTAAAATCAGCATCTGATGGTATAAATTCAACTAAACTACTATCTTCATCCTCTTTTAATGGAGTATCTAAAGATACAACATTTTTATCTCTTCTTAATAATTCCAATACTTTATCAACTTCAAGACCACACGCATCTGCAATCTCTTCCACAGTTGGTTCTCTTAATAATACATTTAAAAGTTCTTGTTTCTTTTTCTTTACAAAATTTATTCTTTGATGAAGATGTATAGGTATCCTAATAGTATTTTCGCAATCGTCAATATATCTTGTTATACTTTGTTTTATCCACCAAGTTGCATAAGTGCTAAATTTATATCCTTTTTTATAATCGTACTTCTCTACTGCTTTTATAAGTCCTATATTTCCTGCTTGAATTAAGTCTAACATATCAATACTGTCTCTTTTATATCTTTTTGCTATACTCACTACCAACCTATAATTTGAATTTATAAACTTTTCCTTTGCTACTGAAGATGAGTTGATTATTTCTTTAGCCAGCTCTACCTCTTCTCCCGCTGACAACATTTTGTATTCCTCAATTTCCTTTAAATACATTTTCATCGCATTTGATACATTTGATGAACCCACACAAATATAATTTTCATAATTATTTTCTTTTTTAGTATCCATAATCAAACCCCTTCTATTCATAGAATTTGCTAAAACAAAAATAAATAATTTAAATCTACATAATCTACAACTACATAATATCCCCTTCCTCAATCAAGTTGTTTTGTATATTATGTATACAAAGTTATAAAAACTATACCTATTATACTATTCTACTTTTAACACCAATATCCTCCCTATATATATAATTTATTTTGTTATATCCTTAGTTTTTAGAATGATATATGTCTAAAAAAAGACTGCTTAATAAACAGTCTTTTTTAATATATATGTTTGATATTTAATTTTCATGATGATTGCATCCACATCCACAATTTTCATCATGATGGTGATGTTCTTCTAAATCTTTTACCTGTTGTTCCATTTCATTAAACTCTTTTACCATTATATCATAAGTTGGAAGAGCTGCCTCAGTATCGTATTCTTCGCCTCTCCAATCAGCATACATCATAGCATCGCCATTAGTTAAAACCAATCTACCTGACATAGTTATATTATCTACTTCTTCTAAAAATTCTATTTGTTTTTGTAAAACTTCACCTTCTAGCTCTATATCTTCATCCAAACATTGTACTATCATTACAGGTGCATAATAGTCTTCTTCATCTTTAACATTTACAATAATATCTAAAACTCCTTCTGCACCTTCTTCAAACTCCGCTAATTCAACATTTGTATCAATCATATCCTGAGGTACTAATAAGTCTTCTATTAAATATTTTATTACTCTATCTTTTACTAATTCTTTTGACATTTATTTTTCTCCTTCCGATTCTGTAACCTTATCATAATCATTTCTATATTATAGTATACTACATTAATTGTTTTTTCAATCTCTTACAAAAATTATTTTTTTATTATATTCCTTATATTTCCTTTTTTATTACAATCTTGTAATCGCATTGATTTAAAAAATAGTTTATATTTAGTATAATAGAAATGTAGCACATATTTTCATTCAATATATTAATAAAAAATATATTTGAAAATGTAATGTATGTTAAATCTAGGAGGAATATTATGAAGTTTAAAAAACAAATTAGCTCTATTATTATATCTACGATGCTTGTACTTGGAAGTATGAACCTTTCTTATGCAGATGGCACAAATGTAGTTACACTTGGAGCTAACTTATCAGAATCTCAAAAGCAACAAATGCTTAATTACTTTGGAGTGAAAAAAGACCAAGTCTTAGTTTTAGATGTAACAAATGCAGAAGAAAGACAATATTTACAAGGTGTTGCAACAGAAGGTCAACTTGGGAAAGTTACTATATCTTGTTCATATGTTGAACCTACTAAAAAGGGAAATGGAATTAATGTTAAAACAGCAAATTTAACTTGGGTAACTAGCTCAATGATTGCTTCAACACTTACAACAGCAGGTCTTGAAGATGCAAATGTTATCGCCGCTGCTCCATATCCTGTAAGTGGTACTGGTGCATTAACAGGAATAATGAAAGCATTTGAAGATGCTTCAGGCAAAAAACTTGATGAAACAAAGAAAGAGATTGCTTCTGAAGAATTGGTAGTTACAGGTGATTTGGGAGATGATATAGGTCAGGAAAAAGCAACTGGTGTAATGAATGATATAAAAACAGAAATTGTAAAAAATGGAACAAAAGATACTAATCAAATAGCAAATACAATAAACAATGTTGTAAATAATTACAATATTACTATTACACCAGAACAAAAAGAACAAATTAAAGGTGTAATGAAAAAAATAGCTGACCAAGATTATGATTACAATAACATGAAAAATACATTAGATAATGTATCAGATAATGTAAATGATCAATTAAAAAAATTAGGTGAAAGTGTTAAAGGTTCTGGTATATTAGACACTATTGGTGGATGGTTTAGTGGAATAGGAGACTGGTTCTCTGGTTTATTCTCAGGTGGAGATAAAAAAGATTTAGGAATCTTAAATAACACTAATGATGACTCTCTTGGTTCTAATGCTGTAATAAACTCTACAGAAGGTGTTCAAATAAAACCACAAGATAATACTGATTCTAATAATGATAGTAATTCTAATAATTCAGATAATAATAATACAACTGATAACGAAAATAAAGATAACTCTCAAGCAAATAATGAGGACACAAATAATTCAGAAAATCAATCAAATAACGATGATTCAGTTGGTTTCTTTGAAAAAATAAAAAATTGGCTTTCAGGCTTATTTTAAAAATTAAATAAATAAAAAAAGAATTGCCTAAAATAGAAATTTTCTATGAAAGGCAATTCTTTTTCTTTGCAATAAATTCTTATTACTCACTCATCTTTTTAGATTTATCTATACATGCACATATAGCTTTTATGACAGATGCTCTAAAACCTTCTTCTTCAAGTACCTTGACTGCCTCTATAGTAGTCCCACCAGGTGAACATACCATATCTTTTAACTCACCAGGATGTTTTCCTGTTTCAAGTACCATTTTTGCAGAACCCATAACTGCCTGTGATGCAAATTTATATGCTTGTTGTCTTGGCATACCTGCAATTACTGCTGCGTCCGCCATAGCCTCTATAAATAAAAATACATATGCTGGTGCCGAACCACTTGCTCCAATTACAGCTTCTATAAGATATTCTGGTACTACTTCAGTATTTCCAAAAGAATTAAATACTTCTGTAACTGCTTCTAGGTCTTCGTCGTTTATATTTTTATTTATAGAAAGAGAAGACATAGCTTCATTTACAAGAGCTGGAGTATTTGGCATAGTTCTAACTATTTTTTTATCTTCTCCTATGATTGACTCTATATCTTTTATAGATTTTCCTGCTGCTATTGTGACTACAATTTTACTGTCATCTATAAAATCTTTTATCTCCTCTAGAATATCATCATATATGTCTGGTTTAACAGCCACAATCACTATATCAGAGTTTCTAGTTACTTCCTTTGAGTCTTTTGTAGTCTTTATTCCAAAACTTTTATATATTCTATCAAGAGTTCCTTGACTATATGCTGATGCTATAACCATATCAGGTTCAACTAATTTTGAATTTACTATACCCCCTATCATAGCACTTGCCATGTTTCCTGCACCTATGAATCCAATTTTTTTCACTATAGTACCTCCTTGCTAGCTAATATCAATAATTAAAATTTAAGCTTCTTTAACTGTATCAGATTTCTCAAATGGATTTGGGACACTTACCACCAAAATTTTTACTAATTTATTAGTGTAATTAACCCAATTATGATTGTTTTTTTCACTATTATAGTGTATTGTGTCTCCTGGATACATTTCTATTTGCTCATCACCCAAAAACACTGTAAGAGTACCCTCTAGCACATACACAAACTCCTCACCTTTATGTACGTAACAACAAATGTCTTCACTACTCTTACTCGGAAGAATTTCAATTAGTCTTGGCAACATTGTTTTTTCCTTTAAGTTAGATGATAAATGATAGTGTATAAATGTTGAATTTTCTACATCAAACACTTCTTGCTCGTAACTTCTCAATACAGCTCTTTTATGCTCTTTTGGCTTCATAAAAAAGTATGTTAATTCCACATCTAATACACTTGCTATTTTTCCTAAGGAATCTGTTGCTACGCTTGTCAATCCTCTTTCAAGCTGTGACAAAAAACCAATTGATAAGTTTGTTTTTTCACTCATATCTTTCAGTGTCATTTGTTTTTGAGTTCTAAGTTGTTTTATTTTTGCTCCTATGTCCTTATTCAAAACCATCACCCCTAAATAATTTTAATTTTTTCATAATATAAATACAAAAATATAAATATAGGCTATTAAACCTATTTTATTTCATTTTTTAAAATTTTTATTAGTATTACTATAATTTATTAATCTTGTTTTGTCTATATTTTTAAGATTTATTTTTCACATATTTTTATCTAACTTTGCTAACTAAATATCTACTTTTTACAAGTATTTAATTTTTGTATATTTGTATAATAAAACTTAAGTTATTCATATGATTCAATATATTATCAAAATAATTC
>JABBZI010000370.1 GCA_012955965.1 Clostridioides difficile
GACCATATCCTCTTGATTCAAAGTTTCCATGGCCTCTGAATTCTCCTTGACCATATCCTCTTGATTCAAAGTTTCCATGACTTCTGAATTCTCCTTGACCATATCCTCTTGATTCAAAGTTTCCATGACCTCTGAATTCTCCTTGACCATATCCTCTTGATTCAAAGTTTCCATGTCCTCTGAATTCTCCTTGACCATATCCTCTTGAT
>JABBZI010000371.1 GCA_012955965.1 Clostridioides difficile
CGACCTTTACATCTCCCTTATCAGTCTTTACATTTTTCATTATGTATGGTTTTACATAGTTTTCTCCAGATTGTTTATATACATTTGCTGACACTAATGGTATGTTATTATTTTTAAAATCAGAAACCAGTTTATCAAGGCTTTGCTTATCATTAGAAATAAATTCATGATTTCCAAATGTAACTGCATCATATTTCAGCTTTGCCATT
>JABBZI010000372.1 GCA_012955965.1 Clostridioides difficile
AATGTCAAAACTAAAATATGATGCAGTTACATTTGGAAATCATGAATTTGTTTCTAATGATAAACAAAGCCTTGATAAATTAGTTTCTGATTTTAAAAATAATAACATACCATTAGTGTCAGCAAATATATATAAACAATCTGGAGAAAACTATGTAAAACCATACATAATGAAAAGTGTAAAGACTGCCAAGGGAGATGTAAAAGTTG
>JABBZI010000373.1 GCA_012955965.1 Clostridioides difficile
ATCCGCAGTATCCACAATTATCAACTGAAAGGTTCATCATAAGATTGAAACCAAGCCCTTTATTATTAATACCTACTTCTTGAATATCTTCTATTTTTACGTTATTTACACTGACACCAGTTGTAATCTCCATTCCGTTTTTGCATCTATAAACCTTACTACTAGAAAGCATGGATTTCTCTCCAAGTTTTATACCAAGCCCACATGA
>JABBZI010000374.1 GCA_012955965.1 Clostridioides difficile
ATGACAATGATTGCGATAATGGCTATGATGACTGCAATGGCGGTCATGATAATTGTAATAGCTGTGATTGTCATCACGGGGGTCCGCCATCATGTGTAGGGCCAACGGGTCCAATGGGTCCAAGAGGGAGAACAGGAGCAACGGGTCCGACGGGCCCAACAGGCCCAAGAGGTCCAGGAGTAGGAGCAACAGGTCCAACAGGCCCAAC
>JABBZI010000375.1 GCA_012955965.1 Clostridioides difficile
GCAAGACCAGCCATTATAGTTGGCATATCTCCTCCAACAAATCTTGGTTTTCCATCTCCTGCTTCTGCTGATTTGTAGTAGCAATCAGCTTCATCAGCTTCTACTACTACTGTTATTGGGCATTCATCATAGATTGAAGCAACATATCCTTGAACTGCTCCAGCAAGTGAACCAACTCCTGCTTGCACAAATACGTGTGTTGGTCTAT
>JABBZI010000376.1 GCA_012955965.1 Clostridioides difficile
ATGACAATGATTGCGATAATGGCTATGATGACTGCAATGGCGGTCATGATAATTGTAATAGCTGTGATTGTCATCACGGGTGTCCGCCATCATGTGTAGGGCCAACGGGTCCAATGGGTCCAAGAGGGAGAACAGGAGCAACGGGTCCGACGGGCCCAACAGGCCCAAGAGGTCCAGGAGTAGGAGCAACAGGTCCAACAGGCCCAAC
>JABBZI010000377.1 GCA_012955965.1 Clostridioides difficile
GTATCTCAAGTTGTGGAGACTTTATAGAAAATCCTAAATATCTTCAGAAGTCATTAAACAAACTTGCTAAATTACAAAGAAAATTATCAAGAAAAACAATTGGTAGTTTAAATAGAAATAAAGCAAGATTAAAAGTTGCAAGACTTCAAGAACATATAGCTAATTGTAGAGAGGATTTTCTACAAAAACTATCTACCAAATTAATACG
>JABBZI010000378.1 GCA_012955965.1 Clostridioides difficile
CGGTTGGACCCGTTGCTCCCGTTGGACCTTCTAGCCCTGTATTCCCTATTGGACCTGTCGCTCCCATTTGACCTTCCAGTCCTGTGTTCCCTGTTGCTCCTGTATTTCCGGTTGCGCCTGTCGCTCCTGTTGAACCTTCTAATCCTGTATTCCCTGTTGCGCCTGTCGCTCCCGTTGAACCTTCCAACCCTGTGTTCCCCGTTGCTC
>JABBZI010000379.1 GCA_012955965.1 Clostridioides difficile
GACCATGCTCTCTTGATTCAAAGTTTCCATGGCCTCTAAATTCTCCTTGGCCATGCTCTCTTGATTCAAAGTTTCCATGGCCTCTGAATTCTCCTTGACCATATCCTCTTGATTCAAAGTTTCCATGACCTCTGAATTCTCCTTGTCCACATCCTCTTGATTCAAAGCTTCCATGACCTCTGAATTCTCCTTGTCCATATCCTCTTG
>JABBZI010000037.1 GCA_012955965.1 Clostridioides difficile
ATAAATTAATAATTCATATCAAGTTATGCTAATATTAACTATAAGTCTAGTACAAAATTAAATTCTAATAGGTTTGATTTTACACCAAATTTATTCCATTAACATTATAATAACAAAATAAAGATACTTCTAAAAAATTATACATTTCACATAATACTTTATATTATATTCATTTAACTAATTATTATAAAAACTATTTATTTTATGACAATTGATTTCATATTAGAATCAAACAAAATATATCAATTCTGTAATTACAGTATCTACTTATTTATTTTTATATATTCAAATATATAAAATATGTAATTTACTCAAAATTATGTAATCTTACTTTTAATAAGAATATGTACCCAAAATTATTATAATTAACTACATTAAATTATTCATCTTTCTTAATATTTTTAACCCATTCTTCAACAGAATTTAATTCGTCCTCATTTACCCCCTTTTTGAACAATGATTTCATAAAACTCTCAATGGAACTACCATGCATATTATCTAGAAAAGTTTTTGTTTCAAAATGCAAATACTCCTCTTCCCCAATAAGAACTGTATAATGTGTATGTCTATCAATTTTTCTTGCACTTAAGAATTTCTTATTTACTAATCTTGATAAAAGTGTTAATGTTGTAGTTTGTTTCCAATCATATAGTTTTTCCATGGCTTCAATGACATCTTTTGATGTTACTGTAAAATCTGAACTCCAAATAAATTTCATGACTTTTAATTCTGCTGGTGGTATCTTAGTAATAGTCATATGATTTTACACTCCTCTCAAACTTATATATAATTAAATACTATATTAATAGACTTTTAGAGTCAAAGGTTTTATTTAAAATATTCAATCCAATTTTATTAATATAAAAAATTTATATTTTCAGTATAAATCAAACATATAATCTATTAATATAAAAATTAAATATCTTTTCTCTATAAGTATAACAGATTATTAAATTAAAATTCTAATATTTGACATAATACATACATTTTATAATAAATATACGTAATATTTTATAATAAATGTAACTTTATTTCAAAAACTATTTTTGAGTTTATATATATGTTATAATAAATGTATAAAATTTTGATTGGTGGGTTATATATGAATGCATTTATTAGAAAAAGAAATAAGAACTATGTTGTTTACCTTGAATTTACAGATGAAGACACTGGCAAAAGAAAACAAAAAAATATGGGTACCTTTGATAAAAAAAGAGAAGCAAGTAAAAGGCTAAATGAGGTAAAAGAAAGCTTATATAAAGATGGTTTCTTAGTTCCAAACGAGATTACAGTTTCAGAATTTCTGTTAGATTTTCTAAATAAATACAACGAAAATATTTCATTAGCTACATATAATAATTACGTTAGTATTTGTAAAAATTACATTAATCCATCTATTGGTAAATATAAAATACAAGACTTACATCCTATTCACATACAAAATTACATAGATAATCTATCTTATAAATTAAATCCTCAATCAATTAAGATTCATATAAATATATTGAAACTTGCAATAAGAAGAGCTTATAGACTCAAATTGATAAAAGAAAATATTATGGATAATATAGAGACTCCAAGATATAAAAAATTTAAAAGTGAAATTTATGATAGAGAACAAATGATAAAATTATTAAATTTGGCAAAAGATACAGATATGGAATTACCTATTAATTTGGCAATTGGATTGGGTCTAAGAATTTCAGAAGTTTTGGGTCTGACTTGGGACAATATTGATTTTGAAGAAAATACAATAACAGTAAACAAGATAACATCTCGAATTAATGGTTCTGTAATTCTTAAAGAACCAAAGACAGAAAACTCTGTTAGAAAAATATCAGCTCCAAAAGAATTAATTTTTTTGTTAAAAGAGCATAAAATAAAACAAAATAAAAATTTATTAAAGTCTTCTACTAGAAATAGTAGTAATTTGTTATTTTTTAATAAGAAGTGTGAACCTATTGCTGAAGATGTTATGAGTAAAAGATTTAAAAGATTTTTGGAAAAGAATGGATTACCTCATATTAGATTCCATGATTTAAGACATTCACATGTTACTTTACTTATAAATTCTAAGGTACCTATAAAAGTTATATCTGAAAGAGTTGGACATTCAAACATAAATACTACTTTAAGTGTTTATTCTCATGTTCTTAAAGAAATGGATAAAGAAGCTTCTGACAAAATTTCTGAAAGTTTATTTAATGCTAATTAAGATTAAATTTTAAATTAGCTTAGTCTGTTGAGATAGATTCATTAAAATATTAATTGATAAACTAATACAAGTTTTATTATCTTTATTTTTACAATGTTAAATGTATCTATCTCTAATTGACAATCATCTAACTAATTTTTTTGTTTCACTTTATTAAAATTATCCATAATGCTTTTTCTATAAAAATTTATATTTTTATAATAAAAAATATACTTTATTATAAAAGGTATCTTTTAAAATACTCTTTTATTATATACATTTGTTAACATTGGAATATCTAACATCTTCTTCATCACATCATATACTTTTCTTGCTCCTTATTTATGTATATTTTAATAACATAAAAAACCTCCTAATACTTGATTAAAAGCTTGCACACTTGTACATAACATATTCTCAAATATTAAAAGGTTTTATACTAACAATTAAATTTATAAAATAACAATATTTAAATTAATAATTTATTTACTTTTTCCATACATTTTAGCTAATTGTTCTTGTATCTCTTTACTTTCTAAATATTCATCAAAGTCCATCTTTCTATCCATTATTCCATTTGGAGTTATCTCTATAATTCTATTTGCTATAGTAGATATAAACTCATGGTCATGAGAAGTAAATAAAAGTACTCCAGGGAATTTCTCAAGTCCTTTATTAACAGAAGTTATACTTTCTAGGTCTAAGTGGTTAGTAGGGTCATCTAGCACAAGTACATTTGCATTTGAAAGCATTAGCTTACTAAGCATACATCTAACTTTTTCTCCTCCAGATATAACTTGAGCTTCCTTTAAAGCTTCTTCCCCAGAGAATAACATTCTACCTAAAAATCCTCTTATAAAGCTTTCACTTTTTTCTTCAGAGAATTGTCTAAGCCAGTCAACCAAAGAATATTCTACTCCATCAAAAAACTTATTATGATTCTTTGGAAGATAATCTTGAGAAGTAGTTACTCCCCACTTATACTCTCCACTATCTGGTTCAAGTTCTCCCATAACTATATTTAAAAGAGCAGTCGTAGCTATTTCATCACCCATAAATACTACTTTGTCATCTCTATCCAATCTAAATGATACATCATCAAGAACTTTAACTCCATCTATAGTTTTAGTTAAATTGTGTACTTCTAAAACTTCATTACCAATTTCTCTAGCAGGTGTAAATCCTACATATGGATATCTTCTTCTTGATGGTTGTATATCTTCAACTTCTAATTTATCCAATTGCTTCTTTCTTGATGTAGCTTGCTTAGCCTTTGAAGCATTAGAGCTAAATCTAGCTATAAATTCTTTTAATTGAGCTATCTTTTCTTCAGTCTTTTTATTTTGATCCTTAGCAAGTTGTAAAGCTAATTGACTTGATTCATACCAGAAGTCATAATTTCCAACATACATTTGTATCTTCCCAAAATCTACATCAACTATATTAGTACATATTTGATTTAAGAAATGTCTATCATGTGATACTATTATGACTATAGACTCTTCTAAGTCCATAATAAAATTATTTAACCAGTTTATTGATTTAAAATCTAAGTGGTTAGTAGGCTCGTCCATTAATAGTATTTCAGGCTTACCAAAAAGCGATTGTGCTAACAATACCTTAACCTTTTCCCCACCAACTAATTCTTTCATTTGCTTGTAATGCATATCTTTAGTTATACCAAGACCCATAAGTATTTTCTCAGCATTAGTTTCTGCATCCCATCCATCAAGTTCCGCAAACTCTCCTTCAAGCTCGGCAGCTTTGATTCCATCTTCTTCATTGAAATCTTCCTTCATATATAAGGCATCTTTTTCTTTAGTTATGTTCCAAAGTCTCTCATGCCCTCTTATAACAACATTTAAAACAGTTTCTTCTTCATATTCGAAATGGTCCTGTTTTAAAACTGACATTCTTTCTTTATCAGTTATAGATATATTACCTGTATTTGGCTCTATCTCTCCTGATAATATTTTTAAAAAAGTAGATTTTCCCGCACCATTAGCTCCTATTATTCCATAACAATTCCCTTTAGTGAATTTTAAGTTAACATCTTTAAATAATTCCTTATCACCAAATCTAAGTCCAACACCTGTAACTTGTAACATTAATATATTTTCCTTTCTTTTTGCTCATAATTTATTTTATCATAAAATATTGATAACACATTTATTATCTATTATCACTTAAACAGTATATTTTTTATACTACATTAGTGAAATATTTATTTAAGGTATCCTAAAAGTTGCAAATTCGTAAAAATTAACAATCTATTATATTATACTTATAAAGAAATCAAATTGCAACTTTATTCCTTCTTTTACATACTGTAATTACTTTATTATAACTTATAAACTAAAGATGCTTTTTCTAAAGTATATTAGTTTATTTTGTTTCATATTTAAAAAGAGTACTTAATTTGTAAATACTCTTTTCTAATATCTTTATATTTTAGCAAAATTACATGCAGGATAAGTACATACATCACAGTTCATACAAAGACCTCCATGACCATATCTAGCTATATCATATTTATCAAGCTTTTCATCAATCAAGACTCTAGATAGAACTATGTCAAATACTGTAGTTTTATGATACATTGCACACCCTGGTATACCCATAATTGGCACTTCTCCATAGTAAGCAAGTAAAAACATTGCTCCTGGTAATATTGGTGAACCATATGTTACTAAATCAGCTCCAGTCTCTTTTATTGCTGTTGGTGTAACATCATCTGGGTCTACACTCATTCCACCAGTACAGCAGATAAGTTCTGCTCCCTGACTTATAAATTCTTTTATTGCATTTTTTATAATTTCTTTATCATCTGGACATATAGTTTGTCCTATAACCTCACAGCCAAATCCCTTTACTTTTTCTTCTATTACTGGTCCAAATTTATCAACAATTCGGCTATAGAATACTTCATTTCCAGTAGTAACAATCCCTACTTTCTTAGGCTTAAATGGCACTACATTTACTATTTTTCTATTTCCAACTACTTTTCTTGCCTCTTCTAATTTTTTCTCATCTATAACTAGAGGTATAACTCTTGTTCCAGCTACTTTTAGACCTTTATTTACTATAAAATTATTATGAAGAGTAGCCATCATTATTTCCCCAACACAATTCAAATCAAAAAGTGCATCAACATCTATTTTTAAAAGCCCATCACAGGCTGCTATAAAATCTATCTTTCCTTCTTTTATTTCACTAAAATTTAAATTTTCTCCAGCAGTTAATTCTTTTAAAAACAATGCACCTTCATTTTCATGAATCATACCTTCTGAGTTTTCCCATACATACAAATTATCTTTACCAAGAGATAATAAAACTTGAATATCTTCTTCCTTTACTACATGGCCTTTCTTAAATTTTCTTCCTTTAAATTCTCCAGGTATTATTTGAGTTATGTCATGACATAAAACTTGTCCAACAGCATCTATAGTTTTTATTAACTTCATAATTTACCCCCAATTCTTTCATAGTCCGTTTTTGTATCAACATCTAATAATATTTCTTTAGGAACTTCCACATACTTTATTTTTGATGAATTTTTTAAAACAGTTTTACCTTTTTCATCTTCTTTAAGTGCCAATAATTCTTCTTTTTTACTATGTGGGAATATAACTGGATTTCCACACACATCTTTATATCTTGGAATTACTATAAAATCTCTATCTAATATAAAAGTATTTATAATCTTCTCTATATATAAGCTATCAATAAATGGTTGGTCTCCCACAAAAAACATGTAACCATCACATGTTGAGCTATTTAAAATCCCTAACTTTATAGATTCACTCTGACCTATATTAGCATTTTCATTGTACACATATTCAAAACCATATTTATTGCACAACAATAAAATTTCTTTATATTGACTTACAACTACAACTTGATGAAAATTAATTTTACTAACTTCTTTAAATACATGTTCTATTATAGAACATCCTTTATAATCTAATAAAAGTTTATTTGTTCCCATTCTTCTGGCAAAGCCTGATGCCATTATCACTGCATTTATCATATATATCATCCTTGGTATTTATAATATATTGATAGTTCTATGATTTCATAATATCGCTATTGATATTATCTATATATATAATATCATATAAACTATTTTAATACTTCAATATCTTGTACAAAACTTTTGTTTTATACTTCCGTAAAATATCTCCATTTTACTTTCATCTTCTTTAATACCTTTTATTAATTTTATAGCTAAGTTTTTATATTTTTCATTTTCAACTTTATTGATGAATAATACTTTCTCTCCACAATAGTTTTTAAATAAACCATTTGGATTTAATATTATACTTTTTAAATTTTGGAGATTTACTGTAGGATTACTATCATTATTATATGTATCTAAATTTGCTATTTTCTTAAATATATCTAATCTGTGTATGTTTTCTTCATTAATATCCATTCCAAATGAGGTTATATCTAATATACCTACAGTCTTTGTAGTTTTGTGGTATACTACTGGCTCTCCATTATTCCAACCCTTAAGTTTCTTTTTCTTTGAACCATCTCCCTCTATTAAGACTAAATCAAATTTGTCTATGATTTTATCTAAAATAGATGAATCAATACCTACTATTTTATTTTCACTATTTATATAGCTTCCACAGACTGTTACTCCATGACAAATAGATGGAATAACAGTTCCATCTATTGTCATAATTATATTTTCATAATTATCTGGTACATATATTTTAGTTGTTGTTGTAAGAAGAACTTTTAATTCATATCTATAAAAATCTGCAAAATAGTTTATAAATGAAGTTTTACCTCCTGCTCCAACTACAGTTATTATTTCATTCTTTCCTATTATATTTGATAATTCCACACTTTCACCTCTTAATAACTAATTTTTTAATCTCTTAATTTTTATAATTAAACTTTTTAGTAAAAGTGATTTTTGAAATTCCATAAACCCGAGAGTAAATAGATTCTGTTGTAAACAACAAGGCGGATCCAATTCGCCGCTAAGCTGTAAGCTTACGCTATCAGTTTATCTTTTAAATATAATTAAGATATTCTTATTCTTTGTGGTTGTTTTAATATTTGAGGATTATCCTTCAAATTGGATAAATCAACTGTTTGTGATTTTTTTAATATGTTAAGACTAGCATTTACATCTGCATTTATAATCATACCAACACTAGATTTATACTGACCTCGAGTTATTCTTTCTCCTTTAAAATCATATTTTTGTACACTATCCAAATTGATATCAGGTAGAAAATCATCCGCAAAAAAGTCAGATTTGCTAGTATAACTTTCTTCTTGTCTAACAAAATTAATATTTTTTATTTTGCATAAATATTCTAGTTTTCCTTTTATCTCGCCAAAAGGAATTCTTATAAAATTTCTATACATTTTCCTCTCCACATTATCACTTTTTTCTAATTTAGCATTATATCCTACAATCAAGTTACCAATATTATTTTTTACACAGTAATCAATTATATAAAAACAGGTTTTATTTACATAGTCTTTAACTTGATTATTTCTTTTATTCCAAACTTTAAATTGCTTTCTTGTAATTCCCATTATATTCTTTTTTAATTTTAAAGCTTCTATTTTATCATTCTGTTTATTTGCCCATTGATTCACAGATTTAAGCCTTTTTCCATCTATAATAAAACTATCGCCTAGATTGGTAACACATGTGCATAAGTTTTCTAAACCTAAATCTATAGCTAGTGCATTTTTTTGATTTGAAACTTCCTCTGATTTCGGTATCTCATAACAATACTGAATTTCAAAGAACCTAGCCTTATGTTTAGGTATTATTCTTATTTCCTTAATCTTTTTTTCTAATATATTTTGAGGAACTTTTATACTTACTTTCCCATATAGTTTTTTAAATACTGGAGACATAGGTACATTTAGAATCCCATCTTCTTTAATTCTTATTTGACCTATTATTATGCTAAAAAAGCCTTCCTTGTCCAGATATTTAGGTGATTTTATTCCTCTAAAATCATACTTACCTTCTTTAGCTAACTTAATCAATCCAAAAAATGACCTAAACGAACTATCGACTTCTTTTAATATCTGTTGTGCTATATTACTATTGAGAAGTTTATAATTTTCATTTTCTTTACATACATGATAATTAGCTTCGTAATTAAGATGTTCTCCTTGATTAAAATAGTGCTGTCTTACATTATATGTACCAACATTATATAAGTTTTTGGCTAAGAAGCACATCTCTCGTAGAGCTTGATATTCTTTTTTAGTTAAGTTTTTTAATTGTTGTCTTTGAGTTCCATAGTGTATATTTTTTATTCTACTTGGCATAAACTCACCTCCTTTAGAATATACTCTACTAGACATTATATATGGTATTTTTACAAAACACCATATATAATGTCTATTTAATTACTTTATTTTACAAAATAATCTAAATTTACATATTTTTATATATCACATTACATATTATAATGGTTTGTTATTGTTTTTCATTCCCATATAAACTTTTTCAAATGTCATAGGTAGCTCTCTCATACGAACTCCAGTAGCATTGAATATTGCATTTGCTATTGCAGGTGCTGGTGTATGTATTACTATCTCTCCTAGTGATTTAGCGCCATAAGGACCTCCTGGGTCAAAATTGTCAGCAAAATCTACTAATATATTTCCTACTTCTTTTTTTGTAGGAACTTTGTATTGTAAAAAACTATCTGTTAATAATCTTCCTTCTTTATCAAATCTAGGATCTTCATACATTGCAAACCCTATACCCATCATTACTCCACCTTCTACTTGTATTCTAGCTAAAGTTGGATTTATAACTGTTCCACAATCAGGTACACATGCAAAATTTATTACCTTATATTCACCTGTATTTTTATCTAATTCTATTTCTGCAAATCCTGCTATAAATGGTTTTATCCTTTTTAACATACCAAAAGACTCTGTCGCTTCTAAAACTACTGGAACATCATCACTAGCAAATCCTATGCCTCCTACTGATTCCATACCTAATTCTTCCAATAATACAAATTTACTGTTATCATTTTTAACAAAAATCCTATCTTTTCCTAACTCTAAATCTTCTTTTTTAAATCCCAACTTTGACTCTGCCACTGAAAGTAATATTTCTTTTAATTTATTTGCTGTCTTTATTGTTGCATTTCCTGTAACTGTTGTAGTGCAAGAAGCAAATGCTCCTGTATCATATGGACATAAATCTGAATCCCCTGTATAAACAGAGATTCTGTCTACAGTAGTATTCAAAGTTTCAGCAGCAATTTGTGCTTGAATTGTATCAGCTCCTTGACCTAAATCAGCAAGACCAGATAGCAACTTGTATGTTCCATCTTCATCCATGCGTATAGTCACTGTTGCCATATCAACACGTGGTATACCTGAACCATGATTTGCAACTGCCATACCTACTGCTCTTACCTTGTTATTCCCTATATCTTTACATGGATATTTATCATCCCAATTTATTAATTTCTTACCTTTTTCTATACATTGTTTCAACTCACAACTTAATATTTCTTCTTCGGCTGCTTTTCCAGTAGTGTATCTATCTATTATATTTTTAACTCTAAATTCAAGTGGGTCCATTCCAATCTTATTGGCTAATTCGTCAATAGCACTATCTATTGCAAATATTCCTTGTGTAGCACCATACCCTCTAAGGGCTCCTGCTGGTAACCTATTAGTATAAACTGTTCTAGCATCAAATCTAACAGCATCAATATCATTGTATATTGGCAATGTATTATGTCCAGATTCTGAAGAAACAGAAACACCATTCCCTCCATAAGCACCTGTATTGTTTAATGACTTTAATTCTATTGCCTTTAAATTTCCTTCTTTATCTGCACCCACTTTAACATCAAAAAACATTTCATGTCTACTATTAGAACCTACAAAAGTTTCACTTCTTGTAAAAATGAATTTTGCTGGTCTACCAGTCTTCATAGTAACAAATGCAGTGAATATATCTGTAGCTGCTATATTCTTTCCTCCAAAACCTCCACCTATTCTAGGTTTTATCACCCTTATTTTTGAAGATGGTATACCCAACACTTTTCTAAGTATTCTCTTTACATTATGTGGTGATTGTAATGATGAAACTACAACAATCCTATCATTTATATCTTTATATGAGTAAGACCTATGAGTCTCCATCATACAATGTGATTGACTTTGAGTTTTATATGAAGATTCAACTACAAAGTCACTTTCTTCAAGTTTTGCTTCAACATCTCCAAATTCAAAAAACTCTTTAGATACTATATTGTTTTTCGCATCTAATCCAAAAGGATATGGCTCTACTATATCTTCTTCTGGATGTATAACAACATCATTTCCTTCTGCTTCCCTTGCATTAAATACAGGTTTTAAAATTTCATAATCTACCTTTATCATCTTCAAAGCTTTAAGTGCTATTTTTTCATCTTCTGCTGCAACTAAAGCAACTTCATCACCAACAAATCTAACTGTATCTTCAAGCAAAACTCTATCATAAGGAGATGCTTCTGGCTCTGTTTGACCTGGAACACAATATCTAACCTGTGGTACATCTTTATAAGTATAAATACCAACAACACCTGGAACTTTTTCAGCTTTTGATGTATCTATATTCTTTATTTTTGCATGTGCATGTGGACTTCTAAGTAATTTTAATGTCAAAACATCGTTATGCATGATAAGGTCTTCAGTGTATAGAGGCTTTCCTGTAACAATTGCTGTACTATCTATCTTTCTTATCCCCTTAGTAATCATTTATAGGTTTCCTCCCTCAATAACATTATACATCCTTTTAACTAGTGCACTTGCCATATCTATTCTATAATCTTTACTAGCTCTCATATTACTTCCATAAGTTAATTCCTCACTTGCAATAATAGATGCCTTATCTATATCATTTGTTTCACTTAATATAGTACTTGCTTCAAGCGCTACTTTTGCCCTTTGAGGTCTTGCTCCAATTGCTATTTTGTAAGTATTATTTTCTTTTAACATGGCTGAATTTAATACAGAAAAATCTCCTGTACATTTTCTTATTGAATCAAAAACAGCTATTGCATCTCTTTTGGGAAGTATTACCTCAACTAATATGTCTCTACTTAACTTCTTATCTAAAAACTCATTTAATTCTAGTAATCCTTCTTTGTATAATCTTACCTTCGCTCCAACAACTAAAAGTGCTGGAATTAAATCAGAAAAACCATACTTTGAAAATACACTAGCACCAATTCTAGCACCTTGTCTAAATTGAACTCCTACTATATTTGAAACAGCACTTGAAACTATTCCACTACAGTAATTTTTAATAGTTTTATCGATTTCTAAACTTCTAAGAGATGTATCTGCACCTATAAAAATATTTTTCTCATCTTCTTTTATATAATTTAGATTTATAGCCTTTAAATCTATGGCTGTTCCTATATTCTTATTGCTTAATTTTATAAATCCGCATCCACCTAGAATAACATTATTCTTTTTAGAAGTTAAAATTTTATATGCTTCTTCTAAGCTTTCTGGAACTGTATATTCTTTTATAGTAACCATCTTATCCCCCTGTAATCATACTTATTAAAAATTGAAACTTTTAAATATATCTTTTAATTTATATCAATAAATGTGATATGTTTATTCACATATATTAACTGTTTACATTATAAATTTTCCTTTTTATCTTCAACTTTGTTATTCCTCCTTTTAGGAAACTTTACCATATACAAAGCCTGAACTATTATGGCTACCATTGCCCCTGAAACTACACTTGAATCTGCAAATAATGTTTCTATAAACTTTGGAAACTTTTCAAGAACTTGAGGAGCCACCATGAATCCTATGCCAGAAGCCATAGAAAGACCTAATATCATGCTATTTTCTTGATTAAATCCATCCATACTAACAAGTCTTAAACCAGATGTTGTAAGAGTTGAAAATATAACAAGTGTTGCTCCACCAACCACACAAGGAGGAATGGTTCTTATTAAATTAGCTAGCAAAGGTGATATTCCTGCCAAAAATAGTCCAATTCCTCCAATAGCCAATACAAATTTACTTACAATTTTCGTATTGGAAACGATTGCAGAATTTTGACCAAACATCCCCATTGGAGTTGCAGAAAATAATGCGCCTATCGTAGACAATACTCCATTTCCTAAAACGGCAGAAGAAAGTTCCTCATCTGTCACTTGTCTATTAAGTCCTCCTACTGCAGAAAGTGTACATGCACCCATAATATCTGCTATCTCAACCAAATATATTATTGAAAACATCACTACAACTTCAATTCTTATATCTAGACCGAAAATAAGTGGTTTTGGAAGCGCAACCAAAGTAAATTCTTGAATTGAGGAAAAATTTACAATACCCAAGATTAGTGATAAAATGTATCCAAAAATTATACTAACTAATATTGATGCATCTTTAAACAATCCTCTTCCATACTTGTTTAATCCTAATATCATAAGAGATACAGATATTCCAACTATAAAATTAATTGGCTGTCCAAAAGTTTCATTTCCCATACCTCCAGCTAAGTTTTTTATAGCTATTGGAAAAAGTCCAAGACCCATACATGCGACTATTGTTCCAGATACAACTGGAGTAAATATAAATCGTATTTTTTTAAGACCAAAACCAATTATAATTATTACTATTCCAGCTATTATTTGAGAACCAAATAAGACTGGCAATCCATACTTTCCTGCAACAGAGACTCCAGCTCCTATAAACATAGCTGTAGCTCCCATTATAACTGGTATACCTCCTCCTAATTTAAATCCTTTAAATAGAGGTATTGGATATAATTGTAATAAAGTTGATATACCTGCAAAAACTAGTGCTGCTTGAATTAAGAGTGTTGACATTTTATGATCAAGCCCAGCTGCATTTGCAACCAATATAGCTGGTAAACAACTTCCTATTACCATCGCCATTAAGTGTTGTAACCCTAAAGGTATGGCTTCCTTTAGTGGTGGTCTTCCGTCTAATTCAAATTTTGATGTACTTTTTGCTTTCATAATAAAAACTCCCGTTACATAAAACTTATTGAATTATATAAATACTTAAAAATCTAATATATTAAATTAAATGACGTTTATAAATTTTGATTACACTTCCTTATACATTTAAGTCTTTACTCTTAAAGAATATGTACAATAAATTTAATTATTAACAAATAAACTTACTCTATCATTTTGTATATGTTATTATACAGTAGCTTACAAACATAAGAATATTATAGCTATGAATTTTTAATTTTTTAAAATAAATTTAATCCAAGTTAAATCTTTCAATCTTAATCATTATAAGTTATAAGTTTTCATAAGTATTTATATTTTGTAAGTTTTAAACATTTACCTATAAACGCTACTTTATAGATGCCACTTCAAATCCAGTGACCTCATACTTTCATATGAGCGTAGACTATTTCTTCATCTTCAGCATTACCTGTTAAGAGCAACCCGTTTCCACTATCAATAGCTTATAGTGTACTCTCTCTCGAGATAGTCGTTTGACCTTCCTATTTCTAGGCTTGGCGACCAAATGTCCATTATTAAGTACTTAGGCTCTCACCATATACCATCCTCACTATTGTTTCTGGTTTTCACCACATTCATAAAAGTTTCTTTCTATCTTTTATTGTAGTTGCAAGGCTTTAGGATTTACTGGTTTTAAAGTTGTGTCCTACATAGATTTCTCCATGTACGGGGCCAAAAGTACAACTCAATTTAATATACTTTGCTTTACCCCCTGTAAATAATATTATTTACTCTTTCACTGTTTTTGTTATTAAATTAATTAAATAATAATTAATTTAAGCATAAAATAATTTTTTAATTTAAACTCAAAATATTTATGAATATTTTATAATATAATTCTCATAAGACAGAAAAACTTAATAAGCTATGTATCTCAGTTGTATCAATGTACTCTCCTTTACGATATTTGTATCTGCAACATAAAACATACAAGTTTCTATCTATTTATAGATATATGATTAATATCTATAATTAAAATAGTAATATTATTTGTACAATAAAAACTTTATTACATTACTATTTACAATTTTTATAGAGCAATTTTGATGCCAATATTTACATACATTTATTTGATATAAGATTTTTTTACTTTTATTGATAATTTTTTACTTATTTCAAGCGTTCTATCACATTTTTCGTATTTAAATCTTAAGTTTTATTTTTATAATCTCATTATATCTACATAAAAAAAGACCTTAAAATAATCTTTTAATGGTCTTTTCTCAAATTTTTATTTTCATTTCTAAAATTTATAATAAATAATAGTAACATTACATGTGTTTTTTATATAAGATTTTTTATTTTATGGATGATAAATTAGTGAATGAATGTGTTATCTGACTGATTTTAGTTTGACGATATCACTCCAATTTTTACTAGTAGCTAACTCTACTAAATTTAAATCTCTTCTTATTTCAGCAACATCTTCTTTTATAGCATTTGTATCACCTTTTATATATGCTATATTATGTTCCATACTATCATGAGTGGCTTTATTTATTTCAGAATTATGTAATAAACTTCCTAAAATATTGCTCTGCTCTTCTTGTATCTCTTTTATTGATTTTTCTTCACTTTCTAGAACATCAATCTTTACTTCAATTCCATATAATTTTTCATTTGCCATAGCTATTTCGTCCTTAACTCCACTCATATCTTCTTTTACCACACTTATCTCTTGTTTTAATCCAGTTATTTCTTTTTTCATTGAATTTATTTCTTGTTTTACTTCGGACATGTCTTCTTTTAATACACTTATTTCTTGCTTTACTTCAGACATATCTTCTTTTAATATATTTATCTCTTGCTTTACTTCAGACATATCTTCTTTTAATATATTTATCTCTTGTTTTACTTCAGACATATCTTTTTTTAATATATTTATCTCTTGTTTCATTTCAAACATGTTATCTTTTAACGCAGTTATCTCTTGCTTTACTTCGGACATATCTTCTTTTAGCACAATTATTTCTTGTTTTACTTCAGACATATCGTTCTTTAACACAGTTATTTCTTGTTTTACTTCGGACATATCGTTCTTTAACACAGTTATTTCTTGTTTTACTTCAGACATATCTTCTTTTATACTAACTACATCTTTATTTATAATATGTAATAATTCTAAAATCTTATCTTGCACTTACATCACCATCCCTATTAATTATTATAACATTTTATACAAATGCTATACAATGTTATAATATATATAAAAGAGTTATTAATAATTAATCAAAATATAAAATAATTACAAATAAATCTATCTTTCATTGTTGAGATGATGGAAATATATTTAACTTCATACAAAAAAGAGTGCCTCATGAACTAAAAAGTTCATTTCGAGACACCCCATTTTATTTCTATCTAAAGTTTTATTTTTAATCAGTCTTTATAAAATGACCTATGCATTCAATTCTGAACATGAAATTTTTCTTCCAAGTGCTTTTGGTTTACAAACTGATATACAAAGACCACAATATCTACACTCTTCTTCATTTAATTCCATCTTATCATTTAATTTTCTTGCTTGATATGCACAGACTCTCTCACACATCTTGCACTTAGTACATTTTTCTTCATCATAAGTAAATTCAAAGCTAAGTCTTTCATTTACATCACCCATATGCTTATGTACTATACCACAAGCATTTTCTATAGTATTATATCCTAGTCTATTAAGGTTAGATTTTAAATCATCATGTATTTTATCTATTACTTGTGCACCTTTCAAAATTACTACTGAACATATACCAACGAAATCAGCACCTGCCATAATCATTTCTAAGGCATCATCTCCACTCACACATCCACCTAATCCAATTATTGGTATATTAACTTCTTTTTTTATTTCATATATTCTTTGTAAAGTTATTGGCTTAATAGTTTCTCCACTTAGATATCCTATTCCATTCCCGCCTAATAAAGGTTGCCCAGTTTCTATGTCTATTCTAAATGCTGGTCCTACAGAATCACAAGCAGTTATTGCATCTGCCCCTGCTTCTTCTAATTTTTTAGCAAAAGCTCCTATTTCATCTATCATAGGAGGAAGTTTAACTATTACTGGTATATTTACTTTTTCTTTAGCATCTTTAAGCATTGGTATCAAATCTCTATAGTCATAAGATACTAATTCAATAAAGTCAGCTCCTGCATTTGCAACTTTCTCTACTAGTTCACTACTTTCTTCAATTGTATGACCTATTGAAGCTATACAGACAGTCCCATCTTTTTTCATTTGTGGTATTTCAAAATCTATCCATTGCTCTGGCTCAAAATCTGTCCATTTCTCATTATTTAAAAGAGCATTAGCTGTATTTCTAACCATATGTGGTGCTGGGTTTATAGCTCTTTCTTTTCTTATAGTCTTAGTAACAACTGCCCCTGCTCCTGCATCACTTAATATTTTACATCCAGCTGCACTATATGTTAATGGTCCTGAACCTATTATAAGTGGTGATTTTAATTCTTTACCTAAAAAATTGTACATTATCTGCTTCCCCTTTTCATTTATATTTACATTCATTAAAATTTCCAAAATTCACAAGCAACTTCTTTCATCTCTTTAACAATAGCTTTTTTATCTAAATCAACTAACTGTTTTTCTTTTAAAATATGTTTACCATCTATATATACATTTGATATAAATTCTTTTTTACCTTGTACTACTATCTGGTCAAATATGTTATCAAGAGTTAAAGGTGTTTTGAATTCATCTTCCATAACTATTATATCAGCCTTATATCCAGCTATTATTTTACCAGATTTTTGAAGGTCTAGTGCATGAGCACCATACTCTGTTGCCATTTTAAATACTAAATTTGCTGGCATTACAGATGCATCTTCTTCGACTGATTTATGCATTAAGAATGCACCTCTCATAACTTCAAAAAAATCATTTATATATCCATCTGTACCAAGTGCTACTTTTATACCTTTTTTAATCATTTTTGGTACTGGAGAAAATCCTCCACCTACTTCACAGTTGCTAAGAGGCATATGAACCACTTTTACGCCCTTTTCTTTTAATATATCTATCTCTTCGTCATTTACTTTTACACACTGAGAAGCTAGTACAGTTTCATCTAATATATCTAAATCATTATAGTATTCAACTGCTTTTTTACCAAAATGTTTTTCAGCATAGTTTGGCTCATAGATACTCTCACATAAATGGAATTGCATTGGTGCATCTAATTTCTCTGCATCTTCTTTAGCTTGCTTAATAAATTTGTCTGAACATGTGAAACTTGTATGAGTACACATTATTCCATTTATTAATTTGCTGTTCTCTCTACTCCATTTTATCAAATTAGAATTTTCATCTAAGCATCTAAGTCCATTTTCATAACTTATTCTCTCACAGCTTTCTAGGGATAAAACAGCTTTCATCCCTATGGCTTCTAATATTTTACCTTGCTCAATTAAAGTTCCTACTTCTGTATTTGGAGCTTCTAGAGTATCACAAAAAGCTACTACACCAGATTCTATAAGCTCTATTGCTGATGCCTTAGTTGTTGCCTTTACTTCTTTTAAACCTATTCTATTTTCTATAAATGGCCACCAATAATCATTTAAAAAGCCTTCAAAATCAGTAAAATGTACGTTTGCAGGTATTCCTCTAGAAAGCACTCCATATTGGTGCATATGACCATTAATGAATCCTGGCATTACTATAGCATCTGATTTATCTATTATTTGTTCAATATTTTTGTACTTTATTTCAACTTCTTCATTTGGTAATATATCTTTTATAATGTCATTTTCTACTATGATAGCATAATTTGTATATATTTCATCAGCAGAAGATATTAAGTATTTACTTTTTATAGCAATCATTTATTTACCTCCCTGATTTAATTTTTTCATAGCCATATAAACTTTCTCAGAAGTTATCGGAAGTTCTCTTACACGGACTCCAGTAGCATTGTATATTGCATTTGCTATTGCTGGTGCAGGTGTATGAATAACTATTTCTCCTAAAGATTTAGCTCCATATGGACCTGTTGGGTCATAACTATCTACAAAATCTACAAATATATTTCCTATATCTTTTTTTGTTGGAACTTTGTATTGTAATAAATTAGAAGTTTGAAGCTTTCCATCAGAACCATGTCTAGGGTCTTCATACATTGCAAGCCCTATACCTTGAGTTACACCACCCTCAACTTGTATTCTAGCAAGTGCAGGATTCATAACTGTACCACAATCGGTAGAACATGCATAATTTATTACTTTAAACTCACCTGTTGTTTTGTCTAACTCAATTTCAGCAAATCCTGCTAAAAATGGTTTCGCACTCTCTTGTATTCCATATGATTCAGATGAATATAGAACCTCTTGATTCCCACCACCAACAGATTCTCTTCCTAATTCACTCAACAAGACAAATTTATCTATATCCTCACTATAGCAAACTCTATCTTCATATAGTATTAAATCATCTATTGGTAAATCTAGTTTCTTCTGTGCTACTTTTAGTATCTTTTGTTTTAAACTTTCAGCAGATTTTATTGTGGCATTTCCAGTTACATAAGTAGTACAAGAAGCAAATGCTCCAGTATCATATGGACACATATCTGTATCTCCTGTATAAACAGAAATCCTTTCAATTGATGTATTCAGTGCTTTTGCAGCTATTTGAGCAAGTATTGTGTCAGAACCAGTGCCTAAATCTGAAGACCCAGAAAATAACTTATAAGTTCCATCTTCGTCCATTCTCATATTTACTATTGCCATATCTATATTAGCTATACCAGAGCCATGAGTTCCTACAGACATTCCAACGGCTCTTACCTTATTGTTTCCAATTTCTTTGACAGGATATTTTTCATCCCATCCAATAAGTTTTTTACCTCTAATTATACATTCATCAAGTGCACAACTTCTGATTGGAAAATTCATTATTCCGCCTTCAGTTCGCTTTTTTATAATATTTTTCAATTTTATTTCTGTTGGATCCATATTAAGTTCATGTGCTAACTCATCGATTGCACAATCAAGTGCAAATGTACCTTGTGTTGCTCCGTATCCTCTTAATGCTCCCCCTGGAACTAAATTAGTGTATACAGTTCTTCCATCAAATTTTATTGCAGGTACATTATTATATGTTGGAAGTACATTATGCCCTGATTCAGAACAAACTGAAGGTCCATTGTCACCATAAGCACCTGTATTGTTCAATGCCTTCATATCTATAGCTTTTATATTTCCTTCTTTATCTGAACCAATCTTTATATCAAAAAACATCTGATGTCTAGTATTAGTCATTGCAAAAGTTTCTTCTCTAGTATAAATAAGTTTTGCTGGTCTTTTCGTCATCCAAGTTACAAATGATGTATATATTTCTGTTACAGCTATATTTTTTCCACCAAAACCTCCACCTATTCTTGGTTTTATTACTCTCACTTTTGAAAGAGGTATTCCTAATGCTCTAGAAACCTGTCTTCTCATATGATAAGCTGATTGGTTTGCAGAAGTTACTACTAATCTGCCATTAGTATCTATATACGTATAAGCTCTATGAGTTTCCATCATACAATGGGCTTGTGATTGAGTCATATAAGAATGTTCTACTATTACATCACTCTCTTTAAGCTCTTTTTCTACATCTCCTTTGCCCATTTTTTCTCTTGATACGATATTCTTTGTAGCATCCAATCCAAAATCAAATGGACAAAATAAATCGTCTTCCTCATGGATTAAAATTTTATTTCCTTCTGATTCTCTTGCATCCAATATAGGAGTCATTACTTCATATTCAACTTTTATAAGTTTCATAGCTTTAATAGCAGACCTTTCATCTTCAGCAGCTATTATAGCAACTTCATCTCCTACATATCTAACTATATCCTCAAGTATTAATTGGTCATGAGGTGAGGCTTCTGGATATGATTCACCAACCATTGAATATCTGTAATTTGGCACATCTTTGTAAGTGAATATATTTACTACACCTTTTACTTTTAATGCATTTTTTATATCGATGTTTTTTATCTTTGCAAAAGCATGTGGACTTCTAAGAAGCTTAATAGTCAAAACATCTTTATGAAAGATTAAATCTTCTGTATATATTGGTTTTCCAGTAATAATGGCTTCACTATCTATTTTTCTTACTTCTTTATTTACCATCACACTCACCTCCAATACTATTGTACATTCTTACTACTAAAGCTTTTGCCATATCTTTTCTATACTCTTTACTACCTCTTATATTACTTCCAAATGAAAGTTCTTCACTTGATACTTCTCCAGCTTTTTCTATATCATTTTCTAAGCTTAGTATTTCACTTGCTTTATAGGCAATTTTTGCTCTTCTTGGTCTAGCTCCTATTGCAATTTTATAAATACTTCCTTCTTTTAACATTGCTCCATTTAATACTGCAAAATCACCTGTACATTTTCTTATAGAATCAAATACACCTATAGCATCCTTTTTAGGTAATATAATTTCTATTAATATATCTTTTTCAAGCTCATTTTCTAAGAAATCAGCTAAATTCATAACCCCTTTTTTATATAATTTAACCTTTGCGTCTACTACTAGTAATGAAGGTATTAAATCTGAAAATCCATACTTAGCAAATACACTAGCTCCTACTCTAGCTCCACTTCTAAATTGAACTCCTACTATATTAGAAACAGCATTTGAAATTACTCCATTACAGTAATTTTTAATGACCTTATTTAATTCTAAAGTTCTTAAGCTTGTATCTGCTCCAATTAATATGCTATCATCAGTTTCATTTATATAATCTAAAGCCAAGTCTTTTAAATCTATTGCTGAACCAATATTTTTACTACCTAGCTTTAAAAATCCGCAGCCTCCAAGTATTATGTTATTTTTTCTTGATATTAGCAGTTCATAAGCTTCATCTAAACTTTTTGGAACTACATATTCCTTTATAGTTATCATATTCTCTCCCCATATCAATTTAATTTTCACTTAAAAACTTAAGTGTTCAAATATTTATGTATTGCTCTTAATTGACCTTTATATCCTGTACATCTACAAAGGTTGCCATTTACATAATCTATAACTTCTTCTTCTGTTGGATTTTGAAGCTCTCTTTTCATAGCCAAAACCATCATTATAAATCCAGGAGCACAAAATCCACATTGGTCAGCTCCTTCATCTGCAAGAAAATCCCCAAATTTCTTTGCTTCATCCAAAACACCTTCAAGCGTTGTTATATGTTGACCATCTACTCTTGCAGTAAGATAATTACAAGAAAGTACTGCCTTGTCATTTACCATTACTGTACATAAACCACATGAGCCTGTATCGCATCCTTTTTTAACACTCACATACCCATTTTCTCTTAATGTATCTGCTAAAAAATCATCTGGTCTTATACTTAATTCTTTTTCTTTATTATTTATGGTACATTTGATAATCAAATAAATCACCTCAAAACTCATATTTTTAAGCTAAAGTTTTTATTATACTTCTTTATGAATAAAATCAAATTTATTAATAAAGGCTATTCCATTTATGGCCTTCCATTCTATTCTTTATAGTTCCTCTTACACAAAGTCTCTCAGCTGTATCTTGAGCATCTTTTAGTGCTTTCTCTTCATTAGCAGTTAATATTTTTGAATCTTCCATTATTATATTTCCATCTACTATAACACCCTCTATATTTTTCATACTAGAAGAATATACTAATGTAGATACTGGATTATGCATAGGTATTGCTTTCGGTGAAAGCATTGGATTAAATATTAGTAAATCTGCTTTCTTACCTATCTCTAATGAACCTATCTCATCTTCCATTCCAATAGCTCTTGCCCCATCTATAGTTGCTAACTCAAGAACTTTTTCTGCTGACATTGCTAATGGGTCACACTTGTTAACTTTATGTTGAAGTGCTGTTAATTTCATAAGTTCAAGCATATCTTGAGAGTTATTACTAGCAGCTCCATCTACTCCTAAACTAACTGTTATTCCTTTTTTAAGCATTTCTGGTACTGGTGCAACACCTGAAGATAAGTACATATTACTTGCTGTATTATGAGATACTTTCATGTCATATTTTTTAGTAAGTTCCATATCTTTTTCAGTTAAATACACACAATGTACCATAAGTACATTTGGTCCAAGTATTCCCAATTTTTTTAAAACATCTATGTCATATTGCCCATGCAATTCTTTTGCCGCTTCTCTATCAAAAGGAGTTTCTGATATATGCACTGTAAATAAAGCATCATCATATTCTTTTACTACTCTCCACAGCATCTCAAGCATTTCTTGAGAATTTGACCATATCGCTGCTGGAGCCACTCCTATTTTGATTCTTCCATTTTCTGTATTATGGTGTTTTTCAAATAATCTTCTTACATCTTTTTCAACCGTTTCTACATCTTGCATTATTCCAGGATGAACTCCAAATTGAGCACCTGTATTCATGCATCCTCTTCCAAGTATTCCTCTTATTCCTAATTCTTTATAAGCATCTATTATTCCATCGCAAAGACCTGCTTTACTGTGAGGATACATATAGTCAACCATAGTTGTTATACCACTTCTAAGACCTTCAATACATCCAAGCATTGCAGCATCATAAGTATCTTTTGGTTCTAAATAGTTAGCTGCTGGAAATGTCATAGTTTCTAACCAGTCTTTAAGTACCATATCATCTCCCAATCCTTTTAATAAAGTCTGGAATAAGTGATTATGTGTATTTATAAATCCTGGGAATAAAACTTTCCCCTTAGCATCTATTACCTTTTTAACATCTGTATATTTACTTTCTATTTCTTTAGAATTCCCAATATCAGCAATCTTGTTATCTTTTACTACTAATGCCCCATCAAAAATAACTTCTCTATCTTTATTTACAGTTACTATTATGGCATTCTTAATAAGTATATCCATCATTCTTATTTCCCCCCGCATTATTTAGTAATTTTTCTTTTAATGTATTGACCTATTGCCTGTTCTTTAATATTACAACTTTGTACTATATGGTTTCCTCTCAAAAACACATCTTCTACTTTACATCTTATATTAAACCCCTCATATGGAGTATAATCTACATTTTGTTTTTGAGTTTGATAACTAATTGTTTCTTCTTTATTAGTATTTAAAATAACTATATCTGCATCACTTCCTACAGCTATTTCACCTTTTCTAGGATACATACCAAATATTTTTGCAGCATTTGTAGATGTGACTTCTACAAACTTATTTGCACTTATTTTATTTTCTAAGACTCCATATGTATATAAAAGGGATAACCTATGCTCAACACCAGGTGCTCCATTTGGTATCTTACTAAAATCATCAATTCCCAAATCTTTTTGCCCCCTAAAATTAAATGAACAATGGTCTGTACCAACTGTTTGAATATCTCCATTAGATAATCCTTCCCAAAGGTAACTTATATCTTCTTTTTTTCTTAAAGGAGGAGACATTACATATTTAGCACCCTCAAATCCATCCTTGTCATATAAATCATCTTCCAATAGTAGATACTGTGGACATGTTTCTACTATCATGTTTATATTTTTTTCTCTAGCAATTTTCACAGTTTCAAGTGATTCTTTACAACTTAAATGAACTACATAGGATTTTGAGTTTGATAATTGAGTTATATCGGCAAGTCTTGAAACAGATTCTTTTTCAACTATATTAGGTCTTGTAAGTGGATGATATTTGGGCTCTAAATTACCATTTTGTATATTTTCTTCTATCAATACATCTAATAAATCGCCATTCTCACAATGAAACTCAACTATACAACCTAAATCTTTAGCTTTCTTTAAAACCTTGTATATGGTTCCATCATCTACTTTCATGCCATCATATGCCATATACATCTTAAAAGATACTATCCCATCTGAAATAAGCTTTTCCATATGAGCAAAAGTATCTTCATCTAGACATGTAATTGTCATATGAAATCCATAATCACAATAACAATTTCCATTTGCTTTTTTATGATATGTTTCTACACCTTGTAGTAGATTTTCACCTTCACTAGCTTCTGCAAAATCTAGTATAGTAGTAGTTCCCCCAGCTATAGCAGCTCTTGTTCCTGTTTCAAAATTGTCAGCAGTGATAATAGAACCTGCATTCATATCAAAATGAGTGTGTGTATCTATTCCTCCAGGAATTACAATTCTCCCTATAGCATCAATAACCTTATCATCATTTATTTCTAGATTATTTCCTATTTCAACTATCTTTTCATCTTCTATCCTTAAATCACTTATATAAGTTTTATCAGAGGTAATTATAGTTCCACCTCTTAGTATTGTTCCCATATATACCTCCTAACTTTTAAGCTCTAAAGTTTTTCTAAAGGTGCTATATTCAGCACCTCTAGAATATATTTAAATAATTTATTGTGAACTAAATATTATTTTCCATATACAGATTTTAATATTCCATAGTAACCTTCTGTCCCTATAAATAATTGTTCTTGCTCGATATATTCATCTATTGTATGAGCAAGATTTTCCTTAGAAGGACCAAATCCTATTGTTTTTATTCCAGCTTCACCTGCATAGTGGCTTCCATTTGTACAGAATGAGTATTGAGTTATTTCTGAATCTATTCCAGCTTCTTTTAATCCTTTATATGCTGCTTGAACAAATTCATCCTCTTCATCATATAACCAACCTG
>JABBZI010000380.1 GCA_012955965.1 Clostridioides difficile
CCTAATTTTCTATTTGCTTTTTTAAATTTATCAAATGGCCATTTTGGTATTTTTGCTACTACATAATCTATAGTTGGCTCAAAACAAGCATATGTTTTTTTAGTTACTGCATTTTCTATCTCATCTAAAGTATAACCTAGAGCTATCTTAGCTGCTACTTTTGCGATTGGATATCCTGTAGCTTTTGATGCCAATGCTGATGACC
>JABBZI010000381.1 GCA_012955965.1 Clostridioides difficile
CCTAATTTTCTATTGGCATGTCTAAACTTATCAAATGGCCACTTTGGTATTTTTACTACTACATAATCTAATGTTGGTTCAAAACAAGCATATGTTTTTTTAGTTACTGCATTTTCTATCTCATCTAGAGTGTAACCTAGAGCTATTTTTGATGAAACTTTAGCTATTGGATATCCTGTAGCTTTTGATGCTAAAGCTGATGATC
>JABBZI010000382.1 GCA_012955965.1 Clostridioides difficile
GAGTTGTTCACGAAGAAATATTTGAAGGAGTTTCAGCTAGAGAAATAAGTAAGGCTGTTGAGCCTGATTATGTTGTGATAGGTGAATCTTCAGAGCTAAACTTAAAGATTGGTCAAAGAGGTAGAGGAGAAATAGTAGTAGAGACTTTTGGTAAACCAGCTCACTCTGCTAATCCAGAAAAAGGTGTAAATGCAGTTTATAAAA
>JABBZI010000383.1 GCA_012955965.1 Clostridioides difficile
TTTTATAAACTGCATTTATACCTTTTTCTGGATTAGCAGAGTGAGCTGGTTTACCAAAAGTCTCTACTACTATTTCCCCTCTACCTCTTTGACCAATCTTTAAGTTTAGCTCTGAAGATTCACCTATTACAACATAATCAGGCTCAACAGCCTTACTTATTTCTCTAGCTGAAACTCCTTCAAATATTTCTTCGTGAACAACTC
>JABBZI010000384.1 GCA_012955965.1 Clostridioides difficile
CTTGCTTTATTTCTATTTAAACTACCAATTGTTTTTCTTGATAATTTTCTTTGTAATTTAGCAAGTTTGTTTAATGACTTCTGAAGATATTTAGGATTTTCTATAAAGTCTCCACAACTTGAGATACAAAATTCTTTAATTCCTAAATCTAAACCTATCTGATTATTAGTATTTTCAAATGCTTTAATATCTATATCAGTACA
>JABBZI010000385.1 GCA_012955965.1 Clostridioides difficile
CTAACTTTTATCATTTTTGAGGTTGTCGTTCACATAAGTTCGCTACTACCTATGCAGTTCTCTTATGAACTTCTTACACTTTCATGTAAGCACAGACTATATCTTATCCTTCGGCGTTATCCGTTAAGGTCTACCCACTTCCACTACCAATAGCTTGTAGTGTACTTCCCTCAAGAGGAATAGTCGTTGAAGTTTCTCCTA
>JABBZI010000386.1 GCA_012955965.1 Clostridioides difficile
CACCATAACCACCTTTACCGAATGAACCATGATATTCTTCTGTATCGTAACTTGCTCCACCTTGAAATTGAGACCCTCCAGCAGAAAAGTCTCTCTCACAGCTAATTCCATTTTCTCCTACATAACCCCCACCATGACCAATGGAGTGAGCAGCTGCGTAATTACTTCCCATTCCTCCGCCACCGCCTGCAACAAGTATGC
>JABBZI010000387.1 GCA_012955965.1 Clostridioides difficile
GGAATACATCAGCGAATACAATAACAGTAACAGTATCAGGAACAGCAAATCCAGCAGTACAAAATGATTTAGATAATGTAAGTGTATTAGTTAAAGCAGGAGCAGTATCTGAAGCAACTGCTACAGACTCAGTAGCAAATACAACATTTGAAGTCAAAAAGTATGTAATACAAATAGTAGGTGAATTAACTTTTGATGCGA
>JABBZI010000388.1 GCA_012955965.1 Clostridioides difficile
TAGTTATATTTTCTGCTTGAGGACCTCTAGCGCCTTTAACTATATCAAAGCTTACTTTTTGACCTTCTTCTAATGATTTAAATCCTGAAGTTTGTATAGCTGAGAAATGAGCAAATACATCATCTCCACCTTCTACTGTTATAAAACCAAATCCTTTTTCATTATTAAACCATTTCACTATTCCATTATTCATTAAAAAT
>JABBZI010000389.1 GCA_012955965.1 Clostridioides difficile
ATTTGACTTAGCTGAAATGATAAGAAGAGGCTACAAAGTAGAAATGATTTCAGAAATAACTGGTGTTGATAAGTGGTTTATAAATAAATTTAAATGGATAGTAGAGCAAGAAGAAAAATTAAAAGTTATGAAAATTGAAGATTTAACTAAAGATTATCTTCTTGAATTAAAGAAAAAAGGATTCTCTGATAAAGGTATAT
>JABBZI010000038.1 GCA_012955965.1 Clostridioides difficile
GAAGAACATCAAGAGACTTATCATATCTATATTTAATTAATAAAGGATATGATACTTTTAAAGAGTTTTCAATATCATATATGATATCTAAAAACAGAACTAAGTATTATAAGGCTATACTAGATGTAGAGAATAAAGGATATCGAATTAGTTGACCAGTTGATGGAAGTATTTAATAATCTTGAAGAGATAGAGATTTTATCTAGAGAAAAGGATGTATATAAAGTTAATGAGAAGTACTTAAAAATGCTTGATATAGACTAATTTAGATAATCTAGAGGGGAAATATATGAATAATAAGAAAAAGGCATTCTTAATTTCTGGAGCTATAAATATAATTTCATTAATTATTGTTTTTGCATTATTTCGTTATAATATTATAGAAAATAGTACACAAAACATGATAATAACTGTAATCTTAATTTTTATTTTTGAAATAATAAAAATAAAAATCATAGAGAAATATTACAACTTATAAACAAGAAATACATTTCCTAAGAGCATATTGTAAAGTATGCTCTTAATTTATATTTAATAAGTTAAAAATATTTTTAACCTACTTTTAATTAAATACTTATACCTCCATACTTTATTTCTTAAGTGTAAAAAGTTATTCAATTTAAGAAGAATTTGTAATACTTGAAGTATTATATATTTTGTAGTATTCTGTAAACATAGATTTAAAATAGGGGATGGAGGGAGAAAAAATGGGTTTTTGGAAAATGGTTGGAGCTATGTTAGTAGCATTAGTTATTTTTGGATTGTGTGGTTAAGTTGAATAAATTACGCTTAGTAGATATAGTTATTTTCTCAACCTGCATTTTATTACATTTTATAAACCATCTGTATAGACACTATATAGATATTCCAGTTCTATCATATTTACTAAAGTGTTATTTTAATGATTTTTTAGGTGGTATGGCTTTTTTAGCATATACAAATTTGGTCTTATCTTTTTATAAGGATCATCCAATTAGGATTAAATCATATTTTCATGTTATTCTTATAGCATGTTTATGTAGCTTTTTTTGGGAATGGCTAATGCCTTTGTTTAAACCTAGTACTGCTGATTGGTGGGACTGTGTTGCATATACTTTAGGAGCTACTTGTTATTGGATTTTTGATAAATATATATTTAATCAATATTACATAAAGTATTCAAATTTCTCATAAGTAAATCTATACAAATGAGCCATCATATTAATTTTTAATAATTAGTATGATGGTTTATTTTATTGTACTGCAATTTTACTATAAATTAAATACATTATTAGCACACTATATTTATCTAAATCTGACAATGTTATTAAACTTCTCTATTTTTAAACTGATTTATGTCTTTTTTATGTACGATTTATGACCGATTTATGTACGATTTGTGTCTTTTAATCATGATAAGATTGTATTGTGAGAAAAACATATTTAATAAAAAATGGCTTGGAATTTATATTCTAGGTCTTTTTTTATACAAAAATTCAATAATTAGTTTAGGAGGGTGTAGTATGTTGAAAGTTTTGCAAGAGAAAAATATAAGGATGATATGGTTAAAGGATGGTAGTGAGGTTTGGTTTAATGCAAATGATGTAGGAGAAGAATTAGGCATAGTAAATATTCGTGATACGTTAAGAAATATAGATAGAGAATATAAAAAGAAATTTAATGAGTCTACTGTCGGAGATTCCGACACTAGAAATTTTAAAAGTAAATTGCCAAACTTTGGTACTATATTCATTACAGAAGAAGCAGTATATAATATGTCATTTAGAAGTAATAAACCAGAAGCAAAACTATTTACAAAGTGGGTTTCTAAAGTACTTAAACAAATTAGAATACATGGTTATTATATTGCTACAGAAAAAGACCAAGAATGGATAAACATAAGAACAGAAGGTAAAAAAGTAAGAAGAGGTTTTACTGATGAAATACAAGAGTTTGTTTATTATGCTATTAGTCAAGGTAGTAATAAGCCTCAGATGTATTATAAACATTTTACTGAACTTGTAAGAATAAAATTACGAATACCAAAGGATGTAAAAAGAGATGAATTAAATCAAAGTGAATTGTTTGATATACAAGCACTTGAAAGAGTCATATCTATGAAGTTGCCTAAGTTAATAGACAAAGATATGAACTATAAAGAGATATATAGGAAAATTAAAGAATTAATAGATATAATTTAATGCTATCTAAATAGATGGTATTTTTTTATGCAATAAAACAAGTATTTTTAAAAGAGGTGTTTGAAATTAAACGAGATATAACAGAGGAAATTTTAAGTGCTGCATATATACCAGACAATCTAAAGTATTATGACAATGTAATGAGAGAAACTCCTGGTATGTATGGAAGGGAATGTTCTTTAGATTTTATAAAGAAAAAACAAGAAAAACTTCTGAAACTAAAAAAGAAGGTTAAAAGGAACTATCATTCTAAGATTGATAAGTTAGATTTGTATTTAAAAGTTTTAGAAGAAAGTATAATTGATGAATCTGATCATGTTGAATTAGTTACGTTTAAGTTATATTTGCAGTTAGAAAATGTGGTGAAAGTAACTAGAACTGTAAATGACTTAGGATTTAGAATAAAGACCAGTACTTATTCAAAAGAGAGAAGATACACTACAAATGATATAACCTCTATAATTACAGATTCTTTTGCTAATGTAGATGAAGATTTAAAGATGTTAGTACAAGAAAGGCAGAGAAAAAATTATTATGGGAATAAGGAGTGTTTTTAATGAATGGAAGCACATAAAGGACAAAAAGTTAATCCTATAAAAGATATTGAAGATGTATTTAGACTTTTAAATTTTTTAGAGGAATGGAATGAAAGAAATTACTTATTAGCTCTATTTGGAATGTGTACTGGACTTAGAATAGGGGATATATTAGCACTTAAAGTTGCAGATGTAACAGATGTAAAGTTAGATAAAAAAGGGAAGAAGATAAGAGTATCTAAGGATTGGATTAGAGTTATAGAGGAAAAAAGAGATTATGACAGAGAAGTTTTCTTATCTGATGTAATAAAGGGTGCTATAGAAAACTATACTCAAGATAAACTTGGAGAAGAATTTTTATTTAAAAGTAATAAGAGACAGAAATTTAATAGACCCATCCAAACAAGACAAGCAGGAAGAATAATAAAAGATGCAGCACAAATAGTAGGAATAAAAGAAAATGTTGCGACACACTCTTTAAGAAAGACATTTGCAAGGCATATTTATGATGAGGAGGAAAATAAGACTTATGCATTAGAACTTATAAGAAAGATATTAGGTCATAAGACAATAGAAGTAACAAGAAGATATATTGGAATTGATAAAGAAGAAGAAGTAAAAGCAATAACTAAATTTACTAATAAATTAAAGAAAAGAAAAAGAGATTAACATTATTATAAATTAGCTCTAAATTTCATATGTTACGTTTTTCAGCAATAGGACATTACAAAAGTGTAAAGACCTTTAATAATAGAATTTCCAAAGAATAGAATAGATTTATTAAGAAGTCTGAAAATGTATATTGAAGGTCATTTTTAGAGAGATTAAAACAAATGTATATGCAATAGATATTTAAGTAAAGGAGTGATTTCTTGAGTGAAAAAGATGTGGATATAGTTAATACAGGATATAGAAGATTAGAAGAATTAAATCAAGAAGAATCAAAGTTAGTATCTCTCTTGATTTCAGGCTTTAACGTGACAGATGCTGCTAACTTAATTGGTATCAGTAGACAAACTGTTTATAACTGGATGAATAGGGAACATGTTAGGAAAGAAATGGACAGGCGTAAGCAAGAGCTGGCAAGCCAGGGGAACTCAATAATATTAAAAGATATAGAATCCTATGTTAATAATATTAAGGCACTGGCCAAAGATAATAGTGATAAGAGAGTGATGTTAGCAGCCAATCAATATCTTATAAATCGTATTTATGGTAATCCTACAAATACAGTTATTCAAGAAGAGAATGGTAATGGTATGGAAACTGGTGAAACAGAAATAGAAGCAGCCATAGCTAAGATAAGAATAAGAACAAAAAAATAATTCTTAATAAGTATTATTTTAATTAAAAAACTACCATTTTACAAATATTTATTGTAAAAATAAAGCATGGTACAAATTTACATTATAAACTATCTATTTTGATGTAAAAATAAAATTGAAATCTTAATTAATTTACAAAAAGCACGATAAGTCTTTGACTCTAATTTTACATTTATGCTATAATATTATTTATAGAGTAAACATAGGTGGAGGGGTCAAAGATGGTAGTAGGTTATATGAGAGTTTCAACAGCAGAACAAAATGAAGATAGACAATTAGTTACAATGAAAAAGCATAATGTAGAAAAAATATATCAGGAGAAAATAAGTGCCAAAGATACTAAAAGATCACAACTAAATGCAATGTTAGATTTTGTAAGAGAAGAAGATACAATAATTGTACATGATTTTAGTAGACTTGCTAGAAGTACTAAAGACCTATTAGAAATAGTTGAGCTCTTAGAAAAGAAACATGTAAAGTTAATTAGTGATAAAGAAAATTTAGATACAAGTACACCTACAGGAAAACTTATGCTTACAATGCTTGGTGCAATATATGAATTTGAGAGAACAAACATGCTAGAAAGACAAAGAGAAGGTATCGCTATAGCTAAAGAACAGGGTAAATACAAAGGACGTAAAGAAGTTAAGATAGAGAACTTTGGTAGTTATTATGATAGATATAAAACTAGAGAACTTAATAAGACTCAATTGGCTAAAGAATTGGGAGTAAGTAGACCAACATTAGATAGATTAATAAAGAGCCATGAGAGTAACTAAGAAGAGCAATATATATGCTAAGTTAATTTTAGTGGGGCAAATTCATAGAATTATGCCCTTTAATTATGTCTGAAATAATTATAAATAACTGTTTTTAAGTATAGGGGGTATCCTTCTATTTCAAAAAAAGTATTTTTTATAGAAAATGAGTTCTGGAAATTTTCTAGCAAAATTTAAAAACCAGAGATACATCTTGAAGAAGGTGATTTTATTATAGAAAAAATTATATTGTTCATTTTATTAATTATATTATTAACTGAACCTAACAAGAAAATAGAAGAGATAAAAGGATGTAAATACCAGTGGATAATTTAGAAAGAAATATACAACTTATATTTAGTTATCTAGCAAAGACTTTTATAAGAAATGGAGCAGCAATAAAAGATGCTGAAAATGAAGCAAATGTACTTATAAAGTCTAATGCAAATAATCTTTTTGGTGTTAATGGTCTTGCCTATCAACTTGGGAAAATAAACTTAGAATTTTTCTGTATGTACTTTATGCAAGATACCTATCTACCAAAAGAAGATAATGTTGCCGCACCTATAGCTAAAGTTCACCATGAGTTATGGGAAGATATACAAGAATCTATAATTGGAGATGGTTCACAGCAATTAGGAAGAATTTATCCAAGAGGAACAGGTAAGAGTGCATTTGGAGATTTAGCAACAACTGTATGGTCACATTGTTATAAACATAAGACATATACTTTGATTTGCTCTGATATAGGCTCTACAGCAGAAAAATTCGTAAAAGATATAAAAAATGCTTTGCTTGAAAATGAGTATATCAAAAAAGCATTTGGTATTCTTTTAAATGATAATGATAGGAAATATATTTGTAATAGCACTCAATTAGAGCTAACAAATAAAACATTTATTGAAGCAATATCATCTTCATCGCCAATGAGAGGAAGAAAATACAATAATAACCGTCCTGATCTTATCATACTTGATGACTATCAATCAGAAGAAAATGTTAGAACAGAAGATGCTAGAGAAAAAAAGTTTAAAAGATTTTCTGATGACGTAAAATATGCTGCACAAAAACCAGTTATAAGAAATGGTAAAACTATAAAAAGAGGAACAACATTTATAGCATTGGGGACTTTACAACACAAAGAATGTTTCTATAGTAGGCTAAAGAATTTACCAACATGGAAGTTTAAATGTGAAAAAGGAGTTTTAGTTGATAATGTAGATGAATTATTTAACTCTGGATTATGGCTAAAATTCAAAGAACTATTATTTGATTTTAAAAATACAAATCATCTTGAAGATGCTAAAGAGTTTTACTGGGATAATGAAAAAGAAATGAAATTTCCTATATTATGGCCAAGTTTTTGGGATTGTTTAGATATGGCTTTAAGTTATTATGAAAATCCAACCTCTTTTAAGCAGGAAGTACAAAATGATGTAAATTCAATAGGTGAAAAATGGTTTAAAACAGTCAGAACTGAATCTAGAGAATGTATTGAAGCACATAACTTCAAAAAGACAATGCTATTATGTGACCCAGCATCTGCTGGTGGGTCTAAACATGACTATAGTGCTTTTCTTGTTGGGAGTGAATCAGATAATGGTTTACTATATGGAAGATTAGCTGAACTAGCTAAAATAAATGCTAGAACTGACTTTGATAAATATATAGGGCAGATGATTTATTTATTAAAAATATATCCAGATATAACACATGTTTATATAGAGAAAAACACATTTAATGGTGCAGATGCTAATCAATTAGAACTTAAAATAAAAAATGATGATGTTCTTTACTACAGAGATATAGAAATAATTAATGAGCATCAGAAGAAAAATAAGGATGATAAAATCTCTACTTTAATACCTGTTTTAAATAAAGGTCAAATGGTTTTTTCAGAAGAAGATCAAGAATTTATACAGCAGATTCTTGATTTTACAGGACAAAAGTACTCTCTACATGATGATGCACCAGATATATCAGCAGAATTTATAAATAGGATTTTTAATATTAAAGTAAATGAAAGTATTACACTATTAGATAGAAGAAATTTAGGTCTTTGATTGTATGGAGGTGATGCATTAAGTGAAAATAGATTTAAATTTATTAAGAGAGATATATGATGATTGGAGTTTAAAAAAGCAAGAATACAACACTATGTATAAGTATTATAAAGGTGAAACAGATGCTATTAGTAACTATAAAATGGTTACCAAGAGGTCTAATAATAAGATAAACACTAATTTCTTAAAAAAGTTTATTAATGAAGAAGTCGCTTATTCTCTTGCAAATAAAATTACCTATACAAGCAGATTGGGTGATGAGAAGATTATAAATGATTTAGAATACTATACTTGCCATTGGAGTAAAAAGCATGATTCAGATTTATTGAGATATACACTATTATTTGGATTTTGTTATGAACTTTACTATGTAAAAAACAATGAAATGAAAGTAAGAATAATAAAACCAACAGATGGCTGTCATTATGAAAATGAAGATGGAGAGATTATCTATTTTTTTAGAGAATTTAAAAAAGAGTTTAAAGATGATATTTATATAGATGTATATGATAAAGAATACATATATCATTTTGATTCAAATTTCAAAGAAGTTGAAAGCTCTACAGTAAATAATATATTTGATGGCAATGTGCCAATATCAATTTGCAAAAGAAGTGAAGAACTAGGAAAAAATACAATATTTAATGATATAAAAGGGTTACAAGATGCTTATGAAACTAATTTAAGTGATATAAGTAATGAAATTAGTGATTTTAGAAATGCTTATTTAACCTTCTCTGGATGTAATATTAAAGAAGAAGATTTGCCAAGGATGAAAGAACTTGGAATACTTCAAGTTAATGGAGATGGAAAAATAGAGTGGCTTATTAAAGATATGAATGATACATTTGTTCAAAATACACTATCTTCAATAAAAGAAAATATGTATGAAATTACATCTCATATAAATCACAATGAAAAAATGCAAAGTAATACATCAAGTCTAGCAGTTATAGCAAGATTAATCAGTACAGAATGGATTTGTAGCCAAAATAATGATAGTATTGCAGATACTTTATTTAATAGGTACAAATTATTGTGCATTTGGCTTAATAAAAAATATGGTTTTGACTATGATTATAAAGATATTAAGGCTAAATTTACCCCTAAGATACCACGTGATGATTTAGTTGTAGCAAATATATTAAGTCAACTTGGAGATAAATTATCTACTGAAACCGGATTATCTCAACTAAGTTTTATTGATAATCCTCACGCAGAAATGGAAAAGGCTAAAAAAGAACAGGAAATAGTTTCAGAGGGAGAGATTTTATTAGATGAATCAAAAGATTATAACTAAATTGACTGAAGATATATATAAATCTGCTGAAAATAGGACAAAACCATTTTATAAGTATCAAAGAGAAAACAGAGATAAACTTTTAATAGAAGTGGCTAAGATACTGCTTTCACATGATATTTTCAATGAATATTTAGATATTAGCATTAAAGATAAGAAAAGATTAAGAGCAAAACTTAATAAAATTATAAATGAGTATTCAAATAATTATGATGAAGAAATAAAAGATATAGAAAGCATTTTATCTGATTCATCTAGAAATAAGTATTCAAATCTAGTAATTTTATTAGGAGTAATAGTAAAAATTAGAGATACGAATAATCTTAACAGTAAAATTATAAATAAAATAGTAAACAACAAAGTTGATAGTAAGCATTGGAGTGATAGGATTTGGAATAATAAAAAAGGTATAGAAGAATCTCTTAAAAAAGAAATAAAGAGTTTTTTAAATGGAAAAACTTCTGTAAATAAAATAGAGAAAATAATAAGAGATAAATATTCAACTGGAGCAGGTCAGACAAGGAGATTAGTAGAATATGAAGTATCTAGGTGCCAAAGTGAAGTAAATGAGTATTTTTTCAAAACACAAGGTATTATAAAAGTAATGTACTGTGCTGATTTAGATTCTAGAACATGTAATGATTGTAGTATATATAATGGTCTAACCTTTTATGTAAATGAATCAAGACCTTCATTACCACAACATTGTTATTGTAGATGTGAATATATACCTATTCTTTAACGCATATTGATTTGATATGTGTATTTGTTATGTTTAAATTTATAAAAAGGAGAAAATTATGAAGAAAAAAGAAATGATAGAACTACTGCAAAATATAGAAGAGGAATCAGAAATAGATTCATTATTGGAAAATGTAGATTTATTTAAATTAAAAGATAAAAAAGAACTTACATTAGATGATTTTAAGGCTTTGATTTTAAATGATACTAATTTTAAATCTTTTATGGATAGCGAAAAAAATAAATATCATAGTGAAGCACTTGAAAACTTTAAGAAAAAAGATATGCAAACACTTATAAATGCTGAAGTTCTAAAAAGGACTTCTACAAATGAAACAGAGGAACAAAAGGCTATAAGGGAACTAAATGAAAAATTGGATAGATTAGAAAAAGAAAAAAGACATACAGAAATGATTTCTAAATATAAGGATATTCTAGTTGAAAAGAAAATACCTACAAACTTAATTGAATATCTACTATCTGATGATGATGAAAAAACAAATGCAAATATAGATATCTTTGAAAACTCAATGAAAAAATATATTCAATCTAGAGTAGATGAAAGGATTAAAGATGGTTCATATACACCACCTGGAAAAGAAGGCGATAATGAACTATCAGAGGTTAGAAAGCAGATAAAACAAGGTTTAAATAGTTTCTAAAAAAGAGGAGGATTTTATAAATGGCTAATGTATTACAATATGTAACGCTTTTTCAACAAGAATTAGATTCACAAATAGTGGTAGGTTCAACTACTGGATGGATGGAAAGAAACTCTGGTCAAGTTATATATGATGGAGGTAGAGAAGTAAAGATTCCTAAGGTATCTATGGATGGTTTAGGAGATTATGATAGATCTAAAGGATATGCTCCAGGAGCAATAACACTTGAGTATGAAACTAGAAGAATGGAAATGGATAGAAGTAGAGAGTTTATGCTTGATTCAATGGATGTAAATGAAACAAACTTTGTTGTAAATGCCTCTTCTGTAATGGGATTATTTCAAAAGCAACATGTTATACCAGAAATAGATGCATATAGATACTCAAAGATATTTTCAGAAGTTTCTAAGGTTGATGAACGTGTAAAATATTCTTATGAAGTATCTGCTGCGAGTATTTTAAGTGAATTAAAATATCAGATAGCATCAATTCAAGATTCAACTGGTGATATACCTCTTATTATTAGTATGTCTAGTATAGTGGCAAGTATCTTAGAACAGTCTACTCAACTTGATGATATTGAATTTGGTGATGGAGATATAAAAAGAATTGTAAAATCTATAGATAATGTACCTATAATAAAAGTTCCATCAAAAAGAATGAAAACAGAATATATATTCATGGATGGTAAAACATCTGGTCAAACAGCAGGTGGATTTAAGGAAGGACCAAAAGCACTAGATATAAACTGGTTAATAACTCCATCATCTGCTCCAATTGCAATATCTAAGACAGATAAACCAAGAATATTCACTCCAGATCAAAATCAATCAGCTGATGCCTATAAAATAGATTATAGAAAGTATCATGATTTATGGCTATTAGATGAACCAATAAAACTTTGTAGAGCATGTGTAAAACAAGCAAAGGCTACTCAAGAGTAGAGGTGAAATAAATGTTTGTATTAAAAAAAGATAACGTTATTAGACTTGCTAATAATGAATATGAAAGTAATAATCTAGTATCAAAGGGATTTAAAATATATTTAGAAGAAGTAACTAAAGAGAATATTGATAAAAAAGAGGAAAAAATCGAAAAAGTTAAATCAATCTCCAATGATTTGTTTAATCTATCTAAACCAGAACTTATGGAAATTGCTAAAGGTAAAAATATAAAGGGATATTCAACTAAAACTAAAGAAGAATTAATCCAATTACTAGATGAGTACAATGCTTGATAGTATTAAGTTAATTTTAGGAATAGAAAATGATAGATATGATAAATTAATAATCCTTTATATAAATAAAATAAGTGAAATGGTTTTAGAATATTGTTCTAGACAGGAATTAAGTATAGCACTAGAAGGGTTTGTGGAAGAAAAAGTAATATCAATATTATCTTCAAGATTTGAGGAACTTAAGAAAAACAGTGGACTTGATAATCTAGAAAAAAACTTAAAAGCTATAACTAGAGGTGATACAAAAATAGAATATAATACTTTAACATTGCAAACTGCTGAAAATAGTATGAGTTCATCATCTTTTTTAACTGATGCTGATAAAAAATTTCTAAGTCCATTTTGTGTTGTTAATATGTACTAAGGGGTGATTAAGTGACAGAAACAGATATATTAGAAATGACCTATCTTGATAAAATGACTATTATCAGAAAGTCAAAAGGTTGGAATCAAGAAACATGTTCTAATGATTTTAGTAATATTATTATAGCTGAGGATATCCCATGTGCAATTTCAAGAAAAGAAGAAGCTGTTGTAAGTGGCGATATTGGAGCTATAGTCATAAATAGAAAGTTATTTTGTAGACCAGAAGTAGATATAAAAACAGGCGACACTATAAATGCAACTTATAGTCATGGAGAAGAAGCTATATTTAAGGTTTCTAAGGCAAATATATATCCAAGCCATATGGAAATACCTATTACAGAAGCGGAGAGAATATAATGGGAATAGATAATTTAGGAGTTTTTGAAGCATTAGCCTTAGATTTAAAGTTAAATGCATCAAATTTCAATAGAAAAATCAAGAAGTTTACAAAAGAAACTGGGCAAGAACTAGCAGAAAATATAAGAGATGAAACACCTGTGAGAACTGAAAAATTAAAAAATGGATGGGAAGAAAATCAGCCTGAATATGATACTTATATTGTTGAAGATAAGGTTGAATATGCTACTTTAGTAAATGATGGCCATTCAACTAAAAATGGTGGCATTGTCCCTGGCTCTTTTATGGTTGAAAAGGGAATTGAAAAAACAAAAGAAAATATGACAAGCGCAAAAGCAAATTTATTTGATTGGTAGGTGATTAGTTGCTTACAAACAGAGATATTATAATAGCAGTTAATGAAAGAATAGAAAATGAGTTTAAAGATACAGATATTTTTATTAATGAGGATAATATACAAGGCTTTGAGGAGGCTTGTTTTTTTGTGCAACTTTTACCTGTTTCTAATAATATTGCAAATAAAATTTTGGATACTAAAAAGATATTCATAGATGTTGAATATTATCAAAAGGCTAGAAAAAATAAATTAAATTTATATGACATACAAAGTAGATTAGAAAAAATATTTAATAGAAGCATTAGAGTTAAAGATAGGAGTTTAACTATAGATAATATATCTCCATCAATTGTAAAAGATTCTGTAGGGTATAAACTAATTTTTCTAATGACTGTATCTTATTTTGAAGAGGTTTACTTTAGTAAAGAAACATATGAAACTATGGAAAGTGTAGATTTAAAGATAGGAAGTGATTAAATGGGTTTACCAGAAATTAATATATCCTTTATTCAGGCTGGAAAAACTTTTGTTAAACGTTCTGGTGGTATTGTAGCACTTATTTTAAAAGATACAAAGAATACAGGATTGATTGAAATACAGGAAATAGAAGATATTCCAAATGGCTATTCTGCTGACAATTTAAACTATATAAAGATGGCAATGAGAGGAAATATATATCCTCCAAATAAGATATTAGTCTACGCATTAGATGTAGATGAATCAATAGATGCTGCTCTAGACTTTCTTGAAACTTGTGAATTTAATTACCTTTGTATGCCAGAGGAAACAGAGCAAGAGTTGCCTAAAATCAAAGCATGGATTAATAAGATGAGAGAAGATAATAAAATAAAGGTTAAGGCTATAACTGCAAATAATGTAGCAGATCATGAAGGTATAATAAACTTCACAACAACTGATATTGAAATTGATGGTAAGAAATATACTTCAAATGAATTTCTACCAAGATTAGCAGGTTTTATCTCAGGAACTCCATCAACTCAGTCTATAACATATGCAAATATACCAGAAATAACTAACATACCAAAACTAACAAGGGTTGAAGCAAATACGAAAATAAATAATGGAGAGTTAATTCTAATAAAAGAAAGTGGCTCTATTGTTGTTGCTAGAGGGGTCACATCCTTTACAACAATTACAGATTCAAAAGGCGATATATTTAAAAAAATTAAATTAGTAGATACATTAGACCAAATTCATAATGATCTTAAAAAGATAATTGTAAAAAACTATATAGGAAAAGTCATAAATACCTATGATAATAAGTGTTTGCTTATAGTTGCAATACAATTATATCTTCAAGAATTAGAAAAAGATGGTCTGATTGATCCAGGTTCAACAGTAGAAATAAATTTAGATGCACAAAGAGAATGGTTAAAAAAACAAAATATAGATACATTCAATATGGAAGAACAACAAATAAAGGAGTATAACACAGATACTCTTGTTTTTTTAAAAGCAAAGATTAAATTAATAGATGCCATGGAAGATGTGTATTTAGACATCTCTATGTAGTTTGGAGGTTAAAATTTGAAAGCTAAAATAGACCCAAGTAGAATAATATCTGGTACATTTGGAGAATGTTGGCTAGATGGTAGACAATTAACATCTGTAAAAGGTTTAGAGGCAAAAATTGAATTAGAAAAAGAAGAAATTAAAGTTTGTGGACAGTTAATGGTTGGACAAAAACTCATTGGAGCATCTGGAAAGGGCTCTATAACTTTGTTTAAAGTGAGTTCCCTATTTGGAGAATATGTTGAAGGTATGCTAAATGAAGGAAAAGCATTCAAGTTTACTGTAATAAGTAAATTACAAGATCCAGATTCATATGGAGCTGAAAGAATTGCACTTTATGGTTGCATGCTTGATGATTTAACTTTAGCAGACTGGGAAGCAGGAAAACCAGGAGAAATAGAAGTTCCATTTACTTTTGAAGGCTTTAAATACTTAGATAAAATTACAGAAAAATAGGAGGATTTTTATTATATGAACACAGTAGAAAAATTATTAAATATGGATGCAGGTAAATTGAAAATGCCATCTAGTATATTTGAATTATATTGCAAAAAATTAGATGATACCTTGGAAATTGAATGTAATGCTATTGATCCTGAGCGTTTTGATGAGATAAGGATGAATTCAATGGATGTTGATAGCGGTAATTTAGAAAATATTAATGTTTATGAACTTAAAGTAAATACAATACTTGAATCATGCCCAATGTTTAGAAACATGGAAGTTGTAGAAAAGTTCGGACTAGTAACTCCTAAAGACCTTATAAAAAAGTTACTATTAGCTGGAGAAATTGATAATTTATATGAAGAAGTTAATAAGGTAAATGGTATAGATGCAGATGGCGATAGAAAAAGACAGAAGGAAAAAGATAAAGAAATAAAAAACTAATTAAAACGGATGGAAAAGTTAACTTAATGTACTTATTGTTTAAGTATAAAGGGATAATGCCATCCGTTTCTTTTGGCATGCTTAAAGGTGAAACAAAAATTGTTAGTGTTTTTATGGACCAAGAGTTGGATGAAAGAAAAGAAGAAATAAAATCTGGTGCTGGGAGGTTATTTTAATCTATGAGTTCTAGTACAAAAGTTTTACAAGCAGTAATAAAAATGAGAGATGAAGCAAGTTCAACTTTAAGAAGAGTAGCGGCTAATACTAGAGCTTTGCATGATTCATCCTCTCAAGCATCAAGAGCATTAAATAATGTCCAGAACAATTTAAAAAGTGTTGGTACAAGTGCATTAAAAGCAGGAGGACTTATAACTGCTGGAGTTGGTGGAGCATTTGCTGCTGCAACAAAAGTTGGGACAGAATTTGAAAATGCTATGTCTCAAGTTAAGGCTACATTTGGAAATTCCTTAAAGCCAGGAGACTTTGAAGCTATGTCTAAGGCTGCTAGAGATGCTGGAAAAGCTACAACTAAAACTGCTGCTGACTCTGCTAATGCACTTCAATATATGGGACTTGCTGGATGGGATGTTCAAAAATCAATGCATGCCTTAATGCCAGTACTTAACTTATCAGAAGCAGCATCTATGGACCTTGGTTTAGCATCTGATTTAGTAACTGACAGTATGAGTTCTATGTGTTTAGAAGTTGATAAGGTCAGTAAAAGTGGAAAAGTACTAGCTGGTGCTGGATTAAGTGAGTACTTAGATAAAGTTGCAAATGCATCTACTAAATCAAATACAAACATACAACAGTTAATGGAAGCGTTTAATGTCGCAGGGGGTACATTTAGTAACTTAAAAGTTCCCTTATCTGAGGCAACTGCTATCATGGGAATACTTGCAAATAGAGGAGTTAAGGGTACAGATGCAGGTCATGCTTTAAACTCAATCATGATAAATCTTACAACAGGTGCAGGGCAAGCAGGTAAAGCAATGAAAAAACTAGGTGTAAGTGCATTTGATAACCAGGGTAGATTTAAAGGTATGTCAAATGTACTTAAAGAAGTTGCAAATAAAACAAAAGATATGACTGATAAACAGAAAAATTATTATTTGGCAGCTATAGGTGGAAAAACTCAATTAAAAACGTTACAAAAGTTACTTGATGGAGTTGGAAATGAGTATGATAGTTTAAAGAAAAAGATAGATAACTCAAAAGGTGCCTTAAAAACAATGTCTGATGTAATGAAGGACAATACTAAGGGTGGACTTGCGACCTTAAAATCAGCCCTCGAAGAAACTGGAATTACTATTTACTATCAACTAAAACCAGCAATAGCATCTGTTGTTGATAATCTAACTAAAATGACGGTTTGGTTCAATAACTTAAGTGAACCAATAAAAAGAGTTATCACTAATGTAATGCTTTCAGTTGGAGCATTTGGTGTACTTTTATTAACTATAGGGGCAGTATCTTTAATTGTTTCAAAGGCTATAGGAGTATTTAGTTTCTTCGTTCCAATAATACTAAGAGCAAAAGTTGCTTTCAGAGCTTTTGTAATTGGGATGAAACCATTAAGTGCAGTATTTTTGGCTGTAATGGGTCCTATAGGATGGACTATAACAGCTATAATTGCATTGTCAGTAGCATTTACTGTTGCTTATGCTAAGTCTGAAGTCTTTAGAAATAAAGTTAATTCATTAATAAAATCATTTGTAGAATTTGCAAAACCTATAGTAAGTTTTTGTATGCCTGCACTTAAACAATTAGGTGAAAAATTTAAAGAATTATTATCTTCACTTGGGCCATTATTTGCATCTATATTAAATTTAGGTAGTGTGATAATGAAGGTGTTAGGACCTGTCTTAATTGGCGTAATAGGATTTCATATAGCAAAATTAGTTTTAATTTTATCTACTTTGACAACGGCATTTAGAGCTATTGTAGATACTATAACTAATGTATTAAATAGTCTAGCATCTATTTTAAGTGGTATTTTTGATTTAATTATAGGTATTGTCACAGGTGATAGTAAAAAAATGATGGATGGAGTTAAACAAATATTTGATGGTGGAGCTAAAATTATAAAATCAATTTGGAAAGGTTTCATAGACGTTGTAACTGCTCCAATTCAAGCTATAGCTGATATAGCTGACAGTTTATTTAAAGATAAAGCTAAATGGCTTACAGATAAATGGAGAGACTTAAGAACAACATTAGAAAATCCAATAGAAGCAACTGCTAAAATTGCTACCAAAACAAATGTGAATATACCTGGAAGTAAAGCAGCAGATGCAGCTGGAAAATCTACTCCAAATACAGGTGGATTAAAACAAACAATGGCAAATTTAAAAGGTTCATTTAGTGATTTTAAAACTTTTATTAAGCCTATGACAGATTCTATAAGTCAAGGAGTTGAATCTGGAAAAACTAAATTTACAGAACTACAAAATAAGATATTAAATGATGTTAAACCTGCACTAAAGGTTCTAGAGGATTCTGGAGTAAGTTTTAAGAATAAATTCAAAGAATCAATAACTTCAATAAAAGATAAATTTAATGAGTTAAAGGATATATTAGTAGGAAATATCAAGACAAATATAGATAATCTAGTAAAAGCATTTGAACCTTTAAAGCCACACTTAGATAATTTAAAAGAATGTTTTGATAAGGTTAAACAAGCGATTACTGATTTTTTTACTCCAGCTAAACAAGTTGGAGATACAGTAGACCAGGTAAGCCAACCAATGGACAATATGAAAAAGTCTACTGATGCCATAAAATTAGCATTTCAAAACTTAGGTCAAGCACTTGCACCTGTTAAAGCTTGGTTTCAAGGATTTTTGCCTTTCCTATCACAAATAGGGCAACAATTATTACCAGCTATAGGAATAGCAATAGCTGGTGTTGTTGGTGGAATAATTTTAGCATTTATATGGTTTTTAAATACATTAACAGCAATAATTACAACTGTTTCTGGAATTATAAACGGAATTATATCTTTTATATCTGGAATTATAAATGTTGTAATGGGACTTATAACAGGAAATGCTGACCAGACAATGGATGGTCTTAAACAAATATTTGATGGCGGAGTAGGTATAGTTAAATCTATATGGAATGGTTTGGTCGATTTAGTTAGCGGAATACTGGAACCTGTAATAGATCTTGCTGATTCATTTTTTAAAGATAAAGTTAAAGGAGTAAAGGAAACTTGGAATAAGCTTAAAGATTTCTTTAAACATCCAATTAAAGGAACTATAGAAATATTTAAAAAAGGTCCTAGTTTACAAGTTGGAAAAGGAGCAGATGCTGCTGGAACTAACACAAGAGGAGCGTTTGGTATAAATAGAATTCCTAGAAATGATTATCTAATTAGAGCACATGAAGGAGAAAAACTTTTAACTAAGCAAGAGGCCAATCAATATAAGAGAAATAGCTCAAATGGAAGTTTATTTCTTGATAAGTTAGCAGATACAATAATTGTAAGAGAAGAAGCAGACATAGATAAAATTGTAAAAAAACTAAACAAAAAAATATCTCTTGCAAATGCTGGAGGAGTTCTTTAGGAGGTATCTAATGGAAATATGGTTAAGACAAGCAGATAATGCATTTAGATTCCCTATTCTACCACCTTCTTTCGAGATAAATGGAAATGCAACAATAAATATATCTAACATATTAAGCATTGGAGATATCGCAGTATTTGGAGGGGTTGGACTTAAGAATATAGAAATAATGTCCTTTTTTCCAAGTCAAGAATATAGTTTCTGTAATTACAATGGATTCCCAAAACCTTATGATTGTGTAAATTTGATACAAGATTGGATGAAAGAGGGATTTATATTGAGATTTATAATTACAGAAACTAATGTAAACTTTGAATGTATCATAGCAGATTTTAATTACAAAGAACAAGATTGTTCAAGAGATGTTTATTTTACCTTAAGTTTAAAAGAATATAGAAGAATAAAAATATCTAAGGTCAATGCTAAGGATGGCGATTTATCTTCTAGTATTGACCTACCCATTACAAAAGGATTTGAGACTAAACAAAAAACTCACAAGGTCATTGAAGGAGATACTCTTTTTAAGATAGCTAAGAAATATTATGGAAATGGCGACCTTTGGCAGAAAATTTACGAAGCCAATAAGGATACAATTAAAAGCCCAAACATAATACAAAATGGATGGATTTTAATAATTCCATAAAAGGATGGTGATTTATAATTAATAAAATCAAAATACAAGTTCATATAAAAAACGGAAATATATATAATATAACTGATTTAGTAGACAAATGTACCTGGTCTGGAGATTATAGATCACCATCAAGAACACTTGAATTTTCTATAATTCAATCAGCATCTGATATTAACTTTAGGCAAATAGATATTCCAGTGGCAAGTACAATTTGTTTCTATATAGATGATAAAGAGATTTTTAGAGGCATGATAATAGATAGATCTCTTGATTCAAGTAATAACAGTATTGATTTTACTGCAAAAGATATTGGTTTTTTACTTTTACAAAGTGAAGTTTCATATAATTTTAAAGATAAAATGGTTGAAGATATTGCAAAACAGGTTTTTGTAGATAATAAACTTCCACTAGGTAATTTACCTAAGACTAATGTTAAATACACTAAGATGTTTATTGGTGTAAATGGATATGACACTATAATGAGTGTTTATACAGAAGCAAGCAAAACGACAAAGAAGAAATATATGATAGAAGCCAATCTTGATAAATTTAATGTCATTGAAAAAGGAATTGTTACTCTAGATATTACCTTTGAAGAAGGTTTTAATCTTATTAATACAACTTTTTCAGAAAGTATGGAGAATGTGAAAAATAAAGTACTGGTTGTTGATCAGTATGGCAATAAGGTTAACGAAAAAATAAATGACTCTATATTCAAAAATGTTGGAGTAATTATGCAAAAGGTAATACAACAACAAGAAAATGACACTGTAGATATAGATAATGAGTTTAAAGACATAGAAAGAACTTGCTCTTTAAAAGGATATGGTGATATAAGTTGTATAACTGGTAGAGGTGTAAAAGTAAAAGATTCATATACAAAATTAATAGGACTTTTTTATATAGATACAGATAAACATATTTGGCAAAATGGAGATTATCAGATTGAACTTGAACTTAACTTTCAAAATATTATGGATGAAAAATCTGCTGGCCAAGATGAACAAAAAGAAGATGACAGTTCAGAGTATACTGGAGGAACAGAGTTCCCTGCTGAATTTACTGCCTATTGTCCTAGAAAATCTGAGGGTGGAGATACAGATTGTAGAAAGAAAAAATTAGACCCTTCTAAAAAAACATGTGCCGCCCCTATGGTTGGTGCTTTCAAACAATCTTACTATACAAAAGATTTCTTAGATAAGCATCCATTATTAAAATATGGTGATGAAATACAGTTAGTTACAGGAGTTTCAAATCGAGATGGAACATACAAAGTAAATGATGTTGGCTCTGCAATAATCATAGAAAAGGATGGAACATATCATATAGATATTTTATTTGGAAATGTAGAAGATATGATGGCTTTTGGAAGAAGAAAAGGAAAAATAATAATAGATGGTTATGCTGGGAACATGACAGAAAGAGCAAAAACAGTAATAGCAGAGGCAAAAAAACATCTAGGAAAACCATACAAATGGGGTGGCAATGGACCAAGTAACTTTGACTGTTCTGGACTTATGGTATATTGCTTTAAAAAGGTTAATGTTAATTTACCAAGAACATCTAGTCAACAATCTAAAGTTGGTAAAAAAGTAGAACAAAGTAATTTGCAAGCAGGAGATTTAGTATTTTTCCATAATCCAGTTAGTCATGTTGGTTTATATATAGGTAATGGAGAATTTCTACATGCCCCACAAACAGGTGATGTAGTTAAAATAAGCAAAACAAGTAGTAGTTATTACACTAAAAACTTTTCTATAGCTCGAAGAGTTTTATAAAAAGAGGTGATATAATGACAAATCCAATCAATGAATTTATTAAAATAATGAGAGAAGAAGGTAAATTTCATAATGAACCTTCTTTTTTTATTGGTAAAGTTAAAGATAAATTACCAGATTTAAAAATAGAGATAAATAATCTTTTATTGGAAAAAGAAAATCTTTTAATAGATAGCTGGATACTTAATAGCCAGATAGAAACATTTGAAACAGAAATAAATCAAGAACACAAACATAATATAAAAAACCCTTTTACTAATAATCTTGAAACTGGAGATATGGTAATAATGTTTAAAATAGGTGAAAAATTTGCTGTTGTAAGTAAATTGGTGAGTCTAGATGAATAATACTATATTCCCTTTCATGGGTGTTCCAGAGGATTATACTTCTCCATCCAATGAGGAATTACCTATTTTTAAAGAATTTGCTTGGGATTTTGAAAAAGATGAAAAGATAATTGAAAATGGAGACTTTAAAGTAGTTGAAAGAAATGAAGCAATCAAGGTATGGATTTATAAAACAATAAGGACAGATAAGTATGTTCATTTAATATATGAGTGGGATTATGGAACAGATATAAAAAATCTAATTGGACAAAAGTATACTAAAGGTCTTTCCGAAAGCGAAGCAAAAAGGTATATACAAGAAGCCTTATTAACTAATCCATATATATTAGAAGTTAATGTAACAAGTACAGAATTTAAAGATGACAATTTATTCATAAGTTTAAATGTAAAAACAATTTATGGAGAGGAGGAGATTACGTTTGTATAATGGCCAATCATTTAGTGCCTTAAATAATAGAACTTTAAATAACATAAATCTGCCTCTTTATAAAGGTCAAGGATCTTCTCTTTATAATATAGTTTCTCCAATAAATTCAGAACTTGCACAGTTATATATAGAACTTTCTTATATACATAAGAGAGTTTTTATTCAAGATAACTTTGACGATTTTCTCGATAAAAGAGTCAATGAATTTGGTGTATATAGAAAGTTAGGCACAGAGGCAATAGGTGAAGTAACATTTGAAGGCAAAATAGGAACTCAAATACCAAATGGAACAATAGTATCTCACAGTGATTTACTATTTGTAGTTATTAAAGATATTACAATAGATGAAGATAGTAAGTTAAATGCAAGCCCTATACAGGCTTTAGAGGTTGGTATTAAGTATAATTTATCAGCTAACACAGAATTTAAACTTATAGAAGAAATAAATGGAGTGACTAAAATTTATAATGAACTGGACCTAAAGGGTGGAACAGAAATAGAAACAGATGAAGAGTTAAAAGAAAGGTTCTATAGAATACAGAAAAATCAAGCCACAAGTGGTAATAAAACTCATTATGAAGCTTGGGCTTTAGAAGTTGAAGGAGTTTATAATGCTAAAGTAATCCCTAGATGGAATGGTCCAGGTACAATCAAGATTTTACTTTATGGTCAAAATAATCAATCTGTAGATAATGAAATTTTACAAAGATGTACTGAACATATAGAAGAAGAAAAACCAATTGGACCTATTGTTACAGTTGTTACACCAAGCATTTTTGATGTTAGCATTAGTGCAACCTTAACACTTGAAAATGGATATGATATTGAATCTATAAAGGTTATGTTTTTAGATATTATAAATTCTTATTTAATAGAAAATTCAAGAGAGATTATTTATATAAAAATAATGAGTTTATTAGCAAGCATAGAAGGAGTGCATGATATAAAAAATCTACTTATCAATGAAGATATTAAAAACATAATAGTTGATGAAGAAAAAGTTCCTGCTGTTTCAAATGTTACATTTAATATCGAGGTGAGTTAAATTGAAGTTAATTGATCACTTACCAAGTTTTGTAAACAATAAAATTGACATACAAATTCAAGATGCACTTGAAAATGAACTTCTAACATTACTTGATGAAAAGAACGATTTATTAGATCAGTTTTTTATAGATACAGCAACTTGGGGACTTGATGATTGGGAAGATCTGTTAAAAATAAAAACAAATTCTAAGTTAGATTTTGATGCTAGAAGAAGTAATATAAAAGCTAAATTAAGAGGCAAGGGTACAACTACAATAGAAGTAATAAAAGCCATATCAGAAGCTTATACAAAGACTAATGTTGATGTAGAAGTATTTAGTAATTTATTTAGTTTTACGCTTAGCTTTATAACAAATAATTGTAGTTATAACACTATCTTGGAGTTAGATAAGAAAATAGAAGAGATGAAGCCAGCACATTTAGAACATAAATTTGAGAGAGTTTTACTTGATAAAGGTGGACTTTATACAGGTGCGACGATTCGTACAGGAGAAACAGTTACAATATACCCTTATGTGCCTAGAAATTTAGAAAGTTTTGGAGAAATAGCTATTTGCAGCGGAAATGATAGAGCGTTAGAAAAAGTAACATTGTATCCTAAAAAATAGAAATGAGGTGATAAAGTTGGCGGAACAACAATATTTTACTTTAGTGACTGACATTGGCAAGGCAGCAATAGCAAATGCAAGTATCACAGGTGAAAAAGTAGATTTTGCAAAAATAAAAGTTGGAGATGGCGGAGGGACTTCTTATACTCCAACAGAGAGCCAAATAACTCTAAAAAATGTAGTTTGGGAAAGTACGCTTGAACATGCACAATCAGATAAAGACAATCCAAACTGGGTAGTAATACAAAAATTCATACCAGGGGATGTCGGAGGATTTGAAATAAGGGAAGTTGGACTGTTTGATTCTAAAAATCAATTATTAGCTATTTCTAGTTATCCAGCGACATATAAACCTAAAGCAGATTCGGGGACTGTAAAAGAACTATTAATAAAAGTAATATTAGTTGTATCCAATGTGGCTAACATTAATCTAAAAGTAGACCCAACTGTCATTTTAGCAACACTCAAAGATATACAAGAGTTAGACACTAAAATAGATACAACTAAAACAGAGTTAACAAGCAACATAGAAACTGCTAAGACAGAGATTAACGCTAAGATAGGCGATACAACACTACTTGAAACAACAGATAAAACAAGTATAGTTAGTGCAATCAATGAGGTAAAAACTAGCGTAGATAGTATAGAAACAACAGCAGAGAAAACAAGTTATAATAATGCAACAAGTAATCTTACTGCTACAAATGTTCAAGGAGCGATAGACGAAGTTGTTGCAAAGATAGAAAAATTTAATGAGGTTAATATATCTATACAAAATGATATGTTGCCTATTTAGAAAAGGAGAGTGAGAAAATGCAAACGGAATGGAATTTTAATTATGCTAATTACGTGCAAAATGTTTCTTTGTTTCCTGGTAAATATAAAATGGAATGTTGGGGTGCTTGTGGTAGTGTTGTCGATACAAGCGATTGGACTGATTGTGCAAAAGGTGGTTATTCAAAAGGTGAAATTGTATTTAAAAAAAGAACTAATCTACAAATTTGTGTTGGTCAATCTGGTTACGAGAAAGTTCCTGAAGGTTCAAGCCTTACTAGAAGTGGTTTTAACGGTGGAGGCGTTTCTGGCAAAGTTACGACTGGTAGATTTGCTTATTCTAAATACGGTGGTGGAGCAACTGATATAAGACTTTATCAACCTGGCGCAACTTGGGATAACACTAAAAGTTTGCTTTCACGCATACTTGTTGCAGGCGGTGGCGGAGGAATGGGAAGTAATTACGCAGCTGCTCACTCCATTGGTCATGGTGGTGGTTATGTAGGAGAAAATGGAATTAGCTGTGAGAGAGACTTTTCTGCTGGAGGTTCTCAATTTCAAGGTGGAGCAAGTTACGATACAGAAGAATATCATGGTTCATTCGGTAAAGGTGGTTATGGTGGAATAGGGTTAGGAGGAGGTGGTGGTTGGTATGGGGGTGCAGGTTCTTATTCCA
>JABBZI010000039.1 GCA_012955965.1 Clostridioides difficile
GTCATAAATTTTGTCCATTAATCATGTAAATTAATTGTTTTAGAGATATAAAAGGTATAATTTTATTTTTATTTTGATTACTTGTAGAACTTAAAGTATATAGTGGGTTGTATTAAATATATTTGTATTTATAAATTTTAGATAAATATTTAGATGTATATTAAAAATTGTTAAAATAAAAAGTTCCTAGTTTTAGGAACTTTTTTATTTGTTTAATATAAAGTGTGAGTTTTTGCTTCAGCAATAGCTCTTGCTGCACTTTTATGTTTTTCAGTATTTTCTTTTTTGTAAAATTTAACTACTTCTTCCAAATCTTTATTTTCAATGTCACCCTTCTTATTTTCAAGAATATAATTTACAATTGATTCATTTATCAAATCTGTCAAAATCTTATTTTCATCATTAGTTATCTTCGATATTTCTTGTAATAGAATTTCATTAACTTCTACTGTAATTTGTTTTGTATTTTTTATCATATTATTCACCTCTTGAAAAAATTATATCATCTCAAAAAAATAAAATCAATATGTTTTAAAATTATAGAATTTTAATTCTTAAATTCTAAAAAATAGAATCATTAAATAAAACTAACTTTGGGCATTAAAAGATTAATAAAATATATTTAGACATAAAAGCTCTATTCCATATGGCTCTAAGATAGAGGATTTATAAGGAGTTAAGGTGAATTAAATATAAGACAACTTCTTAAAGCAAATGGGTGTGGTATTTAAATCTAAATGTAGACATATAATATTAAATATGCTAATATATCAAAATAATAAGGGGGGAATTTATGAAGCTTAAAGAAGCATTGATTACATGTGTTGTATGTAGTGTATGTTTAAGTCCATTATTGGTAAATGGAGAAACAAAAATAGATGCAGATCATTGTAAAGAATCTATAGTAAATATAGATACTATAGTAAAGTCTGGTAAAAGCTTTAATTCCAAATATAATCAAGGTATGAAAGACTATAAAAATAGTGATGAGTATAAGTTAAAAGTGCAAAAGGAGAAGCTACAAAATCAGTTAGGAGTTAAAATAAAAAAGTTAGTACCTATAACTTTTGAAGTAAGTTATTATACAAGTCTTAACCAAGAAAATGGATATGGAGCTATAACGGCTACAGGAGACGATTTAGAAGATGGTTTTGTGGCAAATAATCACTTGAGTTTTGGAACTAAGATTATTGTAGATGGGAAATTAAAAACTGTTATGGATAGGGGGTCTAGTAAGTATTTTAGTAATTCTAATGCGATAGATGTATTTGTGCCCAAATGGAGTAATGAAAGTGAATCAGAGTACTATGATAGAGTTAATAATATGGGAAGACATTACAAAAAAGGCTACATTATTGTTGAAGAATAATGCTTCTTAACGTAATATGTGTTGATTGTAGCGTTTAATATATATATAATGAATATAAAACTATTAATACAATGATATATATTACTAGGAGGGCAATATGAAAGAATCTTTTATAAATGGAAAAGCAAACTTATTAGTAGAAAATTATAAGGCGTTAAATGAGGTTAAAGGTTCTTGGCAAATGGGATTAATCCAACATAGCTGTGCACTTGCATTTACCCTTAAGAATAAGAGAATAAGCCCTAGATTAGTAGAAGAGAGAATAGAGCTTATTAAAAAAAATACTGGATTATTCTCTAATTTTAGAGGATATAATATATTTTATATGGCAACTCTACTTTCATTTGAATCAAATCCAGAAAGTAGTTTCAAGATGATTTTGGAAATATATAAAGAACTTAAAAGTGAAAAATTTTGGGGCGATACATATTTACCACTTACAGCATCAATAGTCTATGAGAATAGAGAAAAAATGGATTATGTTACATGTATATCAAAAATGAAAACAATATATGAATATATGAGAAAAAAACATCCATTTTTAACTTCTAGTGATGACTATTGTAATATAGCACTTATTGCAATTCATTCAAAAAATTTAGAAGAAGATTTAAAGTATATAGAACAATGTTACGAATTTCTAAATAAAAACGGTTTTTATAAAGGAAATGATTTACAAGCATTATCTCAAATTCTTTTATTTAGTGATGATAGAAGTATGGTTAAATGTAAAAAAACTATTGAACTTAAAAAAGCATTTAAAGAAAATGACTGTAAAATGAATTATTATGGATATCCAATAATAGGAGCAATTTCATTATTAGATTATAGAGAAGATGAAATAATAGAAAATATAAAAAATATATCAAATAAACTTAAAGAAGAAAAAGGTTTTGGAAATTGGTCTTTAGGAAAAAGTAATAGAGTGATGATTAGTTCTGCTATTGTAGCTTCTATTTATGCAGATTCTATACAAACTGAGAACAACATAGACTCTATAACTAATAATATATTTTTAAATATTGTTGTTGCTATACAAATTGCATGTGTAATGGCAGCGACAAGTGCAGCTATAGCATCTTCTTCATCAAATTAATAAAATCTTGTTGAAGTTGGATATAGTAAATTTAATGATACAATTTATATGTTTAAAAAATAATATAATATTACTTTTAAGCTAATTGTGATATTTGATAATATGAAACATATAATTAATATATAGATTTTAATAAATATATAATACTACATACAATATAAGGAAAGTAGAAGAAATACATCTGCTTTCCTTTTTTGATTAAAAATAGTGTTGTGAATAAATTTATATAAAACTTATTCAAGTTTATATTGTATTTTTTTTTAGATGTACTAAAATAAACTTATAAAGAAAATAAAGTTTATAACTAATTGATACTATTAAAAACAAGGGGGAAGTTAAAATGGATCAAAATCTAAATTGGCTTAATGAAAAAAGAATAGAAAAAACGATAAAATCTTTAGAAAACAATAATATGAAAGGGCATCTAGTAAATAATAAAGAAGAGCTTCTTAAAAAAATCGAAGAAATAGTTAAAGCAGGTTCTCTAGTAGGATGTGGAGGCTCTATGACTTTATTTGAAACAGGGGTAATTGATTTTATAAGAGAAAAGTATGATTTTCTTGATAGATATGCAAAAGACATTAAACCAGAAGAAATGAAGGAAATATATAGAAAATCTTTTTCAGCAGATGCTTATTTTACAAGTACTAATGCAATAACAGAGAATGGAGAACTTTACAATGTAGATGGAAATGGAAACAGAGTAGCCGCCATGACATATGGACCTGATAAAGTAATAGTTATAGCAGGAGTAAATAAAATAGTTAAGGATGTAGACGAGGCTATAAAGAGGACAAAAACAATAGCTGCTCCAGCTAATTGCAAAAGATTAAATACAAATACTGGATGTAAGACTACTGGTATATGTATAGATTGTTCAAGCCCAGGAAGAATATGTTGCAGTTACGCACTTATAAAAAGACAATTAACACCAGAAAGAATACATGTGATTTTCTTAAATGAAGATTTTGGATACTAAAAGAATAAAATAAGTAAGGAGAAATAATGAAAAAAGTAAAACTTATATACAATCCTAATTCAGGTGAAAAAAAGATATTATCAAATTTGGACACGATTATAGAATTATATCAGGAAAGAAATTATTTATTGATACCCTATAGATTGAATATTAAAGAACCTGTAAAGAATGCATTTAAGGAAGTGGATAGTTCTTATGACCACATACTGATAGCAGGTGGTGATGGTACTATAGATTTAGTAGTAAATGTGATGAAAGAATTAGACATAAGAATTCCAGTTGGAATTTTGCCTACAGGTACTGCAAATGATTTTTCAAATGCCCTTCAAATTTCATTTGATATAAAAGAAGCTATAAAGAAAATCATAAATTCAAAACCGAAAAAAATAGACATAGGGAAAGTTAATAATAAGTATTTTATAAATGTTGCAAGTGCTGGTATGTTTACAGATGTATCACAAAGGATAAATACAGATTTAAAAAATTCATTTGGAAGAATTTCTTATTATATAAAGGGAATAGAAGAAGCATTGTATATGAGGAAGTTTAAGATAAAAGTATCTTCTGAAGAAATGTATTATGATGGAGATATGTATCTTATGTTGATTTTTAATGGCAAAACAGCAGGAAATATAAATCTAGCATACAAAGCTGAAATAGATGATGGTTATTTGGATGTAATTATTTTTAAAGGAATGCCAATTCCAAAATCAATACCAGTTTTGATAAGTGTGCTTAGAGGTGATTACTTAGATCAATATAATGGAAATGAAATACTGTACTTTAAAACCAAAAAAGTATATATAGAATGCGAAGATTCCCTTATAACAGATATTGATGGAGAAAAGGGGCCAGATTTTCCTCTTAGCATAGAATGTATAAAAGATGGAATAGAGGTGATGGGAATTAGTAGTGAAAAAAGTTAATGATTTAAAGTAAATGCTGAAGACTCAAATAAAAAATTACTTCTAACTAAAGTTATCTATAGTAGAAGTAATTTATATTTTAAGTCTTCATTTTTTTATTGTAGGATTATTTAGCTGGTTTAAAAGAACTTTTTAGAGGAACTATTCTATTAAATACAAGCTTTTCATCAGTTGTATACTTGTTATCTATACTAAAAAATCCATTTCTAACAAATTGGAATTTATCAAAAGGTTTAGCATTTTTTACTTGTGTAGATTCAACAAAACCTTGTAATATTTCTAATGAATTAGGATTTATTTGTTCTAGGAAATGCTTACCTTCATTTTCAGGTACATCATCAAGAATTAATGGTTCAAATAATCTAAATTCACATGGTATAGCTGACTTAGCATCAACCCAATGTATTGTAGATTTTACCTTACGACCTGTAAATCCAGAACCACTCTTAGTTTCAGGGTCATAAGTTCCATGTATTTCAATGACATTTCCATTTTCATCCTTAATTACATCAGTACATTTTACGAAATAAGCGCCTTTTAAACGAACTTCATTTCCTGGGAAAAATCTGAAATATTTCTTAATAGGTTCTTCCATAAAATCATCCTGCTCTATATATAATTCTCTAGAAAAAGGAACCAATCTCTTTCCTTGAGATTCATCTTTAGCATTATTTTCTATTTCAAGCATTTCAGTTTTATCTTCTGGGTAATTAGTTATAACTAGTTTTAAAGGTTTTAAAATTCCCATAGCAAGAGGTGCTTTTGGTTGTAGATTTTCTCTTAGGAAATAATCAAGCATTTGGCTATCTACTGTAGAGTTAACTTTTGATACCCCTATTTCACTACAGAAATTGCGTAATGCTTCTGCTGTATATCCTTTACGTCTGATACCAGATATTGTAGGAACACGAGGGTCATCCCAACCATCAACAACACCTTCATCTACAAGTTGTTTTAATTTTCTTTTACTCATAACAGTATTGTTTATATTAAGCCTAGCAAATTCTATCTGTCTAGGTATATTTTCCATTTCACACTCTTTGACAAACCAATCATAAAGAGGTCTTTGGTCTTCAAATTCTAGAGTACATATAGAGTGAGTTATTCCTTCAATTGCATCTTCAATTGGATGAGCAAAAGCATACATAGGATATATGCACCATTTGTCTCCTGTATTGTGATGCGTTGAATGAGATATCCTATATATAATTGGGTCTCTAAGGTTTATATTTGGAGAGGACATATCTATTTTAGCTCTTAATGTTTTTTCACCATCTTTAAATTCACCGTTTTTCATTTTTTCAAACAAATCAAGGTTTTCTTCAATAGTTCTATTTCTATAAGGACTTTCTTTTCCAGGCTCAGTTAAAGTACCACGATATTCTCTCATTTCTTCTTGTGTCAAGTCACATACATAAGCCTTACCTTTTTTTATTAATATTAAAGCTCTCTTGTACATTTCATCAAAGTAGTTAGATGCAAAATTTAATTCGTTCCAATTAAACCCTAACCACTTAACATCTTCTTTTATAGATTCTACATATTCAACATCTTCTTTTAATGGATTTGTATCATCAAATCTTAAATTAGCTTTTCCGTTAAACTCCTTAGCTAGTCCAAAGTTAAGACATATACTTTTTGCATGACCAATATGTAAATATCCGTTTGGCTCAGGTGGAAAACGAGTTATTATACTGTCATGTTTTCCTGTTTCTAGGTCATTTATAATAATATTTTTTATAAAGTTAGATGAGTTCGTTTCATTTGACATATTTTATACCTCCTATTTAATTTGCTTATAATACAGGACACTACACTGTATTGCATAATATTAATTTTAATCCAAGATTAGAAAAAAATAAAGGTGTAATTAAGAGTATTATGCAAAATATTAACTTTTATACTAAAAACATGTTTTTTACAGTTTATTTACAAAAAATGAGATTTGTTGAATTAATCCTTAAAAGGCTGTATTATAATATGTATATTGTTAAGAATATTATGTGAAGTTAGTTATCTAAATTTATTTTAAATCTGTTGACAGATTTGTAAAGGAGACGATTATGGGAAAGGTCACAAAAATTTTATTGAGTTTAATTGTTATTGTTCTAGTGTTTACAGGAATTGTTGTATACATTTTAACACCAAAAGAAAGATATGATGTTAGTGCACAAAATAATGAAATTATAGATGAAGAATACTTATCAAAAGGTTCATATATAAATTCCATGGAAGTAGTAAAAAATCCACTTAGAATGGTTGGGAAAGTGTCTGTTTCAGAGGATGAGTTTAGAAATTTAATATATACGTTAATGCATAAGCATGGGATTAAAGAGCTTGAAAATAATTTTGTTGAAATGAAAGATGGAAAAATAAAAGTAGCAGGGCCATATAAGGTATTTGGATTAATAAATAGCCAATATGAACTTGAATTGAGACCTACTTTAAAAGATGAAAACCTAGTTGTGAGCCTTGAGAATGTGAAAATTGGTAAATTCAAGATAAGTGATAAGATGCTAGAAAAAATACTTAGCAACTATAATAAGAAAGTTCCATTTGAGGTTAATGGAAATAAGATTACTCTAGAGAAGAGTTATCTTTATCCAGTAACTCTTAAAAATATATCTATAAAAAAAGGAAATATTGACTTGGATATGGAAGTAGAAATAGATTTAAAATCACAAATAAATGGAGCATTAGGATATTTGAAGGATTCTGGAAAGGCTCAGGATATACTAAATCATTTGATTAATTTAAAGAAAACAGCTGTTGGTTAAAAATATAGAAAACTTATATTTATATTTTTATTATATTTTATATAATATTGAAGTACTTTAAAATCAAAATTTGTAAAATAACATTTATTATGTTAGAATGTTTTATGATATTAAGTTATAAGTACGTAATATTATTTAGTTACTGGATTGGGGGGAAATGATGAATAAAGTCTATATTGTAACAACATATACAGGAACTTTATTATCTTACTTAATAAGGAATATAAGTAAAAAACTATATACACATGTGTCAATATCACTAAATGAAAGTTTAAAGCCAATGTATTCTTTTGGGAGATTAAATCCAAGAAATCCATTTATTGGAGGATTTGTTGAAGAAAATATAAATCAAGGATTATATGCTATAAGAAAAAATACTGTGTGTAGAGTATATTCATTAGAAGTAGATAATTTACAATATGAAAATCTATTTAAAAATATAAAATTAATTAGTGATTATAGAGAAGATTACTATTATGATATAATGGCATTAATATATTTGCCAATGAATATTCATAGACAATCTGAATATAAATATGTATGTTCAAACTTTGTTGCTGATATGTTAGAAAAAAGTGAAATAGACATTTTAAATAAACAAGCATTTGAAGTAACACCAAATGATTTTTATAATTTATCTGGTTTAACTTTAGAATATGAAGGTTTATTATCAGAATATAATTCTAGACAACATTCTTATGTATCAAAAATCGCAAACATCTAAAACTTTATTTTAGAGTTTATCATATAAAAACTATTGCTAGATAATTAGGCTGAAGATAGTAGTTTAACTTCGAGAGGATTAAGAATTCGTAAATCTTAGTTAGAACACTTTCTTCAGTTTTTAAATTTTTGCGATTATTTGTATTTTTACAGTATTTTGGGTATATATAGATTATATAATTAAATAAAATAGCTATATAAATGTATAAAGATATCTTAACACATAAATAAATATGATAAATATTTATTTTTTGTAAATATATGGATATAATAGTAATAATAACATTTTGTAGAGAGGAGTATTAAATGAAACGATATCTTAAAACATATGGAGTTGCAATAATAATTGTAGCAATTTATGCATTTATTAAATTACCTGTACTTAGATTAGATTTCACATCTTTATTTTCAGTAGGAATAATTTTCTTTGTTGTGGCAGGAATACTAGATATGATGTTAGATAGAAATGAAAGAACATCTAAACTTGCTAAATATAATTTTTCAATAGCAATAGCTTTACTTGTATATATTGTAGTTGTACCTTTTATAGCTTCTACACCTGTGTTTCATGCAAAGGCATATAAAGAATTATTAGGAAAAGTAACTGAAAGTAAATTTACTGACGACATTAGTCCTGTCAGTGTAAATGACATTCGTCTTGTAGATGAAGATATGGCTATGAAATTGGGAGATAAAAAGCTTGGAGAAGTTCCAGCTATAGGCAGTGTGTCAAAATTAGGAAAATTTCATATACAAAATGTGGATGGAGAGTTGTACTGGGTAGCGCCTCTTGTTCATAGAGACATAATTAAGTGGGTAACATCTTTAAGTGGTTCAAGTGGTTATGTAAAAGTATCTGCAAGTAACCCTCAAGATGTTCAATTGGTTCAAGAAATAGATGGAAAACCAATAAAAATAGTATATCAGCCAGAAGCTTATTTGCATCAAGATTTACAGAGACATTTATACATACATGGTATTGTAAATGTTGGTATGACAGATTTTACCCTTGAAATAAATGATGAAGGGAAGCCTTATTGGGTTGTAAGTTTATATGAGCATAAAATTGGTTATGGAGGCGCAAATGCTACAGGAATAGCCACTGTTGATGCAGAAACTGGAAAAATAAATGTTTATAATGTTAAAAATACACCTAAATGGGTGGATAGAATTCAGCCACAAGAATTTATAACAGACCAAATTAAAGACTGGGGAGTTTATGTTAATGGATTTTTAAATTCTGTTATATCAGAAAAAGGAGTATTAGTACCAACAGAAGGAACATCACTAGTTTATGGAAATGATAATAGATCTTATTGGTATACAGGTATAACATCTTCAGGAGGAGATGAATCTACAATTGGATTTATGTTAGTTGACTCTAGAACAAAAGAAGCTAGATTATATAAACAACCAGGAGCAACTGAGACAGCTGCAATGAAATCAGCTGAAGGTAATGTTCAAGAGAAAAATTATGAAGCAACATTCCCTGTAATGTATAATATATTAGGTCAGCCAACATATGTATCATCATTAAAAGATAAGGCAGGTCTTGTAAAGAGAGTTGCATTTGTATCTGTTGAAGATTATAACGTGCTTGGTATAGGTGAAGATAAAAACGAGGCATTAAGAAACTATAAGGATTCATTAGAATCTAAAGGTAATGATTTAAAACTTGATAACGATTTAAAAGACGAAGTTGTAGAAGGTACAGTTACAAGAATAAGCCCAGATGTACGAGGTGGAAATACTAATTATTATGTAACTTTAGATTCAAATAAAGAGATAATATTTAAAGCTACTTCAAAAGTATCTAGTGAATTGCCATTGACTCAAGTTGGAGACAAAGTTAAAATATCATATTCAAAAGAATTATCTGGAGTAATTGAAATGTCAGAATTTGATAATCTAAATATTGCAAACTTTGAAGATAAAAAGGCAAAAGAGGAAACAGTAAATGATGAAAATACAAACTCTCAAGGTTCTGAAAATCAAGAGAATTTATAGTTTAATCTAAAAAAATCGAAAATAGTATTTAATATATTAATAGCTAGTTTTTATGAAATTTATTTTTATAAAAACTAGCTATTTTATTTTAATTCTTTGTAAATTTAACGTCATAAAATTAATATAATATTAGTACAACTTTGCAAATAATACTTCAAGGAGAATTGTACTATGACGAATATGGAAAAAGAGATATTGCTTTTAATTAGCAGGGTTAGATGTGTTACAGAAGCTCAATTTAGAAAGATTTATGGAGACCAAAAGAGATATAATAAAAAAAACTTTAAAAAAACTTTGAGAAAAATGTGTAGTGAGTATACATTAAAAAAATATCCTTGTGATGTGGATTATTATAATTATAAAGACCTCTCATATGTATACTATTTGAATGGTAGTAAACTTTTTAAGGGAGATGATTTAATAAAGGCTCTAGTAGGGTCAGAATTAGTTGTTAGAATCAATACTGCAGGTTGTGATGTAAAAAGATTCTACCGAAATGTTAGTGTGGATGATATGAAATACGATTTATTTATTGAATATACAGACCAATTTGGTAATATAAAACAGATTTTAGTGGATGTTGATTTAGATAATGAAATAGATATTTCTAAATATGAAAATCTTTCTAGAAAGATAGATAAATCTACAATTCCATTTTTTAAAGTGCCAAACGTTTTGGTAGTTACACCAGATAATCTATCTGAATTAAATGACTTAGATAGATATGATAATGAATATAGCATAAATTTTATAGATTTAGGATTAAATAAACTATTTAATTGTATATAAGCCAATTTTAAAAAAGAGAATTATAGATTTGCCACATTTTGTAAAATAATTGTTGCAATATTATATAGAATATGATAAAACTATATTAATAAATTAATTAAAAATAATGAGCCTAGGGTAGAGGTAGCTATATTCAATAGTATTCAATAGAAGCTGGTAAGTGTTGATGATTGATGAAAGGGTCTATAGCCGAAGAAAATTTGTTGACGGGCAAATTTTCTGGACTTATGCAGAATATGTATAAGGCTGTCACTTTTAAAGTGATGAGCTACAAGGTTACTTGGTCTATAAGATTTACACGTCCAAAGTATACCTTTGGGCGTTTTTATTTATAAAAATTTAACTTGAGGGGGAAAAAGCATGAGTATAATTGTTCAAAAATATGGTGGAAGTTCAGTAGCAGATACTGATAAAATAAAATCGATTGCAGAAAATATAATAGAACGAAGAAAAGAAAATCCACAAATGGTAATAGTTGTATCTGCCATGGGTAAATCTACTGATGAATATATAAAATTGGCTAAAGAATTGAGTAATGAACCTAGTAAAAGAGAATTGGATGCCTTGATGTCTACTGGAGAAATGATTTCAGCTTCTTTATTATCAATAGCATTAAATGCACTTGGATGTAAAGCTGTAAGTTATAATGCCTATCAATTAAATATAAAAACAAGTGGTCTTCATGGAAAGTCTCAAATTGATGATATAAATGTAAATAGAATTAAAAATAGTTTAGATAAAGGAAATGTTGTAATAGTAACTGGATTTCAAGGAATCAATGAAGATGGTGATGTAACTACTCTTGGAAGAGGAGGTTCAGATACGTCTGCTGTGGCCCTTGCAGTTAAATTAAATGGAAAATGTGAGATATATACAGATGTTGATGGAATCTATTTTACAGACCCAAGAAAATATTCAAAGGCTAGTAAACTTGATGAGATTGAATATGAAGAAATGCTTGAGTTAGCAAGTTTGGGAGCACAAGTAATGCATTCGAGAAGTATAGAACTTGCACAAAAATATGGTGTTGAAATTTATGTTGGACGTACATGTGGTACAGTAAAAGGAACATATATAAGAGGGGGAAAAGATATGAAATTAGAGGATAAAGTAATAACAGGATTAGCTACTAGTGATGATGATAGCTCTATAACAATCAAAGATTTTAAAGCAGAAAATATATCTAGTTTATTTGAAGATATAGCAACTATAGGTATAAGTGTAGATATGATAAGTCAAACTGCACCTATTTTAGATAAAATAAGTGTATCATTTACAGTTCCAAAAGAAGAGTTAGGAGAATGTAAGAAGATAGTATCTAAGTACACAGATGAAGAGCATGTAGTAATTGATAATAACATCACTAAATTCTCTTTAGTAGGTCTTGGCATGAAAAATACTTCTGGAGTTGCTGCTAAAGTATTTAAAATATTCAATGAAAATGGTATAATGATAAAACTTATAACTACATCAGAAATTCGTATAACATGTGCTATAAACTCTGATGATAAGCAAGTAGCTATAGAAAAAATCGCAGAAGTATTTAATATATAAAATTTGAGGAGGATACTATGAAACTTCATGGAACTATGACTGTAAATGATAATGAATTATATATTGGAGGAGTGAGTTGTTTAGAGCTTAGTAAAAAATATCAAACTCCACTTTATGTATTTGATGAAGCTTTGGTAAGACAAAACTGTAGAGAATATGTAGAATATTTTAAAGCCAAAGATGGAAAAAACAAGGTTGCTTATGCAGGTAAAGCTTTTTTACCTATTTACATGTGTAATCTTATAAATGAAGAACAAATGTGCCTAGATGTAGTTTCAGGAGGTGAATTATATACAGCTTATAAATCGAATTTTCCTATGGAAAAAGTTTTCTTCCATGGAAACAATAAGACTAAAGAAGAAATAAATATGGGATTAGATTTAGGTGTAGGTAAATTTGTAGTAGATAATTTTTATGAATTGGATTTGATTGAAAAGTTATGTGAAGAGAAAAGTAAAACTCAAGAAATATATTTTAGAATAACGCCTGGTATAGAAGCTCATACACATGATTATATAAAAACTGGACAGATAGATTCTAAATTTGGATTTGCCTTAGTAAATGGAGATTTATTTAGAGCAATAGAGAAATTGAGTGAATATAAGAATATCAGGCTTGTTGGTCTTCATGCTCATATAGGGTCACAAATATTTGATGTAGAGCCATACATAGATACAGTGGACATAATGATGAATTTAGTAAAAGAAATAAAAGAAAAATTTAATATACAGTTAACAGAAATTGACTTAGGCGGGGGCGTAGGAGTTTATTATAGTAAAGAAGATAAGCCTAAAACTATAAAAGAATTCTGTGAGACTATAATCGCTAAAGCAGAAAGTTCATGTAAAGAGCTTGGGATAGAAGTGCCTATATTGGTAATAGAGCCAGGTAGATCAATAGTTGCAAATGCAGGAAGCACATTGTATACAGTAGGCTCAATAAAAGATATAAAAGATGTTAGAGTTTATGTAAGTGTAGATGGAGGTATGACAGACAATGTAAGACCTTCTCTGTATCAAGCTAGTTATGAGTGTAGTATTGTAAATAAAATTAACCATGAGACTATGAATCATGTAACAATAGCCGGAAAATGTTGTGAAAGTGGAGATATATTAATTGGAGATGTAGATATAATGGATATTAAAAGTGGAGATATACTTATAACGACATCAACAGGTGCATATGGGTATTCAATGTCTTCAAATTATAATAAAATACCAAGAGCAGCAGTAGTATCAGTATTTGATGGAACTGATAAGATAATATGCAAGAGACAAAGTTATGAAGATTTATTAGCTTTAGAGATATAGAATAAAAATTAAATATTAAAGTTTATTATAAGTAGGTTTGCTAAGATGTATATGGCTCTAAATTAATTTTTAGTTTGTCATAGTTATCCATAGCATATCTACTTATTTTTTCTTTTACTAACAAATTTCTCGTAATAAATATAAAATATTTTAAAAACTTCCTAATTATGATAAAATTTAAAGTATATAACAAGGAGGGGTTTAATGAGAGGAAGAGTAATTTTATTAATATCGATATTATCTATATTTCTTGTAGGATGTTCATTTAATAATAAAGATGAAATAAATTTAACTGAGCAAGGAAAAACGTACTTAGAAAAACATGACTATAAAAAAGCTATGGAATCATTGTCCTCTGCATTAGAAGAAGATAATACTAATGAGAATGCAAGAGCTATGTACATGCAAGCTATGAGGATGTCAAATATGACTGAGTTTGAAGAAGCAAAAAATTATGAGGATGCAATTAATGAACTTAAGCTTATAGAGAAAATAAAAAATGGTTCATCTGTTATTAAAGAAGAAGCAACTAAAAAGAAAGAAGAATTGACTAAATTAGAAAAGGAACAAAATGAAGCAGAAGAACAAAGAAAGAAAAAGGCAAAAGATACAGCAGGAGAAGACAGGTATAGAGTAGAATCAGATGCAAGGAAAACTTCTTATAGTAGAAACAATAAAACTAATAAATCTAGTTCTAAAAATAACAGTAAAAAATCAGATGATGATAAATCTGATAATAACAGTTCTTCTCAGAATCAAGAAAAACCAAATAATAATCCAACACCAACACCACCTTCGCCAGAGAGTAGTGGAGGAGCAGAGAGTGGTGGAAATTCTCAAAGTTCAAATAATGAATAAATGTAAAATGTATATATTTTAATAAATAAAATAGGCATTGTAAAAAGTTAACCCTTAGCAAATTGTTTTTGCTAAGGGTTAATTTTTTATAAAAGAATTTAATAGAAAGTAGCTAATTTTGAACCTAGAAATTAAAACTATAATAAATATAAGTTATTGTAGTCGTTTATCTATATATTTATCAACATAAGTTTTTATAACAGCTGCTATTGGCACTGAAAGAAAAACACCTATAAAACCAAATAGAGATTGTCCTATTAAAATTGCAGAAATTACCCATATAGCTCCTATACCAACTTGATTGCCCATAACTTTTGGTTCTATAAAGTTTCCATCTAATTGTTGTAATATAAATATGAATATAACAACCCATATAGTTTTTTGTGGATTATATAAGATTGTCATGGCTATTGGAGGTATTGCACCAATAAAAGGACCAAAATACGGTATTATATTACCTAAGAATATTATTGAAGCTAAAAATAAAGCATTTTCTATTCGAATAACAAATTGAAATCCTAAGAATGCAATTATACCAATAATAAGAGAGTCTAATATTCTGCCAATCAAATAATCGTAGAAAATGTCATGAGTGGTTCTAAAGAATTCTATAATATCATCTGCTTTATTTCTATTAGTAGAAGAGTATAGCAATTTTTTAAACCCTAATGCAATTTTTTCTTTGTCATATATAATATATATAGACAGTATAAATCCCATTGTCATATTAAATAACATAGAAGATATACTAAGTGTATAGACTAATAAGTTTTTAGGAATTTTACTAATAAAATCATTTGCCTCTTTTAGTAGATTATCTAAGCTATGTTGTATGTGAGGAATTAAAGTTTTTAAAAAATCTATGTTTGACATATTTTTTTCTATAAAATTGTTTATATAATCAGTGTACATAGGCATTTCATTTATTAACCTGTTTAATGTATTAGCAATTGATGGAATTAATAATCTAATGCCAAAAGCTAAAATAAGACCTATAAATATATAGGCTAAAAAAATGGCTAAAAGCCTATGTGTTTTAAATCTTATTTCAAAAAGCATTACTAAGGGATTTAAAAGCAAAGCAAGTAAAATAGCTAGAAAAAATGGGCCAAAAAACTTTAAGAATCCTTCAATGCTAGATATAAAATCTGATGGAGTATTAACAAATTTAAAAAATAAAATTCCAATAAACACAACTATTAAATAGTATTTTACATTTTCTTTTGAAATAATAATCACTTCCTTAAAATAGTGTTTAATCAGCTATTACATATTAATAGTATGTGAAAAGAAATTACAATTATTTAGGAAAATTAAATAATTTTTTAGCTTGTTTTTAATTGAGGTCTAGTATAGTATAATAATGTAGCAAAATTAACATTGATAAAAATATAAAATAACATATAATTTAAGATAAGGAAGGATTATGTATGAGAATTAATAAGTATATAGCTTCTTGTGGGATTGCATCTAGAAGAAAAGCAGAAGAAATTATTCTTGAAGGAAGAATAAAGGTAAATGGAAATATAGTAAAAGAGTTATCATTTAACATTGAGGAAGAAAAAGATATAGTGGAATTTGATAATAAAAAAGTAAAGCCAAGTGAAAAGCATATATATATAGTATTAAATAAGCCAGAAGGATATATAACTACAGTAAAAGACCAGTTTAATAGGCCAAGTGTAATAGATATACTTAAAGATGTAAAAGAAAGAGTGTATCCAATAGGAAGATTAGATTATGAAACAAGTGGATTATTAATACTTACTAATGATGGAGACTTAACATATAAACTTACTCATCCAAAACATGAGATTGGCAAAACATATGTAGCAAGTGTTAAAGGGATTATAAGTAATGATGAAATAAGACAGTTTGAAAGAGGATTAAATATAGAAGATTACACAACAGCACCTGCTAAAATAAGAGTAACCAAAGAAAATAAAGAAAAGAATTATTCTGTGTGTGAAATAACTATACATGAGGGAAGAAATAGGCAAGTGAGAAAAATGTGTAAGGCTATAAATCATCCAGTTTTAAATTTAAGAAGAATTTCTGTAGGTAAAATAGTATTAAAAGATATAAAAGTTGGAGAATATAGATACTTAACAGAAGATGAAATAAAATATTTAAAGTCAATAAAATAAGATAACAGTGAAATAAAGCTAATAGTAGGGAGAAATGGTATTATGGCATACGCGAAATATTTAACTAAGATTACAGATATAAATAAATTTTATTTAGAAAAGATTATAAGTGAAGGCGATATAGTAATCGATGCGACTATGGGAAATGGATATGATACAATATACCTAGCTGAGAAGGTTGGAGAAGAAGGGTTTGTATATGCATTTGATGTACAAGAGGAAGCAATAAAGTCTACAAGTAAAAAAATAGAAAAAGAAGGCTATATAGACAGAGTAAAACTAATATTAGATGGTCATGAAAATATGAATAAATATATAAAAGAAGAAGTTTCATGTGTTTTATTTAATTTAGGGTATCTTCCAAGAGCAAAACATTCAATTATAACAAAACCAGATACAACTTTAAAAGCTATAAAATTGAGTTTAGAAATGTTAAAAGAAAACGGAGTAATAAGTATCGCTATATATACAGGGCATGATGGAGGTCAAGAGGAAAGAGATTGTATATATAATCTTATCAATAATTTAAGTCAGGATGAATTTAATGTTTTAGAATCTAAATTTTTAAATCAAGTCAATAACCCACCACAATTGATTTTAATTGAAAAGAAAAAATCACAATAAATACTAAAAAAAACTTGACAAGATTCTATTAAGAGTTAATATATATATTGTGACCTCTTAAAAATACTTTAAATAATAAGCATACGATAGTTTGCTTTTAAAATAAAATATATACTTAAATATGCAAAATAAGATGGGAAACTTTTAAATGAGTAAAAATTGAAAAATTTAAAAGAAATATTGAATAAATATTAAAAAATGCAAGGAAAGATGGTATAATAAATTTAATCGAAAATACTATGTGATATATAAAGGTACAGAAAAGTTAGAATTTTATGAGTTTAAGAAGTTATGATAAAAACTAAGATGAAGTTGAGATAAAAACAAAATAATAGAATTTTTAGAGAAAAAGACAGTATTAACAAAAACAAAATAGTTTATATAACTAAAAGGAGAAAAAAATGGAAGAAACAAATGAAATGAAGGACAGTAAACATTTGATATCGAATATACAATCTCAGTATACGAGATTGAGTAAAGGTCAAAAACTTATAGCACAATATATTTTAAATAATTATGATAAAGTTGCATTTATGACTGCATGTAAATTAGGTGAAACTGTAGGTGTAAGTGAGTCTACTGTTGTAAGATTTGCAAATGCTTTAGGTTATAGTGGATACCCTAAACTACAAGCAGCGCTTCAAGAACTCATAAAAAATAAGCTAACTACAGTACAAAGAGTTGAAATGGCACATGATTATTCCGATGATTTTGCAATATTGAACAAAGTTTTAAAAAGCGATATAGACAATATAAGGTCTACATTAGAAGAAATTGATGAAAAAGCATTTAAAGAAGCTTCTAATAAACTTTTAAGAGCCAGAAAGATATATATACTTGGTATGAGAAGTTCCTTTGTAGTAGCTCAATATTTAGGTTTTTACTTAGATATAATACTTGACAATGTTCATATAATTAGAATGGATATGGGAGATGCTTTTGAACAGATTGTAAGAATAAATGAAGAAGATGTTATAGTCGCTATTAGTTTCCCTCGTTATTCAAAAAAATCTTATCAAATTGTCGATTATGCTAAGGAAAAGGGAGCACATGTAATATCATTAACAGATAGCTTGTTTGCACCAGTAGCATCACTTGCAGATAATACTCTTTTAGTTAAAAGTAATATGGCTTCATTTGTAGATTCTTTAGTTCCAGCACTTAGTATTTCAAATGCTCTTGCTATATCTGTTGGAATGAAAGAAAAGGAAGATATTAAACAACACTTTGATGATTTAGAACAAATTTGGAAAAGATATTCTGTATATGAGTAAAGTTTGTATATTAATAAACAGTTTGAAGGGTTAAAACATTCAAATCTAGCCCTATTTAAACAAAGATATTATAAAATAACTGACTGACACTTAACTGACAAATTCCTTTTTAGGTTTAACTGACATTTAGCTGACAGTCAGTTTTTTGCTTATCTGAATAACCTTTTACTTAAATTATTATAGGCTTTTTTGCCCATTTCCTCTAAAACATGAGAATATCTATTCGTAGTTATTTTTATATCTGTATGATCCAACCTTTCAGAAACCACTTTCATATTAGTTACTCCCAAAAGTAGTAAACTAGCACTTGTATGTTTTAAATCATGTATTCTTATTTGTCTCAAATTGTTCTCCTTGATAAATATATGAAAATTTTTTGATAATACATTTGGTAGTCAGGTATTGAAATTTCTATTTAGACAAACTAAGTTATTTTTATTTTATTTTATTTTGTTTAAGTTTTTCTATCAATTTTTTTGGAACTGACAAAATTCCCTTTATGAGGAAGTTTTAAAAAGTTACAAGGATTTTCTGTTATTTCTTTTAATCTATAAGATTCTCTTAATGCAGACCTTACAAATCTATATCTAGTTTTGATACTTTCAGATGTAAACTTAATGGATAATTCATTTTTATCTTAATTCAGATGTCTAAAAATCGAGTGAGGTTTGGTAACTTCACTTACCATGCAAGTAGTGGTTTAATCTAAATTCAATCCCTAGAACTTGCAACATAATATGTATCTCTCTAAAAATACTAAGTTCATCCATACTTAGTATTTTTTACTCTTTAGATCATAGTTTTTAGTATAACTATGATACTATATTTGACTGTAAGATAATAAGTTGTTACTATGTAAATAATGATGGTAGTGTCCATATAGAAGTTTTGGATAAGACACTAAAAAATCAGCAAAAATATAAAAAACTTTAATTTAAAAGGATTTATCCAGTAGACTAGGCTTTTTAATGTGTGATGATAATATATAAAGAAAATAATTACTAGGAGGTATGGGTATGTATGAGTATAAATTTTTTCAGTTACCAGCTACACCACTTTTTAATAAAGGTAAGACTATAAATGATGTACGGATACCTATTTTAGAAGAGGAATTTAATAATCTAGGAAAAGATGGCTGGGATTTATTTCAGATAAATTGGATTGAAGGTATTGCTGTATTTAAAAGAGAAATTAAAGAATAAATTAGTGAATAATAAAATAAAAAATAAGGAGTATAACTATGAAATGTCCTAATTGTGGTAGTGAAAATATAGAGCAAGGTATTTCTACAGTTAGCGAATCAGGATTCGTTACATATAGAACGGGTTTAGAATACAATACAAGATTTTCTACTAAGGTATCTAAAACATATTCTGACTTATGCTTAGATTGTGGTGAAATAATTAGAACTTATATAAAGGGTGAGACTGACAGGAATTGGTGTAAAGATTAGAAATAAAAATATATAAGATTTAGACTATCTTTATAGATGGTCTTTTTCTATACAATAAATTAAAAAGAGAATGAAATTATGAAATTTGAAGAAGTATATAAAAAGATTAAGGAATTAATAGAAATTATTTAAACTAATCTTAGTATCTATTGCCTAATAATTAGCTTTATTATTTATTATATGATATAATGTAAAATAGAGATAAGGAAGTGGTTAGTATAGGAATATTAAAAAGTGCTGAATTAGTTAGAAAGATAGCACAAAGAATTGCTAGGGAAAAAGGAATAAGAGAGCAAGAAGCATGAAATGATGCTGTTACAGAGTATAAACAAAAACATAGATACTTAGTCTAGAGAATCATCTTTATAGATGGTCTTTTTTTATGTAAGAAATTTGTGTAATAAATTAAAAATAAATGTAAAAAATATTATACAACTATAATAAGATAAAGTAATGTTTTTAAGGAGAAAAAGATATGCTTAATCAGTTTAATGAATTTCTTGGTAACTATATAAATATAATTTCTATAATGGCATCATTTGCATCAATAGTAGCCTTGATTATATCAATTATAGCTTTTATGGAATCTAATAAACAAGCCAAATTGATATTAAAATATAGAAGAAATAATGAGAATAATATGGCTGGTGATTATTATGAAAATGGTAATGGATATATTAGACTTGATTCGAATAAGATAGATGATAAACCTGATATCTATACTAAGATTCGTAGTAATAACTTAGTTGATTTTGTAATAGAAAATAAAAGTACAATTGTTGCAAAAAGCCCTATATTAAGTTTGAAATTTATTAATATGGAAGTAGAGATTGAAGAAAATAATAACTTTGAACAAATAAATAGTGAGCTTAGATGGCATCCAAAAGATAATACCACAATTCATAAAGGAATAAATTTTAGAATAGAGCAATTTAATTTTAAAAACTGTGTTATCCTTAAAAAAGACGTTTATATAGAGGTGGTATTATCAGCTGATAATATGGAGACAAAAGAATTTAGAATACCAATAAAAGTATATTAAAGAACACTAGTAAGTGTTCTTTTTTTATTTAATGGATTGGAGGCAGTAAATGAACAAAAAATAAGTTGTTTATTTAAATTTAGAAGATATAAAACCTTATGAAAATAATACTTTAAAGATTCAATCAAACTCAAGTAAAATCTTTGTATAAATATTATTATATATTTAAAATATTTTTAGAATAATTATAAATTTATATTAATAAACGACTGTAAGAGTACACTTGTTTTATAGTATAATAAATTAATATATTATGCAGGAAATTGAGGAGAGATACTTATGCAGACTTTAGATGTATACATGAAAAAATTATGTCCACAATATCTAATCAAACATAGTGAAATCGTTGATGAAGTAACTGTTGATGTACGTACGCCAACAGAATATGGTAGTATAACTAAATTAGAACATAATATCTCTGTTATTAATGAAAAAGAATATGACTTTCTACACAGGAATAAACCTATCGCAGGAATTATTGTTTTATATGGTTTAATAAAAAATCGCAAAAAGATAAAAGATAAACTCCTATCTATTAGTGATAATAATAGTAAAAAGATAATAATTGCTTGTTCTAAAGGTAGAATTCGTAGTCCAGTTGTTTGGATGTATTCTAGATATTTAAAAATAGATTCTAAAGTATTATTGGATGGAATAAACTCTCTAAAAAGTAATTCTTAAAAGCGAAAATTTGAGTATTTTGTAATTGTCGAATAGTTTTTGAAGGATATTGACCTTTGAAGTTGAATTTTATACTTTGGAAGAGATTAATATGGATGAAGAGTATTTAAAAGAATATTTGTTTTATTATAAGAAATTAAAAGGTAAGAAGAGTAAAGAAGAAAAAATAAATATAGAAAACAATAGAACTGTAGTAGATTTAAATGTTAAAAATAATATGTCGATATGGTTTTATCCTGCATTGGCTTTGTTTATTACAATAGATAGTTTAGCTATACAAGTTTTAGAAAAAATTTCATTTTCTATACTTATAACAATAATAATTTTTTTTCTTATGATGTATTTGTTACGAAAAAATGGAAAATAGCTTTATAATTAAACAACATCTATATATGAAAGGTATGAGCCCTAAAAAGGGCTCTTTTTTTATTCCCAAAACAAACAAAAACGAGGTGGATATATAGCTAGATATGAATACTGGATAACAGAATGGTGAGTATTTGGATGAAGATATGGACTTTACATGTGAGGATTGGGAATTAGTTGAAAAGTTCAATTTAATATCAGGTACAATATAAAATACACATTTATAAATTATAGATGTGTATTTTTTATGTAAAAAAATAAAAATAGAAAACAAGCTGAAATAAGAAAACAAGACCATTATATATTAATCTATGCTAGATAAATAAATTAAAATGGAGTGGTGAAAAATTATATAAGATAGATATTACTAAATGTAAAGCTAGTCAATATAATCACTTTTCAGATGAGTACAAATAAGAAGGAATTAAAAGATAGAAGGAATAATGGCATGGATATTCAAAGAGATTGCTATTCTGCATTTTTAATAATTGATGTTAATGAAGATTTAAAATCAATCAACAGAGAATTATGTATTAACACATATAATAACTTTAAAATATTACATGATAAAGAAATAATTAGATTAAGATAATTAAAATTAAATGGTTATAAATTGATATCTAGTACGGGGATATAAAAACTATATAGGTTGAGAAACGAGCCCAATATAAATGTTAATGGTGTCAACAGATACTTTGTTAATAAAAGTCTTAGAGAATATGATTAGTGATAATATGTTGTAGGTTATGATTTATTATAACTGAGAGTATTGTAGAAATTCATGTAGTACCTAAGAACCACACGTCTTTAGGCATAGGAGTTTCAGTAGGATTCTTTATATTTGCAATTCAAAGAGACATATTTTAAATTAGGAGGAAAATAAATGGATAATTTAATAAGTTTTATATCAGAGTAGTTGCTAATTTTAGTAGTTGCTCTCTTTATTATAGGGAAAGGGTGCAAAAATATAAACAACTAAATAATAAATATATATACAGTACTATTATTAGCACTTGGAATAGGTTTTTCAGTATGGGTGTTAGGATTAAATCCAACCTCAATCTTACAAATTACAATTTGCTAAGGTATATCAATAGGTATAAATCAAACTTACAAACAATCAAAGGAGGAAAATAAATAATGAAAATAGCAATAGTACCAGGGCATACGCTAACAGGTAAAGGAACAGGAGCAGTTGGTTATATAGATGAAGGAAAAGAAAACAGAATACTAACTGATTTAATTGTCAAATGGTTAAAACAAGGTGAAGCAACTGTATATACTGGTAAGATAGATAAATCTAATAATTACTTAGCAGAACAATGTCAAATAGCAAATAAACAAGATGTAGACTTAGCAGTACAAATTCACTTTAATGCAAATAATAAAACACCAAATCCTATGGGTACAGAAACAAT
>JABBZI010000003.1 GCA_012955965.1 Clostridioides difficile
TATAAAATGAATTAAATATTAAAGATATTATTTAAATATATATATATTAATGTTTTTGGTTGAAAATACTGGAAAAATAATATTTTTCATAATTTTAAAAATAATAATAAAAAAATGAAAATACTGATGATAATCTATTGAGTAAACATAGAAAAGATGATATTATAAGGATGTACTAAAATGATTAAAGTAATCTTAGTACTAAATTTAACTATAAAAACAATGAGGGGGCGTTTTTTTATGTCAAATACAGAAAGCGTATCTAAAAAAGGTGGTCATCCGAAGAGTTTTTGGCTTATTTGCATGACAATTTTATGGGAGAGATTTAGTTATTATGGTTTAACAGCTTTATTGGTATTATTTTTTACAGCAAGTATTGCTCAAGGTGGTTTAGGCCTTTCTACACAAGAAGCAACATCTATGTTTGGATTGTTTACAGGTCTTATATATCTTACACCATTAGTCGGTGGCTGGTTAGCAGATAAAGTTTTAGGTCAACAAAAATGTATTTCTATAGGTGCACTTTTAATAGCAATAGGAGATTTTGTACTATTTGCTTCATCAACATCTATTGCAATGGTTTGGGTAGGCCTATCAATAATTATTTTAGGAAATGGTTTTTTCAAATCAAGTTGTTCAAATATAGTTGGGGATATATATCCTAAGACTGACGTATCGAGAAAAGATGCAGCATACAGTTTATTCTATATGGCAGTAAATGTAGGAGCGTTTATAGCTCCAATAATATGTGGGCTGCTTTCTGATAATGTCTTTGCAGTAAGAGGAGCAAGTGGAGATATAGTATCTTATGGATATAAGATGGCATTTTTAATTTGTGGTATAGGTATGATGTTAGGTATGATTATATTTACACTTCTTGCACCAAAATTACTAAATGAAATTGGAAAACATCCTGTTACTAAAGGAAATAAAGGCGAAAAAATTGAGTATGGACCACTTACTAAGTTGGAGAAAAATAGGATAATAGCAATGGTTGTTTTGTTTTTATTTGTGGTCTTATTCTGGACAGCATACTATCAAACACAAAGTTCATTTATGATTTATGTAAGGGACAATGTAAACAGAACTCTATTTGGATTTGAAATGCCAGTAGCATGGCTTACATCATTAAATGCTATATTATGTGTAGCTTTGTGCCCAGTATTAGCCACTTTATGGGTTAAATTATCTAATACTAAAAGAGGTGATTTTTCTATTCCAGTTAAAATGGGATTAGGAATGATAATAATGGGTATTGGTTTTATAGTGATGGTATTTGCTACATTAGCTAATGGTCCAAATGGAATGGTAAAGGCTAGCATGCTGTTTATAGTGGTGACTTATATATTTACAACAGTAGGTGAACTATTTTTGTCTCCTATAGGACTTGCGATGTTTAATAAATTAGCTCCAGCTAAATATGCTACATTATCTATGGGAGCATGGTATCTAACAAGTTTCTTTGCGAGTTTATTATCAGGAAAGATTGCTGGCTTTACAGCTACACTTGGTTTTCTACAGATATTTGGAGGAATAGCCTCAGTATTAATAATCTTTGGTTTAATATTGTTAGGAATAAGAAACATATTAACAAAATTGATGGCTATGGATTTACTAACAAAAGAAGAATAATTCATACAGAATTAGTGAAAATAAAGGAAATTACATTTAAATATAAAATAAAAATGTAATTTCCTCTTTAATTATGAAAAAAAGCTTTACACATATACATAATATAATTAAAATTATAATTGTGATAATTAGAGTGTATAAGATTTATATAAATTATAAGAAAAATATTTATGTAATAAACTTTACATACTTATATATTTAGTTATTCAAACTATTATTTTGAGGAGGTCTTGTTGTGAATATAAAAGACAGATTAAGTGAATTAAGAAGACTTATGGAAGAAAAAAATATAGATGCCTATATGATTCCATCTTCTGATAATCATCAAAGCGAATATGTAGGAGATTACTTTAAATCAAGAGAATTTATATCAGGATTTAATGGTTCAGCTGGTACAGTTATTGTTACTAAAGATGAAGCTGGATTATGGACAGATGGAAGATATTTCATACAGGCAGAGTCTCAATTAGAAGGAAGTACAATAAAATTATTTAAAATGGGACAAGAAGGTTGCCCAACTACAGATGAATATTTATATACAAATATTCCTGAGGGTGGAACTTTAGGGTTTGATGGTAGAGTTATAAGTGCTAGAGAAGGAGCTACATTAGCTGAAAAATTATCTAAAAAAGGAATAAAGGTAGAATACCAATATGATTTAATAGACAGTGTGTGGAAAGATAGACCTGCTTTATCAGACAGTAAAGCATTCTTATTGGATGTTAAATATTGTGGAGAAGGTTTTAGCTCAAAACTAAGTAGATTAAGAGAGAAAATGAGTGAAAAAGGGACTTCTACTCATGTAATAACTACTCTTGATGATATAGCATGGCTATTTAATATAAGAGGTGGAGATGTTAAATACAATCCAGTTGTACTTTCTTATGCAGTAATAACTTTAAAAGAAGTTTACCTATTTGTTGATGAAAGCAAATTAAATGAAGAAATATTAACTGAACTAGCAAAAGAAAATGTTCAAATAAAGCCATATAATGATGTATATGAATTTGTAAAATCTATAGACAAAGCTGAAAAAGTTTTAGTAGATGGAACTAAACTTAATTATGCGATTTACAATAATATACCTTGTGAAGTTGAGAAGGTTGATGAGTTTAATCCAGTAATGTTCTTTAAAGCACAAAAAAATGAGACAGAATTAGAAAATATAAGAAACTCACACATTAAAGATGGTGTAGCTTTCACTAAATTTATGTACTGGTTAAAGCAAAATGTAGGTAAAATGGATATAACTGAGATAAGTGCTACTGAAAAATTAGAAAACTTAAGAAGAGAACAAGAAGGTTTCTTTGAGCCAAGTTTCAATACAATTGCTGCATATAAAGAGCATGCAGCTATGATGCATTATAGTGCTACTCCAGAATCAAATTATAAATTAGAAGCTGAAGGATTATTCTTAGTAGACTCAGGTGGACAATATTATGATGGAACTACTGATATAACTAGAACTACAGTATTAGGACCTATAAGTGATGAATTAAAGCTACACTTTACTTCTGTAGCAAGAGGTATGATAAATCTTTCTAAAGTTAAGTTTTTACATGGTTGTAGAGGATATAACTTAGATATATTATCTAGAAGTTGTATGTGGAATATGGGAATAGATTATCAATGTGGAACTGGACATGGTATAGGATTTGTGTTAAATGTTCATGAAGCACCAAATGGATTTAGATGGAGAGTAGTACCTGAAAGATTTGATAGTGCAGTTCTTGAAGAAGGAATGGTAACTACTAATGAACCAGGTATATATATAGAAGGTTCTCATGGTATAAGAACAGAGAATGAAATAGTAGTTAGAAAAGCTGAAAAGAATTTCTATGGTCAATTTATGGAATTTGAAGTTGTTACATTAGCTCCTATTGATTTAGATGGTATAGTTCCAGAATTAATGAATCAAGATGAAAAAGATTATTTAAACTGGTATCATAAGTTAGTTTATGATAAAATATCTTCTTTCTTAACTGATGAAGAAAGAGAATGGTTAAAAGTATACACTAGAGCGATATAGTTTATAACTAAATATAATAAAAAATCGAGGTACTATGTATCTCGATTTTTTATTATATTTTTTATTCAATTTAGAAAAAGTTTTTAATTTGATAATTCTACTAATTTTTTGTTCATTATAAGTAATATAATTCCAAACAGTAATAAGAATGATGGTATTACTATGAATACTTGTAGCATACCAAGTTGATCTATAATAGCTTGTGTATATCCAGATAATTTATTTGCTGCAAACTTACCTAAAAACCAAACTCCCATTAGAAATGAAATATATTTTTCAGGTGAAAGTTTATTTACCATACCATATCCAACTGGAGAAAAGCAAATTTCTCCTATACTTTGGAATGTTAAAAACCCAACTACCCAAAATACACTTGCTTTATGAATAGAATTAGGGTCTGTTCCTGTTTGCATAACTGCTACTATCATGAATAAAAATGCTATAGCTAATAGTATAAATCCTAGACTCATCTTCTTAGGTACACTTAAATCACCTTTTTTAGTTTGAGATAGTTTTACCCATACTAGAGCAGATATAGGTCCAAGAATGACACAAAGCAGACCATTGTATGAGTCTATCCATGAAGTTGGAATTTGAAAATTGCCAACAGCAAGGTTTATGTGCTCTTTTGTATATAAAGCAATAGACATAGAGGCTTGATTGTATGCTATCCAAAAAAATACTGTAAAGAAAGCTAAGACTAATATTACCACTATTCTTTTTTTCTCAATCAAAGTTAATGGTTTTGAAGCTAACATCTTCTTATATTCAAGTGATTTTTTTATAGATTCTCTTCCATTATTGAATTCATTATTTAAAGATTTATAAAATTTTTTATTACCAACTATAAAGAATAATAAACCTATTAAAACAGTAATTGATGAAAATAAGAATACATATCTATAGCCATACATACTTATAGAAGCACCAGTTTTCATAGCAAACCATTCATTAGCAACTAAACCACATACTAAAGGTCCAAATAATGTTCCTAAATTAGTGGCCATATATGTAATAGAGAAAGCGCCATCTTTTCTTGGATCATCATTAGTATATAGATTCCCAACTAAAGTGTGTAGGTTTCCTTTATAAAAGCCTATTCCTAATCCAGATAAGAATATCATGCTGTTTATATCTATTTTACTATCCGCTAAATATCCTAAAAAATAACCAATTGAGACCATTATCATTCCAAGTATAATACAGTTTTTGGGTCCTAAAAATCTATCGCTGACCCATCCACCAATAACTGGAGAAAAATAAGTCCATGCCAAAAAAGATGCAAGCATTGATGCTGATTCTGCTGGTGTTAATCCTAGACCACCTTTGGATACTTGTTCAGCTAAAAATAATAATAATACCAACTTCATACCATAGTATGCAAGTCCCACAAAGGTAAATATTGAACAACAGAAATATAAATCCTTAGGTTGTTTAAGTTTTTCTTGAGTTTTTGAAACTGACATATGTATAGAACCTCCAGATAAAAAATTTAACAAAAATTTCCCATACTATATGAGTATATGTTTTTTTGTTAGAGACGTCAACTTATGAGACAATTTAATTAAATTGCAATATATGTAAAAATAGTATCATTTTTGTATATTCAGTAATATTTTTTTATGAGAATATATGTTATTATTATATTAAAATACAACATATTATGGAAAGGATATGCCAATTTAGTAGTTAGATTGATTGTTTGGCAGGTGGGATGAGCTATGATAAGAAAGAAATCTGAATTACAAGTAGAAGTAAAAGAAAATTTGAATGGTGGTATTGGAAAAGTTAGGCTTGAAAATATAATACAAAATGAAGAGCTTAAAGGAAAAGGAAGACTATTTAAAAGAATAGCTTTACCAGCAGGAAGTTCAATTGGTGTGCATGACCATACAACGGATTTTGAAGTATACTATATATTAAAAGGAAAAGGGAAAGTATTTGATAATGGGGAGTTTATAGAAGTTAATGAGGGTGATGTAGTGTATACAGCTGATGGTGCAAAACATTCTATAGAAAATATAGGAGAAGAAGAACTTGAATTTGTAGCACTAGTTTTATATATGTAAATTATGGAGGAGAAGTCATGACAAGCAAGATAGAAGAAATTAAAGACAAGATAAATAGATTTTGCAACTCCAATTTGAATCAAGAATATAAAGATATAAGTTTTAAAATTTTGCAAAACCTTTTAGATAATAGCAAAGATATAATTCATTCTTCTAGAGCTGATATATGGTCTTCAGCTATACTAAATATAGTTTTGGAGCAAAATCTTTTATATAATAAGAAGCATCCATTACATATAACAAAAAAAGAATTTTCAAAACAAATAGGTGTTTCTTTAAACACTATAAATAATAAATCAGCTTTGATAAAGGAAGTTTGCAGTATTGACTTTTTAAATCAAGATACTATAGCTATTTCTAATGTGGAATTTTGGGTGAAAGAGACGAATTCTAAATCCAAGTCTATAGATTTAGATTTAGAAAAGAAGAAAATATTGTATAAAAGATATATCAAGCTATCACAAGATGCTAATAGTAATATTGAATCAATTAGATATATGGAAGAAGCTGCAAATATAGGGAAAAGCATGATTACTAAAGAAGATAAAGAGCTTGGATTTTGGAAAGGCCTATCTACTAGAGCCTATATGATAGCACTTGAATCTATTGCTAGGAAGTTAGAAAGTATTGATAACTTAAATGAGTCAAAAAAAGTACTAGAGTATTTAATATCAATTAATCCTAGTGATGAGCAAGGAATAAGATATAAGCTGTTAAATATATTGATTAGATTAAATGATAGAACTTCAATAAATAAATTATTTGAACTTTATAAAGAAGAAAAGTCTGCTACATGGATGTACAGTAAAGCTCTTTATTACTTTAAAAATAAAAGTATGTTTTTAGCAAATGATTCTATTAAGGTTGCTAAAAGTAAAAATAAATATATCGGATTATATTTGTTAGATTGGCGAAATGCTTTTGGTAGAGACTTTGTTACAGAAGAAGAAAAGGCTGAAGCTGCATATTACTATGATGAAAATATAGTTCTTTGGAATGAGGTTAAAGGTTCAATAGATTGGTTATTGAAAAAAATGTTGGAATTTTCATAAAAAAAACTACTCCTTACTTTTATAAAAGTAAAAGGAGTAGTTTTTAATTTATACATCTAGTTTTAAATCTCCTGGTTTTATTAATCCTTTTTTTCTCATAAATTCTGAAATTAATAGAGTTACAATAGCAGGAAGTATAAAGTTAAGTAAAAGTATACCAACCCACATAGTTATACCTCCTTTTCCAGCACTTTGCATAGCAGTGACTGTTCCAAATTGGCCAACCAATCCACAAGTACCCATACCAGAACCAATAGGAATATTCTCCATTTTAAATATTGTTGTAGATAATGGTCCAAGTAATATTGAAGCAACAGTAGGTGGTATCCAAATTTTCCAATTTTTTATTATGTTGGGAACTTGAAGCATGGATGTACCAAGCCCTTGTGCAACCAGACCACCTACACCGTTTTCTCTAAAGCTCATAACAGCGAAACCTATCATTTGGCAACAACAACCAACAGTTGCTGCTCCACCAGCAAGACCACCTAAACTAAGCATCATACAAATAGCTGCACTACTTATAGGTAATGTAAGAGCTATACCAACAAGTGCAGAGACTAGAGCTCCCATTATTATAGGTTGCATAGTTGTAGCTTGCATTATTATGTTTCCAAATGAAGTCATAAATGCAGAAACAGCAGGACCAATAAGTTGAGCTACAAGTACTCCAATTAATATTGTTACAGCAGGTGTAACCAATATATCTACTTTTGTTTCTTTTGAAACTAATTTTCCAATCTCTACAGCAAAAAGTGTAGCAACAAATGCTCCAACAGGGCCGCCTAATTCGTTACCACAAGCGCCAACAAGTGCACAAGAAAATAGTACAAGTGGAGGTGCTTGAAGCCCATATGCAATAGACACTGCTATAGCTGGACCCGTAACCTGTTTAGCAAGAGGGCTTATAACTTCAGTAAAAAGAGAAATATTGAAGTTGTCTCCTAATGTGTTAAAAATTGTTCCAATTAAAAGGGAAGAAAAAAGACCGAGTGCCATGTAACTTAACGCATCAATAAGATACCTTTGAACAGAAATTTCAATATTTTTTCTTTTAGCAAATGATTTGAAATCTTTTTTTTTGTAATTGATTTCCAATTTAAAGTCCTCCTCATATAATACAAGTATAAATTTCTTTTGAATTAATTATATAACTTTTTAGCTGACAAGACAAATGTTATTTCACTAAAATTAGACTATTGTAATAGTAAGAAATTAACACTAATTTTAGTTTTAAATTTTAAATTTATGGTTTATAATTAGTATAGGGATATTCTGAAATATAATAATTTTCCAGTTTATCCCAATATTTAACTTAGGTAGATTGCTTACAAAACAAATGATTATATATTAGGCTAAAGGAAGTGGATAGATGAGATTTGTAGAAAATAAGAAATACAGAAAAATTGCCATAATTATATCTATTCCTATATTGCTTGTTGCGCAGTACTACCTTTTTAAATTTGGAATACTTAGACCAATGGTAAAGGGAGTAGAAATCGAAATTGTAGATGGGGAATATGTTAAAGATTTAGATAAGTATGTAGTGAAATTAAATGAAACAGTTACTTTGTCTACTGGCGAATATATCAAGGTTCCTTCATATGCTAAAGACCCAAATATTTGGTTTAATGTGTTGGATAATTCAGGGACTTTAAAAATAGATGGAAATAAGATGACAGCATTAAAGGTTGGGTATTCTTCTGTGGGTATTATGAAAAATTCAAGAGTGTTAAAAAAGGCTACTATAAAAGTAGTAGACCCAGAAGTAGAGTCACTAGATATGGAGATTAATGGGGATTTAAAACATGTTGGTGATAGTGCTACTATAGAAAGTACAATAGAGGTTGATTATGATAAATTTAAAAAATCATATAGGCCTATTTATAAGAGTAGTAATGAAGATGTCTTAGAAATTAAAGGAAATACAGTAAGTGCAGTTGGAGTTGGAAAAGCTACAATATATGCTAAGTGTGGAAATAAAGAGGTAGAGAGAACATTTAGAATTCAAGCTAGAGTTGCTGAAATAAATATGAATGATGTAAAAATAGAAGTTGACCAAAATGAAAAATTAAAACCAGATATAATAACTTCTCCACCTGGTTTAGAGCCACCAAAAATATATTATGAGTTAGCAGATTCAAAATTACCTGTAGAAAGAGCGATAAGTCTAAGTGGTGATGGCAATATTGTAGGACTTAGGGAAGGTAAGGAAAGAGTAAGGATAACTTGTGGAGATAAATCTAAAATAATAACTGTAACAGTAGTTAAAGAAACTATAACGAATGACTATATACAAAATTTAGTGGGTTCACATAAAATAGTAAATAATAAAGTTATTATTAAGCTTGAGTGGGATTATATGAAAGATGTCTTTGATTATGATATATATCTTAAAGATAAATTATCAGGAGAATCATTTAAGAAAATCAAATCTATAACTATAAATGAAAGTGATTTAGGAAAATCACAAAAAGTATATGCTACAATAGAAGTGGATATAAAAGACAATCAAAATTTAGATTTTGATATTTATGTTGTAGGTAAGAAAGATTCAGATACAACTAAGCCAAGTAATGTAATAAACATTACTAATGGAAATGGAAATTCAAATAACGATAATAATATTCAAGATATGAAAGTAGAAAACATATCAGCTAATGTTGATAGAGATAACAATGTTATTAGAGTGAACTGGAGTAGTGTATCTCATAAGGGTTGTACCTATAGTATATATGTAAAAAATAATACTAATGGAGAGGGAGACTTTACACTGTATCAAAGTGATATACAAGGTAATGAGCATACTATAAATATACCAGAAGGAGATTTAAATATGGATATTTATGTTGTTGCAAATTACGATGGAAAAAGTTCTCAAAATAGTGATGTTATAAATGTAAGATAGATTTTTATACAAATTAAGAGTATAAAATTTGTGGTTTATTGAAAAATTAAATTAAAAAAAGGGGATAGTATGATTATCATCATACTATCCCCTTTTTTATATATGGATTTCAAGTTTTTAGTGTAAGAAATATTTTTTATTAATTGATACAATCTTAAATTGATTTTAATGCAGCTTCTATTGCATGTATTAGTGTTGTATCAAATAGTGGAATAGAAGTATCATTTTGTTTGATTAGAAGACCTATTTCTGTACATCCTAATATAATGCCATCTACACCTTGCTTACCAAATTTATCTATAATAGATAAGAAAGCTTTCTTTGAAGACTCAGATACAATTCCTACACAAAGTTCATTAAATATTGTGTTGTTTACTATTATACGGTCTTCTTCATTTGGAACCAAAACTTCAATACCATTATTAATAATTATATCTTTATAAAAATCTTGTTCCATTGTATATTTAGTACCCAATAAAGCTACTTTTTTTATTTCTTTTTCCTTCAATACTTCAGCGGTTACATTTGCTATGTTTATTAATGGGATATGTATCTTTTCTTGTATTTTATCTGCCACCTTGTGCATAGTATTAGTACATATAACAATAAAATCTGCACCTGCATTTTGTAATTTAATTGCAGCATCAGATAAAATTTTGGCACTTTTTTCCCAATTTCCACTAGACTGGCATTCTTCAATTTCTTGAAAATCTACACTGTAAAGTATACACTTAGAAGAGTGTAGTCCACCTAATCTTTCTTTTATTACTGTATTAATAACTTGGTAATATGTAATGGTACTTTCCCAACTCATTCCACCAATTAAGCCTATAGTCTTCATATTTATACCTCTCTTATTATGTTTATTTTGAAATAGCTATTTACAAATACAAGTATAGCATCTAAAATATAAGCATACAATAATAAAATTGTATGGAGGACAATTATACTAAAAGGAGCAATTATATGCCGATAAATTCATTTGAAAACTATCCTATGACATGGAAGCCAAAATTAAATAATCGAAAACCACCAATATATAAAACTTTGGCAATGTTATTAGAAGAAGATATTAAAACAGGAAATTTAAATCCTGGAGATAAATTACCTCCACAACGAGAGTTAGCAGATTTTCTTGATTTAAATTTGAGCACAATAACACGAGCATTTAAACTTTGTGAAGAAAAGGGACTGATATGTGCAAAAGTGGGAAAAGGAACTTTTATTTCCTCGGATGTAAATGTAAGTAATACATTATTATATCAGACACAATCAAAAGATATAATTGAACTAGGTACAGTACATCCTCCTTATGAGCAAAATACATATATTATCGATTTTATTAAAAATGTATTAAAACAACCAGAGATGGATAGGTTTTTGCAATACATGTCTCCATCTGGTACATATATGCAAAAAAAATCAATTGCAAAATGGCTAGAAAGAAATAATGTATACACTAGTGAAGAAAACATATTACTATCTACAGGTGGTCAGAATGCTATATGTGCAACTTTATTAGGACTATTTAAAGCTGGTGATAGAATTGCTACAGATTCTTTGAGTTTTTCTGGAATTAAATCGATAGCTAAAATGATAGGCATTCATTTGATTCCAATTCCTCAAGAAAATAATGAAATGTCAATAGAATCTCTTGAAAGTTATTGTAAAAATGAAAATATAAAAGGCATATATCTTATACCAGACTATCATAATCCGACAACACATTCTATGTCTAATCTGTCTCGTAAAAAAATAGCAGGGATAGCCAAAAAGTATAATATAATAATTATTGAAGATGCAATAAATAGTATTCTTAGACCTAATATACAAACTCCAATATTTTCTTTAGCTAGTGATAATACGGTATATATTTTTAGCACATCTAAATTTTTATGTGCTGGTCTTAGAGTAGCATTTGTAGTTGCTCCAAAAGGTTATATGGAAAATCTAGAAAATGCACTATATAATATGAACCTAATGGTTTCTCCATTTACAGCGGAAATAGTACACCGTCTACTTTATTCTCCTATTATAGATAAAATTATAGAAGAGAAAAAAGAAGAGATTGTAAAAAGAAATGAAGTTGCTGATAAAATTTTGTCAGATTATAATTTAATCGGTGATAAAAATTGTAGTTTTCGTTGGTTATTTCTTCCCAATGAATTAGATGGAAAATCATTTGAAATATGTGCAAAAAATCTAGGAGTTCAAGTATATTGTGCTGAACGTTTTTCTGTTGGTAATTCTAAAGTGCCAAAAGCAATTCGCATTTGTGTAACAGCTCCAAAAGATATAGAAGAATTGGAAAAAGGCCTGAATATAATAAAATCACTTCTTAAGAGTCAGAGCTATTTTACTATGAATTTAATTAAATAAACAAAAAAGCGGAGAAATTTATTATAATAAACCTCCGCTTTTATTATTTAATGAAATACTTTACTTTCTATTAAAATTTTAACTTTAATAATCTTGAAAATATAATCGTTTTATGGTAAAATAATTCTTAAAAATAGAAAAAAATAATCATTTGTTAAAAAAAATGCATAATATATTGTAATTTATTGACGAAAGTGGAAAAATATTCATAAATGCACAAAATAACATAAAAAATGCAAAAATAAGTTCAATTTTATTTGTTATAAAATCTATATGGCAAAGTTAAATCTGCCTATCAGAATGATATAAACACATCAGAAAGGAGGATGCTATCAAATAATATGAGTAGTTAACTTTGATAGCGAAGAATTATGAATGAACAAACTAGAATATCCTTAGAGAGAGCTGCTGAACTAAAATCAAAAATTGATGATTATATTCAGGCTAGAAAAACGATTAACAGAGGGCTTGAAAAAGAAGAAGAGATAAATAAACGAAAACAGAGAATATTAAATTTATTAAATGGAACAGAAGAGGATTGGAACAACTACAAATGGCAATTATCAAATAGAATAACAGATGTAGATACTTTATCAAAGGTTATAACTTTAACTAAAAAAGAAAAAGAATATATAAGAGAAGTTGGTACACAGTTTAGATGGGCTATATCCCCGTATTATTTGAGTCTGATAGATCCAGAAGATATCTGTGACCCAATAAAATTACTGTCTATACCAACACATATAGAATTGGAAGATGAACAAGAAGATTTAGACCCAATGGGAGAAGAGTACACAAATCCAGCAGGATGTATAACAAGAAGATATCCAGATAGACTAATAATAAATGTAACAAACGAGTGTGCTATGTATTGTAGACACTGTCAAAGAAGAAGAAATATCGGTCAACAAGATTCTCATAAGTCAAAAGCTATTATACAAGAGTCTATAGACTATATTAGAGAAAATGAAGAAATAAGAGATGTGTTGGTGACTGGAGGAGATGCTCTCACATTAAAAGATGATTATTTAGAATGGATTCTTAGTCAACTTAAAGAAATACCACATGTTGATTATGTTAGATTAGGAACTAGAACTCTTGTTACAATGCCACAAAGAATTACAGATGAATTTTGTAATATGCTAAAAAAATATCATCCTATATATATAAATACACATTTTAATCATCCAATGGAAATAACAAAAGAGTCTAAAGAAGCTTGTGAAAAACTAGCAAATGCAGGAGTTCCATTAGGAAATCAAGCAGTGTTATTGAATGGTATAAATAATGATAAATTTGTAATGAGATGTTTAAATCAAGAATTGTTGAAAATAAGAGTAAAGCCATATTATATATTCCAAAGCAAACATGTAAAGGGAACAAAACATTTTAACACATCAGTAGATGATGGTCTTGAAATAATGGAATATCTGAGAGGATACACATCAGGAATGGCTATACCAACATATATAGTTAATGCTCCAAAAGGAGGAGGAAAAACTCCATTACTGCCACAATACCTTGTATCAAAAGGAACGGATTATGTTATGCTTAGAACATGGGAAGGTAAAGTTGTAAAAATGGAAGATGAACCTGCTGTAGATATAAAGAAACTTATAAAAGAGCAAGCTCAGGATTAATAAATATTTGAATTGCAAAAAAAGAAACAACTTTAAAATAAAAATAAAATGGATGCTAAATTTATACCAATTTGCATCCATTTTTTATTAGTTATTTATTATTTTGTTGTTGATTAACTAATTCAAGATATCCACTTGGGTGGAAGTAATATATCTCAGAAGTATTTTCATTTACAAAGTAACCAATGTCACCATCTGCATCTGGTAAAAATACATAACCATTAAGATTTTTAGCTTTTAATGCTTCGAAATCACTAGCATTTCCTTGATATATGTAATCAACTTCATTGTTGTATTTTACTAAAAGTTCTTTAGCTTGTTCTTGAGTCAACTTAGTATTTTGGCTTACAGGAACATTCTTTTGAGAATCAGCATAAGAAGATTCATTCACTGGTGCAGTTAATAACAAACAAGATAAAACTAATAAAGATATAAGTGCTTTTTTCATACTAAAACCCTCTTTCATGTTTAATTATATAAGATTCATTACTTAATAATATTGTATGTTTCCTATAATTAAATATTACCATTAAAGAGAATAATATTACAGTTACACAGCTGTAACCTTTGATTACAAAATCGTAATTAAATTGTATTTTTATTCCATTTGTATTTTATCATGTCTACGATTTACAAATTCACAGAAATATATCTTTATAACACCCATTACAGGGGCTGATAGAATCATACCAGGTATACCAAAGAATCCTCCTCCAACAGTAACTGCTAGTATTGTGAAAAATGGACTAAGACCTAGTTGTCCCCCAACGATTTTTGGTTCTATAAATGTAACTTCAACTTGTTGAATTATTATTAAATAAATTAAGGAAGTTAGTGCAGTTGTTGGATTAGAAAATAAATTAATTATTACAACTGGTGCCATACCTATTACTGGACCAAAATATGGAACCATATTCATAACACCCATAAGTGTACCAAATAACAGTGCATATTCAGATTTTAAAAAGTAAAGACCAATTCCAGAAAGTACTCCAACTATGAAAGAATCTAGAATCTTGCCTGTAAAGTATTTACCAATATTCAAGTTCAAGCTCTGACATAGTTCTATTATAAAATCTCCATACTTTTTACCCAAAGAAATATAAACTATCTTCCTTGTAAATAATAAGAATTTTTCTTTTTCTAATAATATATAGAAACAAATTATAAAACCTAAAAGAAATTGTACTATAAATTTTCCAACAGAGAATGTAGTACTAAATATTCCTCCAAGTGAGCCAATAAGTAAGTTACTGAACTTAGGCATTACGCTCATAATTTTGTCGCCATATTCTTTTAATGTATTAGGGTCTACTGATTGTAAACTTTTGCCTAAATCAAATAGGAACTGTTCTGTTTTATTTATATATGTAGGAACCTGAGATACCAAATCTGTTAAACTATTTACTATGGATGGAACTGTAAATAATATAAAGGCAATTAGTATAACTATGAGTACACCATAAGTAAGAAATAATGAATATATTCTCTTAAAATTTAACTTACTTTCCAAAAACTTTACTAATGGATTGAATATATATGCTAACACAAATGCTATTATAAATGGTGTTAGTAGCGACATTAATAGACTTACCATTCCAAAAAAGTATTTATAGTTATCAATAACTTTAATTAAGATATATGAAACAACCACCGTAAGTACAATGTTTAAATAAATTTTTTTATCTTGCAAAACAACACAACCTTTCTTATATTTGTTAAATTTAAATATATCTAAATTTAAGCTCAAGTTAATATTTATAGCTTATTATACAATAAAAAGCAGTATTAATATAGTATGATTAATATGAAATTATAAATACATTAAAATTCTATATTTATGATTAAAAATGATTAAAATTAATTAAGTTATATTTAAATATAACTTAATTCTAAAAAAAATGATATTTTGATTAAAGTAAGTTTATTAAATTTGAATTTTGTGTAAGACGTTATCTTTTCATGCTTTTTTAAATATATATTTCATTTAATTATGACAAATAAAGATAAAATTTAAATATTTTAGAGGTGATTTTACTTGGATATAGAATTTTAGAATAATACTATACAAATGTACTGTGTTATTATTTTTTAACAAAAAATAGTAATATAGTCTCTATACATTTAGAAAATTATTGTTTAAAAGGAGTAGAACTTATGATAAAAAAAGAAATAGGCAATTTTAAAGGTACTAGTGATTATGTGGTATCACCAGAATTAATGGCATCAGTTAATGTTGCTATTGCTCTTGAAAAACCACTTTTGATTAAAGGAGAGCCTGGAACAGGTAAGACCATGCTTGCACAAGCGATTTCAAATGAACTAAAAAAAGATTTAGTAATTTGGAATATAAAGTCAACTACAAAAGCTCAAGATGGTCTTTATGTATATGATACTGTTCAAAGACTCTATGACAGCCAGTTTGGGGGAGAAGGAGTAGATGATATTAGTAAGTACATAAAATATGGAAAATTAGGAGAGGCATTTAGTTCAAAGCAACAAGTAATTCTTTTAATAGATGAAATAGATAAAGCAGACTTAGAATTTCCAAATGACCTACTTTGGGAATTAGATAAAATGGAGTTTTACATAAATGAAACAAAAGAAACCATAAAAGCTAAACAAAGACCTATAGTTATTATAACTTCAAATGCAGAAAAAGAACTTCCAGATGCATTTTTGAGAAGATGTATATTCCACTATATAGAATTTCCTGATAAAGAGATGATGGAAGAAATAGTAAAAGTACATTTCGATAAGGTAGAAGAACATCTATTAGAACAAGTAATGACCACTTTTTATTGGATTAGAAGTCTAAAAGAGATACAAAAGAAGCCTAGTACATCAGAATTAATAGACTGGATACAAGCATTAACTTTGAGTGGAATTCCTATTGAAAAAATAGAGAAAGAAGTTCCTTTTGCAGGAATACTACTTAAAAATAACGAGGATATTGAATCTATGCAAAGACGTTTATAGTTAATAGGAGCTGGATAATTATGTTTATTAAATTTTTTTATTTATTGAGGGCAAGAGGATTAGATATATCTTTAAATGAGTGGATGACTTTAATCGAAGCATTAGATAAAGGTCTTTGTTATTCAAACTTTTCAAATTTCTACTATCTTTGTAGGATGATTTTAATAAAAAGTGAAAGTGATTTTGATAAGTTTGATGCAGTGTTTTTAGAGTATTTTAAAGGAATAGAGCACCAAGAAGAAATTCCAGAAGAAATTATGAATTGGCTTAATAAAACAGATATAAATTTAGAAGAATTTGAAAGACTAGAACAAAATCCAAATATAAATCTTGATGAATTAAGAGCTAAGTTGGAAGAACGTATAAAAGAACAAGATTCTCCACATAATGGAGGTAATTATTGGATAGGAACAGGAGGTACTTCTGAATTAGGCCATTCAGGAAAGGGACAAACTGGTATACGTATAGGGGGGAATTCAACCTATGGTAGAGCTGTTTTGGAAGTTGCAGGAGAAAGAAAGTATAGAGACTTTAGAGATGATGAAGTTTTAAATATGCGTCAGTTTCAAGTTGCATTAAAAAGGCTTCGTCAATTTTCTACCAGAATAGATGCTCCAAAAACAGAACTTGACTTGGATAAGACTATTGAAGAGACTTGTAATAATGCAGGATATTTAAAGTTGTTTTTTGAGAAGCCAAGAAAAAATACAGTGAAGCTTTTATTACTTATGGATTCAGGTGGATCGATGAGAGGATATAGTACTTTATGTAATACACTATTTCAGTCTGTAAGTAAATCAAATCATTTTAAAGATGTAAAAGTATATTATTTTCATAACTGTCTTTATGATAGATTATTTACAACACCTGAATGTTGGTTAAGCAAGTCTATTGAGACTGAATGGATATTAAAAAATATAGATAAAAACTATAAAGTTATAATTGTAGGAGATGCTTCCATGTCACCTACTGAGTTACTTAATATTGGTGGTAATTACCGTGGACCATACAATTACACTCCTGGAATAGAGTGGCTAAAAATATTTAAAAGAAAATATAGTAAAATTGTATGGTTAAATCCAGAATTGAGAGATGGATGGGATTCAATTAGTTATTGGTATCAGACTCAAAGATTAATACAAAGTGAATTTAACATGTTTCCATTAACTGTAAAAGGTTTGGAGAAAGCATTAAAAAATTTAATGGTGTCAAGGTAAAACAAATAATGATGGTACAATTTATTAAAAATTGTACCATCATTATTTATTTTAAATTAATTACTAAAAAAGTTAAGGTTTTATAAAGAGTATATGGCATTGAGAAAAGCTGTTTGTATAATTGAGACTCAAAAATTATATACTCTAATACATTTTAGACCTACAGAAAACATATACATTAATAATAATTTTAGAAATCGAGGTGATTATAATAAATTATGAATTAATTGTAAAATACAATGGAGATATATTGAGGTTAGAGCAAGAATTAGGAGTTTCAGTAGAAATACTTAATTCATCATATGCAATAATAACATCAAATAATGAAGAAGATGTAAATACACTTTTAACTTATCCAGAAATTGAGTTTATAGAAAAACCTTTCATATTACAAACTCAAGACGTTCAAAGTTTTTCAAGTACAGGAATAACAGGATTTAAGAATAGAACTGGTTTAACTGGTAAAGGAACTATAATTGGTATAATCGATTCGGGAATAGATTATACTCTACCTGTATTTAGAGATAGTGATGGAAGGTCTAAAATATTATATTATTGGGACCAGTCTATTCAAGGCAATCCCCCAGAAGGTTTTAGAGAGGGGACATTATATACTAATGAAGATATAAATAATGCAATAGCTGGAAATATGTATATACCTATTTCAACAACTAGTTTACATGGGACACATGTTGGAGGGATATGTGCAACTATTGCAAGTGATGCTAGAATAATAGTAGTGAGAGTAGGAAATATACAAACAGATGTTTTTTCAAGAAGTACAGAGTTCATGAGGGCGATTAAATTTATTTTAGATAGAGCATTAGAATTAAGAATGCCAGTTACATTAAATATAAGTTATGGAAGTAATGAAGGATCACATAGAGGAACTTCCTTATTCGAACAATATATAGATGATATGTGTTTATTTTGGAAAAATAATATAGTTGTAGCAGCTGGAAATAATGCAGATAAAGGTGGCCACAAAAGGATTAGACTCCAAAATAATACTACAGAAGAAGTTGAGTTTATAGTTGGAGAAGGGGAACGTATATTAAATATAAATATATGGCCAGATTTTGTTGATGATTTTAGTGTACATTTGGTGAGCCCATCAAATACCCAAACACAATCAATTTCTCTAACTTCAGGGGAAATAAGAAATACTTTGGGAGAAACTAGGGTAACTGGTTATTTTTATCCTATAGCTCCATATTCTCTTACAAGGAGAGTTACTCTACAATTAAGTTCAAATACACAAATAAATCCAGGTTTATGGAGAATTGTATTTGAGCCAATAGACATTGTAACTGGGAATGTAAATATATATTTACCTACTTCTGAAGGATTAAATAGAAATACGAGATTTCTAATTCCTACTCAAGAGCTTACTGTAACAGTTCCTGGGACAGCAAGTAGAGTTATAACAGTAGGTAGTTTCAATTCAAGAACAGATATAGTATCCATATTTTCTGGAGAAGGAGATACACAATCGGGAGTATTTAAGCCAGATTTATTGGCTCCAGGAGAAGATATAATATCTTTTTTACCTGGAGGTACAAGTGGGGCATTAAGTGGAACTAGTATGGCTACTCCTCATGTTACAGGTGTCTGTTCATTATTTATGGAGTGGGGAATTGTAAATGGAAATGATTTATTTTTATATTCTCAAAAACTAAGAGCATTACTTTTAAGAGGAGCAAGAAGGCTAACTAATCAATCTTATCCAAACAATTCATCAGGATTTGGATTTTTAAATTTAGCAGATATAGATTTATATACTTTATCGAATATAAATCAAGATTTGGAGACTGATGGTATTGTATATAGAAGTGTTAACAAATCGTTTAAAGATGAAGAGAACAATTATAAACTTATAGAGGGTTATAATAATATAAAAAAGGATATTAGCTTAGAGAGTTTTTGTAATGAGGATATGAATAGACAAACTGGAGTTTTGGCAGGAATAAATATAATTCATACTCCTGAATTTGAAAGTGAATTAAATGCTTTAGGTATGGATTCTGAGTTTATTAAATTAAGTGACTCATTAGGTATATTACCCATAGATACTTCTGATTATAATAGTATACAAAGGGTATTGGAGCTTCCATCAATTATAAGGTCAGAATCAACTATAAAGATGTCACTACTTGGGACTATCAATCAAGGGACTTTTGGTGGTATAGTTGCAACAGAAGAGATAGGTGTAAATTTCTTTAAAAACAATCCTAATATTACAATAACAGGAAGAGGCACACTAATAGCAATTGCAGATACGGGAATAGACTATCTACACAAAGATTTCATTTATCCAGATGGAACTTCAAAGATAGTATATCTATGGGACCAAACAAAAGAAGGAAGTCCACCTGAAGGTTTTTATATTGGAACAGAATATACACGAGAAGATATAAATCGAGCTATTACAGATAATGACCCTAGTTTATCTCAGGATGAGGTCGGTCAAGGAACTATGCTCAGTGGCATATGTGCAGGGTTGGGAAATGTGAATAATGAATATGCAGGGATAGCAGAAGATGCTGAATTGATAATAATAAAACTTGGAAAGATAGATGGTTTTTATAATAGTGCAATGTTATTTGCTGCATCTCAGTATGCATATAAAAAGGCTTTTGAACTCGGAAGACCATTAGTTATAAATGTATCTTTGGGTAGTAGTAGCTTAGCTGGATTAACTAATAGAAGCAATAGTGAAAAAGCTTTCTTTACTAGAGGTCTATGCATAACAGCGGGGGCAGGAAATGAGGGCAATACACAAACACATACATCTGGAAGGATACTACATGCAGGTGGCTCTGTTGAGGTTGAGCTGGAGCTAAGTGAAGAGGAAGAAGAATTATCACTAGAACTTTGGTTAAATAAACCAGATAAGGCCGATGTAATAATAGTATCACCTTCAGGTGAAGAAAGTAAAAGTGTTGGGGTATCTAGTTACAATAGAGTTACTGGTCTATTTGATTTAGAAGGAACTGATTATTCTATAACATATGTATATCCGACTACTTTTTCAGGGCAACAGTTTACTAATATTACTTTGAAAAATGCTAAAAGAGGAGTATGGAAAATCAGATTAGTTGGAGTCTATATTCTAAATGGTATATACAACTTGTATTTGCCAAATAGAGTTCTTTTAAAAAGTGGAACTAGATTTAGACAAGTTGACCCTTTTTATACTATAAATTATCCTGCTATTCAAGATGATTTAATAACTGTAGGAGCATATAACACTATCAATAATAGTTTATGGCAAAGTTCATCGAGAGGACCAACTATTGAAAATAGATTGAAGCCAGATTTAGTGGCACCAGGAGTTAGTATAATAGCAGCTTATCCTGGCAATACATATGCGACTATAACTGGCACAGCAGCAGCAAGTGCACATGTTGCAGGGGCTGCTTCAATGTATTTTCAATATACTTTTGCTGATGGTAGATATCCAAATCAAGCATATGTTCAAAAAGTAAAAACATTTATGCAAGCTGGAGCTAGAAAAAATTTAAATACAGTATATCCAAATACAAGCGCTGGATATGGTTCTTTAGACGTTAGGGGTATGTTTGATGTGTTAAGGTAGGAGGGAGTTATGGAAAAATCTTATTGTATAATTTATCAAGGTGATATAGAGACTGCACTCCAAGAAAATGGTATAAATAGGTATATGGTTTTAAATAGCCAGCTTGCAGTAATATATGTCCCTATGGATTTTAATGAAACTATTTTAAATAACATTTTGCAAGTAGCTTGGTGGGAAGAGTCTGCTCCTATGAGTAGTTTGATTGATATAACTAACAATGTAAACAATGGAGAAACTGTTACTACAGCTGCTGAAACTGAATATATATATGAAAATCCATACAATGATATAACAGGAAGAGGAATTTTATTGGCAGTTATAGATTCAGGAATAGATTACTTGCATCCTGATTTTATAAATGCAGATGGAAGTAGTAAAGTTTTAAAATTATGGGACCAAGAAGCAAATACAAATCCACCTCCAGAAGGTTTTATTTTTGGAAGTGAATTTACAAGAAGTGAGTTAAATATAGCCATAAGTAGAAATGATGGGAGTTTAAGTCAAGATAATATAGGTACTGGAACTTTGGCTTCTGGTATATTGGTTGGAAATGGAAGAGTAAATTCACAGTATAGAGGTATTACTACAGAATCAGACTTAATAGTAGTTAAATTAAAATCATATGTGGATACTTATTATGCTGGAAGGATAAATTACAGTGTTTCAGACTTTCTAGCAGCTATAACATATGTTACTAATATAGCAAGGACAGAAAATAGGCCTATAATAATAAATTTAACTATTGGAGTTAAATCAGGTGCTGTAGCAACCACTTCGATATTAGATACTTTTAATCTATTGAGTAGTGCTGGTGTGGTAGTAGTTAGTGGTGCAGGTAATCAAGGGAATACAGATATTCATTATTCTGGTAGATTTAGCAGTGTAGGTGAAGTACAAGATGTAATAATACAAGATGGGGATGACTATGCACTTGACATAACACTAAATACAAATGGACCAGATAAAATAGGAGCACAGATAATATCTCCCTCAGGTGAAGTTAGTCATGATATAAGGTATTCTCCAGATTTTTATGTATATAGAGGAAAATTTAACTTAGAAAATACTACTTATGCAATGAGATTTATTTATCCATATATAACTTCTGGAAAAGAAAATCTGGAGATAAAATTGACAGATATAAAACCTGGAGTATGGACTTTAAGATTGACTTCAGAACTTATAATAGGAGGGGAATATGATATATATTTACCAAATAAAAACTTGATAGCCCCAGATACAAGATTTTTAGACCCTGATTCAATTGCTACAATAACCATGTATGCTGCTAGTGATGATGTAATAACAGTTGGTACATTCAATAATAAAACTGATAGTATGTGGATTGGTTCTTCAAAAGGTCCAATTAGAGGAAGAGGGATTAAACCAGATATAGTAGCTCCAGGTGTAGATATAATATCTACATACAAAAACGGAACATATAATACCGGAACTGGAACAGGCATTAGTAGTTCTATAGTTACTGGTGTATTAGCTTTATTAATGGAATATCTAGAAAAACAAGATAATATACCAAGGTTAGCATTATTTACACAAGTTTTAAAAACGTATTTAATATTGGGAGCTACAAAACTTGATATATATACATATCCCAATGTATCACAAGGGTATGGAATTTTAGATTTGAAAAATACAATTCAACAGATAGCAAATACTTTGTAAATAAAAAACTATTAAAAAAAATTATTGATTTAAAAGTCATTATAATTTCGACTTATGAATTTAATTTGAAAAATTGCTAAAACTATTACTAAATAAATAATAGAGGTGATAGTTTTGGAAAATAAAAAAGCAAGAGCATTAAAAGGCAAAGATAATAAAAGACTTAGAAGTCCACTTTTAGTTGGAAATGAGTCAACAGCAGCATGGGCTGATGTTGAAAAATTAAAACCTCATAGTAAAGTTTCAATACCTTCACTTAATAGTGTTGAAGAAGCAAAAGATTGGGTTGACAATGGAAGTAAGTTATAAAAATTGTAAGATTCAATAATGAAAGTGAGTGTTTATTGTAATTTTGTAGAGTAGTATTGGTTCGAGGATTTGTATCTAGTTTGATGAACAAGGTATTACTCTACTTTTTTTATAAATAACAATCAGTATCAATTATATAAATTTATTGACTAAAAATTTATAAATTGGTATAATTTTGTTAATTAGCGGAAATAATAAAAGATAAATACTGTGAAGAGAAGAGTAAATATAAAATGTAGTTTTAGCGAGTTGAGGATGGTGAGAGCTCAATACGAGGTTTATATTGAAGAACATCTTGGAGTTTCTAATCGAAAGCTTATTTAGCAAGTAGACTTAGACGGAAAGCACCGTTACAGGCTTTAAGCATTGCTTAACTAAGAGGTCATTTATGACAATTAGGGTGGTACCGCGAAAGTAATAGTCTTTCGTCCCTTTATATAGGGATGAAGGGCTTTTTTTATTGAAATTATATTTATAAGAAACATTAATAACAATTATATTAGGAGGATTTAAAATGCAAAAAGAATTTATAACAGTAAAAGAATTGTACAGAGACAAAGAGCAGTACATAGGGAAAACTGTAAAAGTAGCTGGATGGATAAGAACATCTAGAGTATCTAAAAACTTTGGATTTATAGAATTAAATGATGGAAGCTTCTTCAAGAACATGCAAATAGTATTTGATGAGAAAGTAGAAAATTTTAAAGAAATAGGGAAATTAGCAATAAGTTCATCTATACTTGTAGAAGGTGAATTGGTATCGACAGAAGGGGCTAAACAACCTGTAGAAATACATGCAAAAAGTATAGTTGTAGAAGGTGAATCAGATAGTTCATATCCACTACAAAAGAAAAGACATACTCTTGAATATCTAAGAACAATAGCACATTTAAGACCAAGAAGTAATACTTTTTCAGCTGTATTTAGAGTAAGATCAATAGCTGCATATGCAATACACAAGTTTTTCCAAGAAAGAAACTTTGTATATGCACATTCTCCAATCATAACAGGTAGTGACTGTGAGGGTGCAGGAGAAATGTTTAGAATAACAACTATGGATTTAAATGATATTCCAAAAACTGAAGATGGGAAAATAGACTATACTCAAGATTTCTTTGGAAAAGAATCAAATTTAACAGTTAGTGGACAATTAAATGCTGAAATAATGGCACTTTCTTTTAGAAATGTTTATACTTTTGGACCTACATTTAGAGCAGAAAACTCTTACACAGGAAGACATGCTTCAGAATTTTGGATGATAGAGCCTGAAATAGTTTTTGCAGACCTTGAAGATAACATGGAACTTGCAGAAGATATGATAAAATATGTTATAAGTTATGTTTTAGAGAATGCTCCTGAAGAAATGGAATTCTTCAATAGCTTTATAGATAAAGGCTTATTAGAGAGATTAAATAAGATAGTAAACTCTGAATTTGTTAGAATAACATATACTAAAGCAGTAGAGTTATTGATTGAGTCAGGTCATGAATTTGAGTATCCAGTTGAATGGGGATGTGACCTTCAAACTGAGCATGAAAGATATATAACAGAGCAAATATACAATTGTCCAGTATTTGTAACTGATTATCCAAAAGATATAAAAGCGTTCTACATGAGAATGAATGAAGATGGTAAAACTGTTAGAGCAATGGATTTATTAGTTCCTGGTGTTGGAGAAATAGTGGGAGGCTCTCAAAGAGAAGAAAGAGAAGATGTGTTATTAGATAGAATTCATGAAATGGGATTAAGAGAAGAAGATTACTGGTGGTATTTAGAGCTTAGAAAATTTGGTACTGCTACTCACTCTGGATTTGGTCTTGGATTTGAGAGAATAATTATGTATATGACAGGCATGTCTAATATAAGAGACGTTATACCTTTCCCAAGAACTCCTAAAAATGCTGAATTCTAATAATTATAAATTCTAATACAATTATATAATTTTAGGAATAAAAATATTAAATAACTTGTATATTATCTAGCTTGGATATATACAAGTTATTTTTATTGTATTTGTAAATATATGATTTAATTAATTTTATTTTGTAATACAATATAACTATAAAATATCAAAGTTGGGAGGGAATATAATGTGTGAATTTTGTTTTATTGAATTTAATGTGGATAATATTGAAGTATTTAATAGGATTAAGAATTTATTTTCATATATAGCAAGTATAAAAAATGATTGTATACAAGTTAATGATTTGGAATACTATATTTTAGAAAGAGTAGAAGATTTTTATTATAGAGAAGAGTTGGATTATTTTTGGTGGCCAACAGAAGAAGAAAATAAAAAATTTTGGGAGAAATATAAACTATTGGATGAAGAAAAGCGAAAAGAACATTTGAAATCTGTTCCATGGGATTTTGAAACTGTATTTTCTGAAATTGGTATAGGTGATTATACAATAGTGGGTTGCAAAATGATTGGAGAAAAAACTTCAAGACTTTATTTTAATCCCATAGGATATCCTTATGGAGGAATTGAAGTGATTCAAGAAGCATTAAAAGCTTTTGGAGTAGTTATAGTTAATATGCTAGGATAACGTTTGTTGTGATATACTATAAATGATAAAGTTATTTTGGATAATTATAGAAAAAATATAAATGAAATTTGTAGACTAGCTTTATATTACAAATATATAAGGGTATAGTATGAAAATATGTAAAATGTTAAATATAAAAAATATTTATTGCGTTATCTATTATACAATAGGCTTTATTATTATCAAGAGGGGGAGTAAGAATGTCTAAGAAATGGTTGTTTATGGTTTTAAGTTTGGTACTTATATGCACAGGTTGTACAAAAAATAATCCTAAAAATAGTCAGGATAAAGGAGATAATTCTCTTATACTATTAAAAAGAGATGAAGATAATTCTGATGGTATGACAGATGTATATATAAAGACACAAAGTAAAGATGAAGAAAAAATAGCATCAGATATACCTATAGATACAAAGAGGGATTATATAAGTGGAGAGCAATCAATATTAATTCAGGATAAAGAAAACAATTTGTATAAATATAATTTAAAAAAAGAAAAGGAAAAATTAGCATCAGACTTACTTTCTGGTGAACTTAATTCATATAAATTTATTCCTTCTTCAAAGACTATGGCATATATATCATCAGAAAATTCTTTGTATGTAAAGTATGATGGGAAGGATAAAGAAAAAATAGCCAATGATGTTGTATTATATAAGATATCTCAAGATGGAAAGTATATATATTATGTTAATACAGATGAAGAATTGTATCTATATAAAGAAAATGAAGATAAAGAAAAGATATCAACTGATATAAAAAGTTTTGATATTATAAATAATAAAGGTGATGTAATATTCATAAATAATGATGATAATTTATATTTAAAAAGCTTAGATAAAAATGATAAAGTTAAGATTAGTTCAGATGTATCAAATTTATGGGGAGTAAAATCTGATGATGAAGAGATTATGTATATAAGTGAGTATAATTATAAAGACTTAAAAGGAGAGCTGTATTTATATAAAAATGGAACAAGTGAAAAAATAGCATCAGATGTTAGGTCTTATAGATATAGAAATAATAAATTTTACTTTATAAATAGTGATGATGAATTATATGAAAAAGAAGTAGGAAAAGATGAATCCAAGAAAATAAAATCAGATATTGATTATATAAGTCTAATTAATGATGGCATTGTATTTATAAATTCTGATGGCGACATATATACCAAGAAAAATAATAAAGAAGAAGAAAAAATAGGAAATGATATGAAAGAAAATTCTAATTTATCTATTATTAATGATGATAAATTACTTTATATTAAATCAAGTGGCGAGTTATTTTTAGATAAAGAGAAGATAGCAAGTGATGTGATTGGTTATTCATTTAATTCAGAGAACATAGTGTATTCTACCAAAAACAAGGAAGTACATTTTTATAACATGAAGACTAAGAAAGACAAAGTTGAAATGAGTAATATACAAAAATACTCAGAGATTTATTTAGAAAACGAATTGATTTATTCTAAAAATCTAGAGCCAAAAGATTTAAGTGGTTTTTGGAAAGCTGATGAGTATAATGTATTTGAGTTTGAAGAGCCTAACAAAATAAAACTTTATAGTAAAAACCAAGAAGAAGGTAATTATACAATTAAATATGAAGTAGAGAGTTCAGATAGTAATAGTATGGTGTTAAAAAGTAAGGATAGCTCATCAAATAAAAAACTGTCTATAACTAGATATAATAATAATGAAATTTCATTAGAAGCTGACGAAGTAAGTGGAACACTTAACAAAATTTCAAAAGAAGAAGCAGACAAATTTATCAAAAGCATAAATAATAAAGCAAGTGATGAGAGTGATAAAGAGAAAAATGATACAAAGAATAGTAAAAGTAATTCAAATTCAGGCTCTAACTCAAAAAGTAAAGAAGTAAGTTATGATGACGATTATATTATATATGATAGTGACTCAAGAATTTTGACTAGAGAAGAACTAGAGGGTTATAGTAAAGGAGAGTTAGCTTATATAAGAAATGAAATATTTGCAAGATATGGGTATGTGTTTAAAGAAGAGCCATATAAGAGTTATTTTAATAATAAATCATGGTATCAACCAGATTATGATATAGGAGCTGATACAGATGTGTTAAACTCTATAGAAAAGCAAAATGTTTCATTGATTAAAGAAATGGAGAATTAGCTAATAATAGATTTAAAAATATAATCTAGATTTAATGGGATAACTTATAAAAATTTAAAATTCAAGAAATAATAAACCTATAAATAAAACTTAAGTTTAAAAGTCTAATTTATAGGTTTATTTAATAGTATTTAATTGTTGTAAATATAAAAAATATTTTTCCTGAAAAATTTAAATGTGAATGATTAATATTTATATATATTTTTTTAATAAAAGGCCACACAATTACGTCCTTCTTCTTTTGCAGTATATAGAGCCTTATCACAGTAACTTATAAATTCCTTCAATGTCATTTTTTCTTCAATTTTTTTTGTATAAACTCCAATACTAACAGTTACACATTTTGAAGGAACATCATCACGTTCGAAATTGCAGTTTTCTATCATTTTTCGTAAACATTCTGATTTAAGCTTAGCATCTTCTTCATCACAGTTAAAAATACATATAAAAAATTCCTCCCCACCATATCGTATGGCATGTGCATTTTCCGAACTTGTAAAATCTAAAATTACTTTAGCAATATTTTGTAAGCAATAATCTCCTTTTTGATGTCCATAGGTATCATTAAATTGTTTGAAGTAATCAATGTCTAGCATCATTCCAGTTATGGGTACTTGATTTGCATAGCTGATTAATTTTTTTTGTAGAATATCTTCAAGATATCTACGATTATTCATTTTAGTCAGCTCATCTATCATAACTTTATGATTAAGCAAATTATTTATATGATATATTTCTTCATATTGTTGACGAATTAGAAGTTTGTCATAATAAGTAAATACACGACTTCTATATAGCATTGTAGAGACAAAAATAGCAAGTGATGTTATAAAAAATGTATTAACAATATTACTAAATTCATTACCTGGTATAGTTTGGATTCCAGGTAAGAAAAAGTTAAGGAACAAAAAGCATCCACCAAAAACTATTATTGATTCTCCAAATTTTAATACTGAAAAAGCTGCAGCTGCTAACATAATGTAACTAAACACACTTAAATCATTTCCACCTAATTGGTCAAGCAGAGTAATTACACATCCCCATAGGCAGAAAAAAGTTACATAAATTACCCATAAGTTTATATAAAAAGTGCAACAATCCTTTTTTTTATTCCAAAGATAAGAAAATACAAACATAAAGATTGAAGATACAGAAAATAGTGTTATGTACATATAAAAATACCATTGACGTCTTGGAGTGGCAAAAGGTCCGCCTTCTCTAGCTGATATTGATATCATCATAATTATTTGAGATACTATTATTATTATACAAATGATTTTTCCCGTATTATAAAGATAATTGCAAAGTTCTTTTTCAACGTTTTCTTTATGTTCTTTGTCTAGAGGAAATCCAAAAAATTTTTTTAATTTTTCTAAGTTCATATAAGCCTCCATTAAAAATAAAACATAAAAATAAGTATTCCTTTTCTTTTTTTAGATACTTGGAATACTTTATTAATAACTTAATTATATCAAAATATATTATGTGTAACAATCTAAAATTGTGTTAGATTGTATTTGTTAATTAATATTAAATGAATTTTTCGATTAGTATTTTATTATAATTAAGTTTTATAGGAAGTTTATTTTGTTTTTATATAAAAGAGCAGGTTAACTGCTCTTTATATATAGTTTATTATAATTACATTTAAATATGTATTTGTTAAATAAAAAACTATAAAAGTAGAATAAGAGAGTTTAAAAAATATTTTCATATATGTAGAAGTTTGGCAAGTTAGTTAATACTAGGAATCTATTGTTTCCCAAGTCTAACATGTTTTTCTTTCTTGATAGAAATTCTAATCTTTTTAATAAGAATTTTATACTAACTTGTAATTCTTCAGCTATTTCATATGCACTTGTTGCATGTGAATTAATAACATGTATTATCTCTTCTTCTGTTATAAGAAATTCACCTGCCCATCTTAGGGCTTTGTCTTCAGTTTTATCTATCAATATTTTATTTTTGTAGCTATTTTCTGAAGATACATAATTTCCAACACTGGTAAAATGATGTCCCAATTCTTCTGCTAAAATTTCTATTAGCTTAGTCTTATTTTGTTTTAATGAATTAAGTAATGATATAATTTTTAGCCCTTGTTTGTCTATATACAATCCTTTTATGTCATCTGTTATTTTGTCAGTGTAGTAAATTTCTATTTCTTCATTTTTTGCTAAATCTAAAAGTGCGTCTAGTTTATTCATGGAAATCCCCCTATAAAAAGAATGTATTTTTGAGTTTATATATAAAGAGCAGGTGTAAACTGCTCTGAATATTCATCTTTTATATTTACTTATTAAAAATTCAATATAATCATTAAGTTGTTCTTGAGCTTCTTCTGGTAAAACTTTGTTAGGATTAGCTTTATGTGTTGCTATAGTATCTATGTGATTTCTAACAAGAGTTCTCCCTAAAAGATAATCAATTGATACGTTAAAAAAATCTGCCCAATTCTCTAAAACATTTATTTCTGGTTTTCTTTTGTTATTTTCATATTGTGATATTGTTGATTTATTAAAACTTGTAAGATAAATTTTATTAAACTTTTCAACAAGTTCCTCTTGAGTTAGATTCATTTCTGTTCTTAAAAGTTTAAACCTCTCACCAAAAGTTGACATAAATAAAACCCCCTTTTATAAAAAGTATAACAGAAGTTTATAAAAATGTGAACTTATTTTATAAAAGTTAACATAAAAGTGTATTCAAATGTCGATAAGTTTTGTTTGTATTAATATAATATGATTATAGAGATATTAAAGCATCTGTCGGAAAGTTTTAAAAATTAAAATGATGGTTATCTAAAACAATAATAAATATAATTTAATAAATAATATAAAGATAGTTTGTATAAAAATATAAACAGTGGCAAAACCTAACTTGCCACCATCTTGCCACCGAAAATAAAGAATAGAATAAATTTAAATTAAGCATAATAAAACATAAACAACAAAACTGACATTAATAAATTACTGAAATACCAACACTTGTTAAAAAATAACAACAATAAACAAATAAAATAGATAAATATATCCAATTAAGGTATAATTAAGTTTTATATGATATAGTTATATTTGATAATTTACAACAGTAAAACTTGGAGGGAAAAAATGGATGAAAAAAAAATAAATAATATGAATTATTCACATAATAACTATTCCAAAACGACAGGCGAACCAACTAGAAAAATAAAAAATAACAACTTCACACTCAAAAATAAAGAAGAAAAAGTTTGTCCTAGTTGTAGCAAAGAAAATAATTCTAAAGATAATTACTGTAAATTTTGTGGAAATGAGCTTTATGAAATAGCATCATTAAAACCATTTGAAACAAAACTAGACTTAAAATCTAAAATAAAAGAGCTTTCATATCATGCAAATACAAGGGGAATATTTTTAACAACCTTTACAACTGTATTTATATTATTTATTATTGCATTGATATTTAAAGCTGTAATAACTATTCAATTTAATGACATTAGTTATTTGATAAATCCAGCACATATAATTCTAGCTCTTAACTTAGGTCAGATTAGTGTAGCTATGTCTACTATGATGGGCTCTGGATTTATAAATGCTAATATAGGTTTATTAATATTACTTATAATCCCTATTTTAGGATTAATAATATCAAATTTAATTTTTATGAGAAAAAGATGTGAAGATTCGAAAACTACATTAGCAAATTCCTTAGGGGTTGGAATTGTTTATGGATTAATTTTAGCTATTTTATCTGTTTTTACTAATGTAAAGACTGGTTCACATAGTATGTTAGAATATGGCTATGCGCTAGAGTATAGTTATCAGTTTTTTAGTGTTCTTTTAAATGGATTTGTATTAGGATTTATATGTACATATATAACTAATTACAAAAAGAGTTATGAAAAAGAAAATATGTATATGTCTCTTTTTTCAAATTCTATAAAGATATTTATATTAGGATATGTTTTAGTATTAGCAATACTATTTGTACTAACTATATCTGATAGTAGCTACTTAAATGAATTAGATATGAGCAGTTACTCAAATGGAACAAATTTATTTGCGATACTGCCACAAATAGCTAGTTATATGTGGGCCTTTGCAAATGGAATTTCAGTGACTATAATAAATTCAACAGTATCAATATTTAGTTTGGGTTCATCATCTCTATTTGGAGATACTAAATTGATGTTTTATGCAATGGGGGCTTTGTCTGCATTAATACTATTATTAAATGGCTACAAATTGAGATTTAAGTATAACACAGATAATATCAAGCCTGTAATAGTGTTTAGTGTGTATTATGCATTTTTAATGGGCATGTTGGCTTTATTTAGCACATTTATACTTGATAGTAATATTAATTTCTTTAATACAACTAGTTATGGAGCAACCTTAATAATGCAATTTAAAGTATTCCAAACTATTATAATTTCATTTATATATAGTTTTGTGGTATCTTTAGTAGGGTATAAGCTAAACTCAGCTGATTAAATATGATTGGAGGAATTTTCTATGGAAGAAAATACTAAGAATACAGTAGATGATAAATTTTCTAAAGTTAAGAAAAAGTTTGGTAATGGAAAATTTAAAGTTGAATTATATAAAGAGAAATCAAAACTAAATAGAGAGATTGAGGATATTCAAGAAAAGAAAGCAAAAATATTTTTGGAAATGGGAATATTAACATATCAAAAAATTAGAGAAGATTCTATTGATGATGAGAGTTTTGATAAGTTTTGTGATGAGTTACTAGAACTCGATAAGATAATCTATGAAAAAAATATGGAAATTAACGAAATGGAAATTGCAGAAAGTAATATAACTTGTGAATGTGGTTATGTTGGAAGTGTAAATGATAAATATTGTGCGGAATGTGGTAAAAAATTTGAGTTAGAAAATGAAGCTGATGATTTTATAGTTTGTGGTTACTGTGAAAGTGAAATAGATTCAGAGTCTGAATTTTGTCCATGCTGTGGTAGAAAAATTATAATGGATTTGGAATAATATTGGGAAACCTATGTATAGTGTACATGGGTTTTTTTATTGAAATAATTTAAAAGGAATATCTATGAGAGTATTCATAAAAAATGAAAATAAATACCAAAAATATGGAATAAAGTTTCATTTAACTATAATAAATAAGCTAATATATAGAAAAAAGTAGTAAAAATATAGAAACAAGAAAAAAATATGAAAAAATATTGCAAAGAAAAAGTTTTCATGTTATTATTAATACATAAATCAAGAAAATAAATTTCAGAAATGAGGTAATTGAAAAAATGCTAGATAAGGTAAAGGGTAAATTAATAGTATCATGCCAAGCTTTAGAAAATGAACCTCTTCATAGCCCTTTTATAATGGGTAGAATGGCTAAGGCTGCTATGGAAGGTGGAGCTGTTGGAATTAGGGCTCAAGGGGTTGATGATATTATTGAAATAAAAAAAGTTACTGGACTTCCTGTTATAGGTATTATAAAGAGAAATTATGAAGATTCAGATATATATATAACACCAACTAAAAAGGAAGTTGATGAGCTTCTAACAACAGGATGTGAGATGATAGCTTTAGATGCTACTAATAGAGTTAGGCCAAATAATGAAGATTTAAAAGAAATTATAAAGTATATAAAAGAAAATGGAGTTTTAGTAATGGCAGATATTTCAAACTATGATGAAGCTATCACAGCTCAAGAGTATGGTGTGGATTGTGTTTCAACTACATTATCTGGGTATACTCCATATACAAAAGTTTTAGAAGGGCCAGACTTTGTATTAATGGAAAGACTAGTTAAAGATTTAGAAATTCCTGTTATAGCAGAAGGAAAAGTAAATACGCCTCAAGATTTAAAAAAGGTTTTTGAGCTAGGAGTTCATTCATCAGTAGTAGGTTCAGCAATAACAAGACCACAATTAATAACAGAGAAGTTTGTTAAAGCAATAGAAATTAATTAAAAATTAATTTATAAATCAAAAAATTATTATATTTAACTATATTTAAAAATTAAAATTGGAGGTAAAGATATGAGAACAACAGATATGAAGGGAATTTATTCAGCATTATTAGTTTCATTTGATAAGGAAGGAAATATAAATGAAAAAGGGTTAAGACAAATAATTAGACATAACATAGATGTTTGTAAAATAGATGGTCTTTATGTAGGGGGAAGTACAGGAGAAAATTTCATGCTTTCAACTGATGAGAAGAAAAGAATATTTGAAATAGCTAAAGATGAAGTAAAAGAAGAAATAAAATTAATAGCTCAGGTTGGTTCAGTTAATTTAAAAGAAGCTGTGGAACTTGCTAAATTTACAACTGATTTAGGATATGATGCTATAAGTGCTGTTACACCTTTTTATTATAAGTTTGATTTTGAAGAAATAAAACACTATTACAATACAATAATAAATTCTGTAGATAATAGATTAATAATATATTCTATACCATTTTTAACTGGTGTTGATATGAGTTTAGATCAATTTGGAGAATTATTTGAAAATGAAAAAATAATAGGTGTTAAATTTACAGCAGCAGATTTCTACTTATTAGAAAGAATGAGAAAAACTTTCCCAAATAAATTAATATTTGCAGGATTCGATGAAATGATGTTGCCAGCTACAGTTTTAGGAGTAGATGGAGCAATTGGTTCTACATTTAATGTAAACGGTATCAGAGCTAGACAAATATTTGAATTAACTAAAAATGAAAAAATATCAGAAGCACTTGAAGTACAACATGTGACTAATGATTTAATAACAGATATATTAGGAAATGGTCTATATCAAACAATTAAATTACTACTTGAAGAGCAAGGTGTTGAAGCTGGATATTGTAGACAACCTATGAAAGAAGCAACTGATGAAATGAAATCAAGAGCAAAAGAAATATACAGAAAGTATTTTTAATAAAATACTTTTAGTATGGGAGGATTAGTAAAATGGTAGGATTTACTTGGATAGATTTTGCAATACTGGTAGTTTACTTATTGGCAGTTTTATTTGCAGGATTGTTATTTTCAAAAAAGGAAATGAAAGGAAAAGAGTTCTTCAAAGGTGATGGGACTATTCCTTGGTGGGTTACATCAGTATCAATATTTGCCACATTATTAAGTCCAATATCGTTTTTATCATTAGCAGGAAATTCTTATGGTGGAACTTGGATTTTATGGTTTGCACAATTAGGTATGTTTATAGCGATACCTTTGACAATAAAATTTTTCTTACCTTTATACAGTAGGCTAGAAATAGATACAGCATATGAATACTTAGAAATGAGATACGAAAGTAAAGGCCTTAGAGTAATTGGTGCTTTAATGTTTATAATATATCAAATAGGACGTATGTCTATCATAATGTATCTTCCATCAGTGGTTCTAGCTGGTCTTACAGGAATACCTGTAAATGTATTGATAGTAGTTATGGGTGTAATAGCAATAATTTATTCATACACAGGTGGATTAAAAGCTGTTTTATGGACCGATTTTATACAAGGTATGGTACTAATAGTAGGTGTTACAGGTACATTGTTCTATTTAATAGCAAGTATAAATGGTGGTTTTGGAACAGTGATGGATACGCTTACAAGTGGACATAAATTCTTAGCAACTAATGAAGTTATGTTTGATAAAAATATACTATCTACAAGTGCATTTATAATATTTGTTGGAGCTGGTCTTAATACTTTTTCATCATATGTATCAAGTCAAGATATAGTTCAAAGATTTACTACAACAACTGATATAAAGCAACTTAACAAAATGACATATGGAAATGGTGTTTTATCAATGGGACTTGCAACTGTGTTTTATCTAATTGGAACTTGTTTATTTATATACTATACTCAAAATCCAGATTTAGCTCAAACAGTTCAGCAAGACCAAGTATTTGCATCGTATATAGCTTATGAATTACCAGTAGGTATAACAGGAATACTACTTGCAGCAATATATGCAGCATCTCAATCAACTTTATCGACAGGACTTAACTCAGTTGCTACAAGTTGGACTTTAGATATACAAACTATAATAACAAAAGATATAAGTATGGAAAGACAAACTAAGATAGCACAATATATATCATTAGGTGTAGGTATACTTTCTATAGTCGTTGCAATAATCTTAGCAAATGGAGAAATAAAGTCAGCATATGAATGGTTCAATAGCTTTATGGGGCTGGTTTTAGGAGTTCTAGCAGGAGTATTTGTACTTGGAGCATTTTGTAAAAAGGCAACTAAAATGGGTGCTTATGTTGGATTCATAGTATCAGCAATTTTGGTTGTTTATCTAAAATATCGTATGCCAGAAGTAACTTCTTGGGCATATTCTTTAATAACAATAACTACTTCTGTTGTAGTAGGTACAATAGTTAGTGCAATAGAAGCTAAGGTTAAAGCAAAAGTATCTTTACCAAGAGCTGAAACTACTGTTTACTATGAAAAATAATATGATGTTTAAATGATAAATTGTCTTATAGAGTGATTAGATAAATAATTTAGTTACTCTATAGGACTGTAGAATACAATTTATATGTAAAAGTATAAAAAAATGTATTTAAAATTATATAGGGAGACAATGCTTATGATATTTGGAAATATAAATCATAGTAAGACATATTCAACATTACATGAAGATTTACTTAGATGTTTCGAATATGCTAAAGAGAATTCATTAATAGATTATGAAAAAGGTACTTATACAATAGATAGTGATAATATTTTTGTGAATATTGTAGAGTATAAAACTTGTGAAAAAGAAGAAAGATTCTGGGAAGCTCATAAGAAGTATATAGATGTACATTTAATGCTTGATGGATGTGAAAGAATAGATTTAAATTTTATAGAGAATTTAGAACAAAAACCATATGAAGAAGAAGGCGATTTTTTACCTCTTGATGGTAAGAAGAATGGATATGTAGAGCTTAGAAAAAATGATTTCTTAGTGTGTTATCCAGAAGATGCTCATATGACAGCAATAAAAGTTTTAGAAAAAGAAAATATCAAAAAAGCTATTTTTAAGGTTTTGGTTAGATAATGATAATTTATACAACCACTAAGGCTGAAAATAGTGATTTAACTTTCAGCGATTAGTGATATTTCGTAAATTTTAGTTAGATTACTATTTTCAGCCTTAGTTTTTTATAATGAAAATTGGATAGAATGAAAAGGTAAAAATTTACGAAGGAGATAAATAATGGAAAATATAGATGTATTTTTATTAATAGGACAAAGTAATGCACGAGGATTAGGAAATAAAAAAGAGAGTGTCATTCCAAATGAAAATTGTTTTGAATATTTAAGTACTGATGAAATTATAAATATGAGATGTGAGCTAGAGACTTCAGAAGGTGATGGTACTATAGCACCTGCATTTTCAAATGAATGGAATAAGTTTACTGGGAATAAAGTTTGTTTTATTCATAATGCAAAAGATGGGTCAAGAATAAAAAATTGGAATCATGATAATAACTGGTTTCTAAATGAGACTATAGAAAAATTTAATGCAGGATGTAGCACTTTAAGTAAACACTATAATATAAAAAGTAAGTATGTCATTTGGATTCAAGGTGAAAGTGATGCAAAATATGGTAGTGATACCTTATACTATAAAGAAAGTTTAAAAAAGATTGCATATAGACTAAAAGGAGAATGTATGATTGATAAAATGTTTGTAAGCTTAACTGGTTATTGGCTTGGAGAAGCTGAATATTTTATTAGAACTAGACGAATTGCAGCAGCTCAAGAATCTGCTTGTAATGAATGTGATATACTGAGTGTAGGAAGTAAAATTGCTATGCAATTTCATGATAAAGGCTTAACTATTGACGATGTTCATTATACTCAAGAAGGTCTCAATATGTTAGGAGAAGACTTATGTAAAAATATTTATAAGTATCATACAACTAAGGAAGAAATTGTATTAAATGATACAATAGATTTATCAGAAGCAAGAAAATATATTTGCGAGTTGGAAAAGATAAATAAAAAATTTGTATAATATAAGAGTTTAAATAGGGTTGTTAATTTATAAAAATAATTTGTATGGAGATATGTTATGAAAAATTACGTTTGTATAGATGTTGGAGGTACTTCAATAAAATATGGGTTTATTAGGGAAGATGGATTTATAATTGATAAATCCAGTATGGATACTGAAGCAAAGGAAAAAGGAGGAGAAGGAATATTATCTAAAATAAAACAAATAGTAAAAAAATATATAGAAGAAAATGACATAAGTGGTATATGTATATCAACTGCAGGTATGGTTGACCCAATTGAGGGGAAGATATTATTTGCATTGGAAGAGCTAATTCCAAACTATAAAGGTATGGAATTAAAAAAAGAGATAGAAAAAGAATTTAATATAAAATGTGAAGTTGAAAATGATGTTAATTGTGCTGGACTAGGTGAGATGTGGATTGGAGCTGGAAAGGATGCAACATCTTCTATATGCTTGACAATAGGTACTGGAATTGGTGGTTGCGTTATAATAAACAATAAACTAATAAATGGATTTAGTAATAGTGCTGGTGAAGTAGGATATATGAATATAAATGGAAGTTCTTTTCAAGAATTAGCATCTACAAGCAGTCTAATTAAAAAAGTAGCAAAAGTAAAGAATTTAAATGAAAATGACTTAAATGGAAAAATAATTTTTGATTTAGCAAAGAATAATGACGAAGATTGTTTAAAAGAACTCAATAATATGATAAAATCATTAGCAGTTGGAATCGCAAATATATGTTATGTAATAAATCCAGAAGTAGTAATTTTAGGTGGTGGAATTATGGCACAAGAAGAATTTCTAAAGCCTAAAATAGACAAAGCATTAAAGGAGGTTCTTATAGAGAGAGTTTACAAAAACACTAATGTAGAATTTGCAAAGAGACAAAATGATGCAGGAATGCTTGGGGCATTATATAATTTTTTAAATAAAATATAAAGAATAGAAGGTTTTTTAATGAGTATTTTAGAACAATTGGAATCACCAGCTTTTAAAGTCACAAAATCAGATAAATTATTGATAGCTTATATAAAAGAGAATATAGAGGACGTATTTTATAAGCCAATATCACAAATAGCAAAAGAGAGTAATATTGGTGAGGCAACTATAACTAGATTTGTAAAAAAGATGAATTTTAATGGGTTACAGGATTTCAAGGTAACTTTAGCACAAGAGATATCAACTATGAACAAAAAAAACATTATAAATAAAAATATACAAAATGATGAACCAGCTTTGGACACAGCAAAGAAACTTTTAAGTTCAAATATAACTACTTTAGAGAACACTGTAGAGATAATTAATAGTACTGATGTACACAATTGTGCAAGGCTTATAATAAATGCAAAGAAAGTTTATTTTATAGGTATTGGATATTCTGGTATAATAGCTCAGGATTCAAACTATAAATTTATGAGAATAGGACTTAATTGTGTGAGCTTTGATAGTAGCCACACAATGATAATGATGTCTTCCATAATGGAAGAAGGCGATTTAATAGTAGCAATTTCACATTCTGGTGAGACTGAGGAAATTATAAAAACTGTAAAGCTTGCAAGGGATAATAATGCTAAAATTATATCAATTACTGAAAATAAAAACTCTGAATTAAAAGATATTTCAGATGTGCACTTATCTTATGTATCAGGAGAGACTGTATTGGAAACTGGTTCAATATCTTCTAAATTAGCGCAATTTTTCATTATTGATTTAGTATATACACAGGTAGTAAAAGAACTTTCTAATGAAGCTATTGAAAGAAAAATTAAAACTACAAATGCTATAAAATTGTTTAAAAATGAATAAAATAAGAAATTTGTAATGTTTTATAGAGCTTTCTTATAAATTTAGGAATGGAGAGAGATTACATGTCTAAATTAAAAGATTATAATATTGATAAAGTAGTAATTTTTAATAATTTATGTACTGAAACAAAGAATCAACTTAAGGAAAAAGCTAAACTAAAAAGATTACAAAAAAAAGAAATTTTATTTTATGAAAAAGATAGCTTGGACAGTGTTTATGTACTTTTAGATGGAAAGGTATCTATTTTTAAGATAAGTGAAAATGGTGAGAGAAAGGTAATTTTTATATTGAATAGTGGTGAAATCATAAATGATATTACATTTGACTCTAGTAAAAATTCTACTGTTGGATGCGAGGCATTTGAGAACTCGATTGTAGCTTATTACAGTATAGAAGAATTCTTAGAAATTATGCAAAGAGATTTTCAACTTACAAAAGATATTATTTCTTACATGGAAAGAAGAATCAGACGTCTATACAGACAGTTAAAAAATTCTATATCTATAAAAGTAGATAAAAAGCTTGCAGCAAAACTATATAGATTAAGTAAAGAATTTGGAATCTGTTGTGGTGAATGGACTTTACTAAATGTAAATATTACAGTTACATATTTAGCTGATATGCTTGGATGTAAAAGAGAGACTGTTTCCAGAATGATAAAAGTATTGCAAAAAGAAGAACTTATAAAGATTGATAATAAAGATTTTTATGTTAAAGAAATTGAACTATCAAAATATTTTAAAAACAATTAATTGTAACTAAATAAGGATATTATTAAGAGAATCTATTTATAGATTCTTTTTTATTGTGTAATTTGCCAATATTTGTATTAAGTTTATTGAAACAGCTGAACTCTGATAGTATAATTAGTTTAACAATAAAAAATGAGTATACAAATGTTAACACAGTTCCTATATGTAGAAAAGGATGTATTAAAATGAAAAATAAAAAATTCATAGGCTATGCTTTTGGCTTTATTTTTATATGTATGTTTGTGATGATTTCGCTTTGGGATTTCACCTGTAATGTTAATTCATTGGTGGAAAAAAATAAAAAAATGCATTTAGAAGAGTTATCATTGCAAAGTTCAAATGCTATAAATATCAAACTTAATTCATTAATTCGATTTATAAATAGCATTTCTAAAACTATTTTAGATTCAGATAGTATGAGGAGAGAAGATTTAATAAAAGTATTAAATGATGTATCAAAAGAATCTAATTTTGAAAAAATTTATATTGCATATCCAGATGGCACAGTTTATAAAGATAATAAAAAAATAGACAATATATCACAACAGAGTTATTTTAAGAAAGCAATGAAAGGTGAGAGTAATATTTCTGAAATTATAAGCTCCCCTGTGAATAACGAAAATAGTTTTATGGTAGCATCTCCAATATATAAGAATGATGAAATAATAGGAGTATTGTATGGTTCTTATTATACAAGGAGATTAAGTGAATTTATAGATGGAAATAGTTTTAATGGAGAAGGACATACATATGTTTTTGAAAAATCAGGAAAACTTATCTTAAAATCTGCTCAAAGAAAAGCTAATGATGATATAGATAATATTAGTGATTTTTTCAATTCAATTTCTTTTGGAGAAGATTATAATTATAAGAAATTTAGTGAAGATATATCAGAAAAGAAAAGTGGATTCATAGAATATAAGTTTAATGGAAAAGATAAATATGCTACATACGCTCAAGTTGGTACAAATGATTGGTATATGTTATCTTTTATTCCAAAATCTTTAGTAGTTAAAGATATTTCAGAAATAAACAAACTTGCAATTATATTAACACTTAAAAATTTTATAGCACTTTTAGTTTTGATTTTGATTGCATTTTATAAGGAAAAAAAATCAAAAGATAGAATTGTGAAGGCTAATTTAGAAATATCTTCGCTTACTAATAATATACCTGGAGGAGTCTTTAAATGTACAATAGGGGCAAAATATGAATTTGTATTTTTAAGTGATGGTTTTATAGACCTTTTTGAGTATACTAAAGAAGAGATAAAATCCATATTTGACAATAATTTTTATGATGTAATTTATAAAGGTGATATAGATAGAGTAAAGAAAGAGTTTGAGTTTCAACTGTTGAAGTCAAAAGTAGTTGAAGTAGAATATAGAATGATTACTAAGAATGGAAATTTTGTATGGGTTGTAAATAAGTGTGAACTTATAAAGGATTCTGATGGAAAAGAGTATTTTTATTGTGTATTAGTTGATATAACTGATTTAAAAAGAACGGAAGAAGAATTAAAAATTAATGAAGAAAGGCTGAGGATTGCTTTATTTAAGACTTCTAATATAGTGTTTGATTATGATGTTAAAACAAAGTCTATACATAATTTTAGTGATGTTTCTTCAATATATGGATTAACAAAGAATGTTAAAAATTCAATAGAATATTTTGTGAATTCAGAGATAATACATAATGACTTTATTGATATCTTTATAGAATCTTTTAATAAAATCGAAAAAGGTGAAGAAAGTGTAGTATCTGTGATAAAAATAAAACAAGTTAGTGGCGAATACATATGGAATAGAATGACCTTAACTAATATATTTAGTGAAACAGATATGTCAATTAAAGCAATAGGATTATTGGAAGATATAAATGAGCAGAAAAGAGTTGAAATGCAGTATAATCAAGAGGAGCAGTACCGAAAAGCTATGTTATCTGAAGCAATTGCAATATATGAAGTTAATTTTTCTCAAAATAAAATTATATCAAGCAATATAAATTCTAATAATAATCTAAATTTAAAGATTGATGGTAATTATTCTGATGTAATGAAGAATATTGCTGATGATGTGATATTTATTTCAGATAAGGAAAATTTTAAAAATATATTTTACTCTGAAAATGTTTTGGATTCATATGCTAAAGGAGTAAATGAGTTAAAATTAGAATATCGTAGGCATGATGATAATGGGAATGTTTTGTGGGAGCTTTGTACAATGCATTTATTTGAAGAACCTCAATCTAATCAACTTAAGGGGTTTGCATATATTAAAGATATAGACAAACAGAAAAAAGATGAGATGGAGCTTAAATTTAAAGCTGAACGTGATATATTAACAGGAATTTATAATAAAGGTACAACAGAAATTTTAATAAAGAGATTTATTAACTTAGAAAGTACAAAAGGAAGTAGCTATGCATTTTTTATTATTGATTTAGATGATTTTAAATCCATTAATGACAGTCTAGGGCATGTTTTTGGTGATAAAGTTTTGGTTGAAGTTTCAACAAAATTAAATTCTATTTTTAGAGAAGATGATATAATTGGGCGTATTGGTGGAGACGAGTTTGTAGTTTTTATGAAAAATATAAAAGATATAAAGCATATTGAAAATAAAGCAATTGAGCTATGTAATGCATTTAGAAATTATTATACTGGAGAAAATAAGTCTTATAAAGTTTCTTGTAGTATAGGAATATCTGTTATGCCAAATCATGGAATAACCTTTATTGAGTTATATAAAAAAGCAGATAAAGCTCTTTATTATTCAAAAAATCAAGGAAAGGACAGATTTATTATATTTAATGATTCTATTTAAATTCTCAAATACAAAACGATTGTTTGTAAACTTTAATTAAACATTGTATAAAATTAAATAAAAATAAATTAATTGTCTTCATATGATTTAGTCATAAAAGGAGTGGTACTATGAAGAAAAAATATAGATTTGTTATTATTTTAGTTGTTTTTTTACTTTTTTTAAATACATCATTGATTTTGGCTGATTCTAATAAAGAAAAAGTGAGAGTTGGATATTGGCCTAGTTATGGGATTTCTGTTACAAAGGATGGTAATTTGTATGGTTATACCTATGATTATCTTAATGCAATAGCTAAAATAAATAACTGGGATTTAGAATATATATCTTGTGGATGGAGCCAAGGGCTAGAAATGCTCAAAGAGGGGAAAATTGATATCTTTGGAGCATTGCAAAAAAGTGAAGAGCGTGAAAAATATTATGATTATACGGATTTAAACTTTGGATATGAATATGGAGCATTATATGTAAATGAGAAAAATGATAGTATATCATATAATAATTTAAAAGAAATCGATGGAAAAGTGGTAGGAACTGTATCAGATAATCATTTTAAGAGTGTATTTGATGAATACTGTAAAAAAAATAAAATATCTGTAAAATATAAATACATTGAAAGCTCAAAAGAGCTTCAAAAAGAACTTGAAAAAGGAACTATTGATATGTTACTTACAGGTAGTATTAGAGATATGCCAAATACAAAGGTAGCTCTACGATTTTCATCAGAACCTATATACTATGCAACGACTAAAGGGAATAAGAAAATACTGGATGGTTTAAATCATGCATTAAAAGAGATAAAGCGAGAAGATATATATTATGATGGTAATTTGTTTAATAAACATTATAAAGATACATCAATAGCATCAGAAGGATTTTCTTTAGAAGAGAAAGAGTATATAAAGAAACATCCTACAGTAAAAGTTGTGTCTGGTACAGATACATCACCATTATCTTTTTATGATAAAAATACGAATTCTTATAAAGGAATATCAATAGATATATTAAAATCAATTTCTAAGAACTCAGGTTTAAAATTTGAATATATAGAAGTAGAAAATTTTTCAGAAGGTCTAAAAATGGTTGAAAATGGTGAAGTAGATATATGTGCAAATATGTTTATGTCACGGAGCACTGAGTTAGAACACAATATTATGTTTACTGATGGATATCTTGAAACTACTATGTTAGGTATAGCAAAAAGAACTATTAGAATGGATGAAAAAACTAAGGTAGCAATGATAAAATGGACAGGAATAGAGTCATTTGTAAAAGAATACTATCCAAATCAAGAGGTCATTTTTTATCCAAATACTAACAAATGTATAGAAGCAATAAAAAAAGGAGAATGTGATATATTTATTGGAAGTAATTATATATTAAATAATATAATTAATACTGAAGAATTTGATGGTCTCATGTTTATGCCTATTGAAAATCAAGTTGTTGATATTGGTATAGGTGTTTCTGGAAAAACAAACTCCACATTATTGTCAATACTTAATAAGTCTATTAGTAGAGTCACAGAAGAGGAAGTCGCAATTGCAGTTACAGGTAGTACAAAATATCTAGAACATGAAGTTACAATGTTAGATTTTATACAACATAATATGGTAGTATTTATTTTAATGATAGCATTTATTGTATTCATAATTTCCGCAATATTTATTTTTAATTATAAGAGACAGGTAGAAAGATTAGAAAGTGTAGCTTATATCGATGAAGTGACAGGTATAAGAAGTTTATTGAAGTTTAAAATCGATGCTAATAAGCTTTTTGAAAAATATGGAGTAGATAAATTTGTTATATATTATATTAATATAGACAAATTTAAGTATATAAATGATATGTTTGGTTTTGAATTTGGGGATAATATTTTAAAATACATAGCAAGACAAATAGGAAAGAGTCTTTTTAAAGATGAGATATATGCAAGGCTATCAGATGATAGATTTATTGTAATGACAAAGATAAATACTATAGAAAATCTAAGAAAAAGAGCAATGGATTTTTTTGAAACGTTCAATAATGATAAAGAAAATACATTCAAAATAGATATAATACTTAAATGCGGTGCATATATAATTGATAAAGATGATGTAAATATTGACGTAATGATTGACCGAGCTAAGATAGCTTGTCAAACAATAGAAACTAATTATAAAAGTAAGGTAGCATTTTATGATGATAAAATAAGGCTTTCTATATTGCATGATAAAGAGATTGAAAATAATATGGACAATGCACTTTTGAATGAGGAATTTGTAATTTACTTACAACCTAAATTTAATCTAGCAACAGGTAAAATTATAGGTGCAGAAGCTCTTGTTCGTTGGATGCATCCTACTAAAGGAATTATTCCTCCTAGTGATTTTATTCCTTTATTTGAAAAAAATGGTTTTATAGAAAAACTTGACTTATATGTTTGGGATAAGGTATTTAATGTAATGGCAAGATGGTTAGAAAATGGATTAGAAGTGTTACCAATTTCTATGAACGTTTCAAGAATCCATCTAAGTAATAGAAATATAGTAGCCAGTCTGACGTCTTTAATAAAGAAGTATAATGTACCTACATATCTTATTGAACTTGAGTTGACTGAAAGTTTATTTTTATCAAATGTAAGTGTTCTTTTAGATATACTAAATGATTTACATGATATTGGATTTATTGTATCTATGGATGATTTTGGAAGCGGATATTCTTCTCTTAGTCTTTTAAAAAAATTATCAATTGATGTATTAAAGATTGATAGAGAATTTTTAAATGAGACTATTACATCTACACGTGGAGAAAAAATTATAAAGAATACAATTAAGTTAGGGAAAGATTTAGATATGATAATTGTAGCTGAAGGAATAGAAACCGAAAGTCAACTAAACTTATTAAAAGATGCAGGTTGTGATATTGGACAAGGATATTACTTTGCAAAGCCTATGGATATAGAATCTTTTGAAAAACTTGTATTTAAGTGATGAGATTTTTAATTGAAGAATATAGATATTATAAAAATATTAATAGAGTTTAATAAACTCTATTAATATTTTTTTTATTATTTTTAAAACTGTGATAATTATCACAGAAGTATAGAAAATAAAGTGTTAAGATTTAAACAAGATAACAAGTAAGTAAAATTAAAATATAAGAAAGGTGATAAAAATGAAATTAAAATTAGATTCATCTAAATTCAATGAAGGTCTTAAGCATCTAAAAAAAGATTACAAGATATTTGCACCAGTTTTAATACCATTTAAAGGTACTTTTTCAGATACTGATACAATAAGATACAAAGAGGTAAACGATTTCGAAGAAATGGAGTTTGCTCAAAAGGCAAATTTTTCACCAAAAGAAGTAGTGCTCCCTATAAATCAAGTTTTATTTTATTTTACTGAAAAAGAGTTTAAGGAAAGCGATTTAGACGATAAGAAAATTTTAATTTTCTTAAGAGCTTGTGACATAAATGGGATAAAGAGACTTGATGAAATATATTTAAATAATGGAGAAGAAAAAGATTATTTTTATAAAAACATTAGAGAGAAAGTAAAGTTTGCACTTGTAGGATGTAAAGAAAGCTTTAGAAATTGTTTTTGTGTAAGTATGGATTCTAATAAAACTGATAATTATTCAATTGGACTAAATATAGAAGGAGACACTCTATATTTAGATGTAAAAGATAGTGAATTTGAAGTATTTAATGGAGAACCTGTTGAATTTAATGTTAATTATGTAACTGAAAATCTAATTTCTGTAGATGTACCAGAGAATATTGATTCAAATGAAATGATAGGAAATTCAATATGGGATGAATATGATACAAGATGTATTGGATGTGGTAGATGTAATTTTGTATGTCCAACATGTTCATGTTTCACAATGCAGGATATTTTTTATAAAGAAAATGAGAATGTAGGTGAAAGAAGAAGAGTTTGGGCTTCATGCCAAGTGGATGGATATACAGATATAGCAGGAGGAAATTCTTTTAGAAAAAAACAAGGTGAAAGAATGAGATTTAAAGCCATGCATAAAGTTAATGATTTCAAAAAAAGATTTGGATATCATATGTGTGTTGGGTGTGGAAGATGTGATGATGCCTGTCCACAATACATATCATTTTCAAAATGTATAGAAAAAATAAATGATTTAGTAACTAGTAAGGAGGAGATATAAATGAATTCATATATACCAGTAAGTGCAAAAATACTAGATATAATTAAACACACTGATAAAGAATGGACTTTTAGAGTAAATTGCGATACAAAAGGTGTATTGCCCGGAAAATTCTATGAGATATCTATACCTAAATACGGTGAAAGTCCAATATCAGTATCAGGGTATGGAGAAGATTACATTGATTTTACAATAAGAAATGTAGGGAAAGTTACTAGTAAGTTATTTAATTATAAAGAAGGGGATTCTTTTTTTATAAGAGGGCCTTATGGAAACGGATTTGATGTATCTCTTTATGAAGGAAGGGAAATTGTAGTAGTAGCAGGAGGAAGTGCCTTAGCTCCTGTAAGAGGAATAGTTGAACATTTTTATAACAATAAAGAAAAATGTGAAAAGTTTAAGTTAATAGTAGGATTTAAATCACCAAAAGATGTTTTATTTGCAGAAGATTTAAAAAGATGGAGTGAAAAACTTGATATCTTAGTTACTGTAGATGGAGCAGATGAAGGGTATAGTGGAAACGTAGGATTAGTAACAAAATACATACCAGAATTGGATATAAAAGATATAAATAATACTTCTGCAATTGTAGTTGGACCTCCAATGATGATGAAATTTACAGTAGGAGAATTCCTGAAAAGAGATTTAGATGAAAAAAATATTTGGGTCTCTTATGAAAGAAAAATGTGTTGTGGAATAGGTAAATGTGGACACTGCAAGATGGATGATACTTATATATGCTTAGATGGACCAGTATTTGATTATTCATATGCTAAAAATCTTATTGATTAGGGGGCGGAATTTGTGATAAGAGATTTAAATACTAAAAAGGTAATGAAAAATGCTTATAGAATTACAAAAACAAAATATAAAACTTCTTTAAGAGTTAGAGTACCAGGTGGTCTTATTGACCCTGAAAGTTTAACTATAGTTTCTAAAATTGCAAGTGAATATGGTAATGGTCAGATACACATAACTACGAGACAGGGATTTGAAATATTAGGTATAGATATGGAAGACATGGAAGCGATAAATAAAATTATACAACCTGTAATTGAAAAAATGAATATAAATCAAAATGAGAAAAATGCAGGGTATCCAGCAGCAGGCACAAGAAATATAGCAGCATGTATAGGAAATAAGGTCTGTCCAAAAGCACAGTATAATACAACTGAATTTGCTAAAAGAATAGAAAAAGCAATATTTCCAAATGATTTACATTTTAAAGTAGCTTTAACTGGATGTCCAAATGATTGTATAAAAGCTAGAATGAATGATTTTGGAATTATTGGTATGGCTTTACCAGTATATGAAAAAGATAGATGTGTAAATTGTGGAGCTTGTGTAAAAAAATGTTCTAAAATATCTGTTGGAGCATTAAAAACAGAAAATAATAAAGTTGTAAGAGATGGAGATAAATGTATAGGATGTGGAGAATGTGTGCTTAATTGTCCAACAAATGCATGGACTAGAGATGAAAAAAAATGCTATCGATTAGCCATAATGGGTAGAACAGGAAAGAGAAATCCTAGACTAGCAGAAGATTTTCTTTTGTGGGCAGATGAAGATAGCATAATAAAGATAATACTTAATACTTATAAATATGTAGAAAAGTATATAGACAAAGATGCACCAGGAGGAAAAGAGCATATAGGATATATAATTGATAGAACCGGATTTATGGAGTTTAAAAAATGGGCACTTGAAGGTGTTCAACTTCCAGAAATAACTAAAATATATGAAAATATATACTGGAGTGGAGTTAAATATCTATAAGTAAAGTATATATTTGAGTAAATTAAAAAATTCGATAGAAGGAAGAGGGAAGTATGCATAAGGAGACTTTAGATAAATTAACTAATGCAGCTATAAATAAAATAAATTTATTAAATACGAGTAAAGTAAAATATTTAGTATCTTCTGCGTTTGCAGGCCTTTATGTAGGGATAGGTATACTTTTAATATTTACTATTGGGGGACTTTTAACTGATGCAGGTTCACCTATGACTAAGATAGTAATGGGATTATCATTTGCAATAGCACTTAGCTTGGTCGTAATGACAGGAACAGAACTATTTACTGGTAATAATATGGTTATGTCCGTTGGCATGTTAAACAAAGGTGTAAGTACAAAAGATACTTTGAAGATATGGATATACAGTTGGGTGGGAAATTTAATTGGAGCTTTGATTTTAGGTCTTATATTTGTAGGAACTGGTTTAGTAGACAAAGGGCCTGTGGCTGAATTTTTTGCAAATACAGCAGCAAGTAAAGCTTCGATGCCATTTATGTCTCTTTTCTTTAGAGGGATTTTATGTAATATTCTAGTATGTGTATCAGTGTTATGTTCATTTAGAACTAATAGTGATAGTGCGAAAATAATTATGATATTCTTATGTTTATTTGCTTTTATAACATCAGGTTTTGAACATAGTGTAGCAAATATGACAGTTTATAGTGTTTCATTATTTTCATCAGCAATAAACATAGTTAGTATTGGAGGAGCTATTTATAATTTAGTTGCTGTGACACTTGGAAATATTGTTGGAGGAGCTTTCTTTATGGGGCTGGGTACTTATATATTAGGGAAAGAAAAACTTAAATAAATTTATTGTATAAACAAAATAACTCTCTTAATAAATATAATTTTAGTATTATTAAGGGAGTTATTTTTATTTTTTTAAAAAATATTTGAAAGAAAAAATATATGGGAGCATGTGAATTTATATAGCATATATACATAATAAAGTATGTAATAATATGAATTATATGTATTGTTTGAATTGTAAAAGTTAGAATCCTCCCGTAAAAAAGACGATTTTGAATAAGGCAACAAATGTGATAAAATAGGTCTTGTTGAAATTTTTAGGGGGGATATAATGACAAAAAAACTGGTAATATCAAAAACAAAAATGTTTATTTTTATAATAGCATTTATTTCTATATTTCTATATTTATTTGGAAGTAAGAATACACTAATAGGTGTAGGTATAGTAACCGCTATGTTGACACTATTAGAAAGAGATTTAACTATTTCTCCAATTAAAAATTTACTGAAATATTTAGCAATAAATATAATTTTAGGAGTATTATCATTTTTCGCAGTACAAAATATGTATTTAGGAATTTTATTAAATTTTATAGCATTATTTATAATAGGATATATATTTAGTTATGACCTAAAAAGAGCAGTATATGTACCTTTTGGTCTAATGTATATATTTATGGTAAGTATACCTGTAGGAATAAATGAATTTCCTATGAGATTATCGGCTTTAGCTATTGGTGCAGTTACAATAATGATTGCCCAGTTTGTTATGAACAGAAATAGGATGAAAAATGTGGGTGATAAAGAACTAATATCTATATGTGATGAATTGTTAGAAAAAATTGGTCTTTTAAAAAATATTATTAATGATGATAATTCTATAAATAAACCTAATATTAGAAAAATAGATAGTTGTAATTATAGAATAAACTCTATATCCAAAAGCCTTAAAATGGTTATTTTTGATAATAGAAAAGATGACTTTTATATCAGTATTAAAGGAATAGACATAATAAATATTTTATTTTCATTAGAAAGAATAAATTTAATACTGGACAGATATAAAAAAAACAGTAAAGAGTTTGAGGATGAAGATATAAAAAATATTGTAGAGGAAAGTAGCATTAATAGTAAAGCTGATGTATTAGCTGTAGGGTTTAAAGAAGTAAACTATATCAAGATGTGCTTAGAAAATAAAGATAAGATAACTGATAAAGAGATATTAGGATTTAGAGATTATGTTATTGCTCAAGATACTAAAAATATAAATTTAAAAGAAATTTATAGTGTGTTAGAAAATTTATATGAATTTTTAGTAGATTATAAAAAGGTGAAAACAAGAGATGAAAAAAAGGCTGAAAGAAAATCAAAGATACCTAAAGAATTTAAACGACTATCGATATATAAGAAAAACTTTAATTTAAATTCTATAAGATTTTCTTATGCAGTAAAGATTGCTTTAGCTACAGCTATAGCTGGATTTATTATGGATTATTTCCACTTGAGAGATGGAAGATGGATAATGTTAACTGTATTCTCATTAACACAACCATATGCAGAAAATTGTATTCAAAGGTCTAGAAAAAGAATAGAAGGTACACTTGTGGGAGCTATAATATTTATTGTGTCATTTTCAATAATAAAAGATAGTACTTTAAGGTCATTAATAGTTCTCTTAGCAGGATATATAAACTCTTATGTAGTTGATTACAGAAAATTAATGATGTGTGTAACTGTCTCAGCTCTTGGTTCAGCAGTAGTTATGGGAGACCCAAATGTTTTAACTATAAGCAGAATTTCATATGTGGCGTTAGGAGCCATTATTGCATTAATAGTAAATAAGTTTATATTACCATATGATGCTAAAACAGGTTATCAACATGTTATAGATATGTATAAAGGCATAGTTAAAAATATAATTGATGAAGTCAATAATTCTATAGAAAATGTGACTGATGCTTACTATATAAAAAATTTATTATTGGTACCATCACTTATTGAAGATAGACTTATGTTGATAAATGCTATATATAAAGATAAACATCAAGAAGATTTTTTGGAAAATCAGAAATTACTAATAAGTAATATGTATAATTTATATATAAATATTAACAAAAATAAAATTAAAGATGAAGATATAGAAAAAATATTGAGAGATACTAATTATATTTCAAATTACAATGCAGACAAATACGATGAAGGTAGAATGATAATTTTAGAAAGTATCAAAAATTCCAAGAATATAGGTGACAAGATAATTTGTCTAAATTTGTTACAGACTTTAAATGGTGTCAAAGAAATGTATAGAATAAGTGATATCACTAGAGTTTCAATAGAAGAGGTAGCATAGATATTTGATTTAATTAGACCAAAGAATAGTCATATATTTGTAATAAATTATATGACTATTTCTTTTATAGAGGATTAAAAAAAGGGTCTATAGAAAACGAAAAACATATATTTATGAATTTTGTATGAAAATAGTTAAAATATTGATTTTTTTCATTGGTTGAAAAAACAATTTACTTAGGATAAACTATAATAGTATTCAAATATTATGGGGGTTAGATTTATGAGTAAAGATGTAAAGGTAAAGCGTGATAAGAAATATGATACATTTAGTATAACTATGGAACTTGAGAGACCTTTACTTTATGATGAGGTTGAAAACAAAGATGATAAAAATAATAAGAAGAATAAAAAATTTAATATAAAGAATAAAATATTTAAGGGAATAGGTATACTATTTGTACTGATTTTACTTGGTTTTTTCATATGGATAAATAAAACATATGAACCTCAAAAACTAGCAAAAGAAGCTTTGGTTAGTAATAGCAAAGTAGAGGTAACTGTAAATGGAAACATTTCATTTACACCAAAAGGAAGAAAAGTTTCTAAGGGTTTTATTTTATATCCAGGAGCTAAGGTAGAAATAGAATCCTATGCGCCACTTGCTAGAAAAATAGCAGAAAGTGGATATGAGGTAGTAATTGTAAAGATGCCACTTAACATAGCATTACTTGGAACCAACAAAGCTCAGAAAGTTATGGATTCTTACAACAATATAGAGCATTGGGTAATAGGAGGCCATTCGTTAGGAGGAGTTGCAGCAGCAAATTTTGCACGTGATAATAAATTAATCGATGGAGTTGTATTTTTATCTTCTTATCCAATGGGTGATGAGCTGAAACAGCTAGGCAAAAAAGTTATATCTATATGGGGAAGTAAAGATGGTGTAGTCAATTTTAAAAGTCTTGTAGAATCAAAACAAAAACTTCCTGATGATACAACTTATGTTGAAATTGAAGGTGGAAATCATGCACAATTTGGAGATTATGGAAAACAAAAAGGAGATAACGATGCTATTATAAGTCAAGAAAAGCAACTTAATATTACTGCTAATAGTATTATTAAATTTTTAAAGAATATATCTTAAATTAAAATTTAAAGTCTATAATTATATAAAGTATTATTTTAATTAAATATTAATAATATAATAGAATGAAGATTCGATTACAAGGGGGATTTTAATATGGAATATGATATGCCACTGTATAGACCACCAAGTGAGGCTTATAGTCTTATAATACAAGTCACACTAGGATGTTCTCACAACAAATGTACATTTTGTAGTATGTACAAATCAAAAAAATTTAAAATAAAGCCATTAGAAGTAATAAAAAATGAAGTTGATATATTTAGAAGACATTATAGACATGTAGAAAGAATATTTTTAGCAGATGGAGATGCATTGATAATACCAATGGAAAAATTAAGAGATATTATATTATATATAAAAGAAGTTTTTCCAGAATGTGAAAGAATTACTTTATATGGTTCTCCTAAGTCTATAGAGAAAAAATCTGATGATGAACTTAAAGAGTTAAGAGGTCTTGGAGTTAAGATGATTTATTTAGGGCTTGAAAGTGGAAATGATGATGTATTAGAAGATATTAAAAAAGGATTCAATAGTGAACAATTGATAAAAGTTGGTAGAAAAGTTAAAAAAAGTGGTATCAAATTATCATCTACAGTAATAGCAGGTATTGGAGGAACTAAAAAAACACATCAGCATGCAGTAGATACTGGAAAAATGTTAGGAGCAATTTCTCCAGACTACGTTGGTGTACTTAGTTTAATGGTAGAACCTAATACTGAACTTTATGATTCACTTCAGGCAGGGGAGTTTACAATCTTAGAAGATAAAGCTGTATTACAAGAAATTAAAGAGATGATAAAAAATATAGATGCCAGTGAAAAAATTGTATTTAGAAGTAATCATGCATCAAATTATGTTAACTTAAAGGGTATATTACCTGATGATAAGCAACGTTTAATTGATGAGATTGACTACTCTCTAAGTAACCAAAATCTAAAAAGAGAAGAATATAGAAGATTGTAGTTTTTACTTAGCAATACATATTGATTGATAAGTAAAATGCTAAATTTATTTAGAATAAAAAAATCATGCTACATTAATAGCAAATGACTATTAATGTAGCATGATTTTTTTGTGAAAAGATAGAATTACAATTCATAGAAGAAATCTATTAATAATGACTAAAATATGCACTAGTTTAATAGATTGCCTCGCATTATAATAAATACATAAATTTAATTTATAAAAATTACAAATATAAAATGTATGGAGGAATAGGAATGAAAAAATATCAAAATATCTTTGAGTCATTAACTGTAAAAAGGATGAATGTAAAAAATAGAATAGTTATGCCACCAATGGGAACAAACTTTGGTGGTGAAAGTGGAGAATTTAAAGATGAACATATAAAATATTATGAACAACGAGCGAAAGGAGGAACAGGGCTTATAATAGTAGAAAATGCTTGTGTAGATTTTCCTTTAGGTTCTAATGGAACAACACAGATAAGAATAGACCATGATAGATATATACCTGCTTTATATAAATTAACAGAGACCTTACATAAGTACGATACATGTGTAGCAATACAAATTAATCATTCAGGAGCTTCTGCTATGCCAGATAGGATAGATGGTTTAGTTCCAGTATCTTCTTCAAATATACCTTCAAAAAAAGGGGGAACAATTCCTAGAGAACTAGATGTAGAAGAAATTTTAAATATTGCAAAAAAATATGGAGAAGCAGCTAAGAGAGCTCAAATAGCAGGATTTGATGCAGTTGAGATACATGCAGGTCATTCATACTTAATAAGTCAATTTTTATCTCCAATTTATAATAAGCGCACTGATGACTTTGGTGGGAACATTGAAAATAGGAGTAGATTTGCAAAACTAGTAATTGATAGAGTCAGAGAAGAGGTAGGTCCATTATTTCCAATATCTCTAAGGATAAGTGCTGATGAATTTATGGAAGAAGGAAATACTTTGGATGATACTCTAAAACTTCTAGAATATTTAGATGAAGAAGTGGATATGTACAATGTATCAGTAGCATTAAATGACTCTATACAGTTTCAAATAGATAAGATGACGCTAGAAGATGGATGGCGTTCATACATATCTAAAGTAGTTAAAGAAAAGTTTGGTAGACCAACCATAGTAACAGGAAATATAAGAAATCCAGAAATAGCATCAAAAATACTTGAAAATGCTGAAGCAGATTTTATAGGTATTGGTAGAGGTCTCATAGCTGATTCTAATTGGGTTGAAAAAGTACAAAATGGTAAAGAGGATTCAATAAGAAAATGTATTTCATGCAATATAGGATGTGCAGGAAATAGGATTGGCTCAAATAGACCTATTAGATGTACAGTAAATCCAGATTTGATAAATGGAGAAGAATATAAGCAAAGGAAGGTAAGCAAAAAAACAAATGTAGTTGTTATAGGAGGCGGAACTGCTGGTCTCGAAGCGGCAGCCACAGCAGCCGAAGTAGGATGCAATGTATTTCTAGTAGAAGAAAAAGAAGAGATAGGTGGGCTTGCTAAAGAAATATCTACTTTTCCAGATAAAAAGAGAATATATGATTTTCCAAAGTACTTGATACAAAGAGTTAATAAATTAAAAAATTTAATTATATTTAGAAATACAAAAGTTGATATTAGATTTTTGGAAAATTTAAAACCAGACATAATAGTAAATGCTACGGGCTCAAGAGCATTGATTCCTCCAATAACTGGCTTATTAGATAAAATAGACAGAGAAGGAGAAAATGTAAGTTCAATATTCAAACTATTTGATGATATAGAATCTTTTAAAACGAAAGATTTGAAAGATAAGAAAGTAGTCGTTGTTGGAGGAGGTGCTGTTGGGTTAGATGTTGTAGAATTCTTTTCAGAAAATAAGGCCAAAACTTGTATAGTTGAGATGTTGCCAGTAGTAGGAAGAGATTTGGACCCTATAACGAAGGTGACAATGAATAAAATGTTAAAAGATTATAACGTTGATGTATATACAAATACACGATTATTAGAAGTTGGGAAAGATACTTTCAAAGTAAAGAAAGATGAAGAAGAATTTTTACTAGATTTTGATTATGGATTTATATGCTTGGGGATGAGTCCTAATAAACCAATTTTAAATGATTTAAAGGAATATTTTGAACCAAGAAATGTGGAAATTCTAAACATAGGAGATAGTAAAATTGCTAGAAGAATAATAGATGGAGTTAGAGAAGGAAGAAATATAATAACAATCTTGGAAAAATTAAATCTTTTATAGGTAATAAAAAGTAAAGTAACTTTATACAAAGTTACTTTACTTTTTAATTATGACTTTAATACTATTTTAATTTCACATATATTAAAGACAATATAATAGTTCTAAATAATTCTTTATGAAGAGAATCATTAAAATTAAGCTTAATATAAATAGTCAACAAATATTAAACTAATTTATCAATATCTCCTGATTGAATATATTGAATGTTTGATTGAATTTTTTTGTATGGCCAATTCCACCATTTAATTTCTAATAACTTTAAAATTGTATTATCACTAAATCTTTTTTTTATGACTTTTGCAGGTATGCCTCCAACAATAGAATATGGTGGAACATCATTAGTAACTACAGCTCTTGTTCCAATAATAGCACCATCACCAATATGTACTCCTGACATAATTATGGAATCATATCCTATCCATACATCATTTCCAATTACAATATCACCTTTATTATCCCATGCATCTGTTATATGGCTGATATCTAATCCCCATTCTTCATAAAAGATAGGAAATGTATAAGTGGACTGTGATTTCATTGTATGATTTCCACTAGTCATTAAAAATCTTGAATTACATGCTATTGAGCAAAACTTACCAATTATTAATTTATCGTTATTTATAGGGTAATGATATAATACATTGTTTTTCTCAAAATCTCTTGGGTCATTATAAAAGTCATTATATATTGTATAATCTCCAACTTCTATATTTTCTTTTGTGATTACATTTTTAAGGTACACAGTTTGATAATCATTACTTCTTGGGTATATTTTATTTGAATTTGGAATAGTCATGTCTAAATCTCTCCTTTATAATATGTTATGCTTTGACTATTCCATTACTACAATACATCTCTTCACAGAATCACTCCTTAAATATCACTTATATTTAGATTTAAATCCATATATTTTATATTTAAAAACAGACTTTTGACTATGTAACATTTTATAACAATTGTATATTTAGTTGATTATATATCAAGATAATAAAACTTGCAACCACTTAGTATAGATTAAATAAAAAATAATTTTTGATTTTAATGGTATGAGTATTTACATGAGTATCTGATAGATACTTAATTTTTAATAGTGATTTGACTATAATATCTTGTGTATGATAGAATTATGATTATATAAATATTAACTTAGTATTTGTATAAACTTATTATCTATGTTAAGTAAATAGATAGTATTTATATGTACTTATTTTTAGGAGGTTTTATTATGAGTCGACTAGAGAGACTCGAAATGAAGAATGTAGAAACTAAGCATTTACAAGAATTCAATCAATTGTTACGTTATGTATTTCAAGTGACAAACCATGATTTACAACAAGTCGGTTGGGAAGAAAGAGAAATAACTCTTGCTAAACTACCTGTATTAAGACAAGCTGATGTACTTGGTTGGTTTGATGAGGATAAACTAGTATCTCAAATAGCTGTTTATCCATTTAAAATCAATATATTTGGTAAAGAATATGATATGGGCGGTCTTACTGGTGTTGGAACATATCCGGAATATTCTAATCTAGGTCTTATGGATAAACTAATGAGACAAGCATTAGCAGATATGAGAGAAAGAAAACAATCTATATCTTACTTATTCCCATATTCAATTCCATACTACCGTCGTAAGGGATGGGAAATAATATCTGATAAAATATCTTTTGAAATTAAAGATACTCAGTTACCAAAAACAAAAGTTGTTTCAGGAGAAGTTAAACGTGCAAATATAGAGCATAAAGATATACGAAGTGTCTATGAACGTTTTTCTAAAATGAATCATGCTTGCATGATTAGAAGTGAATTAGCTTGGGAAGAATATTGGCGTTGGGATTTAGAAGAACTGACTTGCGCTATTTATTATGATAAAAATCATAACGCACAAGGTTATGTATTGTATTGGATTTCTGAAGAAATATTCTATATTAAAGAGATGGTATTTGTAGAAGAAGAAGCACGTACAGGATTATGGAATTTTATAAGTGCTCATTTTTCAATGATAAATAAAGTAGTTGGCAATACATATACAGATGAGCCATTGGCATTTCTACTTGAAGATGGGGATATTGAAGAAAATGTAAAACCTTATTTTATGGGAAGAATTGTTGATATAGAACAATTTATAAGTCAGTACCCATTTAAAAGACAAGAAAGTGATGTAAAATTAGTTTTTCAGTTGAAAGACCCTTTACTAGATTGGAATACAGGAGTATTTACATTAAATGTTTCTAAAGATGGGAAAGGTACCTTGACTGTTGGTGGTGATAAGGCTGATTTAGAGGTTGATATACAAACACTTACAACTATGTTACTTAGCTATAAAAGACCAACATATCTTCATAAAATAAAGCGAATTATTTGTGATAAAGATACAGTAGTTTTATTAGAAAATCTTATTGAACGTGAAAATCCGTACTTCTCAGATTATTTTTAATAAATTTTAAAATTTACCTGGGATTGTGTCATAGTATATGATACAATCCCTTTTCTAATTCGTTTTTTAGTTTATATCTACTAAATTATTGGTTTTGCTATAATTAATAACAAAATTCTTAAATCCACTAACAGCAGGAGTTAAATATTTATTTTTCATTGTAGCTAAATATATATATCTTTCGTGTATTGGATTTGTTATGGATAAAATTTTTACATTAAAGTATTTAAGTGCAAAGATATTTGGAACAACAGCTATTCCATAGTTAATGGAGACTAGTCCTGCAACAGCAGTATCTTCTTCTGTCTCACAGATAATTTGAGGTTTTACATTGACTTTTTCAAAAAGATTATCAATGATTGGTCTAATACCACTATCTTCACTGAAGAATATAAAAGGATAATCTTTTGTATCCTTTAAATCTATACTATCATTTGATGCTAAAGGATGACTGTATGGTACTATTACAACCAATTCTTCTTGAAGTATAGCTGTAAAATCTATATTGGGTTCATTTGGAACGAAAGAACAAAATGCTAAATCAAACTTCTCATCCTTTAGACCTTGTATAATCTTCTTTGTAGTACCTTGACCAAATGAAAATGAGATATTTTTATTTGACTCTTTTTCTAAAAAACTACCAATTATATTTGGAATGAAGTGAGCTCCTAATGTGTAAATAAATCCTAGGTCTACAACACCTTTTGATATACTAGTATATTCTCTAAGTTTTTTTTCTCCTCTTTCTAATTCACCTAATGCTTTATCAACATAGGTTAGAAAAAATTTGCCATATTTAGTAAGGCGAACATTTCTGCCTTGCTTTTCAAATAAAAAAGTACCCAATTCTTTTTCAAGAGCTGATATAGCATGACTTAAGCTTGGTTGAGTTATAGATAATTGAGTAGCTGCTTTTGTATAGTGCTCAACTTTAGCTAAAACTCTGAAGTAATGCAAATGATTTAGGTTCATTGATATTCAATCCCTTCATAAGTAGTGAAATTCGAGTTATTTCTACATGATTATACCATAATTTGTAGATTAATTCTATCAACATCGAGAATAATATATATTCTATTAAATGCAATTTAAAGAGTATTATGGAAACTATAAGGTATCATAGTAAATTCAACTATAAATACATTTAATATATAAGATTTATTATATATAATGTATATCATTTTACTGTATAATAAAATTGTGGAGAAAAGAGAATTTAAAATTCTATAGGATTTTTATGTATGGAGGAGAGTATGAAAAAGAAAGTTCAAGTAAAAAATGTTAATATAGGAGAGGGCATTCCTAAGATTTGTGTACCAATTATAGGCAAGAATAAAGAAGATATTATAAAAGAGGTTAAATCATTAAAAGAAACTTGTTTGGATATTATAGAGTGGCGTGTTGATTTTTTTGAGAGTGTGGAAGATATTCAAGAAGTTAAGGAGACTCTTCATGAATTAAGAAGTTACATATCTGATATACCTTTACTATTTACATTTAGAAATGTAGTAGAGGGAGGAGAAAAATCAATATCGAAAGATTATTATATTACATTGAATAAAGAGATTTCTAATACAGGTCTAGTAGATTTGATAGATGTGGAGTTATTTATAGGTGATGAAGTTATAGATGAAATAGTTGGTTTTGCTCACAAAAAAGAAGTGAAAGTAATCATTTCTAATCATGATTTTTATAAAACACCAAAAAAAGAAGAAATTATATCTCGTTTATGTAGAATGCAGGAGTTGGGAGCAGATTTACCTAAAATAGCTGTCATGCCACAAAGTGAAAATGATGTATTAGTGTTACTTGAAGCTACGAATGAAATGGCTAGAGTTTATGCAGATAGACCAATAATAACAATGTCCATGTCAGGAATGGGAGTTATAAGTCGATTATGTGGGGAAATATTTGGCTCTGCATTGACTTTTGGAGCTTCTAAGAATAGTTCAGCACCAGGACAAATATCATTTAAAGAATTAAATTCAGTACTTAGTTTATTACATAAGAGTATTAAATGATTAAAAAAACATGAAAAGTAATATCTTATAAATCAACTATGGCATATTTGAAATATGCCATTAAAACACTATAAATTGTATATATAATATAAGAGTATTACTCTGTTTTTTGAGTATTGTACATTACAGCATTTGTATCTATCATCATCCATTACACTAGAATGTACAGGATACTTATTTTCGTTTAACCAATATTTTTGCATATTTTTAGTCCAAGATTTTGGGAATTTAAATACTTTTTTGTTTATTGTAATATCTTCATCTTCAAAAATATTAACTTCTTTTTCAATTTTTATTTTTCTATTATATATCTTATTGATAGATTCTTTATCTAGTTTTACATCCCTATACATATCAGGACAATAACAACAAACGTAACTCCTGTTTTTTCGACGTTTAAATTTTACAATTTTTTCTATACTAATTTCTAATTTTTCTATATCGTTTTTTATAAATTTAATATCTTCTATATTGTCACTTGAAAAAAGTTCTGTCAGTTTTAGAGTATCTACAGTTTCTCTAATTATCTGTTTCTTATAAGAGCAGAGCTCATTTCCCAAAATAAGGTTTAATTTATTAAGTATGTAGTCATTTTTATATTTAAACATCTTGATTTTTTCTAATTCAGTGTTATCTTTAAATTTCAACTTTTCATACCTAAGAGTTATCTTGCTAAAAAGAGTATATTCTACATCAATATATTCTTTTGCAAGCTTAAATTTATCGCTACCTTCAATCACAATCATAGCCTATCCCCAATCGTTTTATATTAAAATAAGGCCATAGAACATGGTCTAATAGTACTAATTAGCACTATAAGACAATGTTAACACAAAAAGACAAAAAAAGGTTATTTATTTCAAATAACCTTTTTGTTTATATAAAATATAAAGAATCATATTCTATTCTTTTTTATTATATCTATAATCTGCAATATCAGATTTAGCTCTCTCGAATTTAAGTCTTTTAACACTTCATTTATATCATTTTCTAAATATGTCTTTCCAATGGGAGTAATATCTTTTATAAGAGTATCTGCAGAGATATTTAATACACTTACAAACTTTATGAATGTTTTAAGACTTGGATTCTTCTTACCACTTTCTATTTGATTTATATACCAAGGTGATACTCCAACCATATTTGCAAACTCTTTTGAAGTTAAATTAGCTTTTTTACGTTCTTCTTTAAGTCTTTTACCTATACAATTCATTACTGTCATTACTTTCCTCACTTATATTTCTTTGTATTTAATAATGCATTTTATTAACTCTAACATTGTGGCTTGTTCTTTTTCAGTTAATTTATTAATCATTTCATAACATTCCAAAGGTATAGAGTTATCAATGCCTTCTGCTGTAATAATATTTGCAAATAACAATTCAAGTGGTATATTCAAAGCAGTAGCGATTTTCATTATAATATTGATGGATGTATTTGTTTCAGCTCTTTCAATCTGACCAATATATGTTGTATGTAAACCTGCTTTTTCTGCTAGAAATTCTTGACTATATCCCAGTTTTGTTCTATAGACTTTTATTCTATCTCCTATTATTTTTCCTATATTTGCCAATTATTATCCCTCCACCTTAGATTATATTCATAGTTTAAGTTGTTTTATATAGACTATTTATACTTTTTTAGTCTGAATATAGACTATATATGTTTTTAAACTGAAATATATGCTATTTATTTTGCATAGTCTGTATCTACAATAAATAAATATGGATAAATCATATTCTTAATTAGACAAATATTTTTTATAATTTCATACCCGTACTACAATAATAAAACGAATTAATAATATGTTAATTATAGCATTTTTTATTGTAATTACATATTATATATGTAGAATATATTTTGAAAATTTAAATAATTTTGGATTTGACAATATAAGATGCTTGTAATATGTAGAAAATTTTTTGGTAAGTATTTAAAACATGACTAGTGTATTAGTAGAGTTGATATTTTTAAATATAATAAATAGATGTAAAATAGAAAAGCAATTATAATAGAAGATAGTTTATACAATAACATTTCATAAAAATATATAATTAAATAAATAATAAAATTGTATGATATTAGTTTCGATAATAAAAAAATAAATACGCAAATCTTTATAAACATAAGTTATATTTAATATTATGTCAGAGTGATAATTTCATAAAAATATTTAATAACTATAAATTACGTTATATATATATATATTGTAGTTCAATAGTGATATAATAATAAAAAAATTTTTAAAGAGAGTGAGAGTACCTATGAGAAAACTTGAAGAGATATTAGAGTATAATAAATCATTTGTAGAGAACAAAGAATACGAAAAGTATGCAACATCAAAACATCCAAATAAAAAAATAGTAGTTTTATCTTGTATGGACACAAGATTAACTGAACTTTTGCCTAAAGCTATGAATTTAAAAAATGGAGATGTTAAGCTAATAAAAAATGCAGGAGCTACTATAATGCATCCTTTTGGCAGTATTATGAGAAGTATTCTAGTTGCAATTTATGAGTTTGATGTAGATGAGGTTATAGTTGTAGGGCATCATGGATGTGGGATGTGTAATGTTGATACAGATAAATTACTTAGTAAAATTTTAGATAGGGGAATATCTAATGATGTAATACTTACACTTCGCAGTGCTGGAATTGATACAAAGCAATGGTTACATGGATTTGATTCTGCAGAAGAATCTGTAAAAGATAGTATTAATTTAATAAAAGGGCATCCTTTGATTCCTGAAGGAATTATTGTACACGGTCTAATAATATCACCAGAAACTGGAAAATTAGACATCGTTGTGAATGGATATGAAGATAAATAGAATATTATATAAGCAATAATATAGTGCTGGATAAAAGTTGTTTCAAATTTACCTTGGAACAACTTTTTTATTTGAAAATATATGAAAAGGTTTATTTTAAGCTTTTCAATAAAAAATATAAGTAGTCGACTAATTAAAAAACTTACTATTATTTATTAAAATTATAACTAAACAGTGGAAAAATATTTAATAAATGAAATTTATATGAATTTTTTATAAATATATTGAAAAAAAGTATATGATATAGTAGAATAACAGTTAGCCGACTAAGTAATATAAAAATAAGGAGGGGAAGTATGAATAGTAATTCTGAAGAAAAATTGAATGATGTTTTCTTGCAATTAATGCGAATATATTTTATAAGAACGCATTTTTATTTTGATAAATTAGGCTTATATCATGGTCAGCCACAAATACTTTTTTCACTAAAGATGAAGAATGGGCAAAGTCAAAAAGAATTAGCAGATAAAAGAAAAGTAAAAGCATCAACTACTACAGTTATGATAAAGAGAATGGAAAAAGCTGGACTCGTAGAAAGAAAACAAGATGAAAAAGACCAAAGAGTATCTAGGATTTTTTTGACAGATAAAGGTCTAGAAACATGTAATAAAGTTGAAGAATTTAATCAGGAATTAGAAAGAGAATTCTTTTTAGGATTTAGTGAAGAAGAAAAAATAGTACTTAGAAGACTCCTAATGCAAGTAAGAGATAATTTAAAAGCAGGATGTCATAAACCTGAGGATGAAAAATATTTTTAAATTTTAAAATGATATTTTTCAATTTAATGTCATTAGACTAATTAATATTACAGAAGGGAAGAAATGTATGTTTAAATTAATTAAATATTTAAAGAAGTCAGCATTATCAATAGTGGTAATAGTATGTCTATTGGTAGTTCAAGCAGTATGTGACCTTTCTTTACCAGAATACACATCCAATATAGTAAATATAGGTATACAACAAGGTGGAGTAGAAAACTCTGTTCCATCTGTGATTAGAAAGGGAGAATTAGATAAAATTACTTTATTCATGGATAAAAGTAGTAAGGATAAAGTATTAGATAATTATACGTTATTAAATAAAGAAGAGTATAGTAAGTATAAAGATAAGTATCCAGGTCTAAAAGATGAATCTCTTTATGAGTTAAACACTAAAGATAAAGATACTATAGATGATTTAAATTCTATCTTTGGTAAAGCTATTTTAATAGTATCAGGACTTGAAGGTGATAGTAAAGAAGTAAAAGCAATGAAATCTCAACTAATGAGCCAACTTCCACCACAAGCTACTCAAGGTGGAGATATTGATATATTTAAGTTATTATCAGCAATGCCAAAAGAGCAATTAGACACATTAACTAAAGAGATGAGTAAAGGTTTTGAAGGTATGCCAGAAAGTATGATAACACAAAGTTCAGTATCATATGTGAAGGCAGAGTATGAGAAAATAGGTATTGATACAGAAAAAACTCAAAATAATTATATATTACTTACTGGAGCTAAAATGCTTGGTATAGCTATGATTAGTATGGTAGCTACAATAACAGTAGGATTCTTAGCAGCAAGAGTAGCAGCAAGTGTAGGTAGAAATCTAAGAAGTGGAGTTTTTAAAAAGGTTATGTCATTTTCAAATACTGAGATGAATGAGTTTTCTACAGCCTCATTAATTACTCGTAGTACAAATGATATTCAACAAATACAAATGTTAATGGTTATGTTACTTAGAATAGTATTCTATGCACCTATAATGGCTATAGGTGGAGTAATAAAAGTTTTAAATACAAATACTTCGATGGCTTGGATTATAGCAGTAGCAGTAGTTGCTATTTTATCATTAATAGTAGTGTTATTCTCAGTGGTTATGCCTAAGTTCAAACTAGTTCAAAAACTTGTTGATAAGTTAAACTTAGTAAGCCGTGAAATAATAACTGGTATACCAGTCATTAGAGCTTTTAGTACTGAGAAACATGAAGAAGAAAGATTTGATGAAGCAAATAAAAATTTAACTAAAACAAATCTTTTTGTAAATAGAGTTATGACATGTATGATGCCTGCTATGATGCTTATAATGAACCTTATCACAGTTCTTATAGTTTGGAGAGGTGCATATAGTGTTGATTCTGGGGCAATGCAAGTTGGAGATATGATGGCATTTATACAATATACAATGCAGATAATAATGTCATTTTTAATGATATCAATGGTATCTATTATGCTTCCAAGAGCATCTGTTTCAGCTACACGTATAGATGAAGTATTAGTATCAGATATAAGTATTAAAGACCCTCAAAAAACAGAAGTGCAAGAATTTGAAGAAGATAAAAAAGGTCTTGTTGAATTTAAAAATGTTTCATTTATGTATCCAGATGCAGAGGAACCTATATTGACAGATATATCTTTTACAGCAAAACCAGGAGAAACAACTGCATTTATAGGAAGCACTGGTAGTGGTAAATCAACTCTTATAAATTTAATTCCTCGTTTCTTTGATGTGACAGAGGGAGAAATATTACTTGATGGAGTTAATATAAAAAATGTTTCTCAACATGATTTAAGAGAAAAAATTGGATATGTACCTCAAAAAGGAGTATTATTCTCTGGTACTATAGAATCCAACTTAAAATATGGTAGAAAAGACGCAACAGATGAAGAAATGAGAACTGCAGCTGAAATAGCTCAAGCTACAGAATTTATTGATTCTAAGCCAGAAGCTTTTAAAACTGAAATTTCTCAAGGTGGAACAAATGTATCTGGAGGTCAAAAACAAAGACTTTCTATTGCAAGAGCAATAGCAAAAAATCCAGAAGTGTATATATTTGATGATAGTTTTTCAGCTCTTGACTTAAAAACTGATGCAGCTCTTCGTAAGGCTTTAAAATCACAAACTGCTGAAAGTACAGTACTAATAGTTGCACAAAGAATTAGCACAATCTTGCATGCAGAACAAATAATCGTTTTAAATGAAGGAAAAATAGTTGGAATAGGAACGCATAAAGAGCTTCTAAAAAATTGCGAAGTTTATGAGCAAATAGCTTTATCACAACTTTCAAAGGAGGAGCTAGGTAATGAGTAGAATGGGAAAAGGTCCTATGGGAAAATCTATGGGAGCAGGGCAAAAAGCAAATGATTTTAAAGGAACTATGCGAAAACTAATTGCATATTTATCTAAATTTAAAATATCAATAATTTTGGTAATTGTATTTGCTATTGGAAGTGCATCATTTTCTATAGTAGGTCCAAAAATCTTAGGTAAGGCAACTACAAAGATATTTGAAGGATTAGTGAGCAAAGTTTCTGGAGGTAATGTAGGTATAGATTTTAATGCAATTGGACAAATCTTAATATTTTTACTTTGTCTTTACTTGATAAGTGCATTATTCTCTTTTATACAAGGGTTCATAATGAGTGGGATTTCTCAAAAAGTATCCTATAACTTAAGAAAAGAGATTTCAGTAAAATTGGATAGATTGCCAATGAAATATTTTGATACTAAGACACATGGTGAGATATTGTCAAGAATTACAAATGATATAGATACTTTAAATCAAAGTTTAAATCAAAGTATGACACAACTTATAACATCAGTGACAACTATGATAGGTGTTTTGATAATGATGTTATCTATAAGTGGTATTATGACATTGGTAGCAATTTTAATATTACCAATATCAATGTTTGTAATTTCGAGAATAGTAAAAAAATCACAAAAATACTTTAGATCTCAACAAGAATATTTAGGAAATGTAAATGGTCAAGTTGAGGAAACTTACAGTGGTCAGACAATAGTAAAAGCATTTAACCGTGAAGAAGAAGTAATTGAAGAGTTTGATAAATTAAATAATAACTTGTATAATTCAGCATGGAAATCTCAATTTTTATCAGGAATAATGCAACCACTTATGATGTTTATTGGAAACCTAGGATATGTAATGGTATCAATCTTAGGAGGTTGGCTTGCAATTAAGAAAACAATCGAGGTTGGAGACATACAATCATTTATACAATATGTAAGAAACTTTACACAACCTATGACTCAGATTGCACAAGTTGCTAACTTACTACAATCAACAGCAGCAGCTTCTGAAAGAGTATTTGAGTTTTTAGAAGAAGAAGAAGAAGATCAAATTGTTGAAAATGCAGTTTCAATAGATGGTTTAGAAGGAAAAATTGATTTTGAAAATGTCAACTTTGGATATAATTCAAATAAGACTATAATAAATAACTTTTCAGTAAATGTTAAACCAGGTCAAAAAGTTGCCATTGTTGGACCTACAGGAGCAGGTAAAACTACAATAGTTAAACTTTTAATGAGATTCTATGATGTTAATAGTGGTGCAATATTGATTGATGGGCATAATATCAAAGATTTCAATCGTAGTGAACTTAGAGAAATGTTTGGTATGGTTCTTCAAGATACATGGTTATTTAGTGGTTCTATTATGGAAAATATAAGATATGGTAAGTTAAATGCTACAGATGAAGAAGTTATAGAGGCTGCTAAATCTGCACATGTTCATAGATTTATTAAGACATTACCAGATGGATATAAGATGAAACTAAATGAAGAAGCAAGTAACGTTTCTCAAGGTCAAAAACAATTATTGACTATAGCTCGTGCTATTTTAGCAGACCCTAAAATACTAATATTAGATGAAGCTACAAGTTCTGTTGATACTAGAACAGAAGTATTGATTCAAAAGGCTATGGATAATCTTATGGAAGGCAGAACAAGTTTTGTTATAGCTCATAGGTTATCAACTATACGTGATGCTGATATGATTCTTGTTATGAATGAAGGAGATATAGTTGAGCAAGGAAATCATGAGGAACTTCTAAAGAAAGGCGGGTTCTATGCCAATCTTTATAATTCTCAATTTGAAGAAGATGAAGCAATGTAACAAAAAATTTCTTTAGAATAGATGTGTAATTTATTAAGATAAACTAAATAGATAAGATTATATTTTATAAGTATAGTCTTATCTATTATTTTATGTCTTTACAAAGTATGTATTTTATTATACTATGTAATAAGGAAAATGTTGGAGGTGGTTATCAAAATGTATATTTAATCGTATTCTTTAAATTTTATTATAAGTAAAATTTAATTTTAATAGTTGTTGATTGTATAAAAGTGTATATTTCTATTACTTTTATTAATCATGTAAAAAACTACTTAAATTTAAGAATTGGGTTAAATATAATATGATAATTACATGTTAGTCAATTAAATTGGCATATTTTTAATATATATTTAGAATTTTAATCCTTCTTATGATATAAGTAGCTTGTTTTTATTACTTAGATTTGTAAGGAGTTTTTTTATTGAAAAAACTACATAATATAATTGAGAGGGGGTGTATGAAAGTGATTTTTTCTATAAGATTGAGAAAATAATGCACGATTATGGTTATTATAATGTTAAATTAGAAGTGTCATTTAAGGATAAAATAAAGGTATAATTCTTAATGAATTTAATTATAGAGCCATAATCTCGTGCTATATATCAAATAAAAATAGCAGATAAGGAGAATATGGATATGGCGAAAAAAGGAATAATAGTAGGACTAAATATAAATAATAAATCTGAGGATTTTAATGAACTGATGATTGAACTTGAAAACTTATGTTCAGCATGTGATATTGATGCTGTGGGAAGTATAATTCAAAATGCAAAGCAAGTCAATAGAGCATATTACATTGGGACAGGCAAAGTAGATGAATTATTAAACCTAATAAATAAAGAAAATGCAGATATAGTTGTATTTTATAATGAGCTTTCTACATCACAACTCAAAAACCTTGAAGAAAAGCTTAATTGTGAAATTATAGATAGAACAGCATTAATACTTGATATATTTGCACAGAGAGCAAAAACTAGAGAAGCTAAACTTCAAGTAGAAGTTGCTAGTTTAAAATATATGTTACCAAGGCTTATAGGTTCAAATGAAAATTTAGGACGTCAAAGTGGTGGAGTTGGTACTAAAAATAGAGGTTCTGGTGAGAAAAAATTAGAACTTGACCGTAGAAGAATAGAAGAAAAGATAACCTCTCTAAATAAAGAACTTGATGATTTAAAATTTCAAAGAGAAACCCAAAGAAGTATGAGGAGAAAATCAAATCTTCCAAATGTTGCTTTAGTTGGGTATACAAATGCTGGTAAATCTTCAATTATGAATAAATTAGTGGACACATTTAAAAATTCTGAAGAAAAAAAAGTCTTTGAGAAAGATATGCTATTTGCTACGTTAGAGACTTCTGTTAGGAATATAGTCCTTTCAAATAACAAAGAGTTTTTATTATCTGATACTGTTGGGTTTGTAAGCAATCTTCCACATGATTTAGTAAAGGCATTTAGGTCAACTTTAGAAGAAGCATGTGAAGCAGATATATTATTACATGTTGTTGATATTTCAAATCCAAGCTACAAAAATCATATTAAAGTAACTGAAGATACTTTGAAACAAATAGGTGCAGATTGTATACCTATGATAAATGTTTATAATAAAGTTGATTTAATGAGCGAAGAAGTTTTAAATAATATTGTAGACGATATAGATGGAATATTTGTTTCAGTAAAAAAAGACATAAATATGGACAAAATGATAAAATGTATTTGTAATAGTATATTTAAGGATTATATAAGATGTAAGATTTTAATTCCATACAATGAGGGTTATATAGCATCTTATTTTAATGATAATGCAAGCATAATAAGTACAGAATATACCGAAGAAGGAACTGTTTTAGATGTTGAATGTAGTGATATAGAGTATAATAAGTACAGAAAATATGTTTTAGAGTAGATTTTAAAAAAAGGATATAAATTAAAATGTATTTAATGCAAATAGTTTAAAATTGAGTCAAATTATACACATAAAAAAAATATATAAAAAGGGTTCTTAAGAACCCTTTTTATATATGATATTTGTTATGTGAAAAATCAAAACTCACATTATGATTATACAAAATACAGTTGTATTTTACTATTCATATATAACATACATATTTTGACCTAACGCAGTATCAGATGTTTTATCAGTGACTTCTACTTTAATAATAACATTATTTTTTTTGCAGTATCTCGATAATGCTGCCGCAGAAAGTTTCTTTCCATTAAAATCTAGAGAAAATGGCTTATCATATTTAAAGGTATAGCTAATAGGATTAGAATCTGGGGCTAATGCAAACATACCATATTTTGTTTCAATAAATCCTATTACAGAAATCTCGAGATTTGCTGGGTTTAAATTTGAAGTTTTGCCTGTGTATTTAAATGTATTTGTTGATGAGTTAATTACATTACATGAAACACCAGAACGCATTTTAGTTTTTGTATTGATATTATTTCCAAACTGTGCATTGAGTTTAGCTCTTGGATGTTCTACTGGAAGGATATGTGTTCCACCTGGTACTGGTTTATCAAGATTCTTCCAACCTGTTGGCTTGGATGACATTCCTCCAACCGCTGGGTATATTGACATATCAAATTTTAACGGGTGGGTAAGGCTCTTATATATGACATCCCTTCCTGCTGATTTATTAGCATCAATATCCACATGATACAAACGCCCATCACCAAAACGTACAAGGTTCCACTGGTGATCATTTGATGTACTGTGAACATAATAACATTCAATCCCCATAGCATCACATAAGGCTTTAAAGCTTCTACTCATTCCAGAACATGCACCCTTTTTTGTAACCAATGAATAGGCAGTATTGGCTCCCTCTACTGCATTCCAGTCAACATATGTTGTGTTATTTTTAACATAATTATAGGCAATTTTAATCTTGGTATCTGTGGGCATGTATCTTATTATTTCTCTGCTCACAAAGTCAGATGTTGCTTGTGCTACTGCGTTCAGTTGGTCTTGTGACAGTTTTGGACCATAGATGCTATTAGTTCCAGCGATATAGCTTTTTGGTGTCTTTTCTGTTACTTCTTTGGTCGTCATAGCATAAACTGTTGCACTCATACCTGATGTTAAAACCATTGTTGTAATCAATAGTTTGGTGGATAATTTCCTAAATTTATTCATATTAGTATCTTCCTTTATAAAATATTTTTACTTACTGTTGCCTACCATTAATTAAACATATTTAAGATTTAAAAGGTAGATTGTCAACGTAAATGGATGCCTATTTATACAGTCGTGGATGTTTAGTTTTTATGGAAAATATGGTCGGATTTCATCATATAATTCGTATACAATATAGATATCAAATTAGTATGTTTGCCATCAACATGAAAAAGTGATAGTTATTAATATATCTGAAACTGTTTAACTGTATGCTGAGTGGCAATTATACAATCGTTGGCAATAGTGAAGATAAGGGGAGTTTTAATAATATAGTTAAAATCAATAGTGTATACACTTTATACGGTCCCCTCAAAAACATTATACATATTATAATATATATATTCAATACATTTTTTGGAAATTATAGTTGTGATGTACTGTGAAAAATATGAAAGAAAAGGATGTAATAACATATCAGTTTATTAAACAAAGTACTGAGAAAAATATAATTTATAACCTAAATAATGTAAATATTATAGTGTTTATGCCTAACTAATGGCAATAGCAAATTGTAATTGAAAGTTGATAATATAACAAAAATAAAATTATTGACATAATAGTAATTAGTTACTATAATAAAAGTAACTAGTTACTATTTACAAATAATATGGAAAGTTTAAGGGTTAGCATATAGAGAGGGATAAAAAATGGATATAGAAACTTTAATGAAAAAAATTGTGGTGGATGATGAGAGTAGGAGACAAGCTATATTTACAAATTTATTTGTAATGCAAAATAAACTTCAAACTGCATGTGACAAGTTAGACCAAGAACTCACAATGAAACAATGGTTACTTTTAGCAATTGCAGAATCTATAGATGAGACTGTGACATTGACTAAGCTTGGAGAGCTTATGGGATGCTCACGACAAAATGTAAAAAAATTAGCTGTTGCTTTAGAAAAAAAAGGGTTTGTGCAAATTGATAAAAATGAAAAAGATTCAAGAGCAACTTGCCTTTTAACAAAGGATAAAGTAGAAGAGTATTCAGAAAAAGTAAGAGATATGCAAATTAAAGTATTAGAGCTTTTATTTAAAGATTTTACAGAAAAAGAAGTAGAACAATTGTTTTTTGGAATTACGAAATTAAGTAGAGGAATTGAGCATGTAAGAGAATATGTAGAAGATAATAATTTATAAAATAGAGAAGTGAAAAATCAACTTTGTATGACATCAAAAGGAGATAATTTATGAAAAATATAGTGGTGATTTACAAAAGTAAATATGGAGCAACAAAAAAATATGCTAAATGGCTTTCAGAATTATTGATTTGTGACAGTTTTGAGATTAAAGATATAAATCTAGAAAAAGTTATAAAATATGATACTATTATTTTAGGAGGAGGTCTTTATGCTTGTAATATAGCTGGAATTTCTTTTCTAAAAAAGCATTATAAAGAATTAAAAGGAAAAAATATAATAGTTTTTGGTGTAGGAGCATCTCCATATAGTGATGAAGTACTAAAAAAATTAAGAGAAGTTAATTTTAAGGAAGAATTAGATGGAGTTCCTTGTTTTTACTGTCGTGGAGAATGGGATGAAACAAAAATGTCATGGTTAGATAGTGTGCTTTGTGGTTTTTTAAAAAAAGCTATAGCTAAACAAGAGCGTAAAGGACTTAAACCAGCAGAAGCACCATTATTGTCAGGAGAAAATTTTGAATGGTGTGATAAAGAATACTTAAATCCAATAATTGAATATGTAAATAATATAAAAAGTATAAATTTATAAGTATCTTTAAATTTGATATGTTACGAAAATATATTAGAGGATATTTGCAAAACAATTTTATCAATAGTAACCTATAATTTGACCATTTCATATAGTGTTATAATTTACAAATCATTTAAATTTAAAATACGATTACTAGCCTACTTATTTAATGAAAGGGGCTTTTTTTATTGATAAATTTATGTTATATTTATGTGAATTTCTTAAAATATAAATTGGTAAAATAAAAGTATATAGAAATTTTATCAATAATATAAAATAAAAAAATTCTTCAAGGGGAGATTTTAAATAATGGATGTAAATGAGTTAGTTATGATGCAAAGACAATATTATAATGAAGGTAAAACAAGAGATATATCATTTCGTATAGAAAAATTAAAAATATTGAAGTCAGTTGTATTAGAAAATGAAGAAAAAATACTTTTAGCACTAAAGAAAGATTTAAATAAGTCAGATTTTGAAGGTTTTATGACAGAGGTAGGTATGTTTTATAGTGAATTAGATTTTGCTATAAAAAACATAAAAAAATGGAGCAAGACAAAAAGAGTTAAATCAAGTATGGTTAACTTTCCATCTGTATCTAAGATTATTCCACAACCTTATGGTGTTACACTCATAATGTCACCTTGGAATTATCCCTTCCAATTGGCACTTATACCATTAGTATGGTCAGTAGCAGCAGGTAATTGTGTTATATTGAAGACTTCTGAATACTCTGTGTCAACATCTCATATAGTTAAAGACATAATTGAAAATATTTTTTCAAAAGAATATGTTGCAGTTGTTCAAGGGAGCCAAGAAGAAAGTGAAAAGTTATTATCAGAAAGGTTTGATTATATATTTTTTACAGGAAGTACTAATGTTGGTAAAATAGTAATGAAATCGGCAGCAGAGTATTTGACTCCTACAACCTTAGAGCTTGGAGGAAAAAGTCCTTGCATTGTTTTAAAAGATGCAGATATAGACCTTACTGCAAAAAGGCTTACATGGGGAAAACTAATAAATGCAGGGCAAACTTGTGTAGCACCAGATTACGTATTAGTACATGATGATAGAAAAGATGAGTTAATAGAAAAAATAAAATATTATATTATTAAGTATTTTGGAGATAATCCATGTAACAATGAACAATTTCCTAAAATTATAAATAAAAAACATTTTAATCGTATAGTATCTCTTATTGATATAGATAAAGTAGTATATGGTGGAGATTATAATAATGAAATATTAAAAATAGAACCAACTATAGTAGATAATGTTAATTGGGATGACAATATAATGAAGGAAGAAATATTTGGACCTATATTTCCTATTTTAACTTATAAAAATTTAGATGAAGTTGTGAAAAAAATTATACAAAGACCAAGTCCATTGGCACTTTATATTTTTACAAAAAATAAGGATATAGAAAATAAAATTTTAGAGATGGTTCCAGCAGGTGGGTGTTGTATCAATGATACAATTACACATATAGCTACAAATTACTTGCCATTTGGTGGAGTTGGGGAGAGTGGTATGGGTTCATATCATGGAAAAGCTGGGTTTGATACATTTACTCACTATAAGAGTGTCTTAAAGAAATTAAAATTAGATATTCCTATGAGATATGCACCATATGATGATAAATTAATTAAGATTCTAAAAAAAATAATGTAGATTATATTGTAGAAAAATGAATATAAATAAAATTGAGGACTTGTATTCTAATTATACTTTACAAAATTTAAAATTTTAATTTAGTATATTTGTTATAAAAGTAGTGATTTTGTGATAAAATTTAGTTATATAGAAATAAGGAGGAAAAAATGAAAATTAATTGGAATACAAAGTACACAACAATAGCAATTTATACATTTATAATAGCTGCTTGTAGTATTATATTTTATCTAGTATCATCACAAATCGATGTATTTTCTAATAATTTAGATGTTATATTTACTACTTTACAGCCTTTTATAATAGGGTTTGCTATTGCATATCTTCTTAATTTTATTTTAAAATTTTATGAAGATAGAGTTTTTATAAAAAGTGAGAAATTAAAAAACCTAAAACAAAAATCAAAAAGAGGATTGGGTCTTTTATTAACATATGCAACAGCCGCATTGATACTTTACTTATTTATGTATTTCGTATTACCTCAAGTAATTGAGAGTATTGTTGGACTAGCAAATGATATACCTATGTATGTAAATAATGCAACTAAGCTTATTGATAAATTAATGACTGATTTAAATCTTGATGAACAATATTTTAATTTAGCAGTAGATAAATGGAATGAATTTGTTGCCTATATTATAAAATTTGCAACTGATTTAATACCAATATTAGGAAATATGTTAAAGAATGTAGCTTCTAGTATATGGAATATTGTGCTAGGATTAATTGTTTCAGTGTATTTACTAATTGATAAAGAGAAATTCTATGGACTAAGTAAAAAAATAACTTATGCAGTATTTACAGAAACACAAGCTGCTAGAATTTTAGAATTGACTCATAGAAGTAATTATACATTTGGAAGATTTTTAGGTGGTAAGATATTAGATTCATTTATTATAGGTATTCTAACATTTGTAATACTTACAATAGTTAAAATGCCATATACATTATTAATATCAGTTATAATTGGTATTACAAATATCATACCTTTCTTTGGACCTTTATTTGGAGCAATACCATCAACACTAATAGTATTGTTTGTATCTCCTATAAAAGCTTTATGGTTATTGTTAATTATATTAATAATACAACAAATAGATGGAAATATTATAGGGCCTAAAATACTTGGAGATTCAATTGGTATATCTGCATTTTGGATTTTATTCTCACTGTTGGTTGCAGGAAAATTATTAGGTTTCGTTGGAATGGTTATAGGAGTTCCAATGTTCGCTGTAATTTATTCTATAATTAAAGATGTTGTTGAAGGTAAATTGGATAAAAAGGGATTACCAACAGATACTTCTGATTATATGTAGCTAAAGTAGATATTATCTGTAATTAAAAATATATAAATTAAAAAATATTTAAAGCACTGAGAAAATTAAACTCTTGGTGCTTTTTAGATATAAAATCATTGTAGAAGAGGTGTTTTTTGTGGCATTTATAGAATGTAAATTTAAATCTAAATATACAGGAGGAGAAACTGATGTAATTGTAGTTCTACCTATAGCAAATGGAAAAGAACTTTTTAGTGGTAAAGAGATATATGATTTTGAAGGTAAATTTAAAACCTTATACTTATTTCATGGTCTAGAAGATGACCAAAGTTCATGGATTAGATATACTAATGTAGAACATTATGCTAAAAATAAAAATATAGCTCTTGTAATACCAAGAGTAGAAACTAGTTTTTATACAGATATGGTGTATGGTCATAAATATTTTACTTTTGTAAGTGAGGAATTACCTAAGTTTGTTAGAGCTATATTTCCTTTATCAGATAAAAGAGAAGATAATTTTGTAGCTGGAATGTCTATGGGTGGATATGGTGCTTTAAAATTAGCACTTTTAAAACCAAAAGAATTTTCAGCAGTTGCAAGTTTTTCTGGTTCACCTGACATGATTCATGAGTTAGAAAATCAACAAATAGAAACAAATGCAGATATTCTATTTCATGATTTTGGAAGACCAGAAGATGCTAGAAATAGTGATAACGATTTACTTTACATACTTAAAAATCTTAAAGAAAGAAATGAAGATATTCCTAAAATTTATCAATTCTGTGGTGATAGAGATTTTTTATATGAAAATAATCAGACATTCAAGAAATATGCAGAGTCTTTAAATATAGATGTTACATATGAAGAATGTGTTGGAGGTCATGAGTGGCGTCTTTGGAATTTATGGATAAAGAAATTTATAGATATGATTGTGTAGGATATTTATGATGTTAACAAAAAGTATTATAAAATATATTTGAATATAATAAAGACTGAAATGCTAAAATCTAATTACGATTTTAAAATTTCAGTCTCTAATAGTTAAATAAAATTTTATTAAGTTCTTATGCGAGTTATTATTGGTGTGAAGTTATCAACTATATCTATATAGTATTTACTCAATTCTTCTAAAATATCTTCACACAAATCAGTGCTATGGCCAAGATTAATAAGAAATTGTTTTGTAAAATATCTTATTACAGCTTGAGAAGATATATCGTACTTGTTTGAAATATAAACCCTAATTATCTCAGGTTTCATTGCAAGTATACCAATACAAGAAAGTATTAACTCATCGTGTTCTATAGATTCCTTATCATTAACATATCTTTTCATTACCATTTCAGTTACACTTCGTTGATAGCTTAAAATAGCTTCTTCATAAGCTATATCTAAATAAAAATTCCTATACGCTTCATTTTTTAGAAGAAAACAAAGGTCAGCATTCATAGCAAGAAAGAACATCATCATAGTACCTTCTTCATGATAGTTATAGATTAAAGACTGCATTTCGTCTCTTATATCTTCATATATTATAGCACCTATTTCGCTTTTACTTGAGAAGTAATAACTTATTAGACCTAAATTTATATTAGCTCTTTCTGCAATTTGCCTAGTTGTCGTTTTATGATAACCTTGTTCAAAAAATAATTCTCTAGCAGCACTTACAATACTAGCCTTTGTTTCTTTTCCTTTTTCTGATTTTGACATATTTACTGTATATACCTCTCTTTTCAATCTTTTTTTGAAAATTTGCTAACTATAAATATCGTAATAGAACCACCTATTATAGGAATTAAAATTCTGTCAAAGACAGTAAGAATGCCAACCATATTTAAGAATGCCAATATCATACTTACTATAACAGCATAGATAGCACCTTTTTTTGTAGCACCTTTCCAGGAAAGGCCAATTACAAATGGTGCAAATATTACGCCTGTACATAATGGTGCTGGCCAAAATAATAATTCTAATAAACTATCAAACTTAAGTGCTATAATTGCACCTGCTACAGCTGTTAAAGCTGAGGCAATTTGAGAATATTTCAGGGTATTTTTTAAATCATTAAATTCTATATCAGGATGTAATAATTTGTTATAAATATCCCTTGATATGATAGCACTCATTGAGGTCATTAATGAATCTGCAGTAGACATTATGGCAGCTAATATAGCAGCTAAGAATAATACAGAAATTAAAGGTGGTAAAGTTGTTGATATCATTTGAGGTAAAACCTGGACAGATGATATGTTTGGAAATAAACTACCACCAATAGCTCCAATTATTCCTATAGGAAAAGCAAGAAACAATAGTATAAATCCTGCAATTATACTACTTTTAACTGCATTTTTAGCATTATCAGCACATTGATATCTTAAAAAGCTTTCATAAGAAAATATTGAGCCTAAAACTAATGGTAAAACTGTATACATAAAATCACTAATCGATTTATTTCCTGGAAAGAATGGTTCTTTTACCATTGATTGTAACATAAGTAAAGGGTTGTCGCCAACTAATTTTAAGCTTATATAAGCTACTATTGGTAAAAATATTACACAAATAGCAAGTTGAATAAATGCTGATACTGCAACTCCCCACATTCCTGATGTATAAGTATATATAATGATTACTATGACTCCTATAATTACTGCTACATCATAAGGAATACCAAATGCAGTAGATACAGAACCAAAAGATATTAATTGACTGCCCATAATGGCTAATATTGATATTGGTGTTACAAGACTTTGATAAGCTCTTAAAAATACACTATGACCATATCTAGTTTCAATATAATCTGCAGGTGTTATATCACAAGATAAACTTCTTAATTTACCTGCAAAAAATGCGTTTATAAAACAAGCCAAAGCCGCACCAATAGTAGAGTACATACCAACCCATAACCCTCTTTCAGCTCCCCACTGAACTCCACCTACTAAGCATCCTCCTCCAAAAGATGTAGCAGCGATAGTTGCGGCAAGTATGGGCAAAGGAAGATTTCTACCTGCAATTAGGAAATCAGATGCAGTTTTAACTTTTTTAGAAAAATAAAAACCAATCCATATGTACACTGCACACGTAGCAATTAAAAGTAACATAGTTTCTTCTCCTTTATAAAATATTTTTAATAAAATTTATAAAATATATTTTAAATATATTTTATATAAAAGTAGCACAATATTTATTTTTATTAGTGTTGGATTAGTGTAGCTATAATAACTTATAGTACTATGTAGAATTACATAAAAAGAAAAAATTGAAAATTCTGAAATTAATATTTATGATGATATTCATCTGATAGATTCTTTTTGTAATTGTAACATGCTTTTATTTTAAAATCAATAGTACATGTATAAAAATAAAAGAAATTTGAAGAAGAAAAAAACATTTCAAATATCTAGGTGTAGTATAAAAATATCTTGAATAAATTATTCTTGAATAAATTTATTAAAATTCAAAATTATTAAAAACTTGATAAAATAATTTGAAATATATGTTGTTATGACATTTTAAAGCAGTAAAACAATAAAAAACAAATCTAAATTAAGTTAAAATAGCTTTTTGGTTAATTTCAAGGGCAAAAAATAAAACCAAAAAACTGTTTGACAATTATGAATTTTGAGAATATAATTAAATTAAAATTATACACATATAAAAAAATAGACTGAATTAAAAAAATAAAAAGTTGAATTCAGAATATAAAAAATTATACGTGAATAATAAAAAGTGATTAAATTTTATAAAGGAGGGGTAGATGTGAGTAGTCAAGAAAGCAAACCAAAAGGAAACCTTATATCAAATTTTAGAGATGATATGAGAGACCCTAAGAAAAGAGCAATATACACATATTCAAGCTCTATAAACCTAGCATACAATTTTATAGGTTATTTTGTATCAACAGTAACAAATATCTTTTTAACTGATGTAGCAAAACTTGGTGTAATTATGGCAGGTGGTATGCAAATTGTACAATCTTTCATAAAAATTGCTGTAGCTCCTATAACAGGTACAGTATTTGACAAACAACCATTCAAAAAAGGAAAATATTATCCATGGCTTAGATACACACCTGCAGCATTAGCATTGACATATGGGATATTTTTCATAGTTCCATTGATGAAAATAAGTCCAGCATTACTTTTACCTTTAATGACCGCTTTATTATTAATAGCATCTTGTGCTCAACAAGTAGTTTTTACTATAATTTATGCTATTTACCCTGTAGTTGCTAAAACACCTAAAGACAGAGTCATAGGTTCGACTACTACAAACATATTCAAAGAAGTTGGTAAATTTTTAGTAGGTTTTTCATATCCGTTATTATTAGTTTTATTTGCAGATGTATTAGGTGGGGAAGGAATGGGTTATCTAGGTACCTATTTATTCTTTGCAGCAGGATGTCTTTTAGTATTTTGGTTTTCTTCAACAGAGATAATAAAATCTGGTGCAGAAGACGAGGTTCTTCAAAAAGAAGAAAAACCAAAAATCAAAGCAAGTGAAATGGCAAAAGCTCTATTTACTAATGTTCCACTTATGATGGCATTTTGTCTAGAATTTCTTATCTGTATAAGATCTATAGGTCTAGGACCTTTGGCTCCATATTATTTTAAATATGTAATAGAAGACGAACGTGGATTAGCAGTATTTTTATCAATAATGCCTTTAGTAAGTGTAGCATTCATGTTCTTCGCACCAATATTTATAAAAATATGTAGAGAACAAAAACTAGCTTCAATAATTTCTTTTTCTATATGCGCAATATGTCACTTATTAGTTGCATGGACTCCTTGGGGAAAAACTACTTTAGGTGTAACTATGTTACTGGCAATTGGTGGTGGTTTTGCAAATGTAGTATCAATAATAAACCTTAACTTCTTTGCTGGTTCTTGTGACTATGGATACTGGAAATCAGGAAAAGATTTACCTGGTCTGAGTATGTCATTATATCCAGTTGCAATACAAGTAGGTGTATTACTTGCAACTACTATAAGAACAGTTTTAATGAATTCAATGGGATATCAAGCTGATATGGTAGTTACAGAAGCAGTTAAAAGTGGGTTTATAAATATGATTTCTTATTCTATGGCAATACCTTTAATAATAGCTGTTGTTATAGCAATCTTATATCCAGTAAGTGATAAGAAATTAAATCAAATAAGAGAAGAATTAAATCAAAGAAATGCCTAGTTAAAAAAGATTTAAATAGATGATTAATCTCAAGATATTCAAGTAAGTAGACGCAATGGCGTTTATATAAATGAAAATACATATACAAAGGGGGCTTTTAAAAATGATAGAAAAATTATTGAGAAATACAGTAAAAGAATTACATCAATACGTTCCAGGGGAACCAATAGAAAAAGTTAAAGAAAAATATGGTGTAAAAGAAATAATAAAACTAGCTTCAAATGAAAATCCTCTAGGTCCATCACCAAAAGCAATGGAAGCTATGGTTGAAATGTTAAAACAAGGTCAACTTTATCCAGAACCAGAAGCTAATGAACTTAGAAGAAAATTAGCTGAAAAGTTAGATTTAAAACCAGAAAACTTTATTGTTGCTAATGGTGCAGATAACGTTATTACACTAATAGGTGAAGCTTTTATAAATAGAGGGGATGAGGTTATATACTGTGACCCAACATTCCCATCATACAGAACTGCAACTGTAAAAAATGAAGGAATACCAGTAGAAGTACCTTTAACAAAAGATTATAAGTATGATTTACAAGGTATATTAGATAAGATTACAGATAAAACAAAATTAATATGTGTATGTAATCCTAATAATCCAACAGGAACAATTGTGGATGATAAAGAATTGGAAGCATTTTTAAAGAAAGTTCCTGAAAACATTATAACTATATTAGATGAAGCATATATAGAATTTTTAACAGTACCTAATTATGTAGATGGACTTAAGTATGTAAGAGAAAATTACAATGTTATAGTAACAAGAACTTTCTCTAAAATATATGGTCTTGCAGGTCTTAGAGTAGGCTATGGTATTGCTAAAGATGAGATAATAAGAACTTTATTTACAGTAAAAGAGCCTTTCTCTGCAAATCGTGTTGCTATAAGTGGAGCAACAGCAGCACTTGATGATGATGAATTTATAAAAGAAACATATGACTTGAATAGAGCAGGAATGGATTATTTTAAAGAGGAGTTTACAAAAATGGGATTTGATGTTGTGGATTCACAATCAAACTTCCTTTATGTAGACATGAAAACAGATGTACCAAAGCTATTTGAAGATTTGAAAAAAAGAGGGTTTGTAATAAGACCAAGTGCTACACATGCACGTGTAAGTATTGGAACTATGGAAGAAAACCAAAAATTTGTAGCAGTTTTAAAGGAAGTATTAAATCTTAAAGAAGAACCAAGCATTGGATAATAGATAGAAATATTACGAAATGGGGTGTAGATATGAGCTTAAAAATAAACGCAGAGAGATGTAAAAGTTGTGAATACTGCGTTATATCTTGTAAAAAAGGAGCATTAAAAATATCAAATAACATAAATAAAGAAGGTTATGCTCATGTAGAAGTCGATGAAAGTAAATGTATACTTTGTGGAATTTGCTATCAAGTGTGTCCAGATAATGTTTTTGAAATAATTAAAGAAGAAGCATGTCAAGAGGCTTAGAAGGAGTTGGGATAATATGAAGAAGATGTGGAAGGGGAATCACGCCATTGCAGAAGCAGCTCTAAGAGGTGGTTGTGAGTTTTATGCAGGATATCCAATTACACCACAAACAGAGGTAATGGAATTTTTATCACATAGAATGTCTGAACTTGGAAGAACTTTTATACAATCTGAAAATGAAATGGCTGCTATATATATGGTGTATGGAGCATATGCAAGTGGAATGAGGTCTATGACAAGCTCTTCAGGACCAGGAATATCTTTAAAACAAGAAGGAATTTCATATTTGTGTGCAAATCACTATCCTTGTGTAATCGTAAATGTACAAAGATGGGGACCTGGACTTGGTTCACTGGACTCAGCACAGACAGATTACTTAAGAGATACTAGAGGGGGAGGAAATGGAGACTATCATTTAATCGTTTATGCACCAAACAGTATCCAAGAAACTGTGGATTTGATGTATAATTCATTTGATGTAGCAGAGAAATACAGAGTACCTGTTGAAATTTTGACAGAAGCGGCTTTAGGTCAAATGATGGAACCAGTAGAATTTCCAGAGTTCAAGAACAGAGAAGAAGATTTAGGTTGGACTTATGATGGAAGCAATAGAGACCATGCAAAAGTCGCAGACAACCAAAAACCAGCTTTTTGTATGGAAAAGCGTATGAGAATAACTGAAAATGAACAGCAATGGGAAGATTATCAAGTCGAAGACGCAGAATATGTGTTTGTAGCGTTCGGGATACCATCAAGAACAACTATGAATGCTGTTAGAAGACTTAGAGAACAAGGTGAAAAAGTTGGAATAATAAGACCAATAACAGTGTGGCCTTTCCCATATAAGGCATTTAAAAAGGTAAATAAGGATGTAAAAGGATTTATATCCGTAGAGTCAACAGATACAGGTCAGTTAGTAGAAGACGTTGCTTTAGCTTCAAAGAAAGTATGTAAAGAAAATGTACCTGTTTATGGATTATTCAGTGGAAATCATATACCAAAAACACTACAAGTAATGGACACTTACAGCAAAATAAAATCTGGCGAAATTAAGGAGGTGTTCTAATATGGCTACAGAAAAATTAACACCTAGCGTTGTTTCAATACCAAACAAATTTTGCCCAGGTTGTGGTCATGGAATAGTAAACCGTATAATAGCAGAAGTAATAGAAGAACATGGATATGAAAAAAATCATGTATTAACTTTAGGAGTTGGTTGTGTTTGTAATATGAATTTTAGCTGGAATGGTGATAAGATGCAAACTGCACATGGTAGAGCTTCATCAACAGCTATAGGAATTAAAGTAGCACTTCCAGAAACATTAGTAATGACTTATCAAGGTGATGGAGATGCTTACGTTATAGGTCTTTCTGAAACTTTAAATACTGCATATAGAAATCATAATGTGACAGTATTTGTAATAAATAACAATAACTTTGCGATGACTGGTGGGCAAATGTCATGGACTACTATGCCAGGTCAAGTTACAACGACAAGTGTAAATGGAAGAGATATAAATACTACTGGGAGTCCATTAAAAGTTCCTGAAATGATGGCAGATTTCTTTGATGTGGCATATGTAGCAAGAGGTTCAGTTCATAGTCCAAAGGAAATAATTAATCTAAAAAAATATATAAAAAACGCAATAGAAGCTCAATTGAATGGAGAAGGGTATTCATTAGTTGAAATATTAGCACCTTGCCCAACTAACTGGGGGGTATCATTAGAGAAATCTATCAAGTGGATAGAAGAAGAAATAGTGCCATATTATACTCTTGGCGAATTTAAGCAAAGGGATGGTGAATAATTATGGAAAAAGAGTTAGTATTTGCAGGATTTGGTGGTCAAGGGGTTTTAACTCTTGGTTTAATTGTAGCTGAGTCAGCACTTGAATTAGGAAAACAAGTAACTTGGATGCCTGCATATGGTCCAACTATGAGAGGTGGAAAAGCATATAGTGTAGTAAAGTTTTCTGATGAGAGTATAGGTGGACCAGATATGGAAGAAATAGATGTTTTAGTAGCAATGAATAAACCATCTTTGGATTATATAAACTTAGTAAAGGAAGGTGGAACAGTAGTTATTAATACATCTGTAATAGATGATGATATAACATTAAGAGAAGATATAAATGTAGTTAAAATAAATTGTCAAGAATTAGCTCAAAAAGTAAACAATCCCAAGGCAGCAAATGTAGTAGTACTTGGAGCATTAATTGCAAAAACTGGATTATTTGAAAAAGAATTAGCTTTAAAAACTATGTGTGATTTCTTTGAAGAGAAAGGAAAAGGCAAATTCAATATTCAAAATGAAGCAGCATTCATGGAAGGCTATAATAACGCCATTTAATAAATTACCCTTATCTTAAATGATTTATCTCAAGATTTAATAATCTTTAGTGCCAAGAGAAGTTTCATCTTGAGATAAAATTCATTTAAAATCACAACTATGAAAATATAGGAGAGTGAATTTATGAGCTTGGAAAAACTTATTAGACCAAAGAGCATTGCTATAGTAGGAGTTACTGATAAGCTTGGTTTTGGTAGAAGTGCAGCACTCAGTATAGTAAAAAGTAAAGATACACATAGAGTATATTATGTGAATCCAAAAAGAGATGAATTGTTTGGAAGAAAATGCTATAAAACGATACAAGAAGTTCCAGAAGTAGTAGATTGTGTAGTAGTATGTACTCCTAGAAATATAGTGCCATCTGTATTAAAAGATTCTGGAGTATTGGGAATAAAAGCAGCTGTAGTATATGCTAGTGGATTTGCAGAAGAAGGAACAGAAGAAGGAATAGATTTAGAAAATCAACTTATAGAAATATCAAATACATATGATATGAAAATATTGGGTCCAAATTGTATGGGATTATTAAATTGTATAGATAAAGTTAATTTATGGGCAGGTGGTTCTAAATGGGATTTAGATACTAAAAAACCTGGTATAGGAATTGTAGGGCAAAGTGGATTTATAACTGCGGAGATTGTTTCAAGTGATTATTTTAATATATCTTATGGTTTTTCAACAGGAAATGGAAATATAGTTACACTAGAAGATGCTGTTAATTTCCTTGTAGACGATAATTACGCATCAGTAATAGCTATCTATCTTGAAGGTTTAAAAAATCCTCAAAAATTTATAGACTCTCTAAAAAGAGCTGCACAAAAGAGAAAACCAGTAATAATATTAAAATCAGGAAGGTCAGAAAAAGGAGCTATTTCTGCTGCTTCTCATACAGGAAACTTAGCTGGCTCGAGTAAGGCTTTTGAAAGTATTTTTGAAAAATATGGAGTAATTTCGGTAGAGAATTTGGAACAATTTATGTGTTTAGCACAGGCTTTTAGTGTTCTAGATGGTAACTTGCCTACAAATTCTAATTTCGCAGCAATAAACTTCTCAGGAGGAGAAAATACTATTTGTGCAGATTTAGCAGAAGAAAATGGTGTAGACCTTGCAGAAATATCTTCTGAAACTAAAGAATATATGAAAAATTATCTTCCAGGATTTGCTACACCTAAAAATCCACTAGATGCTACAACTGCATTATTCCATGAAAAGGATATGATAGTGGGTCTATTGCATACATTTGAAAAAGATGATAGCGTTGGATTTACTATGGTAGGAGCAAATATAAGAGATGAAGAAAATGAAATGCATGAGACACTTTGTCAAGCTGTAAGTGAAGCTAGAGAGCAAGGCTTAAGGAAGCCTGTGTTTGCAGTTCCTACACTTGAAGGAAATAGATATCTGAATTATAGAACTAGATTAGAGGATAATCAAGTGCCTATAATGTCATCAGTTGGGACTACATTTACTTGTTTTAACAAAATGGCTAAATTTGTAGATTATGATTATTCAAAAAGAACTCTGGAGTTTGATGCTGTTAAGAAAAGAGAATCAAATAATGTAGTAGCTTTATCAGAGTTAGATAGTAAGGTTGAGATGAAGAAATATGGAGTACCAGTACCAGGTCAAGGTAATGCGAAAAGTATTGATGAATTAGATGAAATTTTGAAACACATTAACTATCCTGTTGTTTTAAAAATAAACTCTTCCGAAATATTGCATAAATCTGATGTTGGAGGAGTTAAAATAGGAATTAAAAATAGAGATGAGGCAATAAATGCATATAATGAGATTTTAGCTAATGTAAAAAAAGAAAAACCAAATGCTAAAATTGATGGTATATTAGTTCAAGAAATGGTAGAAAGTGGTATAGAAATTATTATTGGTATAACTAATGATGACCAATTTGGTCCAATGTTGTTAGTAGGCTTAGGAGGAGTATTTGTAGAAGTATTTAAAGATACTACTTTATATCCATTGCCTATAAATCATGATGAAGCTATTATGATGCTTAGAAAATTGAAATCATTTAAGCTTTTAAATGGTTATAGAGGAAGCGAGCCTTGTGATGTTGAAGCCCTTGCAGATATGATGGTCAAGTTAGGAAAATATGCTTATGAAAATAAAGATGAGGTTAAGGAAATAGACTTAAATCCAGTGTTTGTATATCCTAAAGGAAAAGGTGTATGTGCAGTAGATGCTTTAATAGTTAAATATAAATAGTTAATAAGTTTTTGTATTCAACCATAATCAAAGTACTGGCTGGAAATCACATTTATAAATTAAATAGTGTGATTTTCAGTCACCCCAAATTTTAAATTTAAGTATCTTAAAGTGAAAATAGATTCTTAAAAATTATAAAATAGAACTGTATAAACAATAAAATACTATATATAAAACGAATAATAAAAGGTGTTTTAATGTAAACAATCAATATTGATTTTCATTAAAACACCTACTTTATTATATCAAAAAGTTTTAAATACTATATTGTCACAGGTGGATTTGTTGGGGCTGCATATGTACGATTAGCAAATTCCTGGTCAACAAAGAATAGACCACCTTCTCCAGCAAGTTTAACACGCTTTATATTGTCTTCACAATTTGTTTCTTCCTCTGCCTGTTCAGATATAAACCAAAGTAAGAATTGAGAAGTTCTAAAGTCTGCCTCAGAATTTGCTACAGCTGCTAAATTGTTTATTAAAGATGTAACCTTTTTTTCGTGAGCTAATGTGCGCTCAAGAATATCCATTGCAGAAGTAAAGTCTGAATCTGGCATTGGGATAGCATCAAGTTGAACTTTTCCTCCTACATTATGTAAATATTTGTAGAAAAACATAGCATGGTCTGTCTCTTCTTTATATTGAACATAAAACCAATTAGAAAATCCTTTAAGTCCTTCTGCTTCAAGGTAAGAAGACATAGAAAGATAAAGATATGCAGAATATAATTCATGGTTAATCTGCTCATTAAGTAATTTTTCCATTTTAGCTGAAATCATTTTCATACCTCCAAATTTTAAACGCTCTTATAAAATATAATAATATTAAATGGAAAAATATTCAATAAAAGTGTTGAAATATTTTACATATTTAATAAAAATTTATACTACCATTGAAAAATTTGTAACTGACGATAGCTATAGAGCCAATTAATGGTGCATTTGCTCCAAAATTTGAATGTTTTACATTTATTTTTTTATATTTAGAAAAACTTGCCGAAGCAGTTAATTTTTTTAATAATGTATTTTCTATGAATGTACCTGGTATATTAAAATCGTAACCTATTATTATAGAGCTACAATCAATCAATGTAAGTGTATTTACCAATGCATATGATACATATGTACAAAATTCATCAAGCAAAAACATGGCAAGAGTATCTTTATTATTTGCTTCATCTATTAACTTTACTAAAGAAAAGTTTTTACAGTTAATTAATGTAGAGTTGGGATAAATATGGCTCAATGACTCAATTCTTTTAATTAGATTACTAACACTTGTATAATAATCTAAGCATCCATTATTACCACAACTGCATAATGGTCCGCTAAAATTAATAGATGTATGTCCTATTTCTCCACTCTGACCTAAATTACCAGTATGAAGCCTATTTTCTAGTACTAGACCAGCCCCAATACCATTCATTATATGCAAGTATATGTAATTTGATATATCTTTACCCAAACCATACATTTTTTCAGCTAAAGCACCTGAATTAGCATCATTTATTAAAAATATTGGCAAATCAGACATTTCTTCTATAAAATTCACGATATTTAGATTTGATACATTTCCAAAGTCTGGAGGGTTTAATATAATACCATTTATATTATCTACTGGACCTATTGAAGAAATACCAATTCCAATTATATCTCTCTTATTATTCTTCATTATTTTATTAAACATTCTTTTTATTATATCTTTTAAGACCTCGTTTGATAGATACTTAGGGTAAGTTTCAGAAAGTTGTTTTACAATATTACCTTTCAAGTCTGCAATAATTACCTTACATATATTTCTTCTTATCAGAATTCCACAAATACAAGGTGATATATTAGAAATATCTAATAAAATAGGTTTACGACCTGATGAATGTGCATTTAAAGTTGAGGACTCTATTTCTCTAATCATATTTTCATTAATAAGTTCTGTAACTAGATTTGATAAAGTCATTTTGGTAAGTCCTGTAGACTTTGCTAAATCAACCCTAGACATAGGTGTATTTGTAGAAAGTAGTTTCAATATTATTAACTTATTTTTAATTTTTACATCTTTTATGTTAGAACCTTGTTTGTTGCTCATCGTAAATCTCCTTAAATAAAGTTAAGTGTTTTATTTATTTTCAAGTATAAAGTTACTTTATAATAAAGTAACTTTATACTTGAAAATACCATTAATTAGAATATATCACATTATATATCATAAGACACATAAAAATATGCTAGAAGGTGTATTTTTAACAATACTGATAAAGGATTTACTTAATAATAAATAGATTATGTAAAAATACAATCTATATTGTTGTATACAATAAATTTTCATTTTGTAAAAAAATACGATAAATATGAGATATAAATGTCGATTTTTATTACAAATTGTTACCAAATATACGTATATCTGAACTGGAATATTAGAAATTGTAACTAAAATGTAAATTTTTCCTCTAATCTATCTAATATTATGGAAACTTTTTGTAATTTATGTTATAATAACAAATATATAATTATTAAATTATAATAAATGACTATAGCGTAGATGTATTACTATGCTATAGTCATTTTTGAATTAAACTTGATATGTCAAGGGGGAAGAATATGAGAACAATTAAGAGAGTTTTAGCATTAGGACTAACATTAGCTATATTTTTAATAAATGTACCTAATGTAAATGCATTAACATCAGATACGATTAAAGGTAACAATATATATGAGACAGCTGGATTAATAGCAGATAAAAAGAGTTATGATACAGCAATTATGGTAAATATGGATAGTTCGATAGCAGATGGTCTTTCAGCAAGTGGTCTTGCTGGTGCTGTTGATGCTCCAATTTTGCTTGCACAAAAAAATAACATACCAACTGAAACAAAACAAAGATTAAAAAATGTAAAAAAAATATACATAATAGGTAAAGAATTATCAATAAGCAAGTCAGTAGAAACTGAACTGAAAAATACTGGAGCACAAGTAACTAGACTAGGTGGAGATGATAGAATAAAAACTAGTTATAGTGTTGCTAAAGAGGTAAGTAGCATTAAAAAAGTTGATAAAGTGATATTAACTAATGCATATAAAGGAGAAGCTGATACTATAAGTGCAGCACCTGTGTCAGTAAGAGATGTAGCACCTATAGTACTTACAGATGGAAAGAGTGTTCCTTTTTCAACGAGTGATGTAAAATCATATGCAGTAGGTGGAAGTATCTCTATGAGTACTAGCTTAGTTAATAAGACAAACTCTAAAAGACTTGGTGGGTCAGATAGATATGACACAAATAAGAAAGTTATAAAAGAGTTTTATCCAGATGCATCAGAATTTTATTTAAGTGATGGATATGATTTAGTAAATGCACTTACAGGTTCTACAATTGCTAAGGAAAATCCAATTGTATTGGTGTCAGAAAGTAGTGATAAATCTATATTAGCAGGAGCAGATAAAATTACTAGATTAGGTGCAATAAGTGATAGTGTATATAATAAATGTGTTTCTGCTGCACAGAATAATGGTGACTCATCTACAAAGGGTGATTCTCCTATGAAAGATGAGACAAGCATATTAGGTGAACCAACAGCTAGTTTGGAGGCTTGTTTAAAATGGGCTAAATCTAAAAAAGCTAATGATTTATTTATAGAATTAATACCAATATTGTATGATACTGCTGTTCAAGAAGGTGTAAATCCTGTATTAGCAGTAGCTCAATCTGCAAAAGAAACTGGTTTTTGCAATTTCGGTGGAGTACTAGATGCATCATTCAAAAATCCTTGTGGGCTTAAGACTTCTTCAGGAGGTTCTGATACTGATAAGAATGCCCATTCAAGATTTGACACATGGGAAGAAGGAATATTAGCTCAAGTTCAACATTTATGCCTATATGCAGGACAAGAAGGTTATCCACTTTCAAATCCAGTAGACCCTAGACATGAAAAATCTCTATTTGGGAAAGCTAAAACAGTTGAAAGCCTTTCTAATAATTGGGCTGGAGGTCAATATGGACAAGATTTAGTTAGAATGATGGGAGAAATTGAGGCTACAAAGTAATTAAAGCATTAATTTAAGATATGCTTATTAAAGCTTATCAAATAGCTGACAAATAAGGAATGATTATTGTGAAAAAGAATAATATTTTTAGTATCATATTTCCTACAATTATAATGATATTAATGTTTTTAACCTTTGCTACAGATATATTTAATATCCCAAATGTTCAAGCTAAAGGAATTTTCGTAATAGGAATGGTCTTGATTTTTCCAGTTGCCTTTTTAATACAGGGGATAGTTTGTGTATTAAATGAAACTAATTGGATTTTATCACTAGTAGTGTCTCTAGTAACATATATAATATTAATGTATATATTTTTAAATGATTCAGCATATGTATATGTTTTACTTTATGCAGCTTTCTATATGATTGGGCGTATAACTGCTAAACTCTATTACAAAATTAAGACTTTTAAAAGTTAAATAAAAAAGTACATGAAAGAGAAGTGTCTTTAATGATTTTGTAAAATCAAAAATAGACGCTTCTTTTTTATGTAAAAGTATGTAAATAAAATTTAACTCTTATAATATTCTTTTAACACTTGTATACAATGAACTCGTAGTATAATAGAGATAGATAAAATAAAGGGAGGGATAATATGAATTTAATAGATAATCATATTCATACTAATTTTTCAAGTGATGGAAAGGATTCAATGGAAGATACAATAAGAAAAGCTATAAGTATTGGTGTTAGATATTTGACTTTTACAGACCATTTAGAACATGATGAAGATAGAGGTTTTTGCATAAATTATAACGACTATGTTCCAGTGTTCAATAAGTTCAAAGAAAAATATAAAAAGGACATAGAGTTATTATTAGGAGTTGAAGTTGGTTATAGAAAACATCTAAAAAGTGAAATAGAAGAAATAATAAATTCTAATCCTTTTGATTTCATATTGTGTTCAACTCATACAATTGATAATATACCTGTTCCATCAAAGGAGTATTTTAAAGGACTTAGCAAAGAAGATGCATATTATAAATATTTTAATAGTATACTTGAAACTAATCGTGAATTTAGAGACTATAACATATATGGGCATTTAGACTATATATCTAGATATGGAATATATTCAGATAATAGGGTTATATACAATGATTTTAAAGATGTTATTGATGAAGTTTTGAAGTCAATAATCAATAATGGAAGCGGTATAGAGCTAAATACTTCTGGTTATAGATATGGATTAAATGCTATACATCCCAATGAAGATATATTAAAAAGATATAAAGAGCTTGGAGGATTTATAGTTACTGTAGGTTCTGATTCTCACAGAGTTGAAGACATATGTAGAGATTTTGATGTGGCTTATGATATGCTTAAGTATCTTGATTTTAAATATGTGTCTTTATTTAAAGAAAGAGAAACTTATTTTATAAATATAGAAAAAGTTAAATCTAATAATATAGCTTAGAGTATGTTTTGAAATAATTAACAGATAGTAAAAAAGTTAATAGTATAATATTGTATCCTCTAGAAAAATACTAGAGGTTTTTATTTTGCAAAAATAACTAGATAAAATTAAATTTAATAAGATAATTTATTTTAACTTGACTAGTATATTGTTAATATATTTTACTATTATATATTTTTATTGTGATATAATAATAAAATATATTAACCTATCTTTAAATTATGTAAATTATTATAAAGGAGGGAGAAATTTAAATTGTCTAATAAAAATAAAGAGAATATAAATTTAAGCAATCAAATCAAAAAAACTACTCAAAAAAGTTTAACAAAAGAAGCCATATTACATATACCAATGAGTAACTATGCCTATGGTTATGATAGAGAAACATTACATATAAGACTTAGGACTAAAAAAAATGAAGTAAAAAAAGTAATTTTGAGAATAGGAGACCAATATGTATGGGATAAAGGTGGTGCAGGCGGCGGAAATTTAAATGCATCTGGAATTGGTTGGTCTGGTGGGTCAAATATAATAATGGATAAAGAAGTAGAAACTGAATTATTTGATTATTGGATAGCTAAGTGCAAACCATTAAATAAACGCTCAAGATATGGGTTTATAATAGAAGGTAAAGAGGAAAAAATTCTATATACAGAAAAAAGGATAATAGAGTTAGGAAATGAAAATGATGAGAAAGAATTGTGCGAAATAAGTAATTTTTTTGGATACCCATATTTAAATTATGTAGATATACCTAAGGTGCCAAGTTGGGTGAAAGAGACTATTTGGTATCAGATATTTCCAGATAGGTTTGCAAATGGCGACCCGTCTATAAATCCAGAAAGAGTGGATGAATGGGGAGCTATTCCAACAAGAGATAATTTTACAGGTGGAGATTTGCAAGGTGTGATAGAACACTTAGATTATTTGAGTGATTTAGGGATAAATGGAATTTATTTTTGTCCTATTACAGTTGGAAATACAAATCATAGATACGATACAATAGATTATATGAAGATAGACCCTACATTAGGAGATAAAGAGACTTTAAAGAAGCTAATAAAAGAAGCCCATAAAAGAAATATAAAAATAATGTTGGATGCTGTTTTTAATCATATAGGATATTATTCTAAACAGTGGCAAGATGTAATTAAAAATAAGGAAAATTCTAGATACAAAGAGTGGTTCTATATAAAGGATATGAGCAAAGTAGATACTCCAATAGAACAAATAGATGAAAAAAATATACCTTATGAAACTTTTGGATGTGAAAAGTATATGCCTAAACTCAACACAGAAAATTCAGAAGTAATAGAATATTTATTGACTGTAGGAAAGTATTGGATACAGGAATTCGATATAGATGCATGGAGGTTGGATGTCTCAAATGAAGTAGACCACGTTTTTTGGAGAAAGTTTAGAGAAGAGATTAAAAAGATAAAACCAGATATATATATACTGGGAGAAATTTGGCATGGTAGTTTACCATGGTTGATGGGTGACCAATTTGACTCAGTTATGAACTATTTGATGTCAGAAGCTATGAAAAAATTCTTTTGTACAGATGAGATAAATGCTGAAGAGTTTAAATATATGATAAATGATATAATGGTAAGCTATCCAATGCAAGTTAGTGAAGTTGCTTTTAATTTACTTGGAAGTCATGATACTACAAGGATACTGAATTATGCTAGTGGAAATGTTGATAGAGTTAAACTTGCATATTTGTTTATGTTTATACAATCAGGCAGTCCTTGTATATACTATGGTGACGAAATTGGAATGGAAGGAGAACTAAGTTCAATATCTGAAGGACAAAGAAAATGTATGGAATGGAATGAAGAAAGATGGAATAAGGATATATTTAATTTTATGAAGAAGATTATTAGACTTCGTAAAGAAAATGAAGAACTTAGGTCTATATCGAATGAATGGATATTAGCAGATGATAAAAAAGGAACAATTATATTAAAAAAAGAGTCTATTTATATAATAATAAATAATTCATCTAAAGATATAACTTTAAAATTACCAGATTATTTGGCAAATAGAAAAGTGAAAGATTTGTATGAAGAAAAAATAGTAGATTTAAAAGAAAAAATGATATTAGAAAAATATAAGTTTATCATTTTAAAATAATACAAAATTATTTTCAGTAAAATAAATTCAAGATGGTTTTTATTTGAATGAAAACAAATATTAATACTTCTAATCATTCTGTAATTCAGTAAAACAAGTAATTACTGAATTAGTAGGGGGAAGAGATGATATGAATGACTATAAAGAGAATGTAGTTGTAGTAAAATCAGGAACTGTAAATCTAATTTTGGGTGTTATATTTTTATTAATTGGAATTGTTATAAATGTATTTCTGTTATATATTAAACAGTATTGTATGGCAATAATCACTTTTATGATTACAATGTATGGATTAGTTTCAATTTTCAATTATACAAGAAAGTATATTATTTTTGACTTACATAATATTAAAGTTCGTAAATGTATAGGTAGTGAAAAAGAGTATCCGTATCATGATATTACCAGGATTTCAATAAATAACAAGAAACAAGGATGTCCAGTTAAAATATATGTGGATAAAAGTAAGATTGTAACTTTTTTTATATCTGATAAAAATTATATGTCTGCTATAGCTGAAATGAAGCGAAGAGAGTTACCTTTTGATAATAAGTGCATAGACTATTTATCAGATACTCCATTATGGGTTCCAATTCAATATAATGAAATTAAAGGATTTTGTAACGAAGCCTCGATAAAACTTGAAAATCAGATTAAAGAAAATCTGCATAAAATAGAAAATGAATTGGGAACAGATATATCTTTTTCTTTTGGTATAGATGTTGAAGAAAGTCCATTTGTATGTGTATTTTTAGTGTGTGTTATGAAGAATGAAAACTATACAAAATTCGTAAAAAAATACAGAGGGAAAGAAGCATGGGCTATATTTCCAGTATATATAGTTGGGCCACAATTATATAATAAAGAAATTGAAGAAGGGAAATTTATTTGCAATATAAACTATTTAAATGCTTTTTCTGGAAGAATGTGGTCAAATTTTTGTAGAACAATAAAAAAACAAGGTGTACAAGAAAGTGAAATGGAAGTAGATTTTGAGTTAAAGACTGAATTAGAATAGAGAATTCTATAAATAATGTCTTAAATATAAGATATAAAATAAATTGATTATTAGTCTAAAAATTTCTTGTAGAAAGAGGAAGTAAAAATGATTGAAGCATTTATATTTGATTTGGATGGTGTAATTACAGATACTGCATATTATCACTATATGGCTTGGAAAAAACTAGCTCATAAGTTTGGAATAGATATAGATACAAAATTAAATGAATCTTTAAAAGGCATAAGTAGAATGAAGTCGTTGGATAGGATATTAGAATTTGGAAATAAGAAATATTTATTTTCAGAAGAAGAAAAAGTGAGAATGGCTGAAGAAAAAAATAATTATTATGTATCATTGATAGATGAGATAACTTCAAATGATATTTTGCCTGGAATAGAAGATTTATTAAGTAATATAAAATCTAATAACATAAAAATAGGTCTATCCTCTGCAAGTAAGAATGCAACAACTGTATTAAATCATTTGGGCATAAGTGATAAATTTGATTTTATAGCTGATGCAGGGAAATGTAAAAACGGTAAACCTCATCCAGATATATTTCTTATGTCAGCAAAAGGACTTAATGTGAATCCTAAAAACTGTATAGGAATAGAAGATGCAAGTGCAGGTATAGATGCTATAAATTCTTCTAATATGTTTTCTGTTGGAGTTGGAAACTATGAGAATTTAAAAAAAGCAAATTTAGTTGTAGATTCAACCAGTCAATTAAATTTTGAATATATACAAGAAAAGTATAATGAGTATATGGTTAGGAGAATTATATGAAATGTTTATTTAATAATATAGATGAATGGAAGATTATACAAGATAAGATTGAAATCGAAGAAAATAGATTGGCAGAATCTATAATGAGTATAGGTAATGGATATATGGGTATAAGAGGAAACTATGAGGAAAACTATAGTGGAGATACTCATAAGGGAGCTTATATAGCTGGAGTATGGTTTCCAGATAAAACTCGTGTAGGATGGTGGAAAAATGGATATCCTGAATACTTTGGTAAAATTCCTAATTCAGTTAACTATATAGGAATAAGAATTTTTATAGATGATATAGAATTAGACCTAGCAAAATGTAAAGTTGAAGATTTTTATAGAGAATTGGATATGGAAAATGGTATTTTAAATCGTAGGTTTACTGTACACATAAATGATAAAAAATTTGAAGCTAATATTACTAGATTTTTAAGTATATCAATTAAGGAGTTAGCAGTAATTAAATACAGTATAAAAGCATTAAATTCTGATGCTAAAATAAAATTCATACCATATTTAGATTCAAATATAAAAAATGAAGATTCAAATTATGAGGAAGAGTTTTGGAATGGAATTTCTTCAAGTTCTTTAGAATATCAAGGAAGCATACTTTCTCGAACAAAGGAAAATGCATTTAATACACCAGTATTTACTGTGGGTGCAATGATGTATATTAAAGCAAATGGTAAGGTAGAAGCTATATCTCATACAAATGACTATAATTACTGTGAGAATTCAATAACAATGGATATTCTAAAAAATGATGTTGCTAGTATAGAAAAATATGTATCTATAACTTCAACTAGAGATTATAAGGAAGATGAGCTATTAAGAAAGTGTGAGGATATTTTAAATAGAGAAATAACTAAAGATTATGATGATATATTAAATGAACACACAGAATTATGGAATAAAAGATGGAAAAGTGCAGATATAAAAATAAATGGAGATAAAAGCAGTCAACAAGGCATACGATATAATTTATTTCAACTATTTTCAACATATTATGGAGAAGATTCAAGATTGAATATAGGTCCAAAAGGATTTACTGGAGAAAAGTATGGAGGTGCTACTTATTGGGATACAGAAGCCTTTTGTGTTCCAGTATATCTAGGTGTAGCAGACAATAAGGTAACTAGAAACCTCTTGGAATATAGATATAATCAATTGGAACAGGCAAAGGATAATGCAAAAAAACTAGGACTTAAAGGCGCTTTATATCCAATGGTTACGTTTGATGGAGTGGAATGCCATAATGAGTGGGAGATAACATTTGAAGAAATCCACCGAAATGGAAGTATAGTATATGCAATATATAATTATACAAATTATACAGGAGATTTTGAATACATAAAAGAAAAAGGAATCGATGTAATAATAGAAATAGCTAGATTTTGGGCTAGTAGGGTTCATTTATCTATAAAAAAAGATTTGTATATGATACATGGGGTAACAGGCCCAAACGAATATGAGAACAATATCAATAATAATTGGTATACTAATTATATAGCTAAATGGTGCTTAGAGTATGCTGTAGAAAATGTATTAAAATTAGAAAGAGAATATAGTGAATGTATTGGAAGAAATAATGTAACTAAAGAAGAAGTTGAGCTATGGCAAATAATATCAAAAAAAATCTATCTGCCATATGATAATGAGTTAAAAATAATAGTTCAAAATGATAATTTTTTAGATAAAGAATTTATAGAGGTGAAGAACTTACCAAAAGAAAATCTTCCTCTTAATCAAAATTGGTCTTGGGATAGGATTCTTAGATCTTGTTTTATAAAACAAGCTGATGTATTACAGGGAATTTACTATTTTGGAAATAGATTTACTAAAGAAGAGAAGAAGAGAAACTTTGATTTCTATGAAAAATATACTGTACATGAATCTTCTTTATCTTCTAGTATTTATTCCATTATTGCTTCTGAAATAGATGACTTGGATAAAGCTTATGAATTATACTCAAGAACTGCTAGGCTTGACTTAGACAATTATAATAATGATACTAATGATGGACTTCATATAACTTCGATGTCTGGTTCATGGCTTTCAATTGTACATGGATTTGCAGGTATGAGGACATGGGATGAAGCATTATCTTTTGAACCTAAATTACCTAAAGAATGGATAAGTTATTCTTTCAATATAAACTATAGAGATAATATTATTAATGTAGACGTATGTAGTGATTTAATTAAAATAGAAAATTTAAGAGGTAAACCAATAAAAATTATTGTATATGGTAAAAAATATATATTAGAAAAATATATAAAAATTGATAGAAATAAATTTAAATAATATTTTTATTATATAAATAGTTAAAATAAGTTTATCTGATTATGAATTTATTTTAACTATTTTTGTTTAATAGAGAACTATATATTATAACAATAATCGTGCTTTTAGTTAAATATATTTCATAAATCTTCATAAAATCTTCATAATTTCGTAAAGAAGATGTAACAAAAATAAGATATATTGTATTCAGCAGATAATATAAGGGAGGACAATAATTATGAAGAATAAAAAATTCATTGTTATAATACTGATAATATCAGTTTTAATAGGTGTAGGAGTAAAAGAGTATTTCACTAGAGAGATAAACAAAGAGGATATAGAGGTCAGTAAGTATATAAAATATGCTGATTTGGCAAGTGAAAATAATGTACAAGTTAACTGGAAGTATGTAGCTTCAATTGTTGCTGTATTGAATAAAAATAACTTAAAAGAAGTTAAAGACTCACAAATAAAAGAAGTATCAGATTTGTTTGTTAAAAATTTTTCTGAAAATAATAAAATAAATAAATTAAGTAATGTTTTGGATGAATTAGAATTTAGTAATAAACAAAAAAGATTGGTTGATAATTATATTGACGAACTTAAGGATTATGGAATAAAGCCAGAAAGATTGAAGTCTGATACACAGTATATGAAGTTCATAAACGAAATTAAAGCAGAAGCTATACAAAATTACGAAGATTATAAAATACTTCCATCTATAACTATTGCGCAAGCTATAATCGAATCTAGCTGGGGAAAATCAACTTTAGCAAAACAACATAATAATCTATTTGGTATAAAGGCGGATGCTTCTTGGAAAGGTAAATCAGTGACTTTAGAAACAAAAGAACATTTAGACACAATTATAGATGATAAATTTAGAATATATGATGATAAAAATGAGTCTATAAAAGACCATGCGAAATTTTTGGCTACAAATAAAAGATACAAAGCTAATGGTGTATTTGATGCAAAAACGTATATATATCAAGCTAAAGCATTAGAAAAAGCAGGTTATAGTACTGCAAAAGATGAAAATGGAAAGAGCATCTATGCAGACCGTTTAATAGAACTAATTCAACAATATAATCTTCAATTAATAGATAGTGAAATTCAAAGCAAAATGTAACTTTGACGTAACATAAGGATGTTATATTTATCGAGGAGGTGGCTTTTATGAAAAAAATAGTCTCGATATTTATAAGTTGCATGGTTGTTGTAACTACTATTACTGGATGTAGTAGTGGTGAGGTAGCTAATAGCAAATCATCCATGTACAGTGTTAAAAATTTGGATTTTAGTTTTGAAGTGAAACCTGAAACCTTTGAGGTATCAGTTGAATCTGATGGTTCAAAAGAAAATATATCTGAACCATTAGAAGAAAGAAAGGTATCAAATTTCAAAAAGACAAGAACAGAAGCATCATGGACATATCCTGATGAAAGCATAGACATAAATATAAAAAAAGAGGACAATTATTTAGATGTAAGCATTAAATCTAACTCAGAAAAAGAAGCTAGTTTTAATTGGCCTAAAGTTGAAGGCGAAAGTTATGTACTACCACTTTATGAAGGTAAGTTTATACCAAGCAATGATAAGTACTGGAAAGAACATTTAAACGAGTCGACTTATAATATTATAGAATCTTTTTCAATGCAATTCTTTGCAGTAAATAAAGCAAAATATTCTGTGCTTTATATTATTGAAAATGAATTCAACAATGAAATTGAATTTGGTTCTAAAGATAAGATTAATTTTACATTTAAACATGAATATCCAAGTATCAATACAAACAAAGAGTATGGTTTTAAAGTGTATTTGACTAATAAAAATATTACAGATGTAGCAAAAACTTATAAAAATTATATAGTTGATAAAGGTGAGTTTAAAACACTAGAAGAAAAATCTAAGAAAAATAAAAATATTGAAAAACTCTATGGAGCACCACAAATTTATTTTGGAGATAAATCTATAATCACAATAAATGATATTAAATGGAATAAATTAAAAGAAAATTTATCAGATGACTTGATTAATTGGATGAAAGAACTTTTAAGTATGAAGTCTGATGATAGTGAATTTATAGAAGTGACTAATCAAATAAAAACTCAAGATTATATAGATAAATATCAAAAGAATCAAATAGTTCAAGCATTTAATGAGGTTATGCAGATGAATACTTTTTATAATGACAAAGTCTTTAATAGTAATGATGAAGATATAAGAAAAGTATTGGACAAAGGTATATCTAAATTAAATAGAGTAGAACTTATAGAATTTAACAAGATATTACTAAAATCAAAACTAGGCAATAGTGTGAATAATGTTGCTACGTGGGCAAAGTATAATACCGTTGATGTGATTAATGACATCAATAAATCTGGTATTAAAAATGCCTGGATAGGTTTTGATGATATGAAAGAAGGTTATGTATCTCCAAAAATGGTTAAGAGAGCTAACGATTTAGGGTATCTAGTGGGGCCATATGATTCATATCATTCTATACACAAGCCAGGTGAAGAAAAATGGAGTACGGCATCATTTAAGGATAAATCTCTATATGAAAATGCTACTATAGAAAATAAAAAAGGCGAAAAAGAAACTGGATTTCAAGGCGAAGGAAGAAAATTAAATCCTACATTGTCTTTACCAAGTGTGAAAGAGAGAGTACAAAGTATATTAGATGAAGGATATAAATTTAATTCTTGGTTTATAGATTGTGATGCTACAGGTGAAATTTATGATGATTATTCTCCAAATCACATAACAACTCAAGCACAAGACTTAAAGGCTAGACTTGAAAGGATGTCATATATAAGAGATAATGCAAATATGGTTATAGGTTCAGAAGGTGGAAATGATTTTTCAAGCACTACTATAGCATTGGCACATGGTCTTGAAACACCAGCATTTGCTTGGGTTGATAAAGACATGAGTAAGAATAAAGACAGTGAGTATTATGTTGGTAGATACTATTCTCCAACAGGAGGAGTCCCAGAAGTATTTTCAAAGCAGATACCTGTAAAAGAAAAATATAAAAAAATATTTATAGACCCAACTTACTCTCTACCATTATTTAGGTTAGTTTATAATGATTCTGTTGTATCTTCTCATCAGTGGTTATGGGGAACCTTCAAAATCAAAGATGAAGTTGGAAGTAGAATGATGAGAGAAGTCTTGTATAATACGCCACCTATGTATTATATAGATAGAACTGAATGGGAAAAACACAAAGATGAAATAATCTCACATAATAAAGTATGGTCAGAATTTAATAAGAAGGCTATAAAAAGAGAAATGACAGATTTTAAATTTATTTCTGAGGATAGATTAGTTCAAATGACTGAGTATGGAGAACATTTAAAAGTAATAGCTAATTTTTCTCAAAAGGATGTTAAGTATGATGATGAAGTTATAAAAGCAAATTCTTTGATAATATATGATGATGATAATAAAGTTGTATATAAACCAGAACAATAGATTTAATGAAAATAAATAAGCATTATGTCAAATGGCTAGACTGAAATAAGAATCAGTCTGGCCATTTGACCTTAAAAAATATATTTGAGAGAATATAAAAATAGATATTTTTGCCTGTATTATGATACTTCATTCCTATATAGATACTTAGCCAAAATTGAAATTAATAGCATAATAATAAACATACATATTATAGGTATATAAACTTTAAGGCTAAAAACTTCAAATAATTTACCATGCATAATTTGACCTACTGGAGCAACACATTGTGATACAGCTGTAATAGTGGCCATTACCTTTCCCAATAATTCATTAGGTGTTTGTTTTTGAACAATAGTTAGGACAAATACAGTAATAATTGTCATGGACATAGCTATAGGTATGATGCAAATAAATAATAATATAAAAGAAGGATAATATCCTAGCTTGAGCATTGAAGGTGAAATTGAAATAGCCATTGGAATCATTAGAATGCTAATTAACATTAACCAGCGATATAATGTATTCATCTTCATTTTTTTTGCAAATAAACCTATTGAAAGTGCACCTAAAACACTACTAAATTCGATAATTCCTATTCCTATGCCATACATATTATTACTACTGTGCATTGTTACACGTAAAATATATTGTATTCCTACAAGTAAAAATGGAGTTAAAAATAAATTTAAAGAAGCTGCCAGAATCATAGCTTTGCTAATATAAGGTTTCTTTATAACATAAGAGAATCCTTTTTTCATGTCACTAACTATGGTCATTATTATATCTCCATTAAATTCTCTTTTATTAAATGGGATATAAATAAACATCTCCATTACTGCTGATAGGAAAAATGCAAGGCAACTTATAATAAGAAGCATCTTGATTCCAATAAGACCATATAAAAGTCCCCCAAGTACAGGGGCAAACATACCTGAAAGTGCACCTATTCCATTTACAATTCCATTTGCTTGTTCTAAATCTTTTTCATTTACTATTAAAGGTATGCTCGCCTGTACAGTAGGTTGATACATACAGCTAATAATGGATAGGAGTATCATAACAATTCCAATTAATACAATAGAATCATTTAAAGTAGAAAAAAGGAAGATAAAAATGAAGATAATTATAGAACTCATAAAATCAAATATAACCATTAGATTTCTACGATTAAATCTATCAGCTATTGCACCACCAATTGGGGATAATAGAAGTGGAATATTTGATATTGCATATAAAGTTGCAAATATATCTGCACGACCTGTTATATCTAAAATGTAAGTAGAAAGACCAAATCTTAATAATGATGAACCCAGTATAGATATAATTTGACCAAGTACCATAAGGTTAAAGTTTTTGTTAAAAGAATTATTTATTTTATCTAAATTTTGCATTTATAGAACACCTCTCTTTTCATGACTGACCGTCGGTCTATTTACAATTATAATAGACTATATTTAAAAAGTCAATAGGATATATTCAATGAAAAGTTTTAAGACAGATTTTTGTTGTTAATATAGAATAAGACATGTCAAAGATTATTATGTCTTAAAAAGGATAAGAGCTAGATGGTGAATAATCAAAAATGGGTAATTTGTAAGAGTTTTTATGAATAGTATTAATATATAGATATAGGGAGATTGATGTGATTATGTATGAAAATAATAAGGTAATCTATAATTTTGAAAGATGTGAAAGACTAGAAAATGCTTTTTATTTATCTCAATTTAATACATATAAAAATTTTAAGCTAGCCTCTAAAAAATCCATAGTAGATTCATTGGAGACATCTGTTTGTAATATGAATATTCATAATATCAGTCTTGTTGATACTATGGAGTGTGTATCATTAGAAAATGAGCAAATGACAGGCAAAAAATTAATTTTAGTTGGTGATATGGATACTGATGTGATACTAGATTATGTAGGTAATAAGAGAAATAGAAGCTCTAATAAGAGAAATATACTTAAATTGAAAATACCCTTTAGCACATTTATACAAATTCCCAGAAGAATAGAAAATAAAGAGCAAATTAATTTAAAGTATCTTATACAAGATATGACATCATCTATTTTAAATGATAATAATTTATTCATTAGTGTGACTGCAATTATAAGTTATGAAAATAGTTCTAAAATAGAGTAATCTTTAAATTATAGAAAGGTGGATGCAATGAGAGTAACTAAAACTACTTTTAATGATGTTTTTTCAAATGATATAAGAGGAAGTATTTTAAAAGTAGAAAAATATGTTGATAAAAAATGTGCATCTGTATTTGATATTTTGACCTATACAGTTATTGTTACAAATAGGAGTAGATATAAAACAGGAAATATATTTTTTAAAGATTATATTTCTAAATATATAGAATTTATAAATAACACTGTAAAAGTTAATGGTATTATAAAATGTGGATTAGATCCACAACAAGGTTTTTACATAGGAAAAATAGATGGCAATTGTAAAAAAATAATATCTTTTAAAAGTGTAGTTTTACCAAATTCAGCATATAGAGTTATAAAGAATAATGCTAATATATACTATTATTATAAGTGTAATTTAGATAAATTTCCAACAAGAATATCAGTAGAAAGTAATAGTGTTTATACCAATATAGATAAAACTGTATTTAAGCAGTTGAATATAAGTAATACTCTAAAGATGCCTAAAGACCTAAAAGATATATTAGAAGTAAACATAAATAGTAAGATACTTGATGTTAAACCTATGAAAAATCCCACAAACAAAGGAAAAGATTTAAAACTATGCAATTTAATAGTTTTTGGTAGTATAGAATTTGAAATGGATTATAGTTGTAGAAATAGGAGTAAGTTTAAAACAGTAAACAAGCCTGATAATATTCAGAAAGAAAAATGTTTTGATAATGATTTACAAAATAATAATGAAAATATAAGTGATTGTAAGAAACAAACGAATTTTAATGAGAATAAAGTAAAAAAGATAATAAAGACTTTTGGGTTTTCTTGTTTTATTTGTTCACCAGTTGGAATTGTTTATGAGGATATGAAAAATATAAATATAAAAATTGAACATACATCTATAAACGAGTTAAATACAGATGAATTATTTATGAATACATCACTTTTATTGTATTATTAACTCTTCAAAGCTAAAATTTAAATTTATTAAACTGGCATTTTATTAAAAAACATAGATATTGATATATATATATTGTATATACAAATAATTAATATAAATTCCTAATTTTAAGTGATTCTAAATAATAAATATACTTATAATATTTTAAAAGTGTAGATTTATGATAAAATAAGACAAATATGTTAAAAAAATGATAATCGTGGAGAACTTTTGCCTTCTTCAATTAATATATTATTATTAGTAATAACTTTAAAATTATATTACTATTATATAAAAATTGGCTTAAAAGAAGGTGAAAAAAGTAAATGAAAATATGCATAACAGTAGGTCATAGTATACTAAAGGGTAGTAAAAGTACAGGTGTATGTGGCATAGTTGATGAATACAATTATAACAAAAAATTAGCTCCTATGTTAGCTGAGATGCTTATAAGTCAAGGTAATACAGTAGATGTAATAGTTTGTCCAGAAAGGCATTTCATGTCAGAAAGAGAAGAATTTTTCTATAGAGTACCAAAGGTAAATAGTGGCAAATACGATTTGTTAGTAGAACTACATTTAAATAAAAGCGATGGAACAAAATTTGGTACAGAAGTGCTTTATTATGGTAATGAAGGATTAGAATACGCTAAAAGAGTATCTAATAAACTTGGAGAATTATTTGAAAATAGAGGAGCTAAAAAAAGAGAAAATTTATATATATTAAGAAACACAAATCCAGTTGCAATACAGATTGAAAGTTTTTTCTGTGATAATGCGAATGATTGTAATAAAGCCAATGAAGCAGGTTATGATTATATAGCACGATTAATTACAGAAGGTATATTAAATAAAGATATAAGTATGTGAGATTATGGAGATTTAGGTGTTGATTAATACCTTTTAATTTTAGATGCAAACTAAAACATAATATATTAGTATAATTTAAACTTGCAAAAGATACATTAGTTCAGTTATCGACAAGAGATACCCCTTGAAAGTATTGATTTATCAATATATTCAAGGGGTATTTAAATATAAAGTTATAATTTATTTAGAACTAAACTATAACTTTATATAACATCTATTTTATTTAATTATAATAAATAATATAAAAATGTTACAACCTTGTATTATAATAATATAATGTAGAAAAATATAAGAGATAAGATAAATATAACAAGGTGGTAATATATGAAATATACATTTGAAAAATTTAAGTTAAATGAAAAGATACTTAAGTCATTGAAAAATTTAGAATATAATATACCTTCTAGAGTACAAATAGAGGTTATTCCAAAATTATTAAATAATCAAAACATAGCAGTTAAATCAAAAACAGGAAGTGGAAAAACAGCAAGTTTTGCAATACCTATATGTGAGAATGTAGATGTAGAGTATAATAATATTCAAGCACTTATAGTGGTTCCAACAAGAGAATTAGCCTTACAGGTGAAAGAGGAGATGTCAGGAATAGGGAGATTAAAGAAAGTAAGATGTAGTGCTATCTTTGGTAAACAATCTATAAAAGAACAAATATCAGAATTAAAGCAAAGGGTTCATATTGTTGTAGCCACTCCAGGCAGAATAATTGACCATATAAATAAAGGTACTATTAAGTTAGAAAATATAAAGTATTTAGTAATAGATGAAGCTGATAAAATGTTTAATAAAGGTTTTGTTGAGCAAATGGAAAAAATATTATCAAGTTTGCCCAAAGAGAAAATAATAGGACTCTTTTCAGCTACAATGAACGAAGAGATAAAGTATATATGTGAAAAATATATGTCAAACTATGACATTATAAATATAGATGAAAATGAATATACAAACAACGAGAAAGTAAAACAAATAGAGGATAGAATAATAAAAGTAAATGAAACGGATAAATATATAATTTTAAAAGAGTTAATATATAGCGAAAATCCAAAGAGTGTAATAATTTTTTGTAATACTAGAGAAAAAGTATCTAGATTATATAATAAAATGAGTAAAGATGGCTTTTTGGTAAGGCAGTTACATGCTGATTTATCACAAGAAAAAAGAATCTTTGTAATTAAAGATTTTAAAGATTTAAAGTTTAATGTGTTAGTTAGCAGTGATGTAGCATCTAGAGGAATACATATCGATGATATTTCTTTAGTTGTAAACTATGATGTACCTTATGATAAGGAAAACTACATACATAGAATTGGGAGAACTGGAAGAAAAGGAAGTAGTGGAAAGGCTATTACTATAGTAGATACAAGAGATGAAAGGTATATAGAAGGTATAGAAGAATATATAGGGTATAAAATATATGAAATGCCTACAGTAGAGAAAAACAAAATTATATTAGGTAAAAGATTGTTTGATGAATATTCAAAAGACCTTTTAAAAGAAGTATTAAAAAGAAAGAAAGTCAGTAAAAGTTATCAAAAATGCAAAGAGACAAAGATAAATTTAGAAGATGAAGTAGTAAGATTATATTTAAATGCTGGGAAAAAGAAAAAAATAAGAGTTTTAGACATAGTTGGGGCATTTAGTAACCTAAAAGAAATCACTAATGATGATATAGGTGTAATAGAAGTTCAAGATTTGTGTTCATATGTAGATATATTAAATTATAAAGGTGATTTAATATCAAAAAAATATAAGGAAATACCTATAAAGAAAAAGATGGTTAAGGTAAAGAGAGATATGAGATAAGTAAGGTTAAGATTGTGAATTAAATTTTAATAAAATAAAATAATTTTATATTTTTAAAAAACTATTAAGTTACAAAACTTTAGAATGTAAGCTATAATAATTTTAAGTGTTTATAACAATAGTCACTGTGAATATAAGTTATAAATATATAGGAGGAGGGAATGTATGGCATACTTTACTTATAATGACAAGAAATGCTACTATAATGAAATAGGAGATGGTATACCATTGCTTTTTTTACATGGTAATACTGCATCTTCTAAGATGTTTAATGAAGTAGTTGATTTTTACAAAGATGAATATAAGGTAATATTAATAGATTTTGTAGGTCATGGTCAATCTCAAATGGTAGATAAATTATCTGTGGATTTATGGTTTGATGAGGCTATGCAGGTTATATGTTTTTTAGAAAAAATGAATTATAAAAAGGTAAATATAATTGGTAGTAGTGGAGGTGCTCTCGTAGCGTTAAATGTTGCCCTTGAAAGACCTGACTTAGTTAATAAAGTAATAGCAGATAGCTTTGAAGGAGAAGTTCCTTTGGAATCATTTGTAGAAAATGTGAAGATAGAGCGTGAAGAATCAAAACAAGATGCTGGTGCAAAAGCTTTTTATATTTATAATCAAGGTGAAAACTGGGAGAAAGTTGTAGATAACGATACAGAAGCTATTTTTGAACACTATAAAACTATAGGTAAATTTTTTCATAAACCTCTAGAAACTATGCAGCCAGATGTACTTTTAACAGGTAGTAGAGAAGATGAGTTTGTATCTTTAGTATCTCCTGATTTTTTTGAAAATACTTTTTCATCAATTCTTGAAAAAATTAAAAATGGTAAAATGCACGTGTTTGATAAAGGTGGGCATCCTGCTATATTATCAAATGCTCTTCTTTTATCAAAAATAGCGAAAGATTTTTTGAGAGAGAGTCTATAAAATCTTACATGCTAAGAATAAATTAGTAATACTGGAAGAATAATTATAAAAAGTAATAGATACTGTCTTTATAAAGGATACTTGATTATTTTATAAAATTTATAAAGTATCCTTGTAAGATTATAGCTAATTCAAAAATTTCATGCATAGCATTTCCTTTTTCTCATGATAGTAAATTCATATCCAACAGTTGAGATAAACTTAACCATTCAATATTGCAATAGTTTGGTAAAAATACATAACTAAATATTTCTCATTTTAAATTATAAAACACTATTGAATCAATTTTTAGATAATTTTCATGATTACTGCCTTTGAAAGTTCTGAAAAAAACTCATACTGTATTCTCCTTATTATTAATATATTTTATAATAACTGATGTTTTTTGCTATAAACTAAAAAAATACAAATATATGTGACTAAGTTACAGAACAAAAAATAATTTTATAGTAAAATAAGCTTATGTTAATAAAATATCAATAAAATTCAAATATATAATATACAGAAAAGGAGATAATTTTATGAGTAAAAAAATTATTATAGTAGGTGGAGTAGCAGGAGGGGCATCAACTGCTGCAAGATTAAGACGTTTAGATGAAAATGCTCAAATCATTATGTTTGAAAAGGGCGAATATATATCATTTGCAAATTGTGGTCTTCCATATTATATAGGTGGCACTATAGGAGAAAGAGAAAAACTAATAGTTCAAACTGTAGAAGCAATGAGTTCAAAGTTTAACTTAGATATAAGAAATTTAAGTGAAGTTATAAAAATAAATAAAGAAAATAAAAAAGTAAGTGTAAAAAATCACAAAACAGGTGAAATCTATGAAGAAGATTATGATATATTAGTACTTTCACCAGGAGCAAAACCAATAAAACCTACTATTCCAGGAATAAATGAATCTGAAAACTTATTTACGATAAGAAATATACCAGATGCAGACAAAATAAAAACATATGTGGATAATAACAAACCAAAACATGTAGTTGTTATAGGGGGAGGATTTATTGGTCTTGAAATGGCAGAAAACCTTCATGATAGAGGTATTAAAATTACCTTAGTAGAAGCTAGTGAACAAGTTATGGCTCCATTAGATATAGAGATGGCAAGTATTATACATGAGCATTTAATAGACAAAGGTGTTGAATTGATTTTAAGTGATGGAGTTAATTCCTTTGATAACAATGGAAAGAAAGTAATACTATCGAGTGGCAAAGAAATAGAAACAGATATGATTATACTTTCTATTGGAGTTAAACCAGAAACAACTATAGCAAAAGAAGCAAGGATTAAATTGAATGAAAGAGGAGCTATAGTAGTTAATAAGCATATGAAAACGTCAGATGACAGTATATATGCCCTTGGGGATGCAGTGGAGGTAACTGATTTTGTAAATAAAAAACCTACAATGATACCACTGGCATGGCCAGCGAATAGACAAGGGAGATTAGTAGCAGATAATATATGTGGAAGAGATGTATCCTATAAAGGAACTTTAGGTTCATCAGTAGCTAAAGTATTTGATTATACAGTTGCAACTACTGGAAATAATGAAAAAATACTAAAAAGACTAGGTATAAATTATAAAGCTATTCATATACATCCAGGCTCTCATGCTGGATATTATCCAGGTGCATTTCCAATATCTATTAAGATGATTTTTGATACTCGAACAGGAGTAATATTTGGAGCACAAGGAGTGGGAATGGATGGTGTTGATAAGCGTATAGACGTATTAGCTACAGCAATAAAGGGAGGGCTTACTGTATTTGATTTACCAGATATAGAAACATGTTATGCACCACCATATAATTCAGCTAAAGACCCTGTGAACATGCTAGGGTATTATGCATCAAATATTATAGAAGATACAGTAAAAATAGTACAGTGGAATGAAGTTGATAATATAATAGCAGATGATGGTGTTATAATAGATGTAAGAGAATCCTTTGAATTGAGTACTGGAGAAATACCAAACTCTATACACATACCATTAGGTCAATTAAGAGATAGATTAAATGAAATACCTAAAAATAAAAAAATATATGTTACTTGTCAAGTTGGGCTTAGAGGATATCTTGCTTGTAGAATACTTGAACAACATGGAATTAAATGTATAAATATAGATGGTGGAATAAAAACTTATATGTCTGTAAAAAGGGCAGAAGAAAGTATGAATAAGCAGAATAAAAATAATAGTATGGTTGTAAATAATAAGGAATCTGATATAATTGGAGAGCATCTAGATATGGAAATAAATATTGATGTTACATTAGATGCATGTGGACTTCAATGCCCAGGACCAATAAGAAGAGTATTTAAAGAAATAAATAAAATGGAAGAAGGACAGTTATTAGAAGTAAGAGCAAGTGATCCTGGATTTAGTAAGGATATAGAGTCTTGGTGTAAAAAAACAAGAAATACTTTAGTAAAAATCGAATTTAATAAATCTAAAAAAGCATTTACAGCATATATTAAAAAAGGGAGTACTGTATTAAATATGAATCCATCAAGTAGTGCGGGTACAAGTAAAAAAGATGGAGCAACTTTAGTGGTGTTTAGTGGAGATTTAGACAAGGCCATAGCATCATTTATAATTGCAACTGGTGCTGCATCAATGGGGAAAGAAGTAACCATGTTCTTTACATTTTGGGGGCTTAATATATTAAAGAGAAAAGATAAACCAAGTGTATCAAAAGATGCTATGGAAAAAATGTTTGATGTTATGTTGCCATCTCACACAGGTAAATTACCACTATCTCAGATGAATATGGGTGGAATAGGACCTAAGATGATAAATCAAATAATGAAAAAGCATAATGTTGATGATTTAGATACCTTAATAAAAAATGCCATGGATATGGGTGTTAAGGTAGTAGCATGTACAATGAGTATGGATTTGATGGGAATAAAGGCAGAAGAATTTATAGATGGTGTTGACTTAGGAGGAGTAGCTTCATATCTAGGAGCCACTGAAGATTCTGGATTAAATTTATTTGTATAAATTTAGATAGGAGTTATATAAAAAATAAGATTTATAGCACCAATAATTTTAAATTGTTAGTGCTATAAATCCATTTAAATTGCAAGAATATGATTGTGTGTAATAGTCTTAAATACTTTAATTAAATAAATCTATTATCTCATCATCAGACAAACTTTTCAATACACCTTCATTGGCTAATTCTCCATTTATAAATTGGTTTATAAGTTCTTTTTTACTTTCCTGTAATTTTATTATTTTTTCTTCTATAGTCCCTTTAGCAATTAACTTTATAACTTGTACTGAGTTTTTCTGACCAAATCTATGGGCTCTATCACTAGCTTGATTTTCTACTGATGGATTCCACCATGGGTCAAAGTGAATTACCATATCAGCAGATGTAAGGTTTAAACCAGTTCCTCCTGCTTTTAGAGATATTAAAAAAACTTTTTTATCCAGACTATTATTAAACTCATCTACAAGTTCAAGTCTTTCTTTAGCATTAGTCTTACCATCTATATAATGATATTCAATTTTGTACTTATCAAGTTCTTTACTTATGTTTTTAAGTACAGAGGTAAATTGTGAAAATAGTAATATTTTATGATTTTCATTTATACTGTCTCTAAGTATTTCTAAACATGTTTCAATTTTTGAACTTTTTTTATTGTAATCTTTTACCACTATACTTGGGTCTAAACAAAGTTGTCTTAGCTTTGTTAAGTAAGAAAAGATAACTATTTTATCTTTTTTTAGATTTTTATCTTTTATTTTATCTTGTATATCTTTTGCATATACACTATATATCTTTTTCTGTTCTTTATTCAACTCGACAAAAAAGTTTTTCTCGATTTTATCTGGAAGCTCTTTCATGACTTGTTTTTTACTTCTTCTTAGAATAAAAGGTTTTATAAGTTTTTTTAAATTTTTAACATTATCTTCTTTATTTATAAATAACTCTTGAAATTTTGTTTTACTATATAAATAACCAGGCATTATAAAATCAAATATAGACCATAATTCTAGCAAATTATTTTCCATAGGAGTTCCAGTAAGTGCAAATTTATTTTCTGCATTTATACTTTTTACAGATTCTGTTACTAAAGCTACTGGATTTTTAATATTTTGAGCTTCATCTATGATACAATAATCAAACCTTATTTCACTATATTTTTCTAAATCATTTCTAAGAGTTCCATATGTTGTAAGTATTACATCGAAATTTTCTAACTCCATAAAGCACTTTTCTCTATCTCTTTTACTTCCATGTATCAATAAAACTTTTATGTCTGGAGAAAATTTTTCAAATTCATTTTTCCAATTATAAATAAGAGATGTGGGTGTAACAATAAGACTCTTTTTATTGGATAATGATAATAAAAATGTAATAGTCTGTATTGTTTTACCAAGACCCATTTCATCAGCTAATATACCACCAAATTTATAATAATCTAAAACTTTAAACCAGTTAAAACCATTTACTTGATAGTCACGAAGTTCTGCTTTTAAATTGTTTGGAATATCTAAATTTATACTATCAAAATTTCTGAATTTTTCACAAATACTATCTAATTCCTTTTTGCCATCTATAAATTTTAAATTTTTACCTTTTATCATATCATTTATATATAGAGCTTTGTTATTATGAATTTTATTATTTTTTGATTTATCTATTATATCTAGATTTTCAACTAATTCAAAAAAGTCTTGTGTTTCTCTTTCTGATAAATCTATAAAGTTCCCATCTTTAAGCTTATAAAAAGTACGTTTTTCTTGAAAAGCTTTCAGAATAGATTTGTACTCTTTTGGATTTATATCAGATATATTAAAATTAAATTCTAAATAATTTTGATTAGTTTGATTAATTGAAGCTTGAATTGATGAAGAATTGTATATCTTTTTCAATTTAAACTTCTCAGAATAGTATATATCTCCAAATTCTTTTAAAGATTCTAATTGTGAGTCTAAAAATGTAAATAGGTCATAATCACTTCCTTTGAATAGATAACTGTTATTTTCTTTTACAAATTGCGAAGAAGTTATTTTATTTTCAATTTTAGCTTCTTTTTGTGTATTGGGAAGTATAAATTTTTTTTCTTCATTGTCATATATATACTTTATGTCACAACATATGTTTCCATCAATCATATCAAAGTAGAATTCAGCTTTAAAATCATTTGTTATGTTATTTGTTATATTATCATCTAAATAAACTTCTTGAGATATAGATTTTAATCTAGGTACTAATAGTCCTAAAACATCTTTAGAATCCTCTTTGTCAAACTTTAATTCTTTAGATTTTGATAATACTTGATAGATTTTTGAATAATCATGAGCTTTTTTATGTGATAGCAAGTAGATATTATCATCATATAAAAGTACATCATTTTTTTTGGTAAGTGGAACAGGTAATGAATCTTGAGAAGATAAGACTATTTTATCTTCTATATTTTTAAAATTAAACGTTACTGGCAAGGTATCATTTAATATCTTTGGATGGTATTCTTTTTTAGAAAAAATAAGTGTAAAATCTTTGTATTTAATAGCATTTAAAAACTGTTTTAAAGAACTTGCATTTATCTCCATAAACTTCTTTGAATATGATGAAGAAAAATTGTATGAAAGATTTGTACCATATTCTTCTATAATATCTACCAATTTTTCATCTTCATCAGCAAAATAATGAATGCTGGGATTATAAATAAATTTTTTTCCAAAATCTAATTCATATCCATTAAGTTTTGAATATGCAAATTCAGTAATATTTTTTAGAATATACATTTTATCAATTCCAATTTTAAATTCGGCAACTGCTTTATTTGAATCAACATTTATTAATACATCTAAATTAACTCTTTCTCTTTTAGTATTATCTAAAAAAGAAAGCAGTTGTTTACTTAAGTCTAAGTCAGTTTTAGAATTAGTGTTAGAAGTTTTATCCTTATTATCGCCCAGTATATCTATTAAAATAGGAGGAACATCTTTTTTATTTTTTATTTGTTTTAAGCTTTTTATAACAATAGCAACTATATGTTTACATATGAAAATTCTCTGATTTACACCCTTTGATTGACAATCAGCACAACTACAATCATTTTCAATTATCTTAAAGTGTCTTATATCTATAGTTATTGAACTAAAATAAAAGCTATAATTATCTTCAGAATTGACTCCACCACGAAATGTCAGTAGATTATTTTGTAGGTCATCAATATCTATATCTATATAATCAACCAAATGATTAGTGTAGTATTTTACACCTCTTGACCACCTTGATGGCTCTGTATTTCTTTTTATTAATTTATATATCATATCTATTTTCATTTTATTCACCTTACCTCACTGTATATATTATAATCTAAATGCATTTAATTTACACTCTAAATCTGTAGCTTAAATCAAAGTATATATAAATAGCTTTTATCTATCACAAGATATATGTAAATAACAATTTACTATTAGATTTTTATCTTATTATCTTATACACTATGAATGAAAAATAATTATTTAAATAAATATTAAAAATATAAAGCTTTATTATTAAAGTATTCTTGATATTATAATATATAAGATTTAAAATATGATATTTGAATAAAAAGAATGTATAATAAGTTTAATAATTATATTTATTATTAGGAAAGGAGAGAGTAGATATGAATAATTGTAATTTGCTTAAAGCTAAGATACCATGTGAAGAAACTGGCATAGAAATAAAGAGAACTTTGTGCGATATTTGTTCTCCAGGGATACATTGTGGAATTGATGCATATGTTAAAGATGGTAAAATAATAAAAATAGAAGGTACAAAAGAACATCCAATGAACAAAGGATTGCTATGTACAAAAGGTCTTTGTAATAGAGAGTATATCTATAGAGAAGATAGAATAAAGACACCACTAAAGAGAATTGGTAAAAGAGGTGAAGGTAAGTTTAAGCCAATATCATGGGAAGAGGCTTATAGTGAAATAGGAGAGAGATTAAATAAAATAAAAAGTGAATATGGGGCAAAACATGTAGCCTTTTTTACAGGTTATGGGAAGTGGTATAGACCGTTTTTACAAAGGTTTGCATCTTCATTTGGTTCTCCTAATTATGGTACAGAATCTAGCTCATGCTCAACATCAGCACAGATGGCGGGAAATGTTGCGACTGGGAGAAACTTTACAATGCAAGATATGGAAAATGCAAAAACTTACTTAGGGTGGGGATTTAATCCATACTATTCTAAATTTTTAAATAGTGTAAATCTTACAAAATTAAAAGAAAAAGGTCTAAAATTTATAATTGTAGACCCTAGAATAACACCAACAACTCAAAAAGTAGCAGACTTACATTTAAGAGTTAAACCTGGAACTGATGGAGCTTTAGCTCTTGGTATGGCAAATCTATTTATACAAAGAGATTTAATAGTTAAAGAATACATAGAAAAACATGTATATGGATTTAATGAATATAAAGAATATGTAAAATCATTTGATTTGGATACTGTAAGTAAGATTACAGGTGTTTCTAAGAATAACATAATAAAAGCTGTAGATATGTTGTCTCAAGGTACATTTTGCATAAATGAAAGTGCAGCTCCAATCGTTCATCATCAAAATGGATTCCAAAATTACAGAGCAATGATGTCTTTATCTGCTATAACAGGTAATTATGACAGGACAGGTGGCAATATACCAAAACAAGACTACTTTGCTGGTAAGTTAGGTGGATTTCAAGCACTAGAAAAAGAGTTTGTAAAAGAAGTTTTACCTAAAAATATAAATGAAAGAATTGGTGGAGAAAGGTTTCCTCTATGGAATGAAATGGTGACTCAATTTCAGGCTATGGATTTAACGAGACAAATAGAAGAAAAAACACCTTACGAAATAAGAGCTTTGTTTTGTCATGGAATAAATGCTAGAATGTTTCCTAATTCTGGTAGACTGTTCAAAGCATTAGATACTGTAGATTTTTTTGTGAATATAGATTTGTTTATGACAGATGCATCAAAATATGCAGATATACTTTTACCTGCATGTACATCTTTTGAAAGAGAAGAATGTAAGAGTTATCCAGGTGGATATATTACATATACTAAAAAGGTTATCGACACACTATATGATTCGAAATCAGATGTAGAAATACTTTCAGATTTAGCAAATGTTATGGATATAGAGGATGACTTATTAAAGGCAGGTTATGAAGCAAGTATAAGACACATGTTCAAAGATACATGTGTAGATGTAGATAAGCTTAAAGAAAGTGATTTACCATTAAAATGTAAAGACTTTAAGCCATATATAGTAGGTTCATATACAAGAGATGGATATGATACTAGTACATCTAGGTTTGAATTAAAATCTGTAATTATTGAAAAATATAAAGATTCTGGATTAGATGCACTACCAACATATAGAGGATTTAATGACGATATAGATAATGATTATACTCATCTATTGACATCAGGAGCAAGAATTCCAAATGCACTACATTCAAGACTTCATGACACTAAACTTTCAAGAATATTAAAAAATGAAGCTAGTTGTGATATTTCTAGCTTAGATGCAAAAGAATTGGATGTTATTAGTGGAGATTATATAAAAATAACCACTAAGATAGGAAGTTTGGATGTAAAAATCAATGTTACTGACAGAGTCTTATACAGAAATATACATATGTATCATGGATACAGAGAGGCTGATGTAAATAGTATTATTTGTGATAATTTTGACCCTTATAGTGGATTCCCTGCATATAGAAGTTGTAAATGTAAGATTGAGAAGATGAATAGACAGATGGAGGGATATAATGAAAAGTTTATTTAAATTTAATAAAGAATTATGTACAGCATGTGGAGCATGTTTACTTGCTTGTATAGACCAAAATGATAATAATATAGATAATGGTGAACTTTTTAGACATGTATTTACAATGGAAGATGGTGTAAATATAGAATATTTTTCATTAGCATGTATTCATTGTGATGAGCCAAAATGTTTGGATATATGCCCTAAAGACTGCTTTAAAAAAGAAGGTGGGTTCGTTGTATTAGATAACCAAAGTTGTATAGGATGTAAACTTTGTGAAAAAGCTTGTGAATATGGAGCTTTGAATTATGGCAAGGATGGCAAGGCAAATAAATGTAATGGGTGTGTTGAAAGACATGAATGTGGTATGGATTCACCTTGTGTAATGGTATGTCCTACAGGAGCATTAAAATTTAATAAATAAATTAAAAATTATACTTAAATATAAGATGTTTTTTATGAAAAGCTACATTGAGTTTGTATTATAACAAACTTAATGTAGTTTTTTTATGGATATAGTTGGATACTATAATATGCTTATTGGAGATAGTTTTTTGCTATTGGACAAAGAATGGAAAACATATTAAACTTATGTTGTTCAAAGTCGAAGTATAATATAATAAATAGAAAATTGTATTATATTTGTAGTATATAAATAAGGGGTATTTAAATGGCTGAAAAAATAATAGAAAAAGAATACTAGATTTTAGTCTTTGAAAATAGGTTATATAAATATGTTCCCTCTTGTGAATAAATTTAAAATTAAAAAAACACATTTAGTAGTCTAAATATCAAAAAAGTATAGTATCAAAAGGGTCTATATAATCCATTGATAAAATAGTTTTTTCCTATTGGTAAAACAAGGAAAATTCTATTATAATTTAACATGTGACAAAAGTTTGCAAAAAACAACATTAAGTGAGGGGGACTTATTTTATGATTTTTAATATGAAATATTTTTTAGAATTATTTCCAATAATAATGAAATCATTCAATGTAACTGTGATTTTAGCAATAAGTTCATTAGTATTTTCATTAATTATAGGTACAATAGTAGCGTTATCATCTTATTACAAAGTGAAAGTATTGAATCAAATATGTAAAGTATATGTATCTATCTTTAGAGGAACACCTCTTATGCCACAATTATTCTTTCTATATTTTGGACTGGCATATATGAGTGATTTTGTTAAAAACATGGACCCAGTATTTGCAACCTCTATAGTACTTAGTTTGAATATGGGAGCTTATATGTCTGAAACTATAAGAGCATCCATACTTTCAATTGATAAAGGTCAGATAGAAGCATCATATGCAATGGGACTAACAAACTTACAAACAATGAAAAGAATAGTGATACCACAGGCTATAAGAGTTGCATTGCCATCATTATTCAATAATTTTATAGATTTAATTAAAGGGTCTTCTGTAGCTTTTGTTGTTGGAGTAAATGATATAATGGGTGCTGCTAAATCACAAGGAGCACTGAGCTTTAAGTTTTTTGAAGTGTATGGAGCAGTTATGGTAATTTACTGGTGTATAATAACTCCTTTAGGATGGGGACAAAAAAAGTTAGAAAAGAAGATAAGCGATTATTAGAATATTAAAAAAATACATATAAAGTATTTTTATATAAAAAATGGTGTGAGGAGAAGAGATATGATAAAAAGAAATGTTATAAAATGTTTAGTAGCAGTTTTAGCATTAACAGTTGTGGCTACTGGTTGCTCAAAAAAAGAGGAAGCAAAGAATGAAAAAGTTATAACTGTAGCTTCATCTAATTCAGCTGACCCATATTCTTACGTTGATAATGGTGAACATAAAGGTTTTGAAGTTGATATGTGGAAAGAAATTGGTAAAAGAAGTGGATATGAAATAAAAATGGAACCAACAGGTTTTAGCTCTATCTTTGGTATGTTAGATTCTGGTAAAGTTGATGTAGCAGCCAACTTCTTTGGAATGTCTAAAGAAAGATTAGAAAAATATGATGCTTCTATACCTTATGGTTCTGATTCTGTTTGTATAGCTGTAAAAGATGGAAACAATGAAATTAATAAACTTGAAGATTTAAAAGGAAAAGTTGTAGCAATATCAGAAGGTTCTCAAGGCCAACAAGTTGCTGCTAGTGTTAATAAAGATAATTTATTTGAAGAAAAGGTTTATGGTGATGGGACTAATGGTATCCAAGATTTAGATTTAGGAAGAGTTAGTGCATGGATTGATGCAGAACTTACTGTTGTAGGCGATGCAAAAAAAGCTAATATAAAGGTGAGAGTATTAGATGACAAACTATCAGTTACTAATATAGCATATTTCTTTAAGAAAAATGATGAAAAATCTAAGACTATAAAAGCAGATGTAAACAAAGCAATAGAAGAAATGCTTGCAGATGGAACTGTGAAAAAAATATCTGAAAAATGGTTTGGAATGGATGTAAGTGCTGACATACAAAAATAAGCACTTCAAAACTAGAATATAAAGTCGTGATAACTATAGATAAATTTAGTGAATTTATCTATAGTTATCTGTGTATTATAATGTATTTATATTAGTATTTATAAATAAAAATAAGTTATGGAGGTATTGCAAATGATTGAAACTAAAATAAAATCTATCGCATTAAAAGATAGAGAAAAAATCATAAAAATAAGACGACAGATACATAGTAATCCAGAGTTGGCATTTAAAGAATTTAAAACATCCAAACTTATAAAAGAAGAACTAGATAAACTTAATATAGAGTATATAGATGTTGCTGGTACAGGAGTATTAGCTACTATAAAAGGAAAAAATAATAGTGGTAAAACTATACTACTTAGAGCGGATATGGATGCCCTTCCAATAAAAGAGGAAAATGAGTTAGAATTTAAATCAATAAATGATAATATGCATGCTTGTGGGCATGACGCACATGTTTCATGGTTGTTAGGAACAGCAATGATTTTAAATCATATAAAAGAGGAACTTAATGGAAATGTAAAGTTACTATTTCAACCTGGTGAAGAAAAAGGAGGCTCTGATATTGTAATTAAAGAAAATGTACTTGAAGGTGTGGATGCATTAGCTACTGGTCATTGTTGGCCAACTATTGAATCAGGAAAAATTGGAATAGCTAGAAATTGTGCTATGGCAGCAACTAATACTTTTGAAATAACAATAATTGGTAAGGGTGGACATGGAGCAGAGCCTCATAATTGTATAGACCCAATTGCGGTTGGAAATGCAGTATATTCATCTATTCAACAGATAGTCTCAAGAAAGATTGACCCAGTTATACCAGTAGTAGTATCTGTTTGTTCTTTTAATTCTGGTGTTTCCAAAAATATAATACCAGATATATGTATACTTCAAGGGACTATTAGAGCAATAAGTCAGGAAAAAGTGATTGAAGTAAGTAAAATCCTAGAAAACATAGTAAGAAGCGTATGTAAAGCACATGGAGCAGATTGCAAGTTTGAAAAGAGTGCAGGAGGAGACGCTGTCATAAATGATAAAAATATGATAGAGCTTGGAAGAAGAAGTGCTTGCAAAATACTTGGAGATGAAAATGTTGAAATGATTGATTTTCCTGCAATGACAGGTGAGGATTTTGCTATTTATATGAAAGAGAAACCAGGTTTATTTATGTATATAGGTGTAGGTAATAAAGAAAAAAATATAAATTATAGATTGCACAACAACAAGTTTGATATAGATGAAAAATGTTTGAGCACAGCATCTTCCTTATTATCTCAGCTTGCAGTAGATTATTTATGTCAATTTTAGAGTATATTTATAAAATATATTTAGCTCAGAATCAAAATATTTAGTCTGTTTTTAAAATTAATACTGACATGTTAATTTTTATATCAAGTATATTATTTATTATATTTATTAAAAAAGGTGGATAACAATGATAAAAGTAGAAAATTTACATAAAAGTTTTAAAGGTACAGAAGTTCTTAAAGGTATAAATTTAGAGATAAATCAAAGTGAAGTAGTAGCTATACTTGGTCCATCTGGGACAGGTAAATCAACACTACTTAGATGTTTAAATTATTTGGTTGAGCCTACAAAAGGAAAGATAATGATTGGAGATGTAAGGGTAGATGTAGAAAAAGCAACAAAAAAAGATATAGCAAATTTAAGAAAACATACATCTATGGTATTTCAGAATTATAACTTATTTAAAAATAAAACAGCACTAGAAAATGTAATGGAGGCATTAATAGTAGTACATAAAAAAAGTAAACAAGAAGCTAGAGAAATATCTTTAAAATTAATAGATAAAGTAGGTATGTTAGATAGAAAAGATTTTTATCCATCAAAATTATCAGGAGGTCAACAACAAAGGATAGGTATAGCTAGAGCGATGGCAGTAAATCCAAATGTAATATTATTTGATGAGCCAACATCTGCACTTGACCCAGAACTTGTTGGAGAAGTATTAAGTGTTATAAAATCGCTTGCAAAAGAAGGAATAACAATGCTTATTGTAACTCATGAAATAAATTTTGCAAAAGAAGTTGCTGATAAAATTATATTTATGGATAATGGTGTAATAGCTGAAGAAGGAACTCCTAATGAAATATTTAATAATCCTAAAAATGAAAGAACTGCAAAATTTTTAAATATAATTAGGAAAGAAGAAGTATCTAATTAAAAAAAGTATAAGTTAATTATTTTAAGATACATAAAATACTCCTATTAAATTTATAAGTTAGATAATAAATTTAATAGGAGTATTTTTTATTATTAGATTTATTATCTAATTTTAAATTGGAAATATACCTTATTTCTATTTTTATTTTAAAAATATCACAGAATATTTAAATACATAAAAAAACAATGTTTGATAAAATATTATCTGTATTTACAATAGCATATTAATGAAATGATGTAATGTGGTAATTAAAGTCACTATACTAAAACATTGTCTTAAAGCATAAAGTATTAAACTTTAAAATAATCAAACTATATTATATATATTTTTTTATCTTGTTTAGTTTGCTAAAATTAACATAGAAAAAAAGTTTTAAAAGTAGAATTTTATTAAGATTTATATATAGATATAAACTATTAAAAAAATATTAAAGATACAAAAAAACTATAGAAATTGACATATATTCCAGTATTTGCTAAAGTAGCTTTTGGGGAAAATTACAAAGATTATTAATGCGCATTAGATAATTTACTTTAATTTTTTTAGAATTTTGGGTAATTTACAATATAAAATATTAGAAAGGAAAATATAAATGAGAGACTTTTTAAAAAATTATAAGTCATCAATTATACTTTTATCATGTACCATAATAGGGGCGATAGTAGGGTTAGTACTTGGTCCAAAAGCTTCAATACTAAAACCATTTGGGGATTTATTTATAAATGCTCTATTAATGATAGTAGTACCATTAGTATTTCTTAGTGTTTCTTCAGGTGTCGCTAGTGTAAAAAACATGGAACGTTTTGGAAAGATAATGAAGAATACAGCTATAGTATTTATGGGAACAACACTTGTAATTGCAGTTTTAGGTATTACATCTGCATTATTATTTAATCCATCTAAAGGATTAGATGTATCGAGTGTAAAAAGTTTAATGGTGGCTCAAGATGCAGAAACTTTAGAATCAAAAGGAACATTATTAGACCAAGTAGTATCAAGTATTACAGTTAAAAACTTTGGAGATTTATTTTCTAGTAGTAATTTATTACAATTAGTTATATTTGCAGTTTTAGTTGGAACAGCAATAGCTATGATGGGGGATAGAGGAAACACTATAAGAAAGCTCTTATCAGAAGGAACAGAAGCAATATTAAAAGTGGTAAGTATAGTCATGCTTTATGCTCCTATAGGTCTAGGTTGTTATACAGCTACAATAATTGGAGAGCTTGGAAGTAAAATAATTCAAGGATATGTAAGAGTGTTTGTAATTTATTCTCTAACGGCAGCACTGTATTTCTTATTATTTTATAGTTTATATGCTTTTTTATCTGCTGGAAAACAAGGGTTTAGACAATTTTGGAAGAATGCTATAAAACCAATAGCAACAGCATTAGCTACTTCTTCAAGTTCAGCATGTATACCATCAAATTTAGAAGCTAGTAAAAATATAGGAGTTCCTGATGATATATCAGAAACAGTTATACCTTTGGGAATAAATATACATAAAGATGGCTCAGTCTTAGCAGTAATAATAAAAGTTGCATTTTTATCAGGTATTTTAGGTAGTGGTATGGCAAATCCAGCAACAATAGGTCAATTATTTGTAACTGTATTTGTTGTTGGAGTATTTATGGCTCCTGTAGCAGGTGGCTGACTTATTGGTGAGATGCTCGTGGTTAGCATCTTTGGTTTTCCAGTGGAAGCAATTCCATTGTTGACAGTTATAACTACTATAACTGATATTCCTAATACTATATTAAATACAACTGGAAATACAGTAACATCAATGTTAGTTGCAAGGTTAGTGGAAGGAAAAGATTGGCTTGTAGATAAAACATCAATTACTACAAAAAAAATAAGCTAATTATAAAGTCAATTAATATATATAGTTAATAGATATCTTAATTTTAGATAAATTAGATATCTATTAACTTTTTTAAAAAATATAAATTTAAGATTCAAATATAATATTTATACCTTGAATTAATTAATATAATATATTTTGAAATAGGTAATTTTAAATGTCTTACCTAATTTTGAAAACAGAAGATTTCAAAATTATTTTTATTAAAAGATAACAAACCCTCATCTCTCATCTTACCAAGTTCTCTTGACATAGAACTCCTATCAACACACAAAAAATCGGCCATTTCATTTCTTGAAAAAGGAACTGTAAATTTGTGACTACCTGTTTGTTCTATTTGTTTTGAAAAATACATAAGTAATTTTTCACGAGTCGTTTTACGAGAAAGTAATTCTATTTTATTGTGAAGTAAAATATTTTTTTCAGCTATTAATTGTAACATGTTCTCAATTAATCTATTATGAAATACACATGTAGATGAACAAATACCAGTTACACTTTTAAATTTTATAAATAAAACTTCACAAGAAGATGTTGTAGTCACTGTGACATTACTTTTATGTAGTCTAGTACATGCAAATACTTCTCCAAATAAATCTCCTGGTAAGAGTTCAGCTACAATATTTCTATTACCCTCAATATCTTCTTTTATTATATGTGCACTTCCTTTAAGCATAATACCAATAGAAGTAACCTCACTTCCAACTGAAAATATTATGCTATCCTTTGAATAAACCTTATCAACAACACCTAGACAGTCCAACATTGCTTCAAGTTCATCATTTTTAATTCCTTCAAAGAGAGGGATTTTTTTTAGCAGATTTATATGTTTTTCTAAAATTTTTTTCAAATAATCACTTCCTTGTTGCATATGCAACCGATAATTTGTTTTTATTGTACTATACTAAATTTATAAAAGCAAGGAGATATAAAAATCCTACTACAAAAAAATTAAAAGAAAAAGATGTAGGTCTTAAAAATAAATATCTAAGAAATCAATATTTTAAATTAAAAAAATTTTATGAGGTGATATAAATGATGAGAAAAATAATTAAAATCGATGAGAAAAAATGTAATGGTTGTGGATTATGTGTTGAAGCTTGCCATGAAGAAGCTATAGGAATGGTAAATGGAAAAGCAAAGCTTTTAAGAGATGATTATTGTGATGGTCTAGGAGATTGTCTACCAACTTGTCCAACAAATGCGATTTCATTTGAATATAGAGAAGCAGCAGAGTATGATGAAACAGCAGTAAAAGCAAACATGGAAGCAAAGAAAGCACAAAAGACAAATTTAGCATGTGGATGTCCAGGTTCTCAGTCTAAATCTATAAAGAGAACAGTTTCAGATATTGAAAAGACAAATAATAATGTAGTAGCTGAAGTACAAGGTTCTCAGCTTAATCAGTGGCCAGTACAAATAAAACTTGTACCAGCTAATGCATCATATTTAAAAAATGCAAGTCTTTTAATAGCAGCTGACTGTACAGCATATGCATATGGAAATTTTCATAATAAATTTATGAAAAACAAGGTTACATTAATTGGTTGTCCTAAACTTGATGAAGTAGATTATGCTGAAAAACTTACAGAGATTTTAAAGGTGAATGATATTAAAAATATAGTAGTGACACGTATGGAAGTTCCTTGTTGTGGTGGTATAGTAAATGCTGTTAAGACAGCTCTACAAAATAGTGGAAAGATGATACCATGGCAAATAGTCACTATCTCTGTAGATGGAAAAATTGTGGATGGAGAAATTTAAATAAGTTAATTATAAAAAATATAATAAATTTTAATAAATCAAAAGGGAGGAATAAAAATGGAGAATATGTTTTGTTTTCAATGTGAGCAAACAGCAGGTGGTAAAGGATGTACTATAAATGGAGTTTGTGGTAAAAAGGGGGGTACAGCGAACTTACAAGATGAGCTTACAGGAGTATTAATTGGTCTTTCAAGAGCAACTATTGGAAATAAAAATAGACCAACAAATGAAACAGATAAAGTTATGATAGAGGGATTATTCACTACTATAACAAATGTGAGTTTTGATGATGAAGCTATAGAAAGACAAATTGAAAAAACTGAGATAGAAAAAAATAAACTTGTACCTAAATGTTCAGATTGTGCAACCACTTGTAGTAGAAATGACAACTATGATATGAAAAACTTGTGGAACGATAATGAAGATGTACGTTCATTGAAATCATTAATTCTATTTGGACTAAGAGGTATGGCTGCTTATGCATATCATGCAATGGTACTTGGTTATACAGACAAAGAAGTAAATGAATTTTTCTATGAAGGATTAATAGCTGTTGGAGGGGATCTAGCTATTGATGAACTTTTAGGATTGGTTATGAAAACTGGCGAAATAAATCTAAAATGTATGGAATTACTTGATAGAGCAAATACTGAAACTTATGGAACACCAGAACCAACTCAAGTACCTATGAAAATTGAGAAAGGACCATTTATAGTAGTTACAGGACATGACCTTTATGATTTACACAAATTATTAGAACAAACAAAAGATAAGGGAATAAACATATATACTCATGGAGAGTTATTACCAGCACATGCATATCCAAAATTAAAAGAATACAAACACCTAAAAGGAAACTTTGGTACAGCATGGCAAAATCAACAAAAAGAGTTTGATAATATTCCTGCTCCAATACTGTTTACAACAAACTGCTTAATGCCTGTTAAAGACAGTTATAGAGATAGAGTATTTACTACAGAAGTAGTTGCTTATCCAGGTATGATTCATATCGATGAAGACAAAGATTTTTCTAGCGTAATAGAAAAATCTATTGAACTTGGAGGATATAAAGAAGATGTTCATATGACTGGTATCAATGGAGGAGATACATTAACTACTGGTTTTGCAAGAGGTACAGTTTCATCTGTACAAGATAAAGTAGTAGATGCTGTGAAAAGTGGAGATATAAGACACTTTTTATTAGTTGGAGGTTGTGATGGTGCAAAACCAGGAAGAAACTACTATACTGAATTTGTAAAACAAGCTCCTAAAGATACTGTTATATTGACACTTGCATGTGGAAAATATAGATTTAATGATTTAGACCTTGGAGAAATTGGAGGTTTACCTCGTTTAATGGATATGGGACAATGTAATGATGCGTATAGTGCAATACAAGTTGCAGTTTCATTGGCAAATGCTTTTGAATGTGGAGTAAATGAATTGCCTCTTAGTATGGTATTATCATGGTATGAGCAAAAAGCTGTTTGTATACTTCTTACACTACTTCATTTAGGTATTAAAAATATTTATATAGGACCTTCTTTACCAGCATTCTTATCTCAAAATGTATTAGATATATTGGTTGATAAATTTGCATTAACTCCTATATCTACTCCAGAAGAAGATATGAAAAAAATACTAGGATAAAGAAAATAAGTATTTGTAATTAGAATATTTTTAAATATAAGCAATTAAAATAAGTAAGAGCTATCTTTATTTAAAAGATGACTCTTACTTATTTTCTATAATACCTACTTTAGATACTATATACAATAGTACATAGTAATTTAAATGACCAAATAGTAACATCGTTATATAGAACTTGCATAAAATATATATACTATAATGAAATTATTTTGAACAAAATTTAAAATTGACAAGGTATTTTGTGTGGGGGTATATGTATATGAAAAATTCTAATTTTAATATATTGACATTTGATGGTGGTGGATTAAGAGGAGCATTGAGTATAGCCATACTTGAAAGGATGGTAAATGAGTATCCAAATTTACTAGATAATATAAATATGTTTGGAGGTACATCTACAGGAAGTTTAATCGCATTAGGTCTTGCATATGGTGTAAGTCCAAAAGACATAAAAGAATTCTATTCAATAGAAAATTCAAAGCATATTTTCAATAAAAGTTATGCAGAAATGTTAAGACCTAAGTATGAAAATAAAAATTTAAAAGAAGTTTTACTAAGTATATTTCCAAAAGAGCTAGAGTTAAAAGACTTAAAAAAATTAGTAATGATACCTAGCTTTTATATAGGAAATGAAGAAAACTCATGGAAACCAGTATTTTATAATAATATGCAAAGTTCTCTTACAAAGACTAGTAAAGTTATAGATGTAGCAATGGCAAGTAGTGCTGCTCCTGTGTTTTTTCCAACATATAACCGACATATTGATGGAGGAATAATAGCAACTGACCCAAGCCTAGCATGTATAATTCATGCCATTGATAGTGGACTTAAACTTAAAAATACGAGACTTTTTTCAATAGGAACAGGATATGTATATAATAGTATAAAGGCAGATACTACTGAATGGGGAGCCATTGATTGGATAATTAATAAAGAACCCGATTTACCAATTATATCTATAACATTAGAAGGAAACTCTCAAATGAGCCAGTTGTTTTCTAAAAAACTTCTTGGAGATAATTACTATAGACTAAATCCAAAAATGGAAAAGGATGTAGCTATGGATGATTATGATGCGTTAGAATATCTGATATCTTTAGGTGAAAATTGTGATATAAAAGATGCTTTTGGATGGATAAATAAAAAGAGTTTTTATAGAAAATAGATTCAATTAATAATTATGTTTACAAACATTATTTTTCTAAACAGATAAAAACAATAAAATACAAGATTATTAAGCAACTTCTTAGGGAATAAATAAAATATAATTTTTTTTAAGGAGTGATGAAAATGATAAAACTTGCTACTTTCGCAGGTGGATGTTTTTGGTGTATGGTGAAGCCTTTTGATAAATATGATGGAGTTATAAAGGTAGTTTCTGGGTATATAGGTGGTCATGTTGAAAATCCTACATATCAGGAAGTATGTTCAGGAACAACTGGTCATGTAGAAGCCATTCAAATAACTTATGATGATGATATAATAAGCTATGATGAACTACTAAATATATTTTGGAAACAGATTAATCCTACAGATGATGGTGGACAATTTGGTGATAGAGGAACTCAATATAAGACTGCTATATTTTATCATGATGAAGAACAGAAAAATATAGCTTTAAAGTCAAAAGAAAATTTGAAAAATAGTAAGATATTTGATAATGAAATAGTAACTGCTATAATTCCAGCAACTAAATTTTATGATGCAGAAGAAAATCATCAAGATTATTATAAAAAAAGACCCTTAAACTATAATATGTATTATAAAGGTTCAGGTAGATATAACTTTGTAAAAAGCCACTGGGATGGAAATAATATAAATAGAGAAGAGTTAAAAAAGACTTTAACTCCTATACAATTTGAAGTTACTCAAAATGATATGACAGAAGTGCCTTTTGAAAATGAATACTATGATAATGACAAAGAAGGGATTTATGTTGATATTGTAAGTGGAGAAGTCTTATTTTCATCAAAAGATAAATTTAATGCAGGGTGTGGATGGCCAAGTTTTTCAAAGCCAGTAATAGATAAATCTATAGTTGAGAGAAGTGATTTTTCACAAGGTATGTATAGAATTGAAGTAAGAAGTGCTAAAGGAAATTCTCATTTAGGTCATGTATTTGATGATGGGCCAAAAGAACTTGGGGGCTTAAGATACTGCATAAATTCAGCCTCTCTTAAATTTATACCTAAAGAAGAGATGGAAGGTTTAGGATATGGAGAATATCTAAAGCTTTTTAAATAATTAAAATTAGTTACTATAGACTTAGATAAAAGGTGAAAATAAAATATATATTTTCATCTTTTGTTTTTTTGTCAATAATGTGATAAATTATTAATTGTAATCTTATAATTTATATTGATAGATTAAGAATTTAATTTTGAAAGAGAGAAAACAAATGAATTTAAAAGACTTTAATGGAAAGAGATTAAAATCAGCTAGAGTTTTTAGAGCAAAGACTATAGAACAATTATCCAAGGAAACGAAAATAAATAAGAAAGATTTGAAGGCTTTTGAAGAAAATAAATATATTCCAAACATGGAAAATACATTAAAATTGTCAAATATATTAAATTTTCCAAAAGAGTATTTTTATAGAAATGAAAATATGACTGTTATTGTAGAGGATAGTCATTTTAATCCTCAATCTAAACTGCCTAGAGTAGAAGAAATTTCTTATAGAGAAAAAATAATTATTATTCATAAAATATATTCATTTATGGAGGATTATATTAAGTTTCCAAAAGAAAATTTACCAGATAAAAAAATAATGGCAGACATTGACATAAATGATATAGAACGTCTTGCATATAAAACTAGAGCGTTTTGGGATTTAAATAACAATCCAATAGTAAATATGGTAAATTTACTAGAATCTAATGGGATTATAATATCAGGTATGAATGTAGATAAAAAAGGGGCAACAATCTTTACTCAAAAACAGAGAATTGGTAAAGAAGTTAAATACTTGATATCTCTTGGAAATGATAAAAAATCTGCATCAATTAGAAATTATAATTTAGCATATGAACTTGGTTATATAGTCTCAAGTGAACTAAGAATACCAAATAAGCAATTTTCAGCAGATGAGTATGCTTGTGCATTTTTATTACCAAAAGAGAGCTTTTTAGAGGATTTAATTCATCCAGAAGACATAGACTATTATGTAGAATTAAAGAAGAAGTGGATTGTACCTATGTCTGCTATGATTTTTAGAGCATATAATCTAGGAAAGATAAGTTACAAGAAATATAATTATCTTATGAATGAGATGGATAAAAAAGGATGGTTAAGAGAAGAACCTTTAGATAAAATGAAAGGTTCAAGTCCGATGTATTTAAAAAGAGCAGTTGAATTATTGATAGAAAATAAAATAATGAGTACAAATAGTATAGTATCAAGTTTAGAAGACTTTGGAATAAATCTTTATCCAGAAGATTTAGAATTGTTAATGGGACTAAAAAAAGGGGCATTATCCCAAAATATGAATAAAAAAAGCAAAGTTATAAAATTTGATGAGAAAAAGTAGATTGATATTTTAGTATTAAAATTAAAAGCAGGTATAAATTATTTAAACATTAACTTATTTAAAAATTTTTTGTTATGAGTAATTTACCTGCTTTTGGTATAAATATTTGAATTTTTTTAAATGTTTTAAATTTGTTACTTCTCTAAATCTGTATTATTTTTATCATTAATTTAAATATTTTTAGCAATTTCAATATATTTTTTCAAAATATCACATGACTTATTGAATTTCTCTTGTTCATTTTCAGTTAAGTTTATCTCTATTATAGATTCAACTCCATTTGAACCAATTATAGTAGGTACACCTGCAAACACATTTTCTTGTCCATATTCACCACTAAGCAAAGTTGAGACAGGTATAATTTTTCTTTCATTATGAAATATAGTCTTTACTATCTCTGTCAGGGCAGTTCCAATACCAAATTCAGTAGAGCCTTTACCATAAAGAACATCCCAACCAGCTCTTGCTGTTTTTTCAGTTAATTCATCTAAATTTAATTTACCATAAGCATTAGGATTTTCTTTAATGATATCAAATAATGGTTTACCACCAATTGAGACATGAGACCAAGGAACCATTTGAGAATCTCCATGTTCACCCATAGAATAAGCTTGTATTGATTGTTGAGGGAGATTCGTTGTCTCTGATAAAAGTCTTCTAAGTCTTGAAGAATCAAGTGCAGTACCTGTACCTAAAACTTTATTTTTAGGGAATCCAGAAATCTTCCATATATAGTCAGTAATTACATCTACTGGATTTGAAATTACAATGAATATACCATCAAATCCAGACTTAACAACAGGTTTTATTATTGTTTTTATAACATTAATTGTAGATTCAAGTGTATCTAATCTAGTTTGATTTTTTTCAGGTAGTGGACCAGCACTTATCACTACAATATCAGAATCCTTACAATCATCAAGTGTCCCGCTCTTTATTTTTGTAGCATGTTTTAGATAAGAAACTGCATCAGCTAAATCTAAAGCTTGAGCCTTTGATTTACTTTCATCTATATCGACCATTAGTAACTCATCACAAACCCCTTGAGTTACCAAGCTAAATCCACAATGTGAACCAACATGACCAGTTCCAATTATTGATACTTTTCTAGGTTTTATTGCCAAATTTAACATCTCCTTACATTTTGTTTTATGTATACATATTATGATACTCTACGATAATCATAGAGTTATATAAATGAGCTAAATGAAACTCCTTTAAAATAATATGAATTTAAAGTGTTTTTGAAAGTGCAATATGCTCTCTCAAAACAGAGCAAGATTTACTAAATTCATTTTGCTCATCTTCAGTCAGATTTATTTCTATAATTTCTTCTATACCATCTTTTCCTATAACACAAGGAACACCTGCAAATACATTTGTCTCATTATATTGACCTTCTAATAGTGTAGAAACTGGTAGAATTTTTTTCTCATTATGTAATATAGCTTTTACAATTTCTACTAAAGCAGTACCTATTCCAAATTCTGTACAATCTTTACCATTTATTATACTTATCCCTGTTTTCTTATTTTTTTCAACTATTGATGGTAAATCTAGCTTTCCATACCTAGTTGGATTATCCTTTATCATGTCTAAGATTGGTTTACCACCAATTGAAACATGAGACCAAGGGACCATTTGCGAATCTCCATGTTCACCCATAGAATAAGCTTGTATTGATTGTTGGGCTATTCCAGTCTCTTCAGATAGAAGTCTTCTAAGTCTTGTCGAATCTAAAGCTGTGCCAGTTCCAATAACTTTATTTTTAGGAAAACCAGATTTTTCCCAAATATAATTTGTAACTACATCAACAGGATTAGATATGACTACAAATATGCCATCAAAACCAGAATTAACTATAGGTGTTACTATAGATTTAATCATTCCAATAGTTGGTCTTAGTAGGTCTAATCTAGTTGTGTTTTGTCTACGTAAAGGTCCTTCTGAAGAATCAGCAACACTTATTACCACTATATCTGAATCTTGGCAGTCAGCAAAAGTTCCTTTTTCTATAGATACTTTATGTGGTAAATAAGAAACTGCATCAGCTAAATCTAAAGCTTGAGCTTTTGCTTTAGACTCATCTATATCAATCATAAAGAGCTCATCACAAACTCCTTGAGTTATCAAACTAAATCCACAATGAGAACCAACATGCCCTGACCCCACAATAGATATTTTTCTTGGTTTTATTGCCATTTTAAATCACTCCCCCTAAAACAACGACACATCTATAAGAAAATTATAGATGCTATTAAAAGCTGTTTTTGTATATTTTAATATTCTATTATTTCAGAAAATTTATTTAATATGATTTTATACTAAAATTTTTAAAAAATCAATGTTAATATACTCTATATTAATGAATGTTAAAGTATTATATGTATATTAAAAATTATTAATAATTATTAATATACGTAATGTCACTGATATTTAGAACATTTAAGAGTTAAAAGATGTGCATAAATAATAATGATGTTGGTTGATAATTAGATTAAATTGATGTATACTGTTTCTTCAAATTAAAAAATAAAGGAGAAAATGTGTTATGAATGATTATACAAAAGAAGAATTGATGGAAGCGCTGAGAGTAGTATCTTCAAGTATTACTAATTGTGAAAAAATACAACCAAAATTTGCAGAAGGCACTTCTCAGCACTCCCTTCTTAGAAATAGGATAAAAGCCTTGTATATTTCTAAGTCATTGATAGAATCTGAAGATAGTATAGCTAAACATACTAAAAAAGAATTAATAGAAGCTTTACCTCCTGTAACTTCAATTATTAGCAAATGTGAAAAAGGGCAGATAAAATTTTCTGAGGGTACATCTCATCATACACGTTTTAAGAATATTATAAAAGCAATGTATATTTCAAAATCATTAATAATGGATGAAATTAGTAAAAGAGATTAAAGCTTATTTTGCAATTTAACATGTTTTAATATACTTTTCATTATATAAAAAAATAAGTAAGCATATATGTTATGAAATATTGGAATAATATACAATTATAAATTTGTTAACATTAATATCTATATGTTAAAATATAGTAGAAGATAGTTAGTAAAGAGTAGGACAAGTTCTATTTTAATACAATTAAATTAAGTTTAGCTTGAATTTTGTATTTAAAAATTAAAGTAGTCTAGAATTAAGAAAATGGAGATAGAATCATAATGGAAAAGTTATATTATACAAACCAGTATATAAGAGATTTTACAGCAGAAATAATTGAAATAAAAGAAGTGGAAAATAAGTATCATGTTTTATTAGATAAGACAGCGTTTTTCCCTGGAGGAGGAGGTCAGTTTGGAGACCTGGGGAAAATAGATACTTATGATGTAATAAGTGTGTATGAAGATGGGAAAAAAATATACCATGTATTAGATAAAAAACCTATAAAGATACATAAGGTAAAGTGTAGTATTGATTGGGATAGAAGAGAAGATGGAATGCATCAACATTTTGGACAACATGTATTATCTGGATGTTTTTTTAAAACTTTTAATGCAAATACGACAGGTTTTCACCTTGGAAATGAGTATAGTACAGTGGATATAGAAGGTAATTTAGAAGAGGATAAAATTAGAGAGATAGAATTGCTTGCTAATGAAATTATTCATCAAAATATACAAGTAGAGACATTACTTCCAACAAAAAAAGAACTAAAAAAGATTTGGTTAAGACGTGACTTGCCAAATACTGATGAAGAGATAAGAGTAATAAAAATAGGTGATTTAGATACGAATGCGTGTTGTGGAGTGCATCCAAAGTCGACTAGTGAATTGAGAATAATAAAAATAAAAAAATGGGAAAAACATAAGTCAAGTACAAGAATAGAATTTTTAGCAGGGAAGAGGGCAGTGGATGAAGTATTAAAGAGGGATATATATTTGACTAAAATATGTAGATATTTGAGTTGTAGTGAAGAAGATGCCATAAATGGTATTGTAAATTTAAATAATAAAGTGGAAGAAGCACTAAGTAAAAAAAGAAAAATTGAAGAAATCGTAGCTAATTATCAAGTTAAAGAAATGGTTGAAAATGCAAATAAAATTGATACTATTTCAGTTATTAAAAAGGTTTATGATAATGAAGATTTAAAATATATAAATAAAATAGCAAATAAAATTACAGAAGAAGAAAATAATGTCGCATTGTTGGCTGTTAAATTTGAAGATAAAATAAATCTAGTTTTTGCGTGTTCTAAAAATTTAAAAAATATTAACATGGGAAGTTTATTGAAAGATGCAATAAGTCTTATAGATGGTAAAGGTGGAGGAAGTCAGGTGTTAGCTCAAGGTGGAGGAAAAAATAATGGCAATTTAGAGGCTACACTTGATTATGCATTTATGAAGCTAGAAAAAACTCTATAGAATATATTTAAGCAAAACATCAATGTAATAAAATAGATATGGGGGAATAAATATGGAGCAACAAAAGGATTACATAGAGTTATATGAAAATGAAGAATTAATAGAGATAAGAGAAGCTCGCATAGATGATTTGGATGTAATAGCAAAATTTAATTATAATTTAGCTAAAGAAACTGAAGGAAAAGAGCTCGATATGGATGTTCTGACTAAAGGTGTAAAAGCATTATTATTGGATGAAAGAAAAGGCAAATATCATGTCTATACAGTGTTTGATAAAGTTGTTGCACAGATTATGTATACATATGAGTGGAGCGATTGGAGAAATGGAAACTTCCTTTGGATTCAAAGTGTATATGTAGAGAAAGAATATAGAAGAAAAGGTATTTTTAATTATTTATTTAATTATATAAAAAATATGTGTGATAGAGATGAAAGTATAGTTGGAATGAGATTATATGTAGAAAAAGAAAATGTAAATGCAAAAGCAACGTATGAGTCTTTAAATATGTATGAGTGTGATTATAATATGTATGAATATGAGGTAATACACTAGTAATATAAACCTATAATATTATAGGTTATGGTGTATATTAAAAATTGTGTGAAATAAACTGGATATTATAAATCAGAATTTTTAGGGGGTATAAAAATGGATGTTTTTAAAGGAATGTTTTATGTATTTTTATTTTTAGATTTAGTATCAATATTTTGCTTCTTTTTTAATAAAGGAAAAATAGCATCTAATAAATTTGTGTTTAATGCAATAGGAGTACTTACATTTGTGCTTTGTTTTATGCTTTTTAGTTATTATCCAAATAGTAATATTCTTGGTAAATTTATTGCATCTATATTTTTTATATTTGGCATTGTAGGAGTTATGTTAAAAGAGAAGAACTTTTTATATGCCAGACTTTTATTAACTTTTGTTATTGTTTTTTCTACACTTATATTGTTCGTTATTCATTAAAATATATTTGTATAAGAATTTGTTAAGGTCTACACTTTTAAGTGTAGACTTTTTTATGTTTTTAACAAATATTTAAGGAAATTTTAAGAAAATTTTAAAATCGTCTTAAATATTTATTGCTACCATTAAGATACTAAGAGAGAAGGTGCTTATCAGTGGAAGAAAATAAAAAATTAGAAAAATTTTTACTATCAATTGTGTACATAATATTTTTTATATATATTCTAGTGACTATAAGAATAATTTTATTTAAAGATGTACCAATTTATGCTATTTCTAAAGGAATGTTTAGGTCTGTAAATCTAATTCCATTTTATACAATATGGCAATTTATCATAGGTAATAATATTAGTTTTATGAGAGCTACTGTAAATATCATAGGAAATATAGGTATATTTATTCCGATGGGGATTTTCTTTCCTATAGTATTTAAAGAATTAAATAAAAAAACTATGATTATAGCAATTATATTTATTAGTTTAGGATTTGAAATAATACAATATATTCTTGCTCTTGGAAGTAGTGATATAGATGATATTATTTTAAATTCATTTGGAGGTATAATTGGTATTACTATTTACATAAATATGGCTAAATTATTTCCTAATAATATAATAAAATTCAAGGCTATTATAGGTACTAGCTTGGTTTTAGGAGTTATAGGGTTAGGAATTATTTCTATAAATTATCAAAGTTTATTAACTTTTAAATTTAAACCAGATAAAAAAGTATCAAAAATATTAATTGAAGAAAATAGAGAAATAATTAAAGATATAAATAAAGATGAAGTTGACATAATTGGTACATTTGAGAGCTTTGAAAAAGGTACAATAACAATTAAAGCTGGCTCTAATAATAAAGTTAAAAGACCAGAAAACATAATTGATGATAATGGGAATATAAGAATTTATTTAAGTGAAAACACAAGACTAGTATCGTATGTAATTACTGAAAAATCAAAAAGTGATATAATTAAATATCAAGAATTTGATGTTAAAAATTTACCATTATTAAGAAAATATGATGCTTTTTATGTTTGGGTTGATAAAGAAAATCAATCAAAAGATAAACATGGGATTGTAGCTAGTAAATTGTTAATTGGATTAAATGAATAGAATATTAATTTAATATAAAAGAATAACAAACATAAAAAACGAAAAAACTATTTCTATAATTATTTTTACATTATGAATAAAATAAGACAACTTAGTGAAGGAGTAGAGATAAATTATGGAAATGATAAGGTATATTTTGTACTTTTTTATATATTCTTTTTTAGGGTGGACAGTAGAAAGTATAGGATGCTCTATAACAAGCAAAAGAATAATTAATAGGGGTTTTTTAAATGGTCCTATATGCCCTGTTTATGGCTTTGGAGCAGTGATTGTAATATCATTATTGGAAAGGTTTGATAATATAATCATAATATTTCTATTAGGCATGATTTTAACATCAATATTAGAGTATTTTACCGGATTTATTTTAGAAACATTATTTCATGCAAAATGGTGGGATTATTCTGACAGAAAATTCAATATAAAGGGTAGAGTATGTTTAAAAAATGCAATATACTTTGGAGTAATGTCTGTTTTAATAGTAAAGTTGATACATCCATTTATAAAGTATTTTGTAGGAACAATTCCATATAGAATATTAATATCAATGGCTATAATTACAACGCTTTGGACGATACTTGATTTAATTGTTACTATTATAACACTTAAAAAATTGGATATAAAGTTAAACTTGCTAGATGAGATAATTGCAGACCTTAGCGATATAAATGTGAAACTTGATAAATTTGATAGAGGCGAGATACAAGCTTTATTTAAAACAGTAAATAATGATGAATTGGAAACTAGAGAAAAAATAAATAAAATAAACAGTAAATTAGACCGTATAGAGTCTAATATTATTTTACAAAAAAGAGTTATCAAAGCTTTTCCATATATAAAACATAAAAAGCAACAAGAGCAATTAGAATATTTTAAAGGTATTATTAGAGAAAATAAAAGATAATTATATAATTTAATAAAAAATAAACAGAATAATAGCATTTATAAGTTAATTTTCAAGGGACTCTATAAAAATAGAATAGAGTCCCTTATTTTTTGTGGAATAATGTTTATTTGATAAGAATAAAATATATTGTTCCTGAATAACAAATATTTTGAAAATTGTAAAAACATATATTGACAATTTGTGCCAAAGATAATAACATTAAGTATATAAAGAATTTTATATAGGAATATCTTTATAAATCGCAATAATTTTAAAACATAAATCTATTTAAAGAGGGGATGATTTGCCAATGAGCGAGATAACTAGTCAAATGATAAGTACAGAAGAAAAAAAATATGTTGCTAAAACTCAGAAAATACCTTACTATCCAGTAGCATTTAAATCAGGTAATGGTGCAATGTTATATGATTATGAAGGTAATGAATATGTTGATTTTTTAGCAAGTGCAGGCTCTGCGAATGTAGGTCATGGAAATAAGGAAATCTCACAAGCAGTTAAAGAACAAATGGATGATATCACACAATATACACTTGCGTATTTCCATAGTGATCCTCCTGTAAAATTAGCTGAGAAGCTTGTGGAAATAGCCCCTGGAGATAATGATAAAAAAGTATTATACAGTGCAACAGGTTCTGCTTGTATAGATGCTGCTATAAAACTAGCAAGAGGGTATACTGGAAGAACAAAAATAATATCTATGTATGAATCTTATCATGGAAGTACTTATGGAGCTATATCTATATCTGCATTAAGTACAAATATGAGAAGAAAAATGGGTCCATTGTTACCAGAAGTTTATCACTTCCATTATCCTGATAAAAATAGAACAGCTAAAGAATGTTTAGATGAGATAGAATATGCTTTTGCACACTATCTACCAGCAGAAGAAGTTGCTGCAATATTTATAGAACCAGTTGCAGGAGATGCAGGAATAATAGTACCTCCAGTAGAGTGGGTACAAGGTTTAAGTAAAATATGTAAAGAAAATGGAATACTACTTATAAGTGATGAAATACAACAAGGTATGGGAAGAACAGGTAAGTGGTTTGGTATAGAAAATTTTGGCGTTGAAGCAGACCTTATAGTTCTTGGAAAATCTGTTGGAGGTGGATTACCTTTAGGAGCAGTTGTTGGAAGCACTGAGATAATGCAAAGCCTTGATGCACCAGCACATCTATTTACTCTAGCTGGGAATACAACAGTATGTGTAGCTGCTTTAAAAGCTATAGAGATAATTGAAAGAGAAAACTTACTTCAAAAGAGTATAGAAATGGGAGATTATATTAAAGCTGGTTTTGAGAAATTAAGAGAGAAATACGATATAATTGGAGAAATAAGAGCTTTGGGATTATCTATAGGAGTTGATATAGTTAAAGGAAACGGCTCTAATGAAAAAAATCCAGATGCTACAGCTAAAATATGCTATAGATGTATACAAACTGGTTTAATAATGATATTCTTAGGCCAATCTACTTTAAGAGTACAACCTCCTCTAGTAATAACTAAGGAACAAGTAGATAAAGCAATGAGCATCATAGATTCTGCAATAGATGATTATTTAAATGGTAGAATTGGTGATGAAGTATATGAAGTAACTCAAGGCTGGTAAAATAAATATTAAATAAAAAAAAGAGTTATCTCAGTTTTAGAAAGTAATTTCTGAAATGAGATAACTCTTTTAAATTACCCACAAGTAAGAAGATTAGTTGATTCATTAAGGGTCATGTTTTGGATGTCGTTCTTGTGAGCATCAGAAACGGTATTACGAGAATAGTTGCCTTTGCTCGTATTATCTGTCAATTTAGTTATAATTAAAATTGCTAAAAGAATAAAAATTACTGTATATAAAGCAATAACATAAGGTTTTCTTTTATATTTGTATTTGTGGTTAAAAAAAGAATTGCCATAATTATTTTTATTGACTTTAGATTTATTGGTATTTATATTCTTTTTCTTGTTACTTTTCTTTTTATCATCCTTTTTTTTATTTTTAGGGTAAGGAATGACTTTGTGTGTATTATCAAGTTTGATATTTTTATTTTTTTGAATATTGTTTTCTAGGCTAGCTTTTTTCTCTCCAAATTGAATAGTTTTATTGGTATTGTTGTTATCTTTCAATGTTAATCTCCCTCCCTTAAACTTTCCCTTTAGATAATATTACTACTAACCCATAGAATATACAATAAATAATATATAAGTAACAAAATTTTATAGGTATAAGTCTCTTTCTCCACGTTCTAATGCAGTCATATTATTAGATACTATGTTTCTTATATCTTCTCTTTCTATTTTAGCTATTTCTTCTGTGATAAGTTTTTTGCCCATAGCTTTAAGTTCCTCATCACCATAATCAATTAGAAATTCATTTAATGTAGTAAGAGCATTTGGTGTACAGACATTGTGGATTTGTCGACTTTTAGCCAAGCTCATAAATCTATCTCCAGTTCTACCTTTGCGATAACAAGCTGTACAATAACTAGGGATATAGCCATCCGTTATTAGTTCTTTAAGGACCTCTACAGGGCTTCTATGGTCCCCAACTTCAAATTGTTCTGTATTGTCACCATCTTCATATGCTTTATATCCTCCAACACCTGTCAAGGAACCTGCACTGACTTGTGATACACCATATTTTAGTAATTCATTTCTCATATCAGCAGTTTCTCTAGTGGACATTATGATTCCTGTAAAAGGAACAGCTAATCTAGTTATGGCTACTATTTTTTTGAACATATCATCAGAAACTAAGTGAGGAAAATCTTCTAAATTCATTCCCTCAGCTTTTTTTAATCTAGGGAAAGATATAGTATGGAAGCCCACTCCAAATTTTTCTTCTAAGTGCTCGTTGTGCATCATAAGTCCTAAAACTTCAAATTTTGGGTCAGATAAACCAAATAATACTCCAGCACCAACATCATCAACACCAGCTTCCATAGCTCTATCAAAAGCTGTTAAATGGTAATAATAGTCATTTTTTATAGATTGACCATGCATTTTTATAAATGTTGGTTTATGATAAGTTTCTTGGAATAATATATAAGTTCCTATTCCTTTTTCTTTTAGTAACTTATATTCATCTACACTTGTAGCAGCTATGTTAACGTTTACCCTTCTTATATTTCCATTTTCGTTATATGTTGAGTAAATTGCATCTAAGCAATCTAAAATATAATTTATATCACAGTTCTTAGGGTCTTCACCAGCTTCGAGAGCAAGTCTTTTATGACCCATTTTTTCTAGTATTTTAACCTCTTCTTTTATTTCATCCATAGTAAGTTTTTTTCTTTTAAATTTGTTGCATGTGCTGAAACCACAGTAAACACATTCATTTACACAGTAGTTTGACACATAAAGAGGGGCAAATAAAACCACTCTATTACCATATATTTCGTTTTTTATTTGCCCAGCTATACTAAACAATCTATCCAGTTGTTTTTTATTTTCTACTTCAAGAAGAGTAGCTATATCTTTATAACTAAGTTTTTCTCTTCTATCAGCCTTATCAAGTACTTTTTCAATATCATTATAAGTTGAATTTTTTGCATTCTCTAATAAAGAATTAATTAGTTCATGTTTTATGAACATTTACAAACGCCTCCATTCAATATTATCACCACGAGAATAGTCGACTTTAAGTCCTAGAGACTTGATGTTTTCTTCTAAACTTTGGTGATACTCACAAGCTTCTTGACCAGTAAAGGCTTTGTTATCGTAAAGAGAATATTGTTTTCTAAATTCTTGAGGGGAAAGGTTTGGCATAATTACATTACAGCCAGCTAAAAGACCTGCATTTCTTCCACTAGGGTTTATAGATGCAAGGGCTGTTGTAGCAGGTAATAAAACTTTTGGAAGTAGAAGTCTTGTAATTGAAAGCATAAGTAGTGTCTTTTCTAAATCTCCATGTTTATAATCTTTAAATATTGTGTCATGATGTGGAATAAAAGGTCCTATTCCAACCATATGAGGATTTAATTCTTTTAGATATAATAAATCACGAACAAGGTCCTCATTAGTTTGAAATGGTGACTCAACCATAAATCCAGCACCTACTTGATAACCAATTTCCTTAAGGTTTTTTAGGCATTCCTTTCTAGTTTTAAGTTCAATGTTTGGTGGATGTAATTTTTTATAATGACTATCTGTAGCAGTTTCATGTCTTAAAAGATATCTGTCTGCACCACTTAAAAAGTATTTTTTGTATGAGTCATAACTCTTTTCTCCTAGTGATAGTGTTATGGCACAATCCTCATATTTATTCTTTATACTTGAAACAATTTCACATATTTTATCATCACTAAAATATGTATCTTCACCACCCTGCAAAACGAATGTTCTGTATCCTATTTTATATCCTATATCACAACATTCAAGTATTTCATCAAGTGAAAGTCTGTATCTTGTGATATTTTTATTAGAAGATTGTATTCCACAATAGTAGCAATTATTTTTACAATAGTTTGTAAGCTCTATAAGTCCTCTCAAATATATTCTGTTTCCATAATATTTATTTCTCATGTCGCTAGCTTGCTTATAAAGATAGTTTCTTAAATTTTGTTCAAAGTTATATTCTTCATTGTCGATATTTTCTATTAAATATAGTAGTTCATCAAAACTTAATGAATTAATGCTGTAAAGTTTATCTATAAAGTATTTAATCTTATTTTTAGTCATATCTAAATATGTAATTATTAAATATAGTTAAATTTTTAGTAATTGAAAAGTTCAAGTGATCTTTCTAAAATACCTTTTACATATGCTATTAAAATACCATAGTTTACTATAGGTACATTGAAAGATTTTGCCTTTTCTATTCTAGATAACATTCCAGCTCTATTCATCATACAAGCTCCACAATGAACTACAAGTGCATATTTATTTATATCTTCAGTGAAGGATACTCCAGAACTAAATTCAAAAGTAATATTTTTACCAGTTTTCTTTCTAATCATATTAGGAATCTTTACTGTTCCAATATCATCAGTCTGTCTGTGATGAGTACATCCTTCAGCCATCAAGACTTTATCACCATCTTTTAAATTTTCTAAAGCATAAGCTCCATTAATTAATTCTTTAAGGTCTCCCTTTTGTCTAGCAAATAATATAGAAAAAGATGTAAGAGGAATATCTTTTGGAGTATCTTTATCTACTTGTGGAAATACTTGAGAGTCGGTAATAACAAGCTTTGGTCTTTTACCTAAGCTAGATAGAGTTTCTTTTAACCTATCTTCCTTTGTAACTATAGAGATTGCCCCAGTATCCAAAATATCTCTTATAACTTGTTGTTGAGGAAGTATAAGTCTTCCTTTTGGAGCTGCTTTATCTATTGGAACTACCAAAACAACTAAGTCATTTGGATTAATTAAATCTGATACCAACTTAAATTCAGTGCTGTCTTTAGGCAAGACTCTTATTATTTCGTTCTTTAAATCTTCAATTCCAATTTTATCTGTTGATGAGACAGAAACAACTGGACATTTAACTTTATTTTTAGTTAAGTCTAAAATTTCAGAGTGATTCTTGATTGTATCAATTTTGTTAAGAACTAAAATATGAGGTATATTCTTATCATTAAACTTTTCAATTAGTGTTAAATCTTCTCTTGATACACCAATTTGGCAATCAACTACTAGTAAAGCTATATCTGTTTTTTCCAAAACATCTAATGATTTACTTATTCTAAGTTCTCCAAGTTCACCAACATCGTCAAGACCGGCAGTATCTATAAGAACACAAGGTCCTATAGGAAGGATTTCCATTGGTCTAAATACTGGGTCTGTAGTAGTTCCAGCAATATCTGACACTATCGCAGCACTTTGATTCGTTATAGCATTTATTATGCTAGATTTACCTGCATTTCTTTTACCAAAGAGACCTATATGTACTCTTATCGATTGTGGAGTAGAATTTAGACTCATTTGTACTCACCACCTTAAATTTCTTTTTTTGATATACTAGTTTTTACAGATACATGAGGTATGTTTCCCAATTTACCAGTCAAACTATTGATAGTATCCATTTCGCCAACAACTGCTATACATACAATCGATACATCTTCTTCTTCACAAGGAATTCCCATTCTGCCTTTAATAATACCTTTAAAACCTGACACAACCTCATTAAATTTAAGCTGACATTCCTTTGGCTCTTCTAAAATAGCACTTATGACTGCAACCTTTTTCATAAATATCCTCCTAACTCAGAAAATATGTCTTAAACAAATCCAAAATCAAAAAACTTTTCTTTTAAAGAAAAGTTTCTACAAAAGAAAAGTTATTAATTACACAAGTATAATGTGCTATATTAAACTATTTCCTTACAGATTAGATAACTCTTTTCTGGTAGGGTTAGCTTGTAAAAATTTAATTTAACAACAATTAACTAAAGAAAATTCTTACATAATTTATATAAATTATATAAAAATTAACTGAAGAAAATTGAAGCTACTTATATAATAGTAGTAAATTGAAATTAAGTCTATAGAAAAACCAATTTTTGTATAAAAATAAAAATTAAAGTTGGTTATTTGTTAGGAAATGACTTTAGTAAAATGTGTATTTAATTATTCTTTAAGCATATAGTTTATAAGTAGTTTTAGAGTACTTTCGATAGCTTCTGTATGTGTTCTTTCATAGTGGTGACTATTGTTTGTTCCAGGACCAACACATGCTATTTGAACATCCTCTCCCCAACGAATAGCTTCTGAAGCATCTGAACCATAGAAAGTAAATACATCGACAGCATAATCTAAATTATTGTCTTCTGCAACATCGACAAGTTTGTTTCTTAGATTAAAATCATATAATGATAAATTATCTTTTGCAACTATAGTCACACCATGTTCACTAGATGTTTGACTTGGTCCAGTTGGTGCTATATCTATTGCTACAAATTCTTTTGTCTTTTCAGGCAAAGCTTTAGAAACACCATGTCCAATTTCTTCATAATTACTTATATAGAAGTTAGTAGTATGTTTAGGTGTTAGGTTATTTTCCTTAAAATATCTACATATTTCAAGAACCATTGCTACAGCGGCTTTATTATCTATGTATCTAGATTTTATAAAACCAGATTCTGTAGCCTCGAAACGATGGTCTAGACACACAAAATCTCCAACACTTATTCCTAAATCTAATACATCTTGTTTTGTAAAGACTTTTTCGTCAAGTCTTATAATCATTGTTTCTTCATTTCTTTCAGTAGCAGCTTTTGTCTGACCATATATATGAGTAGAAGCATATTTAAATACAACACTTCCTCTGATTTTTTTTCCTTTTCTAGTTATAACAGTACAGTTTTCTCCTTCTATAGCTGCCCAACAACCACCACCAACTTTATGGTATTTAAGAGTACCATCAGATGATATTTCTTTTACCATAGCTCCAAGTGTATCCATATGTGCAGATATTGTTATTTGATTTGAATCATCTTCACCAGGAAGGGTAGCTATAAGAGCACCTTTTTTTGTGAGAATAGTATTAAGACCTAATGCCTCAAAATCTTTTTTACTTTCTAAGACTGCATTTTCAGTATATCCAGCTGGACTTGGGATATCTAAATATTTTTTCATTAAATTTATAGTATTAGTTAAATTTAAATTCATATTGTTTCCTCCTAAAAAATATATATTCATACAAATTATAACATAAATACGAATGTTCTGAAAACTAAAATTAAAAGAAAAATCGTAAACGTATTTAAAAAAAAAGTATATAAAATAAATTTAATTTATATTATATAGATTTAAAGTAAAAATAGTTTTATTACATAATTAATAAAAATAAATACAAAACAAAATGAACAAATAAATAAAATATTTAGTTTAATTATCTTTACAAATAAAAATTTTAGTAATAAAATAATTGTTGAAAAAGATTTTAAATTCAGATTATTCATTTCTTAAAGTAATTAATCTGCAAACCTTTATTAATATATGTAAATAGTTAGGTATATATGTATTTAATTAGCATAATATAGATAAAAATATTTATTTTAATTGTTTATTTTCTGGAGAAAAGGTCTTTATTAGGAATCATAAAAAATAAAATTAATTAAGAAAAGAGAGGATGTGTATAATGTGATTGAGAATGGATTTGTATATTGTAGTTTCTTGGTTGTGTTTGTAGGTGTAATTTTTTTTATGGTGGATAAATTGAAATGGAAAATATTTGATGTTATTAATCCGATGCTTTTAATCTACTTAGGAGCAGCTATATTAGCATCATTTGGTTTATTTGCACAAAATGAAGACGTTGGAATATATCAAAATATAATAACAGTAAATTTTTTACCATTAATGTTAGTATTCTTATTAATTCAATGTGATTTAAGAAAAATATTAAAAATGGGACCTAAAATGTTATTATCATTTTTCTGTGCTACATTTACATTTATGCTTGGATTTGTCATAGCGTTTATAATATTTAAAGGTTCAATGGGTGCAGATTCATGGAAAATTCTTGGGGCAGCATCTGGTTCATGGATAGGTGGTTCATCAAATATGATTGCAGCAGCAAATGCTCTAGGAGTTGCAGAAGAAGGTCTTAGCTATGCAATACTTATGGGTTCCATAGGATATACAGTATGGATGTCTGTTTGTCTAATGTCTGTAAAATTTGGACCTAAATTTAATAAATGGACAAAATGTGATACAAGTTTTATAGATGAGGTCACATCAAAACTTGAGAAAGAAAATAAAGATAATACAGCACCTACGTTTGTGGAACTTATGACTTTGCTTTCTGTTGGATTTGGAGTAGCTGCTTTTGCACAAATTGTATCTAAGATACTTCCAACTTCAGGTATACTTAATGAAACTATGTGGGTAGTACTTGTTGCATCTACAGTATCAATATTATTAGGTATGACTAAAATATCAAAGCTTAAGGGAAGTACATTAGTAGGAAATGTGTTTATGTATTTACTTCTTGCAGCTACAGGTAGTAAAGCAAACTTCTTTGGATTGTCAGAAGCACCTGTTTACATAATGTTTGGTTTAGTAGTAGTCCTTGTACATGCTATTTCATTTATAGGGCTTGCAAAACTGTTTAAATTAGACTTGTTTACTTGTGAAGTAGGAAGTATAGCTAATATAGGTGGAGTAACTACAGCTCCTATGATTGCTGGAGTTCATAACCCAGTATTGATACCAGTGGGAGTGCTTATGGGACTTTTAGGAAATGTCATAGGTACTTATTGTGCTCTTATGGTAACTCAAATATTACATATGTTAGCTTAACAAAAATAATCTCAGACTAATACTTTTATATAAGAAAAGCCATCTCAATTTAAGCGTAAGCTCTTGTTGAGATGGCTTTTTATTTGACAATATAATTCATATAAAAAAGATATTTTGACATATTTAGTGCATAACATTGTAAAATTTACTAGAATCGAGATATATTTAATTTTTGTATTGAATCGAACGTCTGTATGATGTATAATAAATATATAGAACGAATGTTTGCAGAACGGATGTTTTTTGAATTTATTTTAATAATTTATGAATATATATCAGAATGCATAAATATATTTAAATATAAAGATTAAAAAGAATTTAAAGGAGTGTTGATAACTTATGATAATTCCATCAAGAAGAATACAAGATATAACATTAACAAATTTAAAAAATGGAGAAGTAACTTTAATTGAATTGGATGAAATATATAAGAAGATGGGATTTTTATTTGTTGTTAGTGAAGGCAAATTGAAAAAGATAAAAAAGGAGAATCATCATTAGAAATGAATAAAATAATGAATATTATAATAGTTTATAAAACCTAACTTATGTAGTATATAAATACTTAAGTTAGGTTTTTTTGTGATAAAGTTTATAATTACTTGATTTTATAAAATGAACAATGGTTTTAAGCGAAAAGTAAATAAGTTTAAACTTTAATAAGTATTATATTACATAAGAGGTGATATTATTATGAAAATAGTAACCTACAATATTCATAAAGGTATGGATTCAAATAATAGATTAACTCTAACTAAAATGGGAACATATTTAAAGCAATTGGATTGTGATGTAATTTGTTTACAAGAAGTATTATATCCTCAATTTTTAGCTTTAAAAACTATTTTAAATATGGATGGTGTATTTGCTACAAATGTAAAAAAGATAAACATGATATATGGGATTTGTACATTTACAAAATTTAAACTGTTAAATAGCAATCATTTTTTCCTAACTAGTAAAAAAGAACAACGAGGGGCACTTTGTATAACTATAAATGCATATGGAAGAATCATAAATATAATAAATACTCATTTGGGTCTTGATAGACAAGAAAGAGCAAAACAATTGGATGAAATAATGGACTATAGAAATAGATTAGTAGGGATAGTTGTTTTATGTGGTGACTTTAATGAGAAAAATATCTTTTTAAGTATGTTCAACGATATGGCTATTTCACTAAATAAGTCTTATCTACCTACATTTGAAAAATCAAAATCTAGAATAGATTACATTTTTGTTAATAAAAATGTTGAATTAAAAGGATATGAAGTAGAAAAAATTTACTTATCAGACCATTATCCAGTTATAGGTTATATTCAAACTTTAATATAAATCAAATCAATTATGATAAAATACTTCATTTTTTTATTAAGAAATAATAAAAAAATATAATAAAAAAATATCAAAAATAAAACTAATTATAAGACATAAATTTACAATAAAGTTACATTTGATTAAATTCCTTGTTTAAAAAAAGCTATTCAAATATAATCTAAAGTAGTTTTGAAATGGAAACTCTATTAGGCAAAATCAAGTTAGTGTTAAAATGAGGTGAAGTTATGGGCAGAAGTGCAACAAGGGTTTCAAGATTAGGAAAAGAAAGAAAGAGAAATTTTGCAATAGTATTAGCAATTTTAGTTGTAGCTATAGGAGGATTTACTTATTTTTTTAATAACAAATTTCTGTATAATGGAAAAATCGCTAAAAATGTGTATATAGAAGGAGTAAATGTATCTGATATGACTAAAGAACAAGCATTAAAAGCTATAACAGGTAAGTATACTCCAGAAGATTTAAATCTTAGTTATGATGGGAAAAAATATACGATATCTCCAAAAGATATTGATTTAAGATATAATACAGAAGAAGTTGTAAAAAATGCATATGAGACTACGAAAAAAGGCTCTTACTTTCAAAACTTAAAAAAATATATTGATATAAGAATAAATAAGCTAGCTCTAAAAATAGAATCTAGTTATGATGAGGCAAAGCTTAGTTCTAAAGTATCATCTATAGCAGATAGTATCAATGTCAAAATGAAAAATGCTTCTATTAGTGTTGGAAGTGGAGGGTTGAATTATACAGATTCTGTTGTAGGAAGAGAGTTTGATTTAGCAGCAAATAAAGAATCCATATATAATATGATAAAGAATAAAGAGCATAAGTCTTTAGAGCTTAAAGTAAATCTTCAAAAACCAGACATAACAACTGAACAAGTAAAAACTGTGAATTCTGTTATAGGTCAATATTCAACTACTTATTCTCAGGCTGTAGAGGGCAGGTCATATAATGTAGGTCTATCAGCAAGAAAAACTAGTGATGTATTATTGATGCCAGGCGAAGAGTTTTCATATAATAAACTTACAGGGCCTAGTAATAAAGCTAATGGTTATAAGGATGCACCAGTTATAGTTTATGGGAAATTAGAACAATCAGCAGGTGGAGGTGTTTGCCAGACATCTTCAACAATTTATAATGCTGCTCTTATTTCAGGAATGGAAATAACTCAAGTTACAAATCACTCATCTGCATCAACTTATGTACCAAAAGGAAGAGACGCTACTGTAAGTGATGGAGGATTAAACTTAAAGTTTAAAAATCCATATAACCATCCTGTATATATTAGAAACTATGCAGGTGGAGGAAGTGTATCATCAGTAATATATGGTAATTCTGGTGACAAACCTAATATATCAATAGAAGTAAAACAGACTGGTCAAAATAAGTATTCTACATATAGAATATTTAAAGATTCAAATGGAAAGGTCATAAAAAAAGAACATATATCAAATAGTTCTTATAAAGAACTAAAAAAATAAATCGTTTTTTAAAAGTGATATTTATACAAAAAAACAAGAAAGCCTATGACTTTCTTGTTTTTTTTGTGTAAAAGTAACATTATCGATTCTTGTTTTGATATTAGAGTCATTAATATATAGAAAATATTCCTATATATTGGTATAATTGTAAATAGATTTAGTTATATAAAATGTATGAGGAGGTGACATGGTTGAATTTTATAGGCAATAGATATGAGGTAGTAAATTCTGATGACGTTTTAGAAATTAACAAAATCTATAAAGCTAGAGATGTTTTTTACAGAAAAAATGTGCTAATAAAAGTTATAAAGCACAATAATTATATCTGTGAGGATTTTGTTTCAAATTTAATTGATGAAAGTACTGCTTTAGATGAAATAAACTCTCCTTATATACTAAAAATAATAGATGTTGGAATTCATTGTACAGAAGAAACAACATTATATTATGTTGTAAGTGAAGACTTTAATGGTATCGGATTAGATGAGTTAATTCTAGGTAATTATCTTCATTTAGAAGCAATTGTAAATATAATGATACAAGTTTTAAAAGCTTTAGAAATGATACACAGAAATCATTCATATCATGGTAGTTTAAAATCAAGTAGTATAATAGTAGATACAGAATATAATATCAAGATTTGTGATTTTGGAATTACAAAAGCAAATAATGGGGTTAATACGAGAAGCTATGGAAATAGAAGATATTTATGCCCACATCAACTATGTATAAATTATACCGATAAAGAAAGTGATTTTTTTGCGACAGGGCTTATTTTATTTGAGGCAATATTTAAAAAATTACCTTTTGGGGAATCAAATTCAGAAGAAAAAATATTACAATCTATTGATAAAGGGTTAGATTGGAATAGTATAAAAGCAATCAATGGAAATATAGAACTTATAAACGTTATCAAGAGGCTTCTTGGTAGAAATAATAAATATACTAGAGCCAATGATATTATTGTTGATTTAAGTAAAGTAATGTATGAAAAAGCATATATAGAAGTTGAAGATGATAAAAAAGAAGAGAAGCAAGATAAAGTCGTACAGGTTAAAAAAGAAGAAAAAATTAAAGTGAGAAAAAAATTACATAAAAAACTTGTTGTTGCTGGTTTAGCAATAGTTATGATTTCAATGATTATTATAAGTTCTATATTATAAAACTTATATATTACATATTTAAAATTAATATTATAAACCATATTATAGATAGAAAATCTAGCGTAGTTATAAATTATGAAAGGAAGTGGTTATTATGTTAGAAAAAAATAATGAGGTATCAAACATTTAAGAATATTTAACAAATAGCCACCTGCTTTTGTAGTTTAGAATGAAAAGTTGTGGCTAAAGGTCACAACTTTTTGCTACTTTTTAAAGGCAGGAGCATATTAAAAAGGAGCAAAATATGAGTAAAATAAAAATAATAGCAAGTAATAAGTGTTGGATTGAAGATATAGCAAAGAGACAACTTGAAGATATTTTAAACTTAAATGGAGTTTTAAGAATAGTAGGATTACCTGATTTACATGCAGGTAAAGTGCCTGTTGGTTTAGCTGTTGAAACTAGCAACTTTATTTATCCACATATAATTGGAAATGATATAGGATGTGGAATGACTTTGTTTAAAATTGGGATTTTAAAAAAGAAATTTAAAAAAGAAAGATGGATTAAATCTCTTAGTAAGATTAAAGACTTATCAGATATAGAAATAACAAATATATATGAAGAAGAATGTCCAATTTTAAATTTAGGAACTATTGGAAGTGGGAATCATTTTGTAGAATTTCAATGTGTAAATGAGGTTTATAATAAAGAAATATTTGAACAATTAAGATTTTCAGCTGATGATATAATGATGTTAGTTCACTGTGGCTCAAGAAATTATGGAGAAACTATTTTGAACAAATTTTATAATAAAAATGGTCTTGAGGTTGAAAGTGAGAAAGCAAGAGCTTATATGGAAAGCCATGATAAGGCTTTAATTTGGGCAGAACGTAATCGCGAAATTGTCAGTAAAAAAATTATGCAATCAATAGGTACATCTGGAGACATAGAAAAGATATTCTCTATAAATCATAATTTTATAGAGAAAAGAGAAGATAACTTTATACATAGGAAAGGTGCTATTTCAAGTGAAAATGGAGTTGTAATTATACCAGGCTCAAGAGGTAACTTATCATATATAGTTATGCCTACTGAAAATACAGAGATATCTTTATATTCTTTGTCACATGGTGCAGGTAGAAAATGGTCTCGTTCAATTTGTAAATCTCGTCTTAAAAACAAGTATAATAAAGATACTATAAAACAAACTAAACTTAAAAGTCATATTCTATGTAATGATATAAATTTATTATTTCAAGAGGCTCCAGAAGCTTATAAAAATATAGAACAAATTATTGAAAGTTTGATAGAATATAAGCTTATTCAAGTAGTGGCAACTATGAAGCCGCTGATTACTTATAAAGGTTAATTTTTAAAGTTAAAAAAGACTAAAATTATATTAGATTATAAATAGCTGATTTTGTTAGAATATGTAAAATTGTTTTACTATTATCAGCTATTTTTTTGTTCTCATATGTGTTGAAAAATAAGGATATAATGAGTATAAGTATTTATGGACTCTTGATGAAGTACAATTTTTATTATGCAAAAATATCAATGAAATTATTTTTATTGACATGAAGATGGAATCTATGAAATAATATTAGAAGCACCAAGAGAAATGATTAAGTAAAAATAGAAAAGGAGCAGTTTTTTATGGAGAAAAATACTAATAGTAATGAGTCCGGGGTTAAACTTCTTAATAAATAAGGAGTTTGATGCATAATAACTCCTTATTTATTAAGTCGTTCACAAAATAACTATTATCAAAGAAAATGATATGGTGATTTAAAAGCCTATGACTTATAAATAAAGGAGAAAAAATAATGAATAGTAATACATTTGAAAGATTACAACTAAATGAAGTTAAAGAGTTAATAAAAGCATATTGTGTAAGTTCACTTGGGAAAAATTTAATAGATAAACTAACTCCTAGTGGGAATATTGGAGTAGTAAGAAGAAAATTAGCAGAGAATAAAGAAGCTAGAAAGATAATTGAAAATAGCAATCATATACCACTTGAAGGATTGTTTAATGCAGGTTCTACAATAGACAAAATTGAAAAAGGAATGATAATAGAACCAATTGAACTTGTAAATATTGAAGATTTTTTAAGAGGATGTAGGAAAATTAAAGCCTTTATGCTAGAAAAAGAATTTTATTCACCTACATTAAGTTCTTATGCTTTAAACATAACAGAATGTAAAAACATAGAAGATGAGATAAATTACTGTATAAAATCTAATAAAGTTGATTCTAATGCTAGTAAAGAATTAAAAAAAGTAAGAAGAAATATAGAAATTACAGAAGGAAAGATAAAAGATAGACTAAATAAATTTATAACATCAACTATAAATAAAAAATATATACAAGAGTTTATAATAAGTAAAAGAAATGATAGATATGTAGTACCAATTAAATCTTCATACAAAAATGAAGTAGAGGGTACTATATTAGACACATCATCAAAAGGTAATACTGTATTTATTGAACCTATAAGTGTTTCAAATCTAAGTACAGAGTTGACTATGTTAAAAGCTGATGAGACTATTGAAGAATATAAAATATTATCTTATTTAACAGAACTTATATTTGATAAGATAAATCAGATAAAATTGAATATAGAAATACTTTCTGAATATGATATGGTATTTGCAAAGGCTAAGTACAGTCAAAAAATAAAAGGTATTACTCCAAAAATAAATAATAATGGATATATAAAAATAATTAAAGGTAAACATCCTCTTCTAACAGGAGATGTAGTACCTTTAGATTTTGAAATAGGCAAAGAATATAGAAGTCTTGTAATAACAGGTCCTAATGCAGGAGGAAAAACTGTAACTCTTAAGACGGTTGGGCTATTAACTTTAATGGTTCAATGTGGATTTGATATTTCTGCAAAAGAAGGTAGTGAACTCAGTGTATTTGGAAAAGTTTTTGTGGATATAGGAGATAATCAAAGTATTGAAAATGCATTAAGTACTTTTTCATCACACATAAAAAATATCGCAGAGATTATGAGTTTGTCCAATAATTCTACCCTTGTTCTATTTGATGAAATAGGAAGTGGAACTGAACCTAATGAAGGTTCAGGATTAGCAATATCATTATTAGAAGAGTTTTACAGAATGGGGTGTATAACAATAGCATCCACTCATTATGGAGAGATAAAGAAGTTTGCAAATTTACATCCAGAGTTCGAAAATGCTGGTATGATGTTTGATAAAGAAACTCTAGAACCAATGTATAAATTAACTATAGGAAAATCTGAAGATAGTAATGCTCTTTTTATTTCAAAGAAAATGGGAATAAAAAATAGAGTATTAGAGAGAGCTAAAGAATATATAATTGATAGAAACTACAATTTAGATTTAGTTAAAAGAAGCAAACTACAATCGAATATTGAAGATAATAATAATTCTGAAATTATTCCAAACTATACGGATTATAATATAGGAGATAAGGTAAAATTATTAGATGAAAATGATTTTGGAGTTGTATATAAACCAATAGACAAATTTAATAATGTAGAAGTATTATTTAAAGATAATTTTATTTCAGTAAACATAAAAAGATTGCAACTTAGCATAAAAGCGTCAGAATTATATCCAGAAGGATATGATTTGAATGCATTGTTTACTAGTTTTGAGGATAGAAAATTAGAAAAAGATATTCAGCGAGGTTCAAAGAAAGCTCTTAAAAAGATTCAGAAAGAAATTAGAGATAATAGAAAACAAATATAAAAACATAAAAGAAGCTATCTAAAGATAAAATTTTATTTTTAGATAGCTTTTTTATTAACATATCTTCATAAATCCAATGACTAACAGTATTAAACCACTTAACCAAGATAGGTTTAAATTTATCTTTTTAACAAATACATTTCCTAGTAAACAACCAAGTAGAACTGCAATTACATTTGATAGTAAAGAAAATAGAATAACTTGTATATAATTTACACCAACAAGCCCACTACCAAACCCAATTGCTAATCCATCTAGACTTAGAGCAATAGCAAGTGTAAATGCTTCAGTAGACTTGAGTATTTTAGTCTTACTTGTATCTAAAGTATTCGGTTCAATGCTTACATTAAAATTTAATTTAAGGTCTAACATATTAAGATTATAATCTTTTGAATGTATGGATTTTTTCTTAAAATAAGATTTAAAAAAGCTTTCAATTAATCGAGCACTTCCTAATAAAAATAAGATAAAGAAACATATTAACATTGTTATATTTTGAGGTAAAAAATCTCTAACGATTGTACCTGCAAAAAGTGATATTGCCAAAATAGCTGAACAGACTATACTAATAATTATATTTGAATATAAAGGAACTTTAACTTTATTTACGCCATATCCAAAACTTGTTACAAAGGCATCTATACAAAGAGAAGTCACTAATAAAATTGATTCAATCACAGCAGATTAACATCCTTTCTCTTAAATTTTATACTTATATTAGTTATAGTATTGTAAAAATGGATAAATTGTTACAGATAAACCAATAAATTGTTGATAAAATTTCAACATCGTACAACACCTAAGTAACAAAAAAATCATATTAATAATATAAAACCAATCATAATAAAGCAGGTGAAAATAATGGAGCAAAATAGTGCGGTTGGGAATTTTGGTGATTTATTTAAGATTTTACTAGAAGAAAAAGATATATCAATGGGAGAATTGAGTAAAAAAAGTGGAATTGACAAAGCTACTATATCTCGTATAGCTAATAATAAACAAAAACCCAATATAAATCACTTGGAAAAGATAGCAATCCATTTAAATATTAACTTAGAAGAATTATTAAAAGCTTCAGGATATGAATTTAAAAACAATAATAATCAAATATTTAATATAGATAGTGATTTTAGTAATTTTGATGATATTCTTGGATTTGCAAATTTAATCAATGACAAGAACTTTAATGGAAATATTGAAAAAGAATTGAGTAAGTGCAAATTATATGTACAGACAGATGAAGGCAAAAAACTGCTTTTTGATAATTTTAATAAAAAGGTAGATTCTATTGAAAAGCAAGGGCAATTTACAGATAGATTGAGAAAAATGTATGCTGACTTTTGTACAGGAGGGCTTACAATAAAGAAATATTTATTGATTGGAAGTATGTTACTTTATTTTGTAATATCAACAGATGTTATTCCAGATTTTGTATTTCCAATAGGATTTATGGATGATTTAGTAGCACTAAATATAGTTACAAAATTACTCAAGGATGATAAGTAATTTTAAAGTTATATTTATTGTTTAAAAAAATAAAAGTATAGATAAACTTTATTTTCTTGTTTGTAAGTAAGATATTAAAAATTTTAAAATAAGCAATTTAATATATATTTTGTAAGTATTTAAGTATATAAAATAAAATAATATCCAAACTAATACAAAATAGTAATAATTGTTTTGTACTGGAGGATATTTATGAACTGTAAATGGATATCTAAAATAGATGGGCAAAAAAAATGCCATAGGGAAGCAGATTCTTCTGGATATTGTATATTTCATAAAGAACATAAGTCTGATAAAGATATGCAATTAATGATGGACACTATTTATAAAGAAGAAATCAGTGAATTTGATGGATTTATATTTGAAAATGAATTTAATGCAGAAGAAATATTAACTTATGATTATAAAAGATTAAATTTTTCTGAAGTGATATTTAAAGAGAAAGTAAATTTCAAAAAATACATTTTTAAAAAGAATATTATATTTAACTATACAGAATTTAGAAAAAGTATATTTTTTAATGGTGGTGTATTTCTAGAAAACTGTGATTTTAATAAAACAAGATTTAGTAAAGCTTATATAAATGACCGTATATTTGAAAAAGTAAAATTTAAAGGGCCAGATTTAGTGGTTAATAAAGTAGAAAATTTTCCACGAATGGATGGCATTATTTTTAGCATATGCACAAAGTTTGTGCTAAAAAATGTTGAGTATGGTAAAAGTGAGTATAAACATGGAAAGATAAATTATAGAATAGCTAGAAATCAAGCGACAAAAATTGGAGAATACGAAATGATAGGGTTTTATTATTATAAGGAAAGGATTTATAGTAGTAAAATAATGAAACGCTCTGATTATCCTACTTTCAGTGATTATTTAGTTGAAAAATTTTTTGACCAAGTAGCACGTTATACTACAGGTTATGGAGAAAAGCCCTGGAATATATTGTTAGTGATTATAGTGATAATAAGTGTTTTTGCCTTATTATACTTATTTGTAGGTATAGAAAGTTCAAATAGTACGCTTGTAGCCTTAAATATAAATAACATAGGCGATTATTCATTAAGTGAGATTTTCAGAATGTATATAGATTTATGGTATTTTAGTATGGCTACATTTAGTACAGTAGGATATGGAGATATGGTTGCTACAAGTTTGATTGGTAAGGCTTTAGCAGGAATAGAAGTATTTTTTGGAGTTACAATAGGAGCAATTTGGGCATCTGTGATTATTAAAAGGATGATAAGATAATATCTGTGTAAATATGGATAGGTATTAATTACTAGATATAAATTGGACTAAATAGGGAAAATTTAAATATAAATATACTTAATAATCCAAGAAGGTGAAAAAATTGAAAAATGCAATAAGAAAAATTATAGCATTAGCCATGATACTAGTTTTTATAGTACCAACTTATTCATATGCAGATGAAAAGTCTGTAGACAAATATTCAAAAACATCTATACTTATAGACCAAGAAACAGGTAGAGTTTTATATAGTAAAGAACCTGATATGAAGGTGCCATTAGCTAGTTTAAGTAAGATGATGACTTTTTTACTTGCAATAGAAGCTATTGAAAATAAAGAAGTAAAAGAGACTGATGTAGTAAAAATAGACAAGTCTATTGCATCTGTAAAAGGTTCAAGTTATAAACTTAAAAATGGTGAAGAAGTTCCACTTATAGAGCTTATGAGGGGTCTTATGATTGTATCAGGGAATGATGCGGCGATTGCTATAGCAAAACATATTTGTAAAACTAAGGAAGCTTTTGTGGATAGAATGAATAAAAAAGCAAAAGAAATAGGAATGACAAATACGCATTTCCTAAATCCAAATGGTCTTCCAATATACGATTTGAGTAATCCGAAACAGCCAGCAAAAGAAAATAAATCTACTGCAAGAGATATAGCTATTCTTGGGAAATACATGTTTGACCATTATGAAAAACAAGTAACAGCTATAACTGATATGGAGACATATACAAATTCAGATAGAAGTTTTGAAAAAAGTAATACAAATGCATTATTAAGAATAATACCAGAAGTAGATGGTATAAAAACTGGATATACTGGTAATGCTGGATATTGTTTATCATTTTCTATGATTGTAAACAAAAGTGATAAAAACGAGAAAAAACGTAGAGTAATAGGTGTAGTATTGGGTACTAATCATAAAAATAAAAGAACATCTGCTTCTTTAGCACTACTTAAATATGGAAAAGAAAATTTTAATATGAAAAAATTGATTGATAAAGATAGCTTTATTGGGAAGAGATATATTAAAGGAATGAAAGAATTAGAAGTTACTTTAAAAGCTAAAGATGAACTTTATACAATATTAAAAGATGATGAAAGTATAAAATCAGAAGTAAAGATTAAAAATATAGAGTATCCTGTTAAAAAAGGTGATACTATGGGTACTATAAAATACTATACTAATTCAGGTGACTTACTTGGAAGTGTAGATATAGTGAGTAATAATAATGTAGATAATATATCATTAAAAACAAAATTAAAAATGAAATTTGCAAATTAAATTCAAAAAAATGGTATAAAATACACAAAAAAATATAAAAATAGAAAATATGGAAAAAATATTGTTATTTTTTCGCCTCTATGATATACTACTAGAGGTGAAAAAATAAAATAAATCACACACAGCATTGGGATCCTTAAAAGGTGCCTATTACATGGTTTTTTAGGGAGAAGATCAAGCTGGAGGTATAAAACCAGGAGGTAGAATATGTCAGTAATATCAATGAAACAATTATTAGAAGCAGGTGTTCACTTTGGTCATCAAACAAGAAGATGGAACCCTAAAATGGCTAAGTATATATTCACAGAAAGAAATGGAATATATATAATCGACTTACAAAAAACAGTTAAAAAAGTTGAAGAAGCTTACAAGTTCACTAAAGAAGTAGCTGAAACAGGAAAGCCAATCTTATTCGTAGGAACTAAGAAACAAGCTCAAGATGCTATAAAAGATGAAGCTGAAAGATGTGGAATGTACTTTGTTAATGAGAGATGGTTAGGTGGAATGTTAACAAACCACAAAACTATAAAAACTAGAATAAATAAATTAAGAGAATTAGAAAAAATGGAAGAAGAAGGTGTATTTAATGTTCTTCCTAAAAAAGAAGTTATAAAATTAAGAGCTGAAAAAGAAAAGCTAGAAAAATACTTAGGTGGAATAAAAGATATGCCTGAATTACCAGGTGCAATGTTCGTAGTTGACCCAAGAAAAGAAAACATAGCTATTCAAGAAGCTCATAGATTAGGTATACCAGTAGTTGGGATAGTTGATACTAACTGTGACCCAGAGCAATTAGACTTTGCTATACCAGGAAATGATGACGCTATAAGAGCCGTAAAATTAATAACTGGTGCTATGGCAACAGCTGTAATCGAAGGTAGACAAGGTGCTGAAGAAGAAGTAGCTGAAGACCAAGAATAATAATTTGACAATTAAATGGTAAGGGTCGCCCTTACCATTTATAATATGGAATAGAATAAGTAGGAGGAAACTTAAAAAATGGCTAATATAACTGCTCAAATGGTAAAAGAGTTAAGAGAAAGTACAGGCGCAGGAATGATGGACTGTAAGAAAGCTTTACAAGAAGCTGAAGGAAATATGGAAAAAGCAGTAGATTTATTAAGAGAAAAAGGATTATCAAAAGCTGCTAAAAAAGCTGGTAGAGTTGCTGCTGAAGGTCTAGTTGCAATAGAAATGAATGATAATAATACAGTTGCTTCTATGGTAGAAGTTAACTCAGAAACAGATTTCGTTGCTAAAAATGAAGACTTCAAAGTATTCGTTAAAGATGCTGCTTGTATGGCATTAGCTACTGATAAAGAAGATGTAGCTTCTTTATTAGGTGAGACTCATAGAGAAGGAATAACTTTACAAGAAGTTTTAAATAATAGAGTTGCAAAAATCGGTGAAAAATTAGACTTTAGAAGATTTGCTAAAGTTGTAACTAATGGACAAGTTGCTGGATATATCCATGGTGGTGGAAAAATAGGTGTTCTTGTTGAAATGGAAACAGAAGCTAGAGATGCTAAAGTTTTAGAATTAGGTAAAGATGTAGCTATGCAAGTTGCTGCTATGAATCCTAAGTATGTTTCAAGAGACGAAGTAGATGCTGAATACATAGCACATGAAACAGAAGTATTAACTCAACAAGCTTTAAATGAAGGAAAGCCAGCTAATATAGTTGAAAAAATGGTTAAAGGAAGATTAGAAAAAGAATTAAAAGAAGTTTGTTTATTAGAGCAAACTTTCGTTAAAAATCCAGATATAACTGTTAAACAATTAGTTGCTGATGTTGCTAAAGCAGTAGGTTCTGATATAAAAGTTGTTAAAGTTGTGAGATTCGAAGTTGGTGAAGGTATACAAAAGAGAGAAGAAAACTTTGCAGAAGAAGTTGCGAAGCAACTTAAGTAATAACCAAAGAGAGAACACGCAGGTGTTCTCTTTTTTAAAAAATAGAAAAAATGGATATGAAGGATTGAAATAGGAGGTTTCTGATGGATAAACCAATGTACAAAAGGGTATTGTTAAAATTAAGTGGAGAAGCATTAGCTGGAGAAAGAGGTTTTGGTATAAATAATGATGTAGTTAATGATATTGCTATTGCTATTAAAAAAATACAAGAAATAGGTGTTGAAGTAGCTGTAGTAGTAGGTGGAGGAAACTTCTGGAGAGGTAGAACTAGCGAAGGAATGGACAGAACTACTGCTGATTATATAGGAATGTTAGCTACAGTTATGAATGCGATGGCATTACAAGATGCACTGGAAAATATAGAGGTTGCTACAAGAGTTCAAACTGCTATAGATATGAGACAAATTGCAGAACCATATATAAGAAGAAGAGCAGTTAGACATTTAGAAAAGGAAAGAGTTGTTATATTTGGTGCAGGAACAGGAAACCCTTACTTTACAACAGATACAACTGCTGCTTTACGTGCTGCTGAAATGGAGGCAGAAGTTATTTTATTAGCTAAAAATGTTGATGCAGTATATGACAAGGATCCAAAAGTACATGCAGATGCTAAGAAATTTACAGAATTAAGTTATATGGAAGTTATACAAAAAGAATTAAAAGTAATGGACTCTACAGCCACATCTTTATGTATGGATAATAAGATTCCAATAAAGGTATTTGAGCTTACAACAGAGAATATAATAAGAGCAGTAAAAGGTGAAAATATAGGAACTACTGTAAAATAATGAAGAATGAAGGAGGAGTAAAATTATGAAACTAGAAATACATAAGCAGTTAGAAGAGAAAATGAATGGGACAATTGACGCTTTGAAGTTCGAATTTGGGACTATAAGAGCAGGAAGAGCAAATGCACAAATGTTAGACAAGATAAGAGTTGATTATTATGGAACTCCAACTCCGATAAATCAAATTGGTGCTATATCTGTACCAGAACCAAGAGTATTAATGATATCTCCTTGGGATAAATCTGCTATGCATGAAATAGAAAAAGCTATATCTAATTCAGATTTAGGATTAAATCCATCAAATGATGGTGAAGTTATAAGACTTTCTGTACCTGCTTTAACAGAAGAAAGAAGAAAAGAATTAGCTAAAAAAGCTAGTAAAGCTTCAGAAGAATTTAAAGTTAGAATAAGAAATGAAAGAAGAGACGCCAATGAAAAGATTAAAAAAATGGAAAAAGGCGGAGAATTAACTGAAGACGAGTCAAAGAAAGCACAAGATGAAGTTCAAAAAATGACTGATAAATTTATAAAAGAAATAGATGCATTATTATCTAAAAAAGAAAAGGATATAATGGAGGTATAATATTGAAAAAATATTATAACCTTTTAGGTCTTCATGTAGATGAGGTAAAAAAATATTTTGATGAACAAAATGTAAATTATACTGTAAAGTCTATTGAAGGTAAAAAGGATAAAGATAAACTTGTAGTTCCTAGAGTTATAAAAATATCTGAGATAGGTGCTAATGTAGAACTAATAATCACATACTTTTCTGACTCCTTAATTTAAGGAGTCAGAACAATATTGGAGGCAAAATATGAATAACAACATTATGTATGACATAGACTTAAATAACATACCTACTCATATTGCTATTATAATGGATGGAAATGGAAGATGGGCAAAGTCTAGATTTCTTCCAAGAACTGCAGGACATAAGGCTGGAGTAGAAACTATAAGAGATATAGTAAAAGAATGCTCAAATTTAGGAGTTAAGCACTTGACATTATATGCATTTTCAACAGAAAATTGGAAGAGACCCAAAATTGAAGTTGATACACTTATGAACTTATTATCTACATACTTAAGAAATGAAATAGCTGAGCTTCATCAAAATAATGTGAAAGTAACAGCTATAGGAGATATAAGTGCTTTACCAAAAACTTGTATAAGAGAATTAAATTCAGCTAAGGAAATGACAAAAGACAATACAGGAGTTAACTTAAATTTAGCATTAAACTATGGAAGTAGGGCAGATATAAAAAATGCTCTTATAGATATAGTAAAAAATTGTGAAAGTGGTAAAATAGATATAAACAATATTGATGAAGATATTATAAAAAACTATTTAAGCACAAAGTCTATACCAGATCCAGACTTGGTAATAAGAACAAGCGGTGAACAAAGATTGAGTAATTTTTTACTTTGGGAAGTTGCTTATTCTGAGTTTTACTTCACTGATATACATTGGCCTGATTTTAATAAAGAAGAATTACAAAAGGCTATTTATATATATCAAAAAAGAGATAGAAGATTTGGAGGACTTAAGTAAGGAGATTATTTTATGCTTACAAGAATTATTGCTTCACTAGCTCTGGTTCCATTATTTCTATTTGTTGTATATGGAGGAATTCCTTTATATATAGCTGAGATGGCAATAGTTTATATTGCATTACATGAGTTTTATAAGGCATTTAAAATAAAAGATATAAATCCAATCTTTATTATTGGATATATATTTTCTATTTATTTAGCTGTAAAAAATATTTTTAATTTACCATTAGAGTATACTTATGCAATGATTTTCATTTTATTTTTAGCAAGTATAATTTATATGTTGATGGGCAAAAACAATGTTATAGACGTTTCGATTACGTTTTTAGGGATTTTTTATATAGGAGTGTTTTTAGATTTTATAGTTATAACTATAAATGGTTTTGAAAAAGGTAATATCTATGTATGGCTTATATTTGTTATATCTTTTATGACAGATATATTTGCATATTTTAGTGGCTATTTACTTGGAAAACATAAGTTAATTCCTAAAGTGAGTCCTAAAAAGACTGTAGAAGGAGCTATTGGAGGAATAATAGGAAGTACACTTTGTTGTATTTTATTTGGATATTTATTTGGTATTGATTTGCTTCAATTAGCAATAATAGGAAGCATAGGAAGTATAATAGCTCAATTAGGAGATTTATTTGCATCTTCTATAAAGAGGTATGTAGGGATAAAGGATTATGGAAAGATAATACCTGGTCATGGGGGTATATTAGATAGATTCGATAGCGTTATATTAGTTGCACCTTTTGTATATAGTGCTATTAAATTTTTTATTAGATAAAGATTGGTTAGCTTTAAAAAAGCAGTCTATAATTGCTAGTAATGAAAATAGCTATGTAACTTTTAAAAGCAGAAAAATTCTGTAATTATTTAGTTACATGGCTATTTTCATTGTTTAATGAGGTAAAAGATATTGAGGGGATTATATAAAATATGTATTGCTTTAAAAATATATACTATGTTTGTAGTATATATGTTTTGTATACAAGAATTGTCATTAAAAAAGTATTTTTTTGTTTAATAATATCGATATTCTTAATTTTATTATCTTTTTATAATATATATATCTAAATATAACCAGTTTATTATACATTTATAAGTTTTATTTTTAGTTATACTTAATTATAGATAATTAGAATGTTGTTTTTATTGTTCAAATATATGTATAATTTAAGTAATATCTCAAAAAAAAGGAATATATTTCCATAATGTGATAAAATAAATTCAAAGAGTTAAATTCTAGGCAAATGGTACTTTAATTATTTATTAAAATAGATTAGATCTTCCATCTTCAATGTCATTTAGTTGATGATTAAATTTAAAGTAGACTAATATTTAAAAATAGTTTTTGAATTAGGTAATGATTTATTATACACATAAAAACTTTCAGAGATATAAAATGTTAGTAAAATAAAAAAATAATAGATAAATGTTTATTTCAAAAAGTTTGAAATTTGAGGGGGATGGATTAATGGAAACGTTAACTAATAATATTATAGATAAATTAACAAATTTAAATGGGAATTATAATTTTAGAATGATGCTTTCAAGCCTAGAAAATCAAAAAAATCAATATGGGATTATGTTTATTGGTATAGATGATTTTGAGCAAATTAATAATCTATATTCTTATTCATTTGGAGATAGAGTTTTAAAGAAATTTTCTAGAGCTATTTTACCTTTTTTACCTGAAGATGTAAGTTTATATAGATTGGATGGAAATGGATTTGGAATTTTGTATCCAAATGGAGATTGTTATGAATTAATAAAACTATTTAACAGGTTTCAGGATGTAGCACAATGTATAAAACAGATTAATGGACATGCTATTTCATTTACTATATCAGGGAGTGTTTGCTTTTATCCGAAAGATGGTATAGATTGTGATACATTGTACCAAAATGCACGTGTTACCTTTGAGAAGGCAAAGAAACAAGGGAAAAAGACTCTACTTGTCTATTCAAAAGATAAGTTAACTTTGTCTCAGTATTCTATAAAATTAATTGAGTATCTAAGAGAAAGTGTGTTAAATGATTTTAAAGGATTTTATTTAAATTACCAACCACTCGTTTTTGCTAATAATAAGAAACTATATGGATGTGAAGTATTACTTCGTTGGAAGAATCCTAATTTTGAAATGAAACTTGGGCCAACTGAGTTTATACCTTTTTTAGAATCCTCTGGGCTTATGGATAAAGTTAGCCAATGGGTAATTAGAACTGCTTTAAAACAGTTGAATACATGGATAAAATATATGCCAACTTTCAAGATGAACATAAACGTATCATATCAACAACTTGAAGATCCTAATTTCAAGTTGTTTATTTTAGATACTATAAAAAAAGAAGGTCTGCCACCATCTCTAATCACATTGGAATTGACAGAAGATAATAATATAAAAAAAATAGAAGAAATAAGACATTCTTTCGACTTTCTTCGAAGTCAAGGCATTAAGATTACCTTTGATAGTTTTGGAGCAAAACATTCATCCTTAGAAATTTTTCGCGAATTAAGCGCAGATTCTTTAAAAATTAATCATACTCTTTTAAATCGTATCACATATGATGTAATAGACCAAAAAATTGTTTCGCAAATTATTAACTTATGTCACAGTATGAATATGACAGTCTATGTTGAAGGAATTGAAGATAAAGAAACTTTAAAAATTATTGAACAGATGAGACCAGAAATCCTTCAAGGATTTTATTATAAAGAGCCTATAAATGCAGATAAGTTTTATGAATATTACTTTGAAAAATATGTTGATTCATTTAACTATCAGGAAAATATTATATCAAAAGACACCTCTTTAGAAAAAGAAAAAAGCATGGTATACTCTGCACTTACTCCAACTCATTCAATGAATATAAAAGAACTGATAGATAATGCTTATGCAGGTATATTTCAAGTTGGAATGGACCCTGAATTTACTTTTCTTACATGTAATGAAGGGTATCGTAGAATGCTTGGTTATACAATTAGGGAGATGGAAGAGAAATTTAAGAATCAAGCATTAGGATTTGTACATCCAGATGATATAGAATATGTGAATTATGAAATTAGGAGACAACTTGGAATTAGTGATATAGTAACCATTGAATTTAGAGTAATGAAATCTGATGGAACACCTATTTGGATACTTGGAACAGGTAATGTTGTAAGAGGGAAAGAAGGCTTTAAGAGTTTAATTGTAGTTATTATAGAAAATGATAGGCTTAAGAAAAGGTCTTTAGAGTTGGAAGAATCATATTGGAAATATAGAAGAGTTTTGGATAATATTCCTGCTTGTGTAAAATGTATTCGTTTTGATGAAGATTTCACTTTAGATTATATTTCTCCTAGTTTTATATCATTAATAGGTTATACAGAAAAAGAAATAAAAAACAAGTTTGATGGAAAATATATTGATTTAATATTTGAAGAAGATAGGAAAAATGTAATTAGTGATATGATAAGTCAAGTTAATTCTAAAGATATAGTTACACTTCACTATCGCGTCATATGCAAAGATAATCGTTTGATTTCTTTAGAAACAATTTCTAGGTTATGTAAAAATGATAAAGATGGAAAGCAGTATTTTTATTCAAGTATAGTAGATGTAACAGATGAAATTTGTGAAGAAAAAGATAGAAAATCTAATAACTTAACTAATCGATATCAAAAAGCATTAAAGCAATGGGGTGATATTTTATTTGAGTATAATTTTAAGGATGATACAATAATATTTTCTGATAATTACTACAATATTTTTCAAGTAGAACCAAAATCAACAATTACCAAGCAGTTATTAAATATTTATAAAGATGATTGGAAGACATTGCTTGATGCTTTAGAAGAGGCACAGAGAGGCAACAAGCCAGAAGCAATAGAAATACGCATACTATCTCAAAATGATGTGCATTTGTGGTGTTCTATAGTGTTTAATGAACCAGATAAAATTGGTGATATAGCCATATCAATATTAGGGAAAATAAGAAATATAGACGAAGAAAAGAAAGAGTATAATAAATTAATTGAACAATCTCAAAATGATTTAATGACAGGATTGTTAAATAAAAGCACTACTGAGGAAAAGATTAGGGATATATTGCTATCAAGTGATAAAAGTAGACGTTATGCCCTGTTTATGATTGATGTAGATAATTTTAAATATGTAAATGATACTATGGGACATGTATTTGGAGATAAAATATTAGTTGATTTAGCTGAATGTTTAAAAAGTAATTTTAGAAAAACAGATATAGTTGGTCGTGTAGGAGGTGATGAGTTTATAGCTTTTATGGAGTATAATGGTAAAAAAGAAAGTATACAAAATAAAAGTCTTGATATATTAGAAAGGCTAGATAGTACATTTACGTATGATGATTTATATTTTGAAATAAGTGTAAGTATAGGAATTTCTGTATATCCAGAAGATGGAGAACAGTTTTATGAGCTATATCATCATGCAGATAGTGCTCTATATAGAGCAAAAGAAGAAGGAAAAAACACATATTGTATGTTTTCTATTTAAAAATAGAATTTATATTATGAAGGATTGTTCTATCTTAGGTATATAAATGATAGCACATTTAAGATAAATACATATTACTGCAAAATATAGCTAATCACTTTTTATAAGTGATTGCTGATTTGCAAAGTATATAGATATATTATAATTGAGGTAACAATAATGAAGAAAAAATATGATTTTTTAATTTATGCTACTATTTGGCTAGTTGCTATTATAATTTTTATATTTTCTCTATACAATAGTATAGAACATATTAAAATTATAAATTATACTAGTACCATTGGTAGTGAAACTCAAAAAGTTGTTAAACAAGAATTGAATAATAAAAGAAATGATAACTTGATAAAACAACTAGATAGCATTTTAATAGAGTTAAGAACAGGTAAAGGGGAAAATGGATTACAAAAGTGTGATAATAAAGAATTTCAAGAAAAATTAATTCAAATGGATTCTATGTGGAAATCTATGAAAAAAGAAATTATAAAAGTTAGAAATGGTGGTTCAGGTGATAAATTATACAAATTGAGCGAAACATATTCTTCACTATCTAGAGATGTTATTTTTATATCTGAAAAACATTCTGACATAAAATTGCATACTTTTGCTACTGCATTACTTATCTATCTTATAATCTCTACAATAAGTCTACTTATTTGGGAATATTATAATAAAAGAAAATTTGATAAAATATTTTATACGGACAATTTGACAAAAATAAAAAACCAAGTTGCATTTGAAAACCGAGCTATTGAGATTTTACACCATGCATATAATGGAGAGTATGTGCTATTAAATATTGATATCGACAATTTTAAATATATTAATGATACACATGGATATGAATATGGAGATAAAGTTTTAATAATAGTTGCAACTGCACTTTCAAAAACATTTAATACTAGAGAAACTTGTGCAAGGGTTGGTTCAGACAATTTTGTAATACTTGCAAAATATAGAGAAACGCTCTTAGATGAGATTAGTAAAATTTTGACTGATGCAATAATATCTGAATTAGATGTGAATGTAACTCAAACTGTATCTTATTGTATAGGTGCATATTTAGTTGAAATTGAGAAATTAGATTATAAATATATTAATTCTATAATGGATAAGGCAAATATTGCACATAAAGCAAGTAAAAAGAGAGGTATTTCATCTACAGTATGGTATAATGAAAATCTTCTAAAGCAATTACAAATGGAAAATAGTATTTACAATTATATGCACAAAGCACTAGATAATCAGGAATTTCATATGTATTTACAACCAAAATTTCAAATATCTTCTTTAAATGTTGTGAGTGCAGAAGCTCTTGTAAGATGGTTTTCTCCAGAGCTTGGGTTTTTGTCACCAGATCAATTTATTCCATTGTTTGAAAAAAGTGGATTTATTATTGAATTAGATTTTTATATGTTAAAAAAAGCATGTTCATTTATAAAAAAAACATTTATGGAAAAGAATCAATATACTTATCCTATAGCAGTTAATTTTTCAAGGGTTACTATTTATCAAAATGATTTCTACCAAAGGTTTTTGGATATTGTTAGAGAATATGAAATTCCTTTTAAATATATAGAAATAGAGGTAACTGAAAGTGCTTTTAATGAAATATCTGAGCCAGTTATTTCAATTTTAGATAAACTTAAGAAGCTAGGATTTTTGATTTCTATGGACGATTTTGGTTCAGGATATTCTTCACTAAGTCTTTTGTGTTCTTTATCGATTAATGGTTTAAAGTTAGATAAAAGTTTGCTTAAAGAAACTTTTAATCGAGAGAAAGTATATAGTATTATTCAGTGTATTATTGAAATGTCACATCGTATAGATATGTCTGTTGTATGTGAAGGTATTGAAACTAAAAAGGACCTAGATTTTTTAAAGACAATTAAATGTGATGTAGGACAGGGATTCTATTTCTCTAAACCAATAGAAGAAAAAGAATTTTTTAATAAATATGTAACTAGAAAAATAGTATAAAGTTTTTTTATTGATTTATGCATTGAGCTATTTTGTATCTTACTAAATGGCCCAATGCATAGTTATGGAGGTCAAAAAATATAAACTATTCAAAACGTTTTTTATATTTATATAAAAATTCTTCTATATTTTTTGATTGTTCCCATATTTCAACTGCCTCTACATCTAGTAAATAAAGTATAGAATCATTTACAAGTTCAACATACTCCCCATCTTCTGAACCAAGTGCATGTCTTTCAATTTTTAATCCTTTTTCCTCATAATATATTTTTGTTTCTCCATATAGTGATTCTCGTTTTTGTATGTAGTCTTTTACTTCATTATTTGGGAAATTATATGAATCTACCAATGTTTCACCATTTATAAAAGTTTTCTCAGTAGCAATTTTTTCATCCCAACAGTGAATTTCGTTCCAGCTAAAAAATATCTCGCCATCATCTGGTGTGAATGAAAATCTAGTAATAATATATAAATAATTGTTGAAATCTACTTCATAATATTCAGGAATATCTTCGAATTCAATATAGTAATTTATATAATTAAAATCATTACTCTCTTTTTTTATAAATGGGATTTTATCAATAAATTTATATATTGATTGTTCATTTTTAAAAATTCCTATATCATAGCTTCTTTCAAATTGATTAATTTTTAATAAATATGACATATCTTCTCCTTTTTCTGAAATATAATTTTAAAATTTTTTAATTAAATATTTGTATATGTTTTATATAATATTATAATAATGAGTTTTAAATCAATAGTATAGTATGTATTTTTGTACAGATATTTTTTTAGTTCTGTAATGTCCAGTATTCATAACCAAATATACTTTTCCTTTTACAAAGTTTAACTAATTTATTTTTATTTGTTGACTTGTACATTTTATTGGAAACTTTCATTCTTTTTATTTCATTATCTACCTCTATTTTAAAATAGTGTTCCTTTCCAGAACGAGAAGAAATACTTACTTTATCAACAACTTTTACAAATTCAATTTCTGGTTTGTCTAATGTGGCAACATAGTTTAAAGCTGGTGTTGTAGAAAAACTAAGAATGAACGTAGAAAAGAGAACCAATAGGATGATAAATTTTGCCTCTCTTATTTTCTTGAAAATTAACATTAAAACATAAGGTATAAATAATAGTATCATATAGATGAAAACAAAACTGAATCTCTCTTTTGTAGATGTATATAATAAATTTGTTGATAGAAGAAGAATTATTATTGACAATACACATGCGGTGAAAGGAAATGGTATATAATATTTTCTTAAGTTTCTTTTTTTAGGCATTTCCATTGGCATTTTAGGATATAGTAATAAATACATTATCCAACAAAATAATGAGATAAATATGTATATAGAAAACTTAATCTTAGTGGGAAGAAAAAGAGCAGTAATAGCAAGTATTGTTAGAAAGTAACGAATAATGCGAGTAATCTTTCTTTCTTTTTCTATGACAGTAAAATCCCAGTGATTTTTTATAAATTCGTATTTTATTTTTTGAGTCTGATTCATTTAATCATCTCCTATTAGTAGTATAGTTTTAGAATCTATTACTTTGATTTATTTTAACATATTTATGTTTACTAGACTATAATTGACTTATATTTATATAAAGAATTATTTATCTAAATAGATGAAAATTTTCCAAAATAGATAAAATGTGATAGAATATATTTTGCGAGGTGATAACATGATTTCATACGCTCCATTATGGAAATTATTAATTGATAGAAAAATAAAGAAAATGGAATTTGTAAATATATCAGGTATAAGTATTTCTGTTTTAGGTAGACTAGGAAATGATAAATCTGTTTCTATGGATACAATGGAAAAGATATGTCTATCACTAGACTGTAAAATAGAGGATGTTGTTGAAATAAAAAGAGACATTTAAGTATACTAAAACATTTTATAATACTTCGTAAAATACAGAAACAATAGATTGATTTTGGTTTGTAGAATACTATATGAAATTTCTATGAATAGTAAAAATAATTGTTTTAGTAGTGTTATAATGTTTTGATAGGGTATATTTATTATTAGAAAGGATTATTATATGAAAAAGATATCAATTTTAGGTTCTACAGGCTCTATAGGTAAGCAGACCTTGGATGTAGTTAGAGAAAATAGAGATAAGTTTGAGATAGTTGCAATATCAGCTAATAGTAATATTGAATTATTGCTAGAACAAATAGTAGAATTTAAACCTAAATACGTAACAGTTTTTGAGGAAGATAAAGCATTAAAATTAAAAGAAATATTGTCAAAAGATATAGAAATAGAAGTTTTAACAGGGATGGAAGGATTAAAAATAATATCGTCACTTGATGAAGTTGATGTACTTTTAACTGCTGTTGTGGGAATGATAGGATTAGTGCCAACTCTTTGTGCCATAAAGAAGGGAATAGACATAGCATTAGCGAATAAAGAAACGTTAGTAACTGCTGGAGAACTTGTAATGAGAGAAGCCGAAAAATATAATGTAAATATTCTTCCCGTTGATAGTGAACATAGTGCTATATTTCAATGTCTAAATGGAGAAAATAAAAAAAACATAGAAAAGATAATACTTACTGCATCTGGAGGTCCATTTAGAGGAAGGAAAAAAGATGAACTTATAAATATAACTAAAAATGAAGCTTTGAAGCATCCAAACTGGAGTATGGGAAGAAAGATAAGTATTGATTCTTCAACACTTATGAATAAAGGACTTGAAGTTATAGAAGCTAAATGGTTGTTTGGAGTAGAACAAGGAAATATAGATGTAGTAGTTCATCCACAAAGTATAATTCATTCAATGGTACAGTATACAGATAGCTCAATAATAGCACAATTAGGATGTCCAGATATGAGACTACCAATACAATATGCTCTTACATATCCAGATAGAATGGAAAGTAGCTTTGAAAGAATGAATTTTTCAAAATTTAGTACTTTAACTTTTGAAGAGCCAGATTTAGAAACTTTTCCATGTTTAAAATTGGCTTATGAGTGTTTAAAAATGGGGGGAACTTATTCTTCTGTTCTAAATTCAGCAAATGAAGTTTTGGTAAGTGAATTTTTAGAGGATAAAATTGGTTTCTATGACATACCATATTACATAGAGAAGACTTTAGAAGTTCATAGCAGCATAAGTAAGCCAACATTGGAAGAAATATTAGAAACAGATAGATGGAGTAGAGCTTATGTTGCAAATCTGATAAAAAAATAGGAAGGTGAATTTATGACTATAATAGCTGCATTAATACTATTTAGTATAATTGTATTAATACATGAGTTAGGACATTTTATATTTGCAAAAAGAAGTGGTATCAAAGTAAATGAGTTTTCGATAGGGATGGGACCTAAGATATATAGTGTGAAAAAAGATACTGAGTATTCTATAAGAGCACTTCCAATTGGCGGATATGTGAGTATGGAAGGTGAAGATGAAGAACAAATAAGTCCAAACTCTTTTGGAAATAAATCTATATTACAAAGATTTAGTACTATTGTAGCAGGGCCAATATTTAATATAATATTAGCAGCAATTCTTTTGGTACCAGTATTTTTATATATAGGTTCTCCAACAACTAAATTAGGAAAGATAATGCCAGATACTCCTGCACAAGCTGTAGGACTTCAAGTAGGAGATAAGATAAATAAAATTAATGGAAATTCTGTTAAGTCTTGGGATGAAGTTGCAAATATAATAAATACTTCTTCTGGTGGAGAATTGAAGCTTAGTGTAACTAGAGGTGGAAGTGACAAAGTTATAAATGTAACACCTAAAAATAATAATGGAAAGTATGAAATAGGAATTCAACCACAAAGAGAGAAGGATTTTTTTGGTTCAATTGTAAACGCATGTAAAACTACTGTGGATATGACGAAGCAAATGTTGACATTCTTAGGTCAAATGGTTACAGGACGTGTTCCAGGAGGGATTGGTAATGCTGTTGCAGGACCAGTAGGTGTTATTGGTATGGTATCAGATGCAGCTCGTACAGGTATTATAAATGTAGTGTATTTAGCTGCTATAATAAGTTTAAATCTAGGTATAGTAAATCTATTGCCAATACCAGCCCTTGATGGATGGAGAATACTTATGTTATTACTAGAAGCAGTTAGAGGTGGTAAAAAACTTGACCCAAATAAAGAAGGTATGATAAATGTGGTTGGTTTTGGAGCTTTGATGTTATTTATGCTTTTTATCACATATAAAGATATATTAAGGTTATTTCAATAATTTAGTTTTTTATAGATATTAAGAAAAGGGCTATGTAGTTTTAAATGAGAATGAGTAAATTTCAATATATGATATTTATTCTTATTTGTTTAACTATATAGCTTTTTAATTTATAATATATGTAGATTAGAGTATTTTTAATAGTTAAATAAATTTAATATAATATATAGAGGTGGAATATGAGTTACGAGAGAAGAAAGACTAGAGAAGTAAGTGTAGGAAATGTAAAAATAGGAGGAGAAAACCCTATAAGTATACAATCTATGACAAATACTGATACAAGAGATGCAGATGCAACAATAGCTCAAATAAAAAGACTAGAAGAAGCTGGTTGTGATATAGTTAGGGTGGCTATTCCTGATATTAAAGCAGCTAGAAATATAGGTAAGATAAAATCCAGTGTAAATATACCTATTATCGCTGATATACATTTTGATTATAAGTTAGCTCTTGAAGCTATAGAACAAGGTGTGGATGGAATTAGAATAAACCCTGGCAATATTGGTGATATAGAAAGAGTTAAAGCTGTAGTTGAGAAATGTAAGGAAAAAAATTTAAAAATTAGAATTGGAGTTAATGGAGGTTCTTTAGAAAAAGAACTTTTAAAAAAATATGGTTCTGCAACAGCAGAAGCATTAGTTGAAAGTGCAATGGGACATATTAAGATTCTTGAAGACTTAGATTTTCATAATATAGTTATATCTCTAAAATCATCTGATATTTATAAAACTATTGATGCATATGAATTAATATCAAAAAAAGTTGATTATCCTCTTCATGTTGGAATTACAGAATCTGGAAGTATCCATAAAGGAACAATAAAATCTTCTATAGGTGTAGGAGCACTCCTTCTTAAAGGAATTGGAGATACTGTTAGAATATCTTTGACAGGAGACCCAGTTGAAGAGGTTATTGTTGGTAAACAAATCTTAAGAAGTTTGGGGCTTTTGAATGATAAGATTAAGGTTATATCATGTCCTACCTGTGGTAGATGTAATATAGATTTAATTAGTGTTGTAAATGAGGTTGAAGAAAAGATTGGAAATATGGAAAAAGATGTTACTGTTGCAATTATGGGATGTGCTGTAAATGGACCTGGTGAAGCTAGAGAAGCAGATATAGGTATCGCTGGTGGAAAAGGTGAAGGTCTTTTATTTAAAAAGGGAGAAATAGTAAGAATGATTGATGGTGACAAATTAGTTGATGAGTTACTAGAAGAGATTGATAAGCTATAGTATAAAATAAAGAGATTTTAATTGGCTAGATTTTTAAATACTTTTAGACTAGATTTTATCTATAGTATTTTAATCATCTAGCCATTTTTACTTTGATAAACTTTAATAGATATAAAGAAATATATATTCTGATTTAAATGAAAAACAGCTAATTTGATAGCTGTTGTTTTGTTAAGAAAGTTTTTAATTGTATTATTTAATTATATGAATATAATTCGTAATAAATTAGCAATAAATCGACCATTTTACCATAGCTCTGAGTACCTCCAGCAACACCATTAGCTTTTAAATAAGAATTGTTAAACTCATTAGAAATTTTATCAATTTTACCTTCATATTTTTGCCAAAACCTACTTTCATTTTTTAAATCTCTACGGACTGAGTCTGAAATGCCTTTAGAGATGTCAACATAGGCATTATAATCAATCTTACTTAATGCAGAGGCAGTATAATTTAAAGCTAAAATATAGCCAGAATAGTTAAAATCAATATTAGGATGCTTTATAGATGTAAGATATGCTATAAAATTAGCTTCATCTTCACTAGCAAATCCTCTTTGATGTGCCATTTCATGTTCAACTGTACAAGGAATATACAAGTCAGGTATTGCTACATTTACATTTGCCTCGCCTGTAAATGGAAAGTATATACCTGTTATTCCTGTATAGCACATAAGATTTGATGAAATAATATACTTAGCTTTAGAATAACTTCCACTGACACTAGGTAATATATCTACAACACTATCATACCCTAGTTGAGCTCTATTTATAACGCCTTTATAATCTGTATTAGATTTTACAACTCCATTCTTATCTTGTAATGTAAGTTTTCTAGTTTCATTTGACTTAGTTACTAGGAATTTATATAATTTAGTAAGTTCTTTGACACTATGTTGTTTTGATTGGATAGAACTATTATTTTCTAAATTATATTGATTTATAAGGGTAGTTTCAAGTGGAACCCTATTATAGTTTATACCCCAAAGTACTATAAAAAGAAAGTATACTATTGATACAATGGACAATATATTTAAAATAGCATTTTTCAAGAATACTTTTAAATTTTTTTTCTTATTGAAAATCGTAAATACAATAAAACATAAAAATAAAAAGATAGATATAACGATTATGTACATTGTAATTTCATAGAGAGAAAATGGAAAAATCCCTGAAATCCTACTCAGTATTTGTAAAATTGTTTTATCTATTACTTGAGAGTAATATTTTTCAACAATGTGTGGTATTTTACTTGCTATTAAATTTAAAATCAAAGCAATAGGAAAAAGAATTAAAGAAAAATATTTTGCTTTTCTGTTCATATTTCACCTCACAGATTCTAGTTTATATAAACACATTATATATTAATTGAAGATACATTGCAAAATAAGTACATACTATATGTATTTATAACTTTATACTAAATAAATGATAAGTTATAATATATTAATATGAATAAACAATATGTATACAACTAATAATAATAAAAAATATAAATTACATAAGGAGTAGATAAAAATATGGTAATAAAACTTACTAAAGAGAGCTTTAATTTTAGATTTAAGCAATATGAAGGCATGTTTTTTCATGCTGAAGTAACTGAAGGAAAAGAGGGAATTAGATATAAAATAACTAAAGATAAAGATGGTGTAGAGTTAAAAGAATTTGGAAGTACACATATAAAAGATAATATGATATATGTACCTCAAATAGAAGCATACATAGATTTAAATAGTATAAAATAGAGTTTATAAAGTTTTAAATAAAATTTTTTAAAAAAAGGGGGAATTCAATATGAGTAATCCTATAGACATAACAATAAGACCTATAAGGAGTGAAGATGCTCAATCTGTTAATAAAATGAGAAGAGCATATGGTGTTATGAGAAATACTTTAGCTTTAATGAGTGACAGAGTGGATAAAACGACAGCTATGTTGAGTTCTTTAGGAGAAAATGATTACATGTTTGTTGCTGAGACTGATAACAATGGAGAAAAAACTGTAATAGGTTTTGCTGGTTTACATGTAAATTCTTCTCCAAGATTAAGGCATAGTGCAGAACTAGCAATAACTGTCGATGAGAATTATCATAGAAGAGGAGTAGGAAAAAAACTAATAGAGCAACTTTTAGATATAGCAGATAATTGGATTATGTTAGCTAGAGTAGGATTAGAAGTAATTGTGGATAATGAAAAGGGATTAAACTTATATAAAAAGTTAGGTTTTGAAGTAGAAGGTATTAAAAGATATGCTGTAATTAGAGATGGAAAATTTGAAGATACCTATATTATGGGAAGATATAATAAAAATTTGATTTAACGAGTACAATATGAATAGAGAAGTAGAATAAATTGTCTTTAATATAAATTTTCATTAAAGATAATTTATTCTACTTCTCTATTTTATTAAAAAACTTATTTTTAAATGCTTACAAAAACATTCTATATACAAATAAAATTATTAGTAATATCAAAGCTATTTTAAAAGCTACACTAGCAACAGTCTTGATAATTTTTACAGAAACACCTATAGCAACTATAGCAAATACTATTTTAAAGAGTAAATCTAAATCCATATTTAAGCCTCCTATTCTATAATACATATAGATATTATTGACAAATATCTAGGAAAAAATTCCATCAATATGCTACAATAAAATGTTTATATTTGTAATTTATTGAATATGTTATTATATAATACATAAAAGAATAAATCAAGACAACAATAAAATACTTATAAAAGGTATAGATATAACTGAAAATAGTGTTGTAAAAAAAACACATTGTGAAGCTAATGTTATATTGGAATCATACTGATTAGCCATTATAGCAGTATTTGCAGCAGCAGGCATAGAAGAAATCACTACTGGTATAGCTAAAATCATCTTATCACTTATCCATCCCTTTAGAATAAAATATACAATCACAGGAAGTACCAATAATCTTATAAAAGTGACTAGATATAATTTTTTATTGACAAAACAATCTAGAGCTGAAGAATTAGCAAGTAGACTTCCAATGATAATCATTGATATTGGTGTAGTAATATTTCCTAACATTTTAAGTGGGTCATTTATAAATTGAGGTAATTTAAGTCCTGTAACAAATAAAAAAAGTCCAATAACCACAGCTATTGTAGCAGGGCTTATAAGTGATTTTATTGAAAAACTTTTGTTTGTACTACCTTTAGATAGAAGGTAAATTCCTAAAGTAAAAGAAAATAAGTTAAATGGTAGATTGAATATCGCAGTATAGAATATTGCTTCGTGACCTAGAACTGCTTCAATTACAGGATATCCCATAAAAGCAACATTTGAAAAAACAACTATATACTGATATATCCCCAAATCTTTTTTATTGTCGCATTTCAAAATGTATTTTAATAAAAATGCAATTATAATTGAAACTATATACATAATTAGAGATGTAAATAATAACAATAATATTTTTTGTATCATTTTATTATCAAAGTTGATTTGCATGGAGCTAATTATCATTGATGGTAAAAAAACCGTCATTGTTAAGTTTGAAAGTTTAGATGTGCAGTGGTCATCTAATAAGTTGAATTTTCTGACAAAATATCCGACTAAAATAATTATAAATAAAACTGCAACTTGAATAAAAATATTGCTGAAGTTCATAAAATGTCCCCTCCCTATATATACATTATATACCAATTATGTAATAAAATCTAATGATTATAAAATTTAAAATCTAATGTTACAATATAGTGACAAAAGGTAAAAATTCAATATTATAGCATTAATTATGGATTATAATGTATAATAATGTTTGAGAGATTATATTTTATAAAATGGGTAGGTAGCTAATAATGAAAAACACAAAATTTTCTATAAAAAAAATAAAAAATATATCTAGTGACCCGAAAGTGGTACATACTAAAGGGGCTCTTCTTGAAAAGATGGGTAAGACAGAAAGTGCTATAGAATTATATAAGAGTGCAGCATTAGATAATTATGTAAAGTCTCAATATACTTTGGGAAATATATATGAAAGTAAAAAACAATTTAAAGAAGCCGAAAAATGGTACTCAATGGCATATAAAAATGGAAGTGAGGATGCCGCCTTTGATTTAGGTAATATGTATTATAGACTAGATGGTTATGAGTATGCTATATATTGGTATGAAAAAATAGCAACTCTAGGGTATTTACCAGCACAAAATAATTTAGGAGTATGCCATTTTAAAATGAAGGATTTTATAAGAAGTGAAAAATGGTTAAAAGCAGCAGCAGACAATAACTTAGGGAAAGCTTGTTTTAATCTAGGAGTATTATATACTTTTTTGGAGAAGGATGATGAGGCATATGAGTATTATAAAAAAGGTTCTGTACTTTTAGATGATAATGCAAAATATAATTTAGCAATATTAAATGGAAAAAAGAAAGATAATAAATCAACAGTTAGTCTATATAAACAATTGTATAAATCAGGTCATATGAAAGGTTGCTTTAACTTGGGTATGATTATGGAAATAAATGATAATTTAGAAGAAGCAGAAAGGTATTATAAAAAGAGTGCAGATAGAGACGATGTGAAATCTGAATACAGACTAGCATATGTATATGATAGAAAAGAAGAATTAGGAGATGCGATTTATTATTATGAGAAAGCAATAGAAAAAAATCATACGCTTTCTAAATATAGACTTGCTAACTTATACAATAGGGAAAATGATATAGAAAAAGCGAAAACTTATTACAAAATGGCTGCAGAAGATGATATAACAGAGGCAAAAAATAATCTAGCAGGTATATATTTTGAAGAAAAAGATTATGAAAATGCCATTAAATATTATGAAGATGCTATAGCTGTTGGATGTAAAAGCTCACTTGAGAATCTTGGAGATTTATATTATCAAAATCAAGATATAGAAAAAGCAATTTCGTACTATTCAAGGATTCCTAATAATGCATCTTGTCAAATCAAATTAGGAAATATCTATGAGGATTTAAATAATATTGAAGAAGCTATAATTTGGTATAAGAAAGCATCTGAAAATGGAGATACTAGGTCTAGCTATAGATTGGGATGTATATATGAAAATCTAGGAAATACAAAAAATGCTAGAAAATATTTTGAGATGGCAAGTAGTAAAAGTCATATGAATGCTCGTATACACTTAGGTAGAATTTACTTTAGAGAAGGAAAGTTAGAAGAAGCTAAGATGATGTTTGATACACCTGCTAATGAAAATAATGTGTACGCTCAACATATGGTAGGATTAATTTATGATATGTTCTATAAAGATTATGTAAATTCTAAGTTTTGGTATGAGAAGTCTAGAGCACAAGGCTGTGTTGAATCAATATATAATTTAGGACAAATTTATTTAAAATTAAATGATGATGTAGAAGCTGAGAAATATTATAAAGAAGGAATTAAATATGGAAGTAAGAAGTGTGAGTATATGCTTGCAGGTCTTTATTACAAAAAAAGTCTAGATATGTATATTTCTTTAGCTAATGAAGAATATGACAATTGTGAAGAGATAGTAGAAGATTTTCCTAATTTAAATATAAACTTTGATGAAGTATTAATTCCTTCATTTAAACTACAAGAGGAAGTAATTGACGAAGAAGAGTATGTACCAATTTATATATTAAATATAAAAGAGAGTTTAGATTCAATGTTAGAAGGTCTTGAAACTGAAATGATTATAGATGAAGAACACGACAACTAAAAAAATTTTATAAGAGTCTATAGATTTAAACATATAAAAGCCATTAGAATAAATGAAATCAATTAATTCTAATGGCTTTTTTTATAAATATTTTATAATAGCTTATTTCTTGACATGAAAAATGTAATCACTATACATATTATAGAGGTAATAAGAAGAATTATCCAAAATCCATTTGGATTATTAGAAAATGGCATATTGACAACATTCATACCAAAAAATCCTGATATTATTGTAGGTATTGAGAAAATTAGTGTAACTACTGTTAAAATTTGCATAACATTATTTTGATTATTACTTATAATTGCGCTGAAAGCATCCATAATTCTACTCAATATATCTCCATATATTTTAGCCATATCAAGAGCCTGTCTATTTTCGACTATAACATCTTCTAATAGGTCTTCATCATCTGGGTATTTCTTTATACCAGCAGTTCTAACCATTTTGTTTAAAACCAGTTCATTAGCTTTTAATGAAGTAGAGAAGTATACCAAAGACTTTTCTAATTCCAGTAGCTGAACTAATTCCTTATTTTTCATTGATTTGTAAATTTCTCGCTCTATTATGATTGTCATTTTATTTATTTTTCTTAAGTAATGCAAGTAATAAGCTGCATTTTTATGAAGAATTTGAAGTAAAAAGCGAGTTTTTTTAAATGTAAAAAAATCTTTAATATGACCAACTATAAAGTCGTTTAAAATCTTAGTCTGTGCATTACAAACTGTTATAATAGCTTCTTTAGTTATTATAATACCTAGGGGTATTGTAGTATAATGAGAAGAATTAGAGTCACTTTCGTCTACTGGTATATCTATAAGTATAAGAGTATGATTGTCTTCAACATCTATTCTTGAGCGTTCTTCTTCATCTAGTGCAGATTCTATGTTTTCTACATCTATATTCAATAAATTAGAAATTTCGTTGATTTCGCTATGATTAGGTTCAACAAGATTTATCCAACAGCCATCTTCAAAAAAACTAAGTTTCTCTAATTTTGAATCTATAGTTTTGTAATATCTTATCATGGCAACACATCCTTTATTCAGTTTTATATAAATCTCATCATTTAATAGTATCTATTAATTAGCTAATTTATATAACTGAATATATGTATTAGTTTTAATTTTAGATATTATTAAGTGATGAAATTGCAAAAAATTCTCTCCGCAACGGACTAGTATCCATTGCCCATCACTCTCCTTATTTATTATTTTATATATACCTATATACGAAATTCGTATTTTAAGCACTCTTTAATATAATACCTTTTCCAGGTATATAAATCAAGTTTTGATTTGATTAAATAATATTTTTACCACAATTTACATGTAAAATACAGTAGTTATATTTAACTTAAATAAAGAATATATATATTCTGAGTGAAAATATTAAATATATTAAAAAAATAAGTGTGTATTTATATATTTACTTATTTACAATAATATATTTAAAATAAGGTATTTTATTTTCAAAAGTAATTTTTATTTATAATTTGTAACGAAAATAAGAATACCATAAATATAAGAGAATGAGAGGTTATTGAGATATGAGTGAATTTAAAGAAATTGTGGCAGAAGAGATTAAAAATAATCCATTTGGATTGATAGGTAAAGACTGGACGCTTATAACAGCAGAAAAAGAAGGAAAAGTAAACACCATGACTGCTAGTTGGGGAGGTCTTGGAGTTATGTGGGGAAAAGATGTTGCCTTTGTAGTAATAAGACCACAACGTTATACTAAGGAATTTATAGATAATACAGATAAATTTTCTCTTACTTTTTTTGATGAAGATTTCCGTAAAGAGCTTTCATACTGTGGAAAAGTATCTGGTAGAGAAGAGGATAAGATATCACAAATTGGATTTAATGTAGAACACTTAAATGATACACCTTATTTTAGAGAAGCAAAGATGGCTATTATATGCAAAAAAATGTATAGTCAGAAACTTGAACCTCAATGCTTTATTGCTGAAGGTATAGATGGACGATGGTATCCACAAAAGGATTATCACACTTTATATATAGCTGAAATAACTAATGTGCTTGTAAAAGAGGATTAAATATAAGACTACTATTACATTGAGTTGAATAGGAGAATCGAAAAAATAGATTGACATATAGAAGCATATAAAAAAGCTAAGGAAGTAAATATGTTAATAAAAATTAATCAATAACATATTTAAAATCCTTAGCTTGATAAAATTTTAATTTATAATTCTTTAAATTACAACTCAGAAATCAATTCATTGATAACATCTTCAACAGTACTTAGTTTATCAATCTTATACGCATCATTTCCACAAAATAAAAGTGAATTTTCAACATCTCCTTTAACTGCATTGATTAAAGCTTGAGAAATACAGTAAGGAGTTTCTTTTGGATTACAAGGAATCAAGCAATTATAACATTTTTTTATTTCTGGGCGAGTTATCTTAACTTCTTCTATAAATTTATTTCTTATAGCACGTCCAGGAAGACCTACAGGACTTTTAACTATATGGACATCATCTTCACTAGCATTTATGTATGCCATTTTAAAGTTCTCATGTGCATCACATTCATAAGTAGCGACAAATCTTGTACCAACCTGTACACCACTTGCTCCCATGTCTATATATTTTTTAACATCACTACTTGATGATATACCACCAGCAGCAACAACTGGAATGTTTCTGCCAAATTTTTCTCCATAAGTATTTGCAACCTTTAAGATTTCAACAAATTCCTTATCATAGTCTATAGAATCTATGTTATCAAGTTCCTCATTAGAGTATCCAAGGTGACCACCAGCTTTTGGACCTTCAACAACTATTAAGTCAGCAGTAGTTTTCTCTTTTCTATCCCACATCTTTAAAATTACATTAGCAGCTTTTGCAGTTGAAACAATAGGCGCTATTTTAACATTACTTCCTTTTACCAATGATGGTAACTTATTAGGTAATCCAGCTCCAGATATTATAAGGTCTACACCAGCTTTAACAGCTTCCTTTACATATGTTTCATATTCTTTCATAGCCACCATGAAATTAATACCAATAATGCCACCATTTGAGATTTCTTTAGCTCTAGAAATATGTTTTTTTATAGCTCTTAAATTTGCATTTATAGTGTTAGTTTCAAAATCTTCCTCATCATATCCAATTTGAACCCCAGAAATCACACCAACACCACCAAGCTTAGCAACTGCACCAGCTAATGATGATCTAGATATACCAACGCCCATTCCACCTTGAATTATAGGAACTTTTGCAACTAAATCTCTAATTATTAACTCTTTTATGATAATCCCTCCTCAATGTAAACATGTTTAAAGAACTAGATTATAATACTTAATATTATTACCTAGTCCTAATTATTATACTACAAATTATAATAAAAGAGTAGTTATATTTTATAGATGAGACGATAATTATATAATATTTAAAACGGCTCCATTAGAATCACAACATAACTCTTTTATTTCCCAGTCAGATTTTAATTTTGATAGATAGGTTTTCATATTATCCACAAAATTATCATCATTTTCTTTTATCAAAGACATTATAGTAGGGCCGGCCCCACTTAAAAAGACTCCAATACTATTTAATTGCTCAGATTTTTCAACAATATCACTGTAGTTTTCAATTAGAGTTCCTCTATAATCTTGATGTAATTTATCTTGACAAGCCACTTTAAGAAGGTCAAAGTTTTTGTTTAGTAGAGCTGATACAAGTAAAGCAACTCTACTAACATTGAATACACCATCAGAGTATGGTATTTCCTTTGGTAAAACACCTCTAGCTTTTTCAGTTGATAACTTAAAATTAGGTATCATTGCACAAAATTTAAGTTCGTTAGGAATTTCTATAATATCATAATGTATATTTTCATTATCAGTCACAGAGACAATCATATTTCCTAAAATTGCAGGAGCAACATTATCTGGATGACCTTCTATTTCTGATGCTATATTTAGCAATTGACATTTATCCAAGTTAGCATTTGATAGAGCATTTGCAGCTATAACACCAGCTACTATGCAAGATGCACTACTACCAAGGCCTCTACAGATAGGTATTTCACTTTGGATTTTAATTTTTATACCAGTAGGGATTTTATCTGGCTTAACTCTATCAAAAAAATACTTCATAGACGTATAAACTAAGTTATTTTCGTTTTTATAAGCATCTTCACAACCTTCTACTTCAAGACCATTTTCAATTTCTTCAATATAAAATTTATTATATATATTTAATGCAATTCCAAGACAATCAAATCCTGGACCGATATTAGCACTTGTTGCAGGAACTATAATCTCTAACATAACAATCACCTATACTTTCAAGAATTTTTTTATAGCTAGTTTTAATTCATCTTTTTCACAAATATCTTTATGTAGTATTGCTGCATCTTTAAGATTTTTAATAGGTTTTGGTATATCCGTTTTAGAAATACTTGACAATCTATCAATTATAGCAAAGTCATCAAGGTTTTCAAAATCACAATCTATAGATTTTAGAACATCTTCAGAAAACTTGAATGGACTTGCAGTACTTATAATAACAGTTTTTGTATTATCAGAAGTTTCTTTTTTGTACTTTTCATAACAATTGTATGCAACAGCAGTATGAGTATCTATCAAATAGTTATAATTTTTAAATACATTATTTATTGTTTCTTTAACTTCTTTTTCATTTGAATATTCTCCATAAAATGAGGATAGATTTTTTTCCATTTCTTCATTTATTTTGTAGACTCCATTATCATTAAGGTCAGATAATAGTTTATTTACAATATCAGTATTTCTATTTGATATCTCAAACAATAATCTTTCTAAATTACTAGATATTAATATATCCATAGAAGGAGAAGAAGTTAATTTTAATGTTCTATTTTTATCATAAGTACCAGTTTTAAAGAAATCATAAAGAACATTATTATCATTTGATGCACATATCAATTTATTTATTGGAAGTCCCATTTGTTTTGCATAATATCCAGCTAAAATGTTACCAAAATTACCAGTTGGTACAACAAAATTTATTTTATCATTTAACTTTATCTCATCTTTATCAACTAATTTCATATATGAATAAAAATAATATGCAACTTGAGGAAGAAGTCTTCCTATATTAATTGAATTAGCAGAAGATAGTATGTAGTTACTATCTAATAGTTTTTGATTAAACTCTTTATCAGAAAAAATTTTCTTTACACCAGATTGTGCATCGTCGAAATTTCCTTTTATACCAACTACATATGTATTTTTTCCAGTCTGAGTCTTCATTTGAAGCTTTTGTACTGCACTTACACCATCTTCTGGGAAGAATACAATTATCTTTATTTTATCAATATCTTTAAATCCCTCAAGTGCTGCCTTTCCTGTATCTCCAGATGTAGCAGTAAGAATCACAACATCTTTTTCTAAATTATCTTTTTTAATAGATGTTTTAAGAAGATGAGGCATTATAGTAAGTGCCATGTCTTTAAATGCTAAAGTTGGTCCATGATATAATTCCAAGAAATAAGCATCATTTATTTTGTTTAATGGAGCTATACTAGTGCAATCAAACTTTTCATCATATGCATTTTCTATACAATCTTTAATCTCATCTTCAGTAAAATCACATAAAAATTTACTAAGCACAAAAAATGCTATCTGAGAATATGTTAAATTCATTAAATCTATAAGTTCATTTTTAACATTTGGAAATTTACTTGGGACATAAAGACCACCATCATTTGAGATTCCCTTTATTATTGCTTGTGATGCAGTTACTTTTTCTTCGGTGCCTCTTGTACTTGAATAATACATTTCTATAACCCTCCATATATTTTAAATTTTTAATTAGCTAATTAAGTTGAGTACAGAATATTTTAAAAACTGAATTAAGGTAATAAAAAAAGACCCTCATCCCTAAAAAAGGGACGAGAATCTGTTTCCCGCGGTTCCACCCAAATTGATTTTAAAAAATCCACTTGATACTTTAACGTAAGTAATAAAAACGTCTATTCCTACTAAAATCATTAAGATAACTTCAGATAGAAGCTCATAGGTAGTTTTCAATCTTTCTAATTAGGGAAACATTTCAGCTAATAGTTTCCTTCTCTGGTAACCGATTCAGATTTACTCTTCCTAATCAAAGCCTTTCAATATTCTTAATATTATTAATTATTCTAGATTATAAAACAGACAAAGTCAAGTATTAATATAAAAATTTGGAAAAAATATTTTTTAAATTGTAAAAAAATTGTAATCAAATTGAGTAATATAAAAATATTTTTTTAACTTTTTAAAATTCTTGGGAGTTTGTATTTTCATAGTAATGAAGGTATTTTTAATATGATTAATCAGAAGAGAAGAGTTACATCTCTGTAATATTACAGTTTTATACTACACTATATTACAAAAAAAGTTTACAAAACTTTAATTTGAAAAATGTAATTATATGGTATATGATATAAATATAAGTGAAAAATGTTAATATTTAAACTATTAATCGTAATTGACTTAATAAAAGTATATAATTAGGGATATTTAATTTGAAGAAATTGTTAATATAAAATTACAGCTATATTCAAATTAAATTCACAAGTATTTCACATAATAATAGTATACTGTAAACAAAAGGAGGTATTAAATATGGGAATAGTACTTATAACAGCAGCATTAGTTTTGGTTATGTATGGACTTTCAATTCTATCATATATATCAGAAAACAATATATTAGAAGACACTGTAAATGATAACCAATAAGGTTTTAAATTATATAAATAAGTAAGAACTGTAAATAAAAGTTAATTTTATTTGCAGTTTTTTTATATATATGTAAAATAAAGTTAACTAATAGAAAATAATCCTTATATAGAAATAAAGGTTTATTAAAATTTTTATAATGATATATTAGTATAGTAATAAACTTTTAAACTAATATTTTTTATCCACTAATAAAAAATAATGTTTTATTTATAGTATATATGGATAATAATAGTAAAGTATAAGAATAATGAGAATAATATAAAAGAAATAATAATATAAAGAGAGGTAAAACGTTATGGTAGATATTATTGTAATTGGTGCTGGACCAGCAGGTTTAACTTCAGCAATTTATGCTATGAGAGCAGGATTAAGTGTAACAGTATTTGAAAAAAGTATTTATGGAGGTCAAGTTGCAAGTACATCTGAAGTAGAAAATTATCCAGCAGTTCAAAAGATTTCTGGAGTAGAATTTTCTAATAATATATATAATCAAGCTATCGCTCAAGGTGTTGATATTCAGTTTGATGAGGTTGAAGAAATAAATTTAGAAGGAAAAATAAAGGTTATAAAGACATCTTCGGGTGAGCATAAAGCAAAGGCTGTCATTCTTGCAAATGGAGTTGAAAGACGTAAACTGGGCTGTGAGGGAGAAGAAAAATTTACAGGTAGAGGAGTATCTTATTGTGCTACATGCGATGGAGCATTTTTTAAAGATAAGGAAGTAGCCATAGTAGGTGGAGGAAATACTGCCTTAGAAGATGCTTTATTTTTAGCTAACAACTGTACAAAGGTGTATTTAATTCATAGAAGAGATAGTTTTAGAGGTGAAGAAGTATTAGAAAAATCTGTAAAGGCAAGAAAGAATATTGAGATACTTTATAGTCATGGTGTAGAAAAAATAGAAGGAGAAAAGACTGTATCAAAAATAGAAGTAAAGAATTTAAAAACTGAAGAGAAAAGAATCATAAATGTTAGTGGCATTTTCATTGCAATAGGTCTTAAACCTAATAATAAAATATTTGAAAATGTTCTTGACTTGGATGAAGGTGGATATATAGTTTCAGACGAATCTTGCACAACATCAGTGGAAGGTGTGTATGTAGCAGGAGATAGTAGAACTAAATTTTTACGCCAAATAATAACAGCAGCATCAGATGGAGCAATTGCAGCTGTTCAAGCAGCTAATTATATAAATATTGAATAATATAAATTTAAAATAAAAATAGCCATAAATACTGAAAGATGTCTTTTAGTATTTATGGCTATTTTATCAACTAGAGATAAATATATGCTTTATTTACCTTGTCTAGATTTATTATATCTTAATCTATCATGTTCATTTAAGAATCTTTTTCTAAGTCTTATAGAATCAGGTGTGATTTCAACTAATTCATCATCTTCTATAAATTCTAGAGCTTCTTCAAGAGTAAATATTCTAGGAGGAGATAATTTTATAGCATCATCTGAACCAGAAGCACGTACATTACTCATTTTCTTATTTTTACAAGGATTGACTACCATGTCATCCTTTCTAGAATTCATACCGATTATCATACCTTCATAAACTTCTACACCAGGGTCTACAAACATTACAGCTCTATCACTTAAAGCATTAAGAGAGTAACCCATAGTAACACCTGGTCCTTGTGCTATTAAGACACCATTTCCTCTTGAAGGTATTTCTCCTTTGAATTCTTCAAATTTTTCAAATGAACGAACTAAAGTACCTTCTCCACGAGTAGCATTTATAAATTCACTTCTATATCCTAAAAGACCACGAGTAGGTGCCAAGAATTCTATTTTTACATAGTCTCCTTCTATTGACATAGATTCCATCATACCTTTTCTTAAGTTCAATTCGTTTATAATAGTACCAGAATAAACTTCAGGACAGTTTACAACAACTCTTTCTACCGGTTCCATCAGTTTTCCATCTTCTTTATGCATTAAAACTTCAGGCTTAGAAACACCAATTTCATAACCTTCACGTCTCATGTTTTCAAGTAGTATAGATAAGTGAAGTTCTCCACGTCCAGAAACTTTATATCCATCAGTAGTTTCAAGTGGTTCAACTTTAAGTCCAACATTTACTTCAAGTTCTTTTTCAAGTCTATCTTTTAAATGTCTAGTTGTAACAAATTTTCCACTTTTTCCAACAAATGGAGAGTCATTTACTAAGAAGTTCATTGAAAGAGTAGGTTCCTCTATTCTTATCATCTCCATAGGTAGTGGATTATCTAAATCACATAGTGTTTCTCCTATAGATATATCTGGGATACCAGATATAACTACTATTTCTCCACTAGTAGCTTCATCAACTTCAACTTGTTTTAAACCTTCATATACAGAAAGTTTTGATACTTTTCCTTTAGATACAACAGAATCTTCTCTACATATAGCAACTTGTGTATTACTTTTAAGAGTACCTTTGTAAATTCTACCTATACCAAGTCTACCTACATAATCATCATATGCAAGGGCTGATATTTGGAACTGTAGAGGTTCATTGTCGTAATCAGGATAAGCTTCAACATGATTTACAATAGTTTTAAATAGAGGAGAAAGGTCTTCACTATCATCATCCATTTCAAGTTTAGCTATACCTTGCTTAGCTATACCATATATTATAGGGAATTCACATTGTTCATCTGTTGCATTTAAGTCTACAAATAAATCGAAAACTTCATTAACTACTTCTTCCGCTCTTTGGTCTTTTTTATCAATCTTGTTTATAAATAATATTGGTTTTAAACCGAACTCTAAAGATTTTTGTAAAACGAATCTAGTTTGAGGCATTGGGCCTTCACTAGCATCAACTAATAAAATAACTGTGTCAACAGTTTTCATAACACGTTCAACTTCAGAAGAGAAGTCGCTGTGTCCTGGAGTATCAACTATATTTATTTTGTAATCTTCATAGTTTATTGCACAGTTTTTTGAATATATAGTTATGCCTCTTTCTTTTTCAAGGTCGTTACTGTCCATAACGCAGTCTTTCACTACTTCATTCTTTCTAAAAACACCACTTTGAGAAAGGAACGCATCAACCAATGTTGACTTTCCAGCATCAACGTGGGCTATAACTGCGATATTTATAATTTTATGTTTTTGTGACATATTTGTTGCTCCCTTCGATTAAAATAACTTACTAATTATATCACAATATATTATAAGGTACAAGGAGAAATAGATTAAAATGTATTAATATAGCTCAAATTGAACAAAAATGCTAGTTTTGTATATAAAAATTTATTCTGTTTAAAATTTTTTTTTAGACAAATAATAACTTTATAAATGAAAATATTAATAAAAAGCAAAGGGTGATATATGTTGGAAGTAACAAAAATAATAATTAAATATTTTGCTAGCGAAAGTGACACTTTCTTAAAAGAAGAGATTTGTAATTTTGATGAGTTACTAGAATGGTCTCATAAATTTATTGAAGGCAAGAAGACAGAAGATGTTTTATATATAAAATCAAAAGAAAACTATAAAGTAAATGTGATTAAATCTTTGGAAATTAAAGAATTAGAAATAGTTGGAAAACAACATATACCACCATACATGTAATAATAATATACAAAATATCTATATAATGTTGATAATATGAAAAAAATGGTATATATGTAAAAAATTTATAACAAAAAATATTTTTATAAATTTTATATTTGGGTATAAGATTATTAATTAGACATTAATTAGGAGGAACTTAAATATGATAAGAGTATGTCCAAACTGTTCAAATGTGGATGTAAATAAGTTAAAAACTTTAGTGGGAGAAGAAAATGTGAAGACTGGTTGTATAGGTCAATGTAGAGCATTTAAAAAAGAAGCTGTTGGGATAATAGATAATGAGCTTGAAATAAAAAAAACAGAAGCAGAATTCTTTGAAGCATGTAAGGAATAAATTATAAATAGAATATAAATTATAATAAATAGAGTATATAAATTGTACAAAGATTAAACAATTTATATACTCTATTTTTATTTATATATTTAATTATGAGTATACTTTTCTAGTAAATACAAATAAATATAACTAATAAATTTATTTATAAAAAATTTATAAAAAAATATTGATTAAATATACCTATAGGGGGTATAATAAAAATATAGATTTCTAAATAAATAATTTATCAAGATTACATATCAAAGTACAAAATTATAAATTGCTTGAAAATACGTTAAAAGAAAGGACGGATTTATTATGAGTTCAAATAAAGTAGTAGAAAGTTATAAAATTACAGGTATGACATGTGTAGCTTGTGCAAAGGCAGTGGAAAGAGTAACCAAAAAAATGGATGGAGTATATGACCAAAGCGTAAATATAGCTACTGAAAAACTTAAAATAGAATATGATAGTTCTAAAGTTAGTTTTGATGATATAAAACAGGTTGTAGAAAAAGCTGGATATGGAATTATAAAGGAAGAAAGTAATAAAAAAATTGATATGAAAATTGATGGAATGACGTGCGCAGCTTGTGCAAAAGCAGTAGAGAGAGTAGTAAAAAAATTAGATGGAGTAGAGAACATTAGTGTAAATATAGCAACAGATAAAGCTAATATAGACTATAATCCATCAAAGGTAAAATTATCTCAAATAAAAGCAGCTATTGAAAAAGCTGGATATAAACCAATAGAAGAGGTACGAGATAAGGTCAATGTAGATGAAGACAAATTAAGAAAAGAAAAAGAAATGAAGTCTTTATTTTTTAAATTTATAGTTGCAATAGTATTTGCAGTGCCATTGTTTTATATAGCAATGGGACCTATGATAATAAAACCTATAGGACCATGGCCTTTACCAGAGATTATAAACCCTATGACGAATACTTTAAATTATGCATTAATTCAGCTGATTTTAGTAATACCAGTAATGATAGCTGGCTATAAATTTTATATAAATGGATTTAAAGCACTTTTTTCTTTAAGTCCTAATATGGATTCTTTAGTTGCAATTGGTACATTAGCAGCATTTTTGTATAGCTTATACACAACAATACAAATAGCAAATGGACAAATTCAAGGTATGCACCACCATCAGTTATATTATGAAAGTGCAGGAATAATAATAGCACTTATTTTACTTGGTAAGTATTTAGAATCAAAATCAAAAGGAAAAACATCAGAAGCAATTAAAAAACTTATGGGATTACAACCAAAAACTGCAATAGTATTAGTTGATGGTAAAGAAGTAGAGACTCCTATAGAAGAAGTAGGGATTGGAGATATAATATTAGTAAAGCCAGGAACTAAGATACCAGTAGATGGTGTTGTAATAGAGGGATATACATCAGTTGATGAATCTATGCTTACTGGAGAAAGTATACCAGTAGAAAAGAATGTTGGAAGTAAAGTTACAGGAGCTAGTATAAATAAAAATGGAGTTATTAGGTTTAAGGCTGAAAAAATTGGTGGAGACACAGCTCTTGCTCAAATAATAAAATTAGTTGAAGATGCTCAAGGTACAAAGGCACCTATTGCTAAACTTGCAGATACAGTGTCTGGATATTTTGTACCAATAGTAATTGCAATAGCAGTAGTAGCATCATTATTGTGGTTTTTAGTAGGTGGAAAAGATATAGTATTTGTACTTACTATCTTTATATCAGTACTTGTAATTGCTTGTCCTTGTGCACTAGGATTAGCAACACCAACTGCTATAATGGTTGGAACTGGAAAAGGTGCAGAAAATGGTATATTGATAAAAGGTGGAGAAGCATTAGAATCTGCACATAAAGTAAATACAGTAATATTTGATAAAACAGGAACAATAACAGAAGGAAAACCAAAGGTAACAGATATTGTATTAAATAATGTAGAAGAAGAATATCTTATTAAGATTGCTTCAAGTGCAGAAAAGGGTTCAGAACATCCTCTTGGGGAAGCAATAGTAAGATATGGAGAAGAAGAGAATATAAAATTAGAAAAAGTTGATGACTTTAAAGCTATACCAGGTGCTGGTATACAAGTTATTATAAATGATGAAAATATATTACTTGGAAATAAAAAACTCATGAATGACAATAATATTGCCCTTGAAGATTTAGAAGAAAAATCTAATACATTGGCAAGCCAAGGTAAAACACCTATGTATATAGCTGTAGATGGAAAATTGGCAGGAATAGTTGCAGTAGCAGATGTAGTTAAAGAAAGTAGTAAAAAAGCAATAGAAATTCTTCATGATATGGGAATAAAAGTTGCAATGGTAACTGGAGACAATGTAAAAACTGCAAATGCTATAGCAACACAAGTAGGTATAGATATGGTATTAGCAGAAGTGTTACCAGAAGATAAGTCTAAAGAAGTTGAAAAATTGCAAAAGCAAGGTAAATTCGTTGCAATGGTAGGAGATGGAATAAATGATGCTCCAGCTCTTGCAAAGGCAGATATAGGTATAGCAATAGGAAGTGGAACAGATGTAGCAATCGAGTCTGCAGATATAGTACTTATGAAGAGTGACTTAATGGATGTTCCAACAGCAATTAAACTTAGTCATGAGACTATAAAAAATATAAAACAAAATCTATTTTGGGCATTTGGGTACAATACAATTGGTATACCTGTAGCAGCAGGATTATTGTATATATTTGGAGGACCTCTATTAAATCCTATGATTGCAGCAGCAGCTATGAGTTTAAGTTCAGTTTCAGTTGTTTCAAATGCACTTAGACTTAAAAATTTCAAAGCATATAAAAGAAATTAGGTTAATAAGTTAAATAAAATGTATAAAAAAGGGCTATCTTTAAATTAAAAGAATTAATTTACAAGTTAAGATAGCTCTTTTTTCATGTAAAATTCACAACAATGATATAAAATATAAGTAACATAGGAAATTTTAAATAAAATAGAAAGGATTGATAGAATGAACTCGTCAATACTTGTAATTGAAGATGATTCAAATATACAAGAATTAATATCAGAATTTTTAAGTGCAGAAGGTTATCAAGTTGATACAGCCAATGATGGGTTGGAAGGTATACAAAAATTTAAGCAAGGAAGTTATGATTTAGTTATATTAGATATAATGATGCCAAATCTAGATGGTTATGGAGTTTGTAAAATGATAAGAAAATCATCAAGTGTTCCAATTATATTTTTGACTGCTTTGAATGATGAAGGGGACCAACTTAAAGGGTTTGATTTAGAATGTGATGACTATATAACAAAGCCATTTTCATTTAATCTTCTTATAAAAAGAGTAGAAGCTATTTTGAGAAGAAGTAACAAAACTATAAATGATAAATTTATAGTATTTGAAAAATTAAAGCTTGATTTAAACACATATATAGCTGAGATAGATGGAGAACCTATAGAACTTACGCTAAAAGAGTTTAATATACTGAAAGCTCTAATAGAAAAGTATCCACAGGTTATAACTAGAGAAGGTCTTTTAGATAGTATATGGGGTTATGACTATTATGGAGATACTAGGATTGTAGATGCACATATAAAAAATATAAGAAAAAAAATATCATTACCATATATTAAAACTGTAAAAGGGATAGGATATACACTTGAGAAGGATATTTGATAAGTGGGAAAAGTTAAGTATAAAGTATAAGTTATTTTCGATAACAACATCATTATTAATAGCATTAGCTTTAATAATATATCTAATTTTATATTTTTTATTGCCATCATATTATCATGAGTATAAAATTGAGTCTCTTCAAGAAAGTTTAAAATCTTTAGTAGATAGTTCAATTCATTTTGATACATATACTCTAGAAGAAAGACTTTATTATATGGCTAAAGACCAAAATCTTGCTATTTTATTAAAAGATAGCCAAGGAAAAATTGTATATGGTAAAAATGAAGTAGTTATTTTGAGATACAGTAAGTACATGATTAATAGCATTGAGGATGAATATAGAACATCTATACCTATATATACTAAAGATGCAAAAGATGGGCCATATACTTTGGAACTCGTTATGCCATTACAACCAATTGATGAAGCAAATGAAGTTATAAGAAAGTTAATGCCATACATCATATCAATAGCGATATTAATAGCAATTATTGGAGCCTATATATATTCGATTGTAATAACAAAACCTCTGATAAATATAATAGAGAGTGAGAGAGAACAAGAATATAGGAGAAAGGATTTTGTCGCCACAATATCACATGAACTAAAAACTCCAATAACCATAATAAGTGGTCAAATTGAAGGGATGATTTACAGTGTAGGTAAGTATAAAGATAGGGATACTTATCTGAAAAAATCATATGAATGTACACAAGAACTAAAGGATTTAGTAAATGAAATGATAGAGGTTTCAAAATCAGAGATACTTGAAAAAGATTTGAAACTGGTATCAATAAATATAAGTGAACTTTTAAATAGACTGGTAAAAAGACAAGTATTTTTAATAGAAGAAAAACATATGAAAACTATTTTAAAAATAGAGGAAAATCTAGAAGTTAAAGCCGATCAAGAGAGGATAACTAAGGCAATTAATAATATAATAAATAATGCCATAAAATATTCTCCTGAAGGTTCAGAGCTTATAATTAGACTTTATGATAAAAATAAACGTGTAAATAAAAAGGCATCTAATCAAAGGGTAGTTTTAGAAATTGAAAATACTGGTGTAACTATAGAGAAACGTTATTTAGAAGAAATATTTAATCCATTTTATAGAATAGAAAAATCTCGTTCACGAAAAACTGGAGGAAGTGGACTTGGACTTTATATAGTCAGTCAAATTTTTAAAAGTCATGGATTTGATTACAATATAAAAAATAAAGAGAATTCTGTAGTATTTACAGTTGAATTTAAAAATTGATTTGTTTATATAAATAATATATAAGTTTCAATAATAGTTCATTTTAAAATCACAAAAAATTCATACTAAAAATGTATTATATAAATATAAATAAAAGAGTTTTAAACCATAAAATACACCAAGCTATAATGATGAAATTCCATTACATCCTCCATATAATTCATCATTATAGTAATCCCAACAATTAAGTTATTGTGAATTTAAAAAATAACATCTAGCATATAGTTTATGCTTGATGTTATTTTTATTTTGAAACAAAAAATATTTAATCTATTGAAATTTATGTATTTAGGTACTATTAAATTACATTTAATTACTTAAAATTTATAAGTGATATTACAAATAAATATATACACTTTGGGAAAAATAAATGTAGGAAATATTATATTTACAGAGGAGGTAGTTTTGATGGATAGATTAAAAAGGGATATGAAAGAAGATATAAAAGAAGGTGTTAAAAAGACAGCTTATGTAATGAAGAATACTGCTGAAGATTTAAAAGATGATGCACAAGGTGCTATGGTAAATTTAGAAATGAAAAAAGACGAAATGATGGAAAGATACGAGCAAAAAAAATTTGCTAAAGAAATAGAAAAGCAAATGAAAGATGAAATGAAATAAGATTTATATATAGTGGATAGTAAAATTAAATTGTTTGGTTAAAGAAATAGACTTTCTAAAAATAACTGTATTAGATTTAGAAAGTCTGTTTCAAGTTTATTTTAAGCATTAAATTCAATTGTAAAATGATTATTAGAGAATTAAGTTTTTTAAGACTCTTTACAAAATGATAATTTATATTTATAAGTGAATTTATAAAATGTATAAGTGAGTTTATAAAACATTTACATTAAATTCGGATAAAGTATTCACTATGTCAGGAGTAGGAGGCCTTTCTGTAATTATAGAGCTAATATCTTCTAAATGAGCAAATTTGAAGTTTCCATCAAATTTAAATTTTTTATCTTCCATAACTATAAATACTTTCTTACTTGAATTTATTATAGCTTTTTTTGTAAGCCCATCTTCAATTTCGAAAGTTGTAAGTGAAGAGTTAAATACATCTACACCACAACTACCCATAAAAGTCTTGTCAAATTTATATTTTGATATAAAATCTATAGTTGGAGTACCAACAAAGCCATCTAGACTAAGATTTAATAAACCTCCAGTAGAAATTATATTTAAATTATTTGGTCTTGAAGTAACTACATTTAGTATATCCAACATATTTGTTACTAGTGTTACCTTTTTATTGCTTTCAGCTAGAAGTTTTGCCAGTAAAATGTTAATTGTAGAGATATCTAGAAATATAGTTTCTCTGTCTGTAATTAGATTAAATGCTTTTTCTGCTATTATTTTCTTTGTTGAAATGTTGATTTCTTTTCTATCTTTTGTATCTTGGTTTTCTAGGGTTTCTCTAGCTAATACAGCTCCGCCATAAATTCTTCGTATCGAAGAGATTTTTTCTATATTTTTTAAGTCTTTTCTTATACAATCTTCTGTAACATTAAATTTAGAACTGAGCTCTTTTACAGTAACTCTACCTTCTTTTTTTAGGATATTTAATATAGCTTGAATCCTTTCTTCTGCAAACATTTTTTACCTCTTTTCCTAATGTAGTATTATAGTAAATATTATAAGATAAAATACCATATATCAACTATTTTAACATGGAATACAAAATTAATTTAATATAAAAAGTATATTTTTGTTAAGTATATATTTAGAATTTAATAAATAAAGAATTTATAAAATTAAAAAGAAAAAACAAACAATAATAAAAAAGAAAAAACAATAATAAAATCATTGAAAATAATACCAAATCAATATATAATAAGAATAAATTAAAATTAAAGGGGGATATTTTAATGCAACTAATCTTAGATACAGGTAATGTAGAGGAGATTAAGGAATTATGTACTTGCTTACCAATAGATGGTGTAACTACAAATCCAAGTATTGTCTCAAAAGAAAAAAAGAATTTTAAGCAACTTATAAATGAGATTGGTGAAATTATAGGTGAGGATATGCCTATACATGCTCAAGTGTTAAGCAAAAAGTATGAAGAAATATTAGAAGAGGCATTATATATAAGTAGTTTGAGAAGAAATATATATGTGAAAATACCTGTAACACAAGATGGTTTAAGAGCTATAAAAGACCTTCATAAAAAAGGAATAAAAATAACTGCTACTGCAATATTTACAGCACATCAAGGCTTTTTAGCTGCAAAAGCTGGAGCAAATTATATTGCACCTTATGTAAATAGACTTGATAACATATCTGGTGATGGAGTATCTATGGTTTCAGAGCTTATAAAAATAATAGATACATATAAAATGGACACAAAAGTACTTGCTGCCAGTTTTAAAAATGCACAACAAGTTATAGAATTAATGAAACATGGAGTACACAGTGTTACAGTACCATATGATATTTGTAAGGCTATGATGAGTCATCCATTGACAGACTGGAGTGTAGAGAAGTTTATAGAAGACTGGGAGAATACTTTTGGAAAAGGTAGTAAAACAAATAATATTTAGTATTATACTTAAAAAGTGGTTTTAGGTCTAATTATATAAGTAGACTTATATCATAAAGATGAAAATATGAATTTTTTTTAATAATTTAAGCTATTATTTTAAGATAATTCATATTTTCATCTTTTTTAGATTTCTAAACCTATGAATCTCCACCAAGGGAATGTTACACATAGTATTATAAAATAAGTTAAAGGAATTAAAGTTAAACCATACTTAAAAATAACTTTGCTATTATACAGATTTTCACCATGTCCAACCATTATTGTTGCATGATGGAATGGTAGTATATATTGTATACTTACTATTATGTAGACAAATAGGCATAAAGTAATACTATTTTCTTTTAGTATATGTAAACTGCCAAGTAATGGTATTACCACAGATGATGTGGTAACTGCACTACCAAGACATATATTTAATATTATTGTTAGAGTTATTAAAAACAATATTGAAATAATTTCTGAAGAATTTGGTATAAACTTTATCAAATAATTTCCCATTATATCTACAACTCCAGAGTATTTTAATACTCCTCCAATCGAAAATGCTGCTACGAAAAAAATAAGGACTTTCCAATTTATTTCTTTTAAAGTATTGAATCCAATTATTCTTCTTAATAATAAAAGAAGTACACAAATTGACATTATGATTAGAGTGTTTATGTTATGTATAAACTGGGTTAAAAACATAAAAAACATTATTCCTAGGCATAAAAAAGTGTATTTTTGTTCTTTATTTAATGAATTAAACTCCTTTTTAAAATTAGAATATGAAAGTTGAAATTTATTAGAATCAAGATTTTTATTAGAGACAAATTCTATTGAAGATAATTCTTTTTTAAAGATAAAAATAAATAAAAAATAAGTTACAAAACAAGTAATTATAGTTGGAACAGACATATAAAGAGCCCATTGCCCCCAATTTATATTGCAGTTTCCAAGTTCTAGTACAACGTAGTTCAAAAGAGTATCTCCATTTATAAAAAACATTGATGTAAAGGTAGATGCTGTAAATATACTAAATAAAAGTATGGATTTTGAATCTTCAGTTATTTTTTGTTCTTTTAAAAATTCTTTGTAAAAAGCTGATACTAGAATGACCCTTGGGAATGGTTGTGGAATAAAAAATATTAACAATATACCCAAAATATATGATAAAAGAATCATTTTTTTAGGTGTATTTACAATATTTAAAATTAATTTTTCAGAAATAATCCTAGCAACTCCTGTTTTTGTAACTGCATTAGTAATTATGTAGGCAAGTACTATTATATAAAAATTTTCTGTAAATAAAAATTGTAAAATTACATTTAATGGTGCGATGTTAAAAATAAATGATAAAATTACGAAAAATAATGCAACTACAGTTTTTTCAACAGAGTCTACAGCCCATATTAAGATAGTTAAAAAAGATAAGCATATAGAAAATTTTATATTAAAGCTATAGTTAAGAGTAAAGTAGAGAATTATTGTAGCTATGATAGTCATATAAAATTGTTTTGGCTTAATAATAATACCCATTTTTATATTCACCTCCATAATTTATTATATCATAATGAAGGTAAACACATTTTATCAAAAGGCTATTCATTGATTATATGACTTACAATAATTTTAATTTTCCATAACTTTTATAATATATAGCTAAATCCTTCACTTTATTTTTTAATAAAAAATTTATCAATTTGTTATAATATAATCTTAGACTAAGCTTTGTATTTCAACTACAAATAAATTGTATTAAAATATCATATATTTTTCAAAAATGTAAAGAATATAATTATAATCTGGATAAGAGAAATTAATACTTAATATAATCGAATATTAATACAAAATTAGCATAATATATACGTATATATTGACAAAATTAACTATATAAATTAAAATAATATTCGTAAAGAAAAATAATGTTTTGTATTGTATAACATATAATTTTGACAATATGGGTCATAAGTTTCTACCGGAATACCGTAAATATTCTGACTATGTATACTATTATTTAGTTAATTAAATATTTAATTAACTGAATTATGAAGGATACGGCTCAGCTTATCAATTACTGTGTCGTTTTTTTGTAAAATTTAATAGGAGGTGTTGTTATGCAAACAACAAACAGTAGTACCATGCAGAAACTTTTTCCAATTTTGACTAATAAAAATGTTGATATGAAGAAAGAAGTTATTGCAGGAGTAACTACTTTTTTAACTATGGCTTATATAATAGCTGTAAATCCAAATATTTTATCTGAGACAGGTATGCCAGCAGGTGCACTTGTTACAGGGACATGTTTAGCAGCAGCGTTTGGATGTATTTTAATGGGTGTAGTTGCAAATCTTCCTTTTGCTTTAGCATCAGGTATGGGTCTTAATGCATTTTTTGCATATACAGTAGTTTTACAAATGGGTGTTCCTTGGGAAGTGGCTCTTACAGCAGTATTTGTAGAAGGTATTATTTTTATAGTTTTATCAGTAAGTGGAGTTCGTGAGGCTGTTGTAAATGCAATACCAAAAAATATGAAATTAGCTGTTACAGGTGGTATTGGTATATTTATTGCACTTATAGGTTTAGTAAATAGCGGAATTGTTATTGGAGACCAAGCTACTCTTATCAAAATGGGTAGATTTACACCAGCAGTAATAATAACTTGTATAGGATTAATAATTATTACTGTACTAGATAAAAAAAGAGTTAAAGGTTCTATACTTTTTGGAATAGTAGTAAGTTCATTACTTGCTTGGGGATTTGCTTTTATGAATCCAGAGTATGCACAAAAACTAGGTATATATTTACCTGGTGGAGTATTTAAATTTGAAAGTCTAGCACCAATAGCAGGTAAAATAGATTTAGGATATGTATTACATCCAACAAATATAGGTGGATTTTTAGTAGTAGTTTGTACATTTTTATTTGTTGATTTCTTTGATACAGTTGGTACATTAGTAGGTGTTTGTTCTAAAGCAAACATGCTAGATGAAAAAGGAAATGTTCCTAATGTAGGAAGAGCTTTACTTACAGATGCAGTTGCAACTACAGTAGGTGCAGGACTTGGGGTGTCTACAGTTACAACTTATGTTGAAAGTTCAACAGGAGTTATTGCAGGTGGAAGAACTGGATGGACAGCAGTTACAGTTGGGGTTTTATTCTTGGCTGCAATGTTTTTCTCTCCTGTATTTATAGCAATTCCATCATGTGCTACAGCACCAGCTTTAATATATGTTGGATATTTAATGCTTGGTACAGTTAAGGATATAGAGTTTGACAATATAACTGAAGGTGTTCCAGCATTCGTTACTATTGCTTGTATGGCATTAACTTATAGTATAGGTGATGGTTTAACTTTAGGTATATTAACTTATGTTTTCGTAAATGTATTTTATAATATATTTGGGGCTAAAAAGGCAGAAGATAAGAAGCATGTTTCTATAGTAATGATTGTCTTGGCTATATTATTTATAATAAAACTTTGGCTGTTATAATAACTATTATTTAAAAAATTAATTTAATAAAATAAAGAGCTGTAATTTCTAATTAATTTTAATGAGAAATTATAGCTCTTTCGTATTTGTTAGATTATTTAACTGTATCTATTAGCCTTCCGTTTTGTAAAGCTTTAGGTGCAATTGTTATATTGAACTCTTTTTGTAAATCCTTTATAATGTCTAATTCTTGTTTTGTTATTATTGAGACTGTATTACCGTTTCGGTTTCCTCTAGCAGTTCGACCACATCTATGCAAGTATTCATTTTTACTTTTTGGGAAATCTAAATTAAAAACATGACTTACATCAACTATATCCAGTCCACGAGCAGATAAGTCTGTTGTAATTAAAATTTTTGCTTTTCCAAGTTTAAATTTGTTTATTGCATTTTTTCTATCTTCTTTTGCCATGTTTCCAAAGATTCCAATTGCCTTATAATTGTGATAATTTAGTTTTGATACTAGAACTTCTATATTTTTTTCATTGTTTACAAATACAATTGCTCTTTTTGGATTTGTGGCAGCTAATGTCTTTCTAAGGAAAGTGAATTTATCCCTTATTTCACCTAATAAATATGAATGACTTATATTAGGATTTATTTGTGACTTTTCTTCTGTCTTTATTATTTCAAATTCTTTCATAATTTTATCACAAATTTTTATAGTATTATCAGTAAGGCTTGCAGAGCATCCTATAACTTGTCTATCTCTTAATGTAGTTTTTATTATATCCTCTATACAAGTTATATTTTTCCCATTTAATAGATTGTCAACCTCATCTAAGACAATAGTTTTTATATTATGTGATTTTAATTTTTTTTGCTTTATTAAATCTAAAACTCTTCCACAAGAACCGATTACTATATGTGGTTTTATTGTTTTTATATTTTTTATTTGTTTTTGTATATTTACTTCTCCAATTAAAGCTAAAGAAGTTAAAGGAATTTCTGAGTTTTTAGCTAACAATTCAACTTGATTTGTAATCTGCATTACTAGTTCATGTGTAGGTGCAAGTATAAGAGCTTGTGTCTCTCTTTTTGATGTATCAATTTTTTCACATATAGGTAGAAGATATGCCAGTGTTTTTCCTGTTCCAGTCTGAGAATTAATCAATAAATCTTTATTTTGTATTATATTTTCTATAGCAAGTGACTGAACTTCTGTTGGAGAAGTTATATCTTGTTTTTTAAGCCCATCTATTAAAGTAGAACTTATTTTTAATTGTTCAAATGTATTCATGTTTTGCTCCTTCTATTTAATCATTAATATTATTATAGTCAACTATTTTTTATTATACATTGTTTAAGCAAATCGAACTATACATTCTTTTATAATTATGTGTAATTTATAAGTAAATATAATTTGTATTTCTATATTTCTGATAATTTTGTATTTTGTAAACTTTAAAAATAAACAAATAAAAGTTGTAATTATTTGATAGTTGTTATATATTATATATAACAACTATCAAAACTATAATATGGAGGAAAATTATGTTAAAGGTAATCAATGTATCTAAATCATATAAAAATAAGAAAGTAGTAAATAATATTTCATTTGATGTAAATGATGGAGAGCTTTTTGGGTTTATAGGTCATAATGGTGCAGGTAAAACTACTACTATTAAGGCAATTGTTGGGATACACAATTTTGAAGAGGGAGAGGTGCTTGTAAATTCTAAATCTATAAAAAAACAACCTGTTGAATGTAAAAAAGAAATGGCATATATACCTGATAATCCAGATTTATATGAATCATTAACTGGTGTACAATATCTTAATTTTATAGCAGACATATTTGAAGTTGATAAAAATAAAAGAGAAGAGTTAATAAAATATTATTCAAATAAGTTTGAACTTAATAAAGCATTAGGAGATTTAATATCTTCATATTCACATGGTATGAAACAAAAATTAGCCATAATTTCAGCTTTAATACATAATCCAAAAATTTTAATCCTTGATGAACCTTTTGTAGGTCTTGACCCAAAGGCATCGTTTATATTGAAAGAGATTATGAAAGAATTCTGTGAAAAAGGTGGTTGTATATTTTTCTCAACACATGTTTTAGAAGTTGCCGAAAAAATTTGTGATAAGATTGCCATAATAAAGGATGGAAGTATAATTGCTTATGGAAGCACAGAAGAAGTTAAAGGAAGTAATTCGCTTGAAAGTATTTTTTTGGAATTAATAGAAAAATAAATTGTTTTTTATACAATATAGTGTCTAAAGTGAGGAATGATAAAACATGAACAATCTAAGTATATTAATAAAAACTAATATAGTAAATGAATTTAAATTGAATGCTTTAAAAAAAGCAGATAGAAGAGAAAAACAAAAAATAGTGGGAATGGTATTTCCGATTGTTGTTATAGCAGGGTTGCTAATTTTTTATGTAACTAGTTTAAGTCTTTCTTTAGTTGATATTTTGAAACAGATAAATCAAATGGAAATGTTACTGATATTTGGATTTGGACTGTCAACATTAACAACCATCGTTACATCATTATACAAAACTTCATCATATTTATTTCAAGCAAAAGATTTAGATCTCTTGACTAGTTTACCTATAAAAGAATCTACTATACTAGCAAGTAAAATATTGATGTTGATTGGAACAAACTATTTATTTTCTTCAGTATGTATGATTATACCAGCAGTAGTTTATTTTTTAAATTCTGATGTAAGTATAACTTATTTTCCTTATTTAATATTATTATTTTTAGCTTTACCTCTATTACCAATAGTTGTATCATCAATAATTTTTTTATTTATAGGTCAGATATCATCAAAAATAAAATATAAAAATTTAGTTTTAATAATAGGCAGTGTAATATTACTTTTACTTTATACTCTATTTATGTCAAGACTGAATTCTATATCAGCTGAAATGTTAAAGAATAGTGTATCTATTTCAGAAACTATTAGAAAAATATATCCACCTACATATTATTTTGTTGACGCTCTTAAAACAGGAAGTATAATTTCTTTTTTAGCATTTATATCAATATCGATAATACCATTTTTTATGTTTATAATTTTATTTGCTAAAAGATTTAAAAATATAAATTCTAAAATGCGTGAAAGTTATAAGTCAAAAAGTTATGAGTTTAAGAGTCAAAAAATTTCAAGACCATCAAAAGCTCTATTAAAAAAGGAGTTTAAAAGATATTTTTCTTCATTTATTTACTTTTTAAATTCATCTGTTGGTCTGTTATTTCTAATAGTAGGTACAATTTTAATATTACTATTTGGGGCAGATAAAATGGCTGAATTGCTAAAAATGAATATTGATTTTAGTCTCATAAAAATACAGTTATTAGGAGTGTTCTTCTTTATAATGGTAATGAATTGTACAACATATTGTTCGATTTCTTTTGAAGGAAAAAATTTATGGATATTAAAATCTTCTCCAATAGATGAGAAAGAAATATTCTGGTCAAAAATATTGATGAATTTTTTATTGAATGCACCATTATCTATTTTGTGTTTGATATTAGTGTCTATAAAATTAGATTTTGAAGTCCAATTTATTATTGTATCAATTTGTTTACTTACAACTTTTTCAATGTTTGTAGCTTTGATGGGGTTATTAACAAATTTATTATATCCAAATCTTGATTGGAAAAATGAAGTTGCAGTTGTAAAGAGAAGTGCAAGTATGATAGTTACAATGTTAGTATCATTAATATATATAGTTGTACTTGGAGGTATATATATATTAATAGGAATTTCATTTTTAAATATGTATATTGTTTTAGCAAGTGTGCTTACATTAATATTAGATTTTATGATATGGAGAATTATTTCTACTAAAGGAATAAAAATCTTTAAAAGTTTATAGATGTATTTTTGTCAAATAGAGACTTATTTTTTTAAGTATTGCAAAGAATATGTTAAGTAGTATACTATGATATAGTGATATGAAAAAATTTAGGAGAAAATAAATGAGAAAACTATCCAAAAAAGAAAAAGATTTTATTCAATATGGATTTTTGCTATTTTTGATATGTATTACTACTTATTTAGTGTTAACTACTTTAGATATAAAACTAATACCTAAAATTATAAGGCTAGTAAATAAGGCTTATATATTCTTTGGAATATTAATAATACTAGTATATATGCTAATTGAAGCTATTGTAACTCATTTAATAATAAATGCAGTTCAGAAAACAAAAGTAAAATTTATTGGTATTAAAATGGCTACAATGGGATTTTACTATAACTTAGTTACTCCATTTGCCTCTGGAAGTCAACCAATGCAAATATATGCACTTACAAAATACGATGTGAGTCTCAGTAAATCAGTAGCTATAGTTACTAATAAGACAGTGGTATTTCAAAGTACAGTTACCATGTTTTGTGGAATTTTAATTTTATTAAATAAACCATTATTAATGCAACAAATTCATTCTGTTAGAGTTTTGATAACAGTTGGTATGATTATGAATGTAAGTATGTTGTTAGGTGGACTACTAATAGTATTTAGCCCCAAACAAGTAAAAATGGTGGCAGCAATTTTGATTAATTTTTTATCTAAATTTAAGACATTTAAATTCTTAGATTCAAAACGTGATAGAGTAAATCATTATATTGATGATTATAACTACTCTATAAAAATATTTATTAAAAATGTGAGAGTTTTAGTTTTAAGTATATTACTTACTGTATTACAACTAATTGCGTATTTTAGTATAGTCTATTGTGTGTATAAAGCTTCAAATTTAAAAGGAGTATCGTACATACATATAATGACACTACAAGTGTTTTTATATATGGCAATATCACCAGTACCAACACCAGGAAATGTTGGAGCAAATGAAGTTACATTCTTTACTATGTTTTCAAAAATAATTCCAAAAGAGTTATTAGGGTATTCAGTGCTCTTATATAGTGGGTTTGTGTATTATTTTATCTTAATAATTTCTGGGATATTCACATTTAGAACACACTACACATTAAATAATTGGAAAAAAGAAGAAAAACTAAGTTCTAATTTAGAAGAAGTTATTGAAAAATTTAATTAGTAAAATAATTAGGGAAATTCTAGATATAAATATAGTGTTAGCTATATTATATTGAGAAATTTCCCTTTTTTGATTAAAACAATAGAAATTTGAAATAATAAGTAATAAATAGAAAAATTTATATTGTTTTGAAAGGATAAAATATGAAAAAAGATAAAAAAAATGAAAATAAGAGTAATATTTTTAATATGAAAAAAAATCTTGATAATAAACTTGAAATTGCTGAAGAATTACATCCAAGTAAAAATATAGGAAGTATGCTTGGATATAGAATAGATAAGAAAAAAATGAACAAACCAAGTTAAGGAAAATGTTTAAAATAGTACGTTTTAAAAAAAATATATAATGAAATGTTTTATTGTTAAATTTAAAGTTATTTTAATAAGAAAAAAAGTCGAAAAATATCTAAAAAAGATATATATATAAATAGTATTAATATATATATCTTATAAACTTGACAAAATCAACCTTTTAACGACTGATAAAAAATATTAAAATTATATAAGCGTTATTTAATTGTCAAAAATGAAGGTTAAGTTGCAGATACAAAAAAATATGATTGATAACATTTATTTGTGTGCTATAATTATATAGTAAAACGAATAAATGAGTATGTCATATAATGTATGCATATTGGGAGGAGAGACTGACATGGAATCATCTATACACACAATTGCCAGTAATAATTTATTGGTGATTTTTGCTGTTGTAAGTATAACTGGAATAATTTGTAGCAAGCTTAGCGAAATATTGAAAGTTCCTGATGTTGTACTATTTTTACTTGTAGGAATTCTAATAGGACCATCATTTTTAAAATTTATAGATATTCGCGGATTTCAAATAGAAAATCAACTAATACTTACATTTGGTTCTGCATTTATCTTATACTTAGGTGGAAAAGAAATAAGTTTAAAAGTGTTGAGAAATGTAAAGATATCTGTATTCTTACTAGCTACTTTAGGAGTTGTGATATCTGCTTTTATAATGCAACAAGTAATAAGTTTTACTTTTGGAATAAGTGCAATGACTGCTTTATTAGCAGGAACTATAATCGCATCAACAGACCCAGCCACTCTTGTACCTATATTTAATCAAGTAAAAATAAAGGACAGAGTAAAACAAACTGTAATAAGTGAATCAGCTTTTAATGATGCAACAGGAGCTATACTAACATCAGCAGTGTTAGCTGTAATTTTATCAAATAAATTTTCATTAAGTGAAAATATTTATGAATTAGGTACAATGGTTATTGTCGGAGTTGTAATTGGTTTAATTACAGGAATACTGCTTTTGAAATTGGTTAATGATAAACCATATGGAATATTCAAAGATTTTGCACCAATAATATCTGTTATTTCAGTTGTAGTTGCATATGAATTATCTACAAAATTAGGTGGAAGTGGATATATGTCTTGCTTTATTGTAGGTATAATAACTGGTAATAAGAAAAACTTTAAAATTTGGTTAAGTCAAAAATCTTATGATGCAGATTTCTATGTTGCTGAAACTTTAGGTACTATTTGTCGTATGGCAATATTTATAATATTAGGTAGCCAAGTTAATTTAGCTCAATTAGGTAAATATTTTGTACCATCTGTAATTGCAGTACTAGTATTAATGTTTATAGCAAGACCACTTTGTGTTTTGGTTTGTACACTTGTAGATAGAGATGCAAAATGGAGTAAAAATGAAATGTTATTTATGATGTGGGTGAGAGAAACTGGAGTAATACCAGCGGCACTTTGTGGTATCATTTCAGCAATGAAAGTTCCTGGATATGAAGTAATTTCATCAGTAGTATTTATGACTATACTAATCACATTAGTAATACAAGGAAGTACTACAAAATTGGTAGCTAAAAAACTGGGATTATTAGAAGAAGAAGTGATAAATATAAGTGAAAAAGTATCAACTTTTTAAAATTTCACTTTAAATAATACATAATAATGGCTATTTTAAAATTATCTAATGATAATTGTTGAAATAGTCATTTTTTATGTAGAAGTAATTTACAGAATTTACATATTGAATATATTTATTATCAAAATTTGTTGAAGCTATGATATAATTAGTTGTATTTAAAATAAGAATAGCAAATAAGGGAGGAAATTTATGTTTACGGTTATGGATATTGTACAGCCAAATACAGTAGAAGAAGCGTACTCAATTTTAAATAAAAGAAAAACTAATCAAGTGATTGGTGGAAGTGCTTTTTTAAGAATGGGGAAAAAAAGAATAGGGACAGGGATAGAATTATCTAATTTAAATTTAGATTATATAAAAGAAGATGAAGATTATATCGAAATTGGTTCTATGACTACTTTTAGAACATTAGAGACAAGCCAAATAGTCAAAAAAAATTTTGGAAGTATAATAGAAGATTCAGTTAAGGATATAATAGGGATTCAATTTAGAAATGTAGTAACAGTTGGTGCTACAGTATTCTCTAAATATGGTTTTTCTGACCTGATAGTAGCATTACTTTCATTAGACACAGAAGTAGAATTATATAAGGCTGGAAGGATTAGTCTTGAAGAGTTTCTTAATAGAGATTATGAGAAAGATTTACTAATTAAGGTATATATAAAGAAGACAAATAAAAATGCTTCTTATAAATCACTAAGAAATGCAAAGAGTGATTATCCTCTCCTAAATGTATCTGTATCAAAACACATGGGAAAATTTAAATTGTGTGTAGGTGCAAGACCTCAAAAAGCTACAATTGCAAAACAAGCTAGTGAATTCCTATCTAATAATGAAATTAATGAAATTAATATAGATAAAGCAATAGAAATGGCATCAGAAGAATTAACTTTTGGTTCTAATATGAGAGCATCTAGGGATTATAGAAAAGCTATGAGTAAAGTACTTTTAAAAAGAGCTATAATGGAGGTTATTTAATGTTAGTGAAGCTTAATATAAATGGAAAGAAAAAAAGTGTAGATATAGAGCCAGAAGAGTATCTAGTTGACACTTTAAGAAAAATGGGCAATTTAAGCGTAAAAAGAGGTTGTGACACAGGATGTTGTGGTCTCTGTACAGTATTAATTGATAAAAAACCTACATTATCTTGTGCAACATTGACGTTGAGAGTTTTAAATAAAGAAATAACTACAATTGAAGGTTTAGAAAATGAAGTTAGAGAGTTTAGTGAAGTTTTGGTAAAAGAAGGGGCTGAGCAGTGCGGATTCTGTTCTCCTGGTTTTATACTTACTGTACTTGCAATGAAAGATGAGCTTGAAAATCCTACAGATGAAGAAATAAAGCATTATCTGACTGGAAATCTATGCAGATGTACAGGGTATATGGGACAGTTAAGAGCTATCAAAACTTATCTGGAGGTAAAGTAGAACATGAATATAGTTGGAAAAGGAATCAAAAAAATAGATGGAATGAGTATTACAACAGGTAAACCTGTGTATACAGATGATTTATCAGCAAAAGATGCTTTGGTGGTAAAGATACTGAGAAGTCCTCATGCTTATGCAAAGATAAAAGATATAGATACATCAAAGGCGGAAATGGTTGATGGTGTTGAATGTGTTTTAACATATAAAGATGTACCAAAATCTAGATTTACACTTGCTGGTCAAACATATCCAGAACCATCTCCATATGATAGATTAATTCTTGAAGATGTTGTTAGATATGTAGGTGATGAAGTAGCTATAGTTGCTGCTGTAGATGAGAAAACAGCAATTAAGGCAATGAATCTTATCAAGGTGAAGTATGAGGTACTTACTCCTGTTTTGGATTTTGAAGAAGCAATAGGAAATAAAGTTGTAGTGCATAATGAAGATAGACATTGTAACTTTGATATAGGTATGCAGAGAGAAAATAATATAGTATCACATCATGATTACACTAAAGGCGATATGGACAAAGTACTAAGTAATTGTGATATAGTGATTGAAGAAACTTATTATACTCAAGCACAAGCACATGCAATGATGGAAACATATAGAGCGTACAATTATTTAGACCACACTGGCAGATTGGTTGTAGTAAGTTCAACTCAAATCCCATTTCATGTTAAAAGACATTTATCTCGTGCCTTAGAACTACCAGCTAGTAAAATTAGAGTTATAAAACCTAGAATTGGTGGTGGATTTGGCGGAAAACAAACTGCATGTGTGGAGATTTTTTCAGCAATTGTAACTTTAAAAACAGGCAAACCAGCTAAAATAATTTATGATAGAAAAGAAACTTTTAATTGTTCAACAAGTAGACATGCTATGAGATTGAAGGTTAGACTAGGAGCTACTAATGATGGAATAATAAAAGCTATAGATATAAATGCACTTTCTGATACAGGTGCATATGGAGAGCATGCCTCTACAACTATTGGTTTGGTTGGAGAAAAAACTTTACCAATGTATAATAAAGTTGAAGCAACAAGATTTATTGCAGATGTAGTGTATACTAATAAAATGCCAGCAGGAGCACTTAGAGGGTACGGAGCTTCTCAAGGATGTTTTGCTGTTGAATCAACTATAAATATGCTTGCTGATAAATTAAAAATTGACCCAACAGACTTAAGATTAAAAAATGTAGTAATACAAGGCGAAACTACATTTGCATATGGAAAAACTTTAAATAGTGTGGATTTAGTAAAATGTATAAATAAGGGTAAAGAGCTTATTGGATGGGATGAAAAATATCCTTGTAAACATCTTGATAATGGAAAAATTAGAAGTGTTGGTATGGGAATTACTATGCAAGGTTCTGGTATACAAGGTCTTGATAAGTCTTCAGCTGAAATTAAATTAAATGACTGTGGAGATTATACACTTATGATAGGTTCTACTGATATGGGTACAGGAAGTGACACAATCCTAGCTCAAATGGCAGCTGAAGTACTTGAAACAAGCATCGAAAATATAACAGTTATATCAGCTGATACTGACTTGGTTCCATATGACCCAGGTTCATATGCTTCAAGTACTACCTATGTAACAGGTATGGCAGTAGTTAAAGCTGCTCAAGATTTAAGAGCAAAAATAATTTCTGCTGGAGCAACTAAACTAGGTGTGGATAAAGATGAAGTAGAATTTGATGGTGTAAACTTAACTAGTAAAAAAGGTAGTACATTATTATTTGATATAGCAGTAGATGCTACAATTGGACCAGACACTAATCAATTGATAGGTCTTGCTTCTCATGGTAGCCCTGTGTCACCACCACCATTTATAGCTGGTTTTGCAGAAACTGAAATCGATAAAGAAACTGGTAAGGTTGATTTAGTAAATTATGTAGCTATAGTGGACTGTGGGACAGTTATAAATAAAAATCTAGCTAAGATACAAGTTGAAGGTGGAATTGTTCAAGGAATTGGAATGGCATTATTTGAAGAGGTTAGATATACAGAAAAAGGTAGTATGGATACAAATACATTTATGCAATATAAAATTCCAGCTAGATGTGATATTGGAAATGTAGAAGTAGATTTTGTTGAAACTTATGAACCAACAGGACCATTTGGTGCTAAGTCAGTTGGAGAAGTTGTCATAAATACACCTTTACCAGCAATACAAGAAGCTGTATTTAATGGTGTTGGTGTGAGAGTAAATACACTTCCTATTACACCTGAAAAAGTATTTATGGCAATGAATAAATAATTATTTATGAAGATTTTAGACTAGTTTTACATGTTAAACAACCAGTTATGTCATACCTGTTGAAAGATATTTAATAAGTAGTTATTATAATATTATGAATTTTACTTATAAAATATAAAATTAACTAAGGGGATGATGTTTTGGCTGGAAATCTAAATAATATGAGAGCAGTAAATAATTTTAGAGGAGATAAAAACATTTTAGAATGTTTAGTCAGCTTTGAGGGTCGTTCGATAAGTCAGAGAAAAGTAAGAGTGTTTTTTAAAGAAAAGCAGAATCAAATAGAAATTGACTTTGCAGAAGAGGAAATTTCTAAACTTGTTGAAAATGTAGTCTTAAATACATCATATCAAGAGATGTTGTATGATGAGATAGAAAAACAACTAGAAATTGATTGTATAGGTACTTGGATGATATTATCTAAATTAAAAGATAGCAGAGTTCATTGATTTTGACATAAATTATTAGAGCCTAATTTTAAGGCTCTTTTTTAATGTTTTTATAGAATTATAGAAAATTAAAGTTGAATTTGTATACAATAATTATAGCATATATTTAAAATATAGCTATTTGAGTTTATATGTATCATATTGTATAATATAAATTGAATTAATAAAATAGTTCGTTAAAATAATTTGTTTATATGAAGTAACTGTTTAAGTTTATAGAATTTGTATAAACTAAAGTTATATTATTAATTTTTAGCAATAAAATTTTTACTAGGAGACAAATATGAGAAGAAAGAGTATTAATATAGCATTAACAGCAGTTGTTACAGCAATTTATGCGGTTTTAACCCTGTCATTGGGATTTATAAGTTATGGACCAATACAATTTAGAGTGGCAGAGATTATGATGCTTTTAGCATTTTTAGATAAAGGTTACATAGTAGGTCTTACATTAGGATGTTTTTTAGCAAATGTTATAGGACCATATGGTGTACCTGATATAGTATTTGGGACATTGGCTACATTTATAAGTGGGAGTTTGATTTATGTTACTAAAAAGATAGGTGGACAAAATAAAGGCACACTGATTATAGCTTCTGTATGGCCAACTATTGTAAATGCAGTTGTGGTTGGATTGATGTTAAACATATTTTTTGGACTTCCTTTGATTTTATCTATGATACAGGTAGGTTTTGGAGAATTTGTGGTTGTGACAGTGGTTGGAGTACCATTCTTTAGTTTCTTAATGAAAAAATATAAGAATGTTATTGATATTAAATTTTAAAAAATATACTATCATTTCATAGATTAAGATTGGTATTAATATAAGGGGGATTTTTATTTGTCAAAGATAAAAAGATTAACTGATGTTTGGACATATATTAATGATAAACAGAAGTTTACAATTAAAGAGTTGTCAGAAGAGTTTAATCTTTCGCCTAAGACTATCCAACGATACTTGACAGAATTAAATGAAATGGGACTTCCTATTCAGACAGAAAAGGGTAGAAATGGAGGATATAGAGTTTTAAATAATAGTTATATAACTCCTGTTGTGTTTACAGAAATAGAAGTAATGTCTATCTTCTTTGCGCTTAAGTCACTTCAAATTTATAGGTCAATGTTAATAGATAAAGAAATTGAATCTATAATAAGAAAAATAAGTTATGAGCGCAAGAGTAGTATAAAAGTAGGAATAGATAATATAAAAAATTATATTGAATTTATACCAAATGAAGGAAGGTATAAAAGTAGTGATATTGTTGAATTTTTTAGAGCTTCCTCAGAGTCCTGCATTTTAAATATTAAATATAAATCTGGAAATCAATTGTTGGAGAAAAAAGTATGCCCTATAGGTATATTTTTAAAGAAGTGTGTGTGGTTTACACCTGTGTATGATTATGAAAGTGATAAGATTCTATTAATCTGTATGGAAAATGTGATTGAATTTAAGAGGATAGGAAAGAGTACAAAGAAAAATATAAGTTTAAAAGTGTGGATAGACACAGTATATATGAAAACATATGAAAATATGTTATTTACTAGAGGATTTGATGAAAGTATTAAATTATGTGTACTGTTAACTAAAGAAGGTGTATCTAAAATAAAGAATAATCATTATGATTTAGATATAAAGATAAATGAAGATGGTAGTGGTATAATTGATACATTCATAAAGCATGATGAAATAGATTGGTATGTATCTACTTTATTTTCAATAGGACAAGAAGCAAGGGTGGTAGAGCCGAAATTTATAAATAAGTTACTTTATGACAAGGCTAAGGAGTTAAAATATTTTTTTGAGGAAAATATGTTATAATATTTAAAAATGTTAAAACTAAATAATTATTAAGGAGAAATACATTATAATGGAAGAGTCTAATAAGAATGCTAAGATAATTGGTATTGGAACTGAAGGTATCAATATAATAAATGAAATAGAAGAAAAGATAAAAACAAATATGGCAATAGAGAGAATCAATATAAATCAAGAAGTTGAGAAAGAATACGTAAGAAGCCTTTTAGATGGAGTAGAAATATTATTTTTAGCCTATTCGACTGAAGACAAACAAAGTAGAGAAATTATAAAAGCTATTTCATATATGTCAAATGAAAGAAGAATTTTATCTATAGGAATGAATTGCTCAGATAAGGAAAATAAAGAAGACTTAGAACTTGGAAGAGAATTTAAAATTAATAATGATAGTATCTTTAAATTTATTGATTTAATGAATATTATGATAGAGTCTATTTCTGATTATTGTATGATAAATATAGATATAACTGATTTGAAAGAAGCTATTATAGGAGATAAAGGAATTAAGTATTCTTTTGAAGAATTTGAAGATACAAAAGAATATAGTAAAATGGCTAACATTTTATTTGAAAGCATGGAATATCTTGGTGAAGAATTTATAAATAAAAAAGGCATTGTATTTGTTGAAGGAAATATGGACTTTTCTCTAGTAGAATTGAATGATTTAATAAACAATATTCAAAGTAAAATAGAAGAAAAATATGAAGTAATATTTTCTTTATACTTAAAAGAAAATTTAGGTGGAAAGATTAAAGTTGGTTTATTGTATAATTAGTATGTTTTAGATATTAAGGAGAAAGATATGTCTGAAAATATAAGAGTTACAGAATATTGGTTAATGGAAGAATTTTTTTATCAAGAAACAGATACACCACAGATTTTTAGAGAAGAAAGTATAATTGCACTTGGCTTTGATATAAAAATAAATTTGAAAAAAGTATTCAATATGAGAAAAAAATCAGAAAAATATATCAATGAGAACTGTAATGACAAAGACTTTATAAAAAGATTTATGTCAATTAAAAAAGGTGATTATTTTTTATATAAGGCATATCAAAATGTAGAAGAAAAAATTAAATGTAGTGTATCTATTGGTATAGTTGAAGAAAGTTTTGAAAATGGTTATGAATTAAGTCATATTTTAGGTCATACATTGCCAGTAAAATGGATGCATAATTTTGATACAGTTTCAAGTTGCAAAGTATATACAAGTGAGTTTTATAAACTAAGTAACAATGACATTAGCTCATACTTAGAAATTATTAAATTAAAAGATAAGAAATCATTGAAAAACATGATAGAAGAAAGTGATAATAATAAATGGTATCTAAAAAACTATTATTATAAAAATGTAGATAAGTGTGTAGATAATGAAGAATTATTTATTCAACCTACTGACTTAGAGCAATTAGAATATCTTAAAAACATAAATATAGATGATTATATTTTATTATATAATAGTGAGAAAGTAATCTGTGAAAACGACCATACAATGAAGAGCATATTTGGTGTATGTCAAGTTATGGAAGGATTCGATAAAGAGAAAATAAGCATCTTGGAGGGCGGATATTTTTTACCTGTTAAGTGGATAGAATATGAAAAAGAGAATATAGATGGAAATGCTTGGGTTGTATTTGAAAATAATAGTATAGTTGAAAAGTATATAAAAAGGTTTACTAATAATATGCCTTTAAATACTATATTTTATGGCCCGCCAGGAACTGGTAAAACATATAGAGCAAAGCAAACAGTTTATAGTCTGGTAAATGAAACTAGTTTAAAAAATAGAGATTATATAAGTAATGTAAATTATAAAAACAATGTAGAGTTTTGTACATTCCATCAATCATATGGATATGAGGAATTTATAGAAGGTCTAAAGTCCGATGGCGAAGGGAATTTTAAGCCAGAGGATGGAATATTAAAGGACATATCTATAGAAGCATGTTATGATGCATTAAAGTTTGAAAAAAAGTTGAATCTTGAGTTGAAAAAAGATAAATTAACTTTAGAAGAGATAAAATCCAGAAAAAAGAAGTTGATATTAGAAAATATAGAATCTAGTGACAGTTTTAATTTTGAAGAATCAGAAAACTATGTTTTAATAATAGATGAAATTAATAGAGGAAATATATCTAAAATATTTGGTGAGTTAATAACATTGCTTGAAGAAGATAAAAGACTCACTAAATCAAATCAAACTATTGTCAAGTTACCATACTCAAAAGAAAAATTTTCTTTACCTCCAAATTTGTATATAGTTGGAACTATGAATACATCAGATAAATCAATAGCACTCTTAGATATAGCTTTGAGAAGAAGATTTGATTTTGAAGAAATTATGCCAGATTACGATTCATTGTCTGTTGTAGAGGGTATAGATGTTAGAAATATGTTATATACAATTAATAAAAGAATAGAGTTTTTATATGATAGAGACCATGTTATTGGACAAGCTTACTTGCTTAATGTAGATAATATTGAGGATATAGTGTTAACATTTAGGAGTAAAATAATACCACTCCTTCAAGAGTACTTTTATTATGATTCAGAAAAAGTAGGTCTTATTTTAGGAGGTATAGGAAAAAATGAAAACGATAAATATATTGTTTACAAAGAAGAACTTATAGCTTCTGAATTGTTTAAAAAAAATAATACATCAGTGATTGAAAATAAAGTTAATTATTGTATAAAGCGAAACATATCTAGTAGGGAGTTAAAGAATATATATGAGTAAAAATATATATGTTAAAGAGACTTATGAATGGATAAAAGTCGGTAATAGTGAAAATGAGCTTACAGAAATTGAATATGAAAAGTTACTTAAATATATAGATAATAATAAAGATGTATTAAAGAGCAATATAATAGATATAAAGTACAAAAAACTTAGATTTATAAACTATGTAGGTGTTATATGTTTTGAAAATATAATACTTGAGGTACTTCCAAAATTGTCATTAAGTGATAATCTTGTAAAAGACAGAGAAATGTTGTTACATATGCTTTCTACATGTAATAAAATTCCAATTATAATGAATGAAAGCGTAGGATTAAGTTTAAAAAATTATAATCTTTTGAATTTTTTTGTTATGTATTTTATTGAAAATATGCAAACACAAATTAAGAGAGGGATTCACTTTGAATATATAAATAAAATAGAACATTCAAATGTTATAAGGGGGAAAATATTATTAAGTACATACGCAAGAGAGAAAGTCATTTCTCCAATGAAAATAAAATGTGAGTATGATGAATATAGTGAAAATAATTTCTTAAATCAGATTCTTAAAAAAGCATGTATATCTATTTTATGTAGAATAAATGATAATTTAATTCAAAATAAGATTAAAAATATTTTAAGATATTTTCAAAATGTAGACTTAATTTATATAGACAAAGAAAAACTATTAGATTACAAATTTTATAAAAACAATGATAGATTTAAAGATTGTTATTTACTAGCCAGACTTATACTTTTAAATTTGTCTATGGATAATAGTCAAAACAATCAGGAAGCATTTTCTATACTATTTGAAATAAATACTTTATATGAAGAATATATAGGTGTTTTAATAAAAAATATATGGAATAATTCATTTAGAGAAACTTATATACAAGATAAAAGTAAATTTCTTTTAAAAAATGAACAAACAGGAAAGAAAAATTTTAATTTAAGACCAGATATAGTATTATGTGACTTAAAAAATGAATATGAGATTATAATTGATACAAAATGGAAAGCTATTGAAGTGGATTCAAATGTTTTTTATAAGTCAAGTGATATATATCAGATGTATGCATACATAACAGCCTATGAAAATGCAAAAAGATGCATATTATTATATCCTTGTATTCAAAAAGATAAGAATTACAGTTCTTGGAAATTATCAGAATCATTTAAAGGTAAATTTATAGAAGCAAAAACTGTGAGATTGGATGATGTGAAAAATACACAAGATGATTTAAAAAAAATAATTTTTAATTATAAATTTTAAAAATAAGAATTATAAAAATAATAAAAATACTTTAAAAAAGGGTAAATATAACTCTATATGTATAGAAAAGTTTCTGATGTATATGAAAAATTTATAAAAATATTAAATTTAAAAAGCATTTATATGTAAAATATGGCATCATAATTGCTTGTTTAATATAGGATGTGTGTAAGATTAAGAGAGTATATCTACTAATTTAAGATTTGGTAGATATACTTTTTATTAGTCTTAACTTGAAAAATAAAATAATATTATTAAATTATAACTAAACTTTTCTGTTATGATATAATTAAATAGATGATTTGAAGGATTATTATATAGAATACTTATTTGGAGTTGATATTTTATGGACAAACACAGTGATTCAGTAATGTATGGTGGAATGGAAGTATACAATATTTGGGGGACAACAACAGTAGACTCTATAATTGGAGATTCTGATGTGATGCGTGCTCTAAAAAATAGAATTCGCAAAATTGGAAATAGCGATTCTACTGTAGCTATAACGGGAGAAAGTGGTACTGGAAAAGAGTTAATAGCAAGGGCCATTCATCTCGCAGGAAACAGAGGGAATAAAACATTCGTTGCTATAAACTGTGCTGCTATACCAGAACCTCTACTGGAAAGTGAACTTTTTGGATATACAAAAGGGGCTTTTAGTGGAGCAGATTCAAAAGGGAAGATTGGTAAATTTGAATTGGCTAATGGAGGAGTTGTATTTTTAGATGAGATAGGAGATATGCCAATTCAACTACAATCAAAGTTATTGAGAGTATTACAGGAAAAGAAGTTTACAAGAATAGGCTCAAATGAACTAATTGATATAGATGTTAGAATCATATCAGCTACTAATAGAGACTTATTTGAGTTGGTTAAAGAAAATAAATTTAGAGAAGATTTATACTATAGATTAAACGTAATACCTTTGGAGGTACCACCACTTAGAGAAAGAGGAGACGATATACAAATATTAATAAATAATTTTATAGATAAATATTCTAGGAAGATGAAGAAAAATGTATACCATATAGAGCCAGATGTAGAACAAATGTTGCTTAAATATCCTTGGCCAGGGAATATTAGAGAGTTGGAAAACACTATAGAATTAGCCTTAAATCTACTTGAAGAAGATGGCATAATACATAAAGGTATAATAAATAGAAAGATAATTGAATATTTTAAGCGAAACAATATAAATATAAAACTACTTGAGGAAAATGACTATGAGATAAGTATGGAACAAGAGATACTTACACTTGAGGAATTTGAAAGAGCATATATAAAGAAAGTGTTGAAGTTTTATGGTAATGATACTAAGTCTAAAAAGTTAGCTGCTAAAAAACTTGGAATATCGCTAGCCACATTGTACAGAAAAATAGATGTATAATAATTAACTTTTTAATTCTCAATTCTAAAATTTGAAATTATAAAATTGATAAAAAACACTTGGAAAACTATTTTCCAAGTGTTTTTTTGTGTAATAGTATTTTATTATCCAAAAATAAAAAAAATTTAAAAGAATTAAAAAAAATAAATGCTTTATCAAATTATCAAATACTAACAAATATAATAAAATTTATATGTGTAAAACAATTATGTTAAAAAATTGGCATTATAATTGCTTCATAGTAAATTGAGATGACAAAATAAAAAAGAAAGGATGTTGTATGAGATAATAATAACTGTCATTAAAAAATAGTTGGGAGTGATAACCTTGAGTAAATATCAAAAAAGTGTTTCTATGTTTGATATTGATGGAAGGCCACCAATTTTAAAGTGTCTGCCACTATCAATGCAACATATATTAGCAATGATAGTTGGAACTGTTACAGTACCTATAGTCGTAGGAGGAGCTGTTGGTGTTAGCCCTACGCAAATTACACTTTTAGTCCAATATGCATTAATAATAGCTGGCATATCAACACTTATACAACTATATCCAATAGGAAATATTGGTTCAAGATTGCCTATAATTTTTGGAGTTGGATTTACTTATGTACCAACACTTGTAGCAGTTGGAGGAAATTACGGATTAGCAAGCATATTGGGTGCACAACTAATAGGGGGAGTTGCTACAGTATTAATAGGATTATTTATAAAAAAGATAAGAAAGTTTTTTCCTAATATAGTTGCAGGAACAGTAGTCTTTACAATTGGATTATCTTTATATCCTATAGCAATAAATTATATGGCAGGTGGTGTAAATAGCCCTACTTATGGCTCTATGCAAAATTGGGCAGTAGCAGCTATAACACTAGTGGTAGTTATAGGTCTTAGTCAATTTGCAAAAGGGTATGCAAAATTGGCAGCAATATTTTTGGGAATTATAGTTGGATATTGTGTATCTTTAGTTTTGGGTATAATAAATTTTGACCCTATTAGAGAAGCAGCTTGGTTTGCAGTACCTAAACCACTTGAGTTTGGATTGGAATTTGATATACCTGTAGTAATATCAGTAGTAATTGTAAGCATAATCAATGCTGTTCAAGCAATTGGAGATTTATCAGCTACTACAATGGGAGGTATGGACAGGGATATTACAGATAAAGAATTGTCAAGTGGAGTAGTAGGAAGTGGAATTTGTACTATGATAGGAGCTTTGTTTGGAGGTTTGCCACCATCATCATACAGCCAAAACGTGGGAATGGTAGCTATGAACAAAGTAATAAGTAGATTTGTGCTTGGAATAGCTGGTGTATTTATGTTATTGTCGGGGTTTGTACCTAAATTTGGTGCATTAATGACTACTATACCGTATTCAGTTTTGGGAGGAGCTACAATATCTATATTTAGTATGATAACAATGACAGGTATAAAGTTAATTATTACAGAAGAGTTGTCATCAAGAAATATTACCATTGTTGGTTTGGCAATTGCTTTAGGCATGGGAATAACATCAGTCCCAGCAGCCCAAGAGGCATTTCCTTCATTTGTAAAATTAGTATTTGGAGAATCTCCAATAGTAATTGCAACATTGGTTGCATTCATTTTAAATCTAATAATACCAAATAAAAGCCTAGAGGATGAGGCTAAAGAAAGAGCTGTTATGGAAGAAGCCAATTAAGATATAATAATTTGAAGGGTTGTTTAAATTATTTATTATGAGATTGTTAGATTATTTTTGATAGCTATTCATTTTAATAAAAAATTTATCAAAGAAATATATACCAAGCAATTAATATTTATTCAAAAAGAAAATCGGGGAGGGTATATTGGAGAATTTGTTAATTTTTTATAAAAATAGCTCAGTTTAGCTGTGTTTATCGGTTGAGCAATAAATTCATGGTCATAAAAATATTTATAGAAAATAATTATAAAAATATTTAGTCAAGATATTTATGTATGGGAGGATTTATTTTATGAAAACACGTAATACTTCAAAATATGATGTCGATGGGATACCACCACTAAAGGAATCAATACCTTTAGCTTTACAACATCTGTTAGCAATGATAGTAGGAAATATGGTACCAGCGATATTAATAGCAAACGTGGTAGGACTTAACCAGGGGCAAGCGACAATGCTGATTCAAGGCTCTATGTTAGCGGCAGGTTTGGCAACGTTTTTACAATTATATCCAATACCTTTATTTAAAGGATTTAAGTTAGGTTCAAGACTACCTGTAATGATGGGAATGAGTTATGTATTTTTAGGAGCCTGTCTTTCAGTAGCAGCTAAAGATGGTTTAGCAGCTCTATTTGGAGCACAGATTGCTGCTGGGGTAATCGTATTCTTTGTAGGATTTGGAGTTAAGAAAATTAGACATATATTTACTCCAATAGTTTCTGGAACAATAATAGCATGTATGGGACTTGGATTATTTGCAACAGCTATAAAGAACTTAGCTGGTGGAGAAGGAGCAGAAACGTTTGGGAGCCCAATAAACTTTATAGTGGGAGTTATAGTTGCTTTTGTAATAATAATGATAAATAAATATGGTAAGGGTCTAGTAAAAAATTCTTCAATATTAATAGGAATATTAGTAGGTTATGCTATATCTTTAGTTTTAGGATTAGTTGATTTCTCAGCAGTTCAAGGAGCTGCTATAGTATCTTTACCAACACCAGCAGCTTTCGGGTTAGAGTTTAGACCAGAGTTAATAGTAATGTTTACTATTATTTACATAATAGGTATAGCTGATATGATGGGAGCTTGTACAATAGCTACAATAGGAGCGATGGATAGAGAGGTAACTGACGAAGAGTTATCATCAGTTGTTTTAGGAAACTCTATAACTTCTATAATTTCATCATTATTTGCAGCTCTTCCAACTGGAGTATTCAGCCAAAATACAGTAATTGTATCTATGAATAAAGTTACAAGTAGATTTGTAATAGCACTTGGTGCACTTGTATTATTACTAGCAGGAATATCTCCAGCATTAGGTGCAATAATGACAACTATACCATCTTGTGTTGTTGGAGGAGCAACTTTAGTAGTATTCTCATCAATAGCAATGTCTGGTTTCTCTATTATGAGTATGGATGGATTTACTGAAGAAAACAATCTTATAGCAGGAGTATCTATAGCAACAAGTATAGGTCTTACAACTGCACCACAAGTTTTAGACCAATTTCCAGCAACAATTGGGACTGTTCTTGGAGGGTCAAGTATAGTTTCTGGGGCAATAATAGCTATATTACTTCAGACATTATTTAAATTAAAGGCTAGAAAGGCTGAAAACGTTACTTCAGACCTTGAGGAAAATATTGGATAAATGTATTAGATATAATATGAGAAAGCCATATGATAAAATGTTGTAATGAAAGTATTAATAAGGGGGATTTAAGATGATTGATATACTAATAAAAAATGCAATAGTTGTTACAGTTAATAAAGATAGAGAAGTCATATTTGATGGAGCAATAGCTATTAAAGGTGATAGAATTTTAGATATAGGAAATACAGCTGATATTGAGCCTAAGTATCTTGATGCTAAAAAAGTTATCGATGCTAATGGAAAAGTGATATTCCCTGGCTTTATAAATACTCATAATCATTTATTCCAAGTATTATTAAAAGGTCTAGGTGATGATATGGCACTTCACGAGTGGTTAAATACAATGATGTTTCCATCAGCAAAATTCTTAACAGAGCAGGATACTTATGATGCTGCAATGCTTGGATGTATGGAAGGTCTAAAGAGTGGTATAACTACAATGGTTGATTACATGCATACACACAATAGACCAGGACTTACAGATGGAATAGTAAAAGCGTATAAAGATTTAGGTATAAGAGGAGTTGTAGGTAGAGGCTGTATAGACTTAGGTATTCACAAAGAGCTTATAGAGGATGTGGAAACGGTTGAAAAAGATTTGAGAAGGGTATTTGAAAAATATCATAACTCAGAAAATGGAAGAATAAAAATCTGTGTAGCACCTTCTTCAATGTGGGCTATATCTGAAGAAATGGGTAAAATGCTTTGGAATATAGTTAAGGAATATGATTCATATTTTACAGTTCATATATCTGAAACAGAATTTGCAAGAACAGCAACAAAAGATATACATGGAGAAATAGATATAAAATTACTTGAAAAATGGGGTATAGTAGGTCCAGAAGTTGTAGCAGTACATTGTGTATGTATAACTGATGAGGACATGGAAATGCTTAAAAAGTATGATATAAAAGTTTCTCATAATGTTGCAAGTAATATGTATCTTGCCTCTGGAGTTGCGCCTGTTCCAGAAATGTTAAAACAAGGAATAAATGTAAGCTTAGGTCTTGATGGTGCAGCAAGTAATAATGCACAAGATATGGTAGAGCTTATGAAACTAACAGCTTTACAACATAAAGTAAATAATTGTGACCCTCTTGCAATTTCTGCAGAAAAAGTTCTTGAAATGGCTACAATAGAGGGAGCAAGAACTCTTAGAATGGAAAATGAAATAGGCTCTTTGGAGATTGGAAAAAAAGCTGACTTAGTAATATTTAACTCAATGCTTTCTCCAAAATCAATACCTCTTCACAATCCTGTATCAACTTTGGTATACTCAGCTAGCATGCATAATGTAGAAAGTGTTCTAGTTGATGGAAATGTAATACTTGAAAATGGAAAAGTAACTACAATCGAAAGTGAAGAACAAGTATTATTGAATGCACAACATGCAGCAGAAGAATTATGTAAGAGAGCTAATGTAACTAATAGAATGGAAGGGCATAAGTGGAATAGCTTATACTAATATTAAAATAAGATTGTAATAATATTCTATTACAACATTAGTTTATCTGTAGGAGGAGAAAATGGAAAAAATAAAATTAAATATTAATGATTACATGTATGAAGTAGAAATTGAAAATAATGAAACTCTTTTACATGTACTTCGTGAAAAATTAAATCTAACTGGAGCGAAACAAGGTTGTAATAGTGGCAGTTGTGGAGCATGTAAAGTTTTGATAGATGGAGTTGACATAAAATCTTGTAAACTTCTTGCAAGAAACTGCGAAGGTAAAGTTATATACACTATAGAAAGTTTTGCTAATGGGGAAAATCTTCATCCAATACAAGAAGCTTTTATAGAGGTTGGAGCTGTACAATGTGGGTATTGTACTCCTGGTATGATTATAACTACACAAGCTCTTTTAAATAGAAATACATCTCCTAATGAAGATGAGATTAGAGAGGCTTTTAAAGAAAATCTCTGTAGATGTACAGGATATGTGAAAATTATAGAAGCTGTAAAATTATCTGCAGCTAGATTAGGGGGTAGATAGTTATGGAAAAGATAATAGGAAAATCATACCCTCTAAAAGATGCAGCTTTAAAAGTTACTGGTCAAATGAAATATGTGGCTGATATGAAACCACAGAATGTGCTTCATGCTAAAATGCTTTTAAGTCCTGTAGCACATGCAAAGATAAAAAGTATAGATATAAGTGAAGCAGAGAAAGTAGTGGGTGTTAGAGCTATAGCTACTCATCTTAATACATCACAAAGAAAATACAATGGTTCTTTAAGATTCTATGAGCATAATATACCTGAAAACGAAGTTATATTTTCAGATACTGTTAGATTTGTTGGCGACCGTGTTGCAGCAGTAGCAGCAGAGACACCAGAAATAGCAGAGAAAGCAGTAAAACTTATAAAAGTAGAATATGAAGAATTACCAGCTATATTTACTATACAGGATGCAATAAAAGAAACTGCTATATGTATACATGGGGATTCAAATATAGTTTCTCAAAACAACATAAATGGAGGAGATGTGGAAAAAGGATTCGAAGAATGTGATTATATATTTGAAGACGAATACTCTACTCCAGCGATACATCATAGTGCAATAGAGACTCACAGTGTAATTGCACACTATGATTATAATGATAAGTTAACTGTACATACACCTTGCCAAAATACATTTGGATTTAGAATAATACTATCTCAAATTTTTGGGATGTCATTAAATAAAATAAGAGTTATAAGACCTGCTATTGGAGGTTCATTTGGTGGAAAATTAGAACTTACAATTGAACCAGTAGCAGCAGCATTATCAAAAATGACTAGAAGACCAGTTAAAATGGTTCTTACAAGAAAAGAATCTATGATATCAACAAGAACTCGTCATGGGTCTTTTGTAAAATTAAAAACTGGTGTAAATAAAGATGGAGAAGTAATAGCACAAGATATAAAAATATATACAAATACAGGAGCATATGCGTCAAGTGCTTTAAATGTTATAGGTGCACTTAGCCATAAAGTATTTAAAGTTTATAAAATACCAAATATAAAATTTACTGGAATGCCTGTATATACAAATACTCCAATAGCTGGAGCTATGAGAGGTTATGGTTCACCACAGATATTTATGGCTCAACAGGCTCAATTCGCTAAGATAGCTAAGGAAATAGGAATGGATTTAGTTGATTTCCAAAGTAAAAACGCAGTAGAACCAGATGATGTTGATATAATTTTCCATGGTTCTCTTGGAAATCCTAGAGTATTGGATTGTATAGAACAGGGTAAAAAAATGTTTAAGTGGGACGAAAAAAAGAATCTTCCAAAAGAAGAAGGAAAATATTTAAGAGGTATAGGTATGGCAATAGGTGCACATGGTAATGGAGTTTTTGGTGCACATAGAGATGTCGTTACATTAACTCTTAAATTAAATGAAGATGGTACATTGACACTACTTACAGGAGCACATGATATGGGTAATGGTGTTGTAACTATGCAAACAATGATGGTGGCTGAAGTTCTAGGAATAACACCTGATAAAGTTGACACATTTGAAACTGATACTGATGCATGTACATTCAATCTTGGAGATTATGCAAGTAGAGGTGTGTTTGTAGAAGGTGGAGGAGCTAAAAAGACAGCAGAAAAATTAAAAACACTTATATTAGAAGAAGCAGAAAAATTACTTGAAACATCAAAAGAAGAATTATATCTAGATGGTGGATATGTAATTAGTAAACTTGATGAAAATATCAAAGCATCATTATCTGATGTTGCAGTATATAGTCAAAGTAAGTCTTTGAGAGAATTGACTGTTGTTGAAGATTACTCTTCTCCTGCTGGACTTACTTCATATGGTGTACACTTTGCTGAAGTTTTAGTAGACAAAGAAACTAAAGATATCAAAGTGGTTGATTTTGTAGCTGTGCATGATGTTGGTAGAGTTATAAATCCTCTAAACTTAGAAGGTCAATTAGAAGGTGGAATTCACATGGGTCTAGGTTACGCATTGAGTGAAGAGTTAGCATTTGATGAGCAAGGTAGACCTAAAGCTACTGATTTTAAAACATATAAATTATTTAGAACTGTAGATATGCCAAAGTGTCAAGTTGCATTTGTAAATGGTTATGAAAAAGCAGGACCTTTTGGTGGTAAGAGTATTGGAGAATGCGCTGTTGTACCAGTTGCACCAGCTGTTGCAAATGCAGTATACAATGCAACTAATGTAGAAATACATTCATTACCAATAAAATTAAAGTAATAGAAGTTAAGATAGAAATAACAATTTACTATATTTGTAAATGGATAATAAAAATAGATTTATTTGATGAGGAGATATTGTTATGGCAAAAATATTAGGTATCTGTGGAAGTCCACGTAAAGGAGCAACAGAATATGCAGTATTAGAAGCTTTGAAAGAAGCTGAAACTATACCTGGTATAGAAACTGAGTATTGGTCAGTTAGAGGGAAAAAAATAAGTCCTTGTGTACATTGTGATGCATGTATAAGAAAAGAGACTATGTGTATTATAAAAGATGATATACAAGAATTAGAGCAAAAAATATTAGAAGCAGATGGAATTATAGTAGGTTCTCCAGTATACGATATGAATATCACTGCTCAACTTACAGCAGTTTTTAATAGACTTCGTCCTATGTATTTAGTTCATCCAGGAAAGCTTCAAAATAAAGTTGGAGCAGCTATAACTACTGGTGGAACTAGATATGGTGGTCAAGAGCTTACAAAACTTCCTATAATAAATTTCTTCCTAATGCATGAAATGTTAGTATCTGGAGGTTTAGGTGGATGTTATATAGGTGGTACTATATGGAGTAAAGATGGAAAAGCAAAAGGTGCACAAGAAGACGAGACAGGTATGGACACTATAAAAAGACTTGGAAAAGGAGCAGCAGAAGCTGTTATGGTTTCTAAGTTTGGTCTTGAAAAATGGAATGTTGTAAAAGAGGAATTGGATGTTAAAAAGGATGAAAAATCGCCTCTTAGAGACCATTAAAACGTATTATATTATTGAATGTATAAATAGTGGTGTAATGGATTATTACATCACTATTTATGTTTTAACTTAGATTTTATAAGTTAGATAATAAAAAATATACAAGCCAGTTATTTTAAAATTTATTTTTAAATTTTAAAAATGAGAATTAAAAAGTGAGAAGATAGAAAAGGTTTTTTAGTTATTAAATTTCACATACATTGTATGAATTAAAGGTAGATAAGAAAAAACAATAAAAGCATTGCAATTTCTATATTAAGCAGTCATAGAAAAATATCCAATATATATTTAGTGTTGGCATGTTAATTGCTTATATAATAAAGTATAAAAATTTAACAATAATTTGGAGGTATTTTAGATGTTAAAAGAGATTAAATGGAAAGTAAATAATTTGCCAAAAGGTGACAAGGAAAATTGTATTAAATTTTTAAATGAAGAAGAAATAACTAAGGTTAGAAATTTTCATAAAAGCTTTCCTCAATATAAAGAAACTCCATTAGCAAACCTAGAAGGTTTAGCAAAAAAATTGGGAGTTGCAGGAGTATATGTTAAAGATGAATCTTATAGATTTGGATTAAATGCATTTAAAGTTTTAGGTGGTTCTTACTCTATGGGTAAATATTTAGCTCAAAGATTAGATACAGATATATCTGAATTAGGATATGATAAGTTAACTTCAGATGAAATAAAAGAAAAATTAGGAGAAATAACTTTCTTTACAGCTACAGATGGAAATCATGGTAGAGGAGTTGCTTGGACTGCTAATAAATTAGGTCAAAAATCTGTTGTATTAATGCCAAAAGGTTCTTCTGAGTTTAGATTAAATAAAATCAAAGGAGAAGGAGCAGATGCTAGTATAACAGACTTAAACTATGATGACGCAGTAAGATTAGCTAATGATTATGCAGAAGCTGATGACCATGGAGTAATGGTTCAAGATACAGCATGGGACGGATATGAAGAAATTCCAGCATGGATAATGCAAGGATATGGAACTATGGCTCAAGAAGCTATAGAGCAATTAAAAGAGTATGGAGTAGATAGACCAACACACGTATTTGTGCAAGCAGGAGTTGGTTCACTTGCTGGAGCAGTTCAAGGATATGTTGCTTCAATCTATGATGAATGCCCAATAACAGTAGTAGTAGAAGCTGATG
>JABBZI010000040.1 GCA_012955965.1 Clostridioides difficile
TAACTACCATCAGCAGACATATCGGGAAAATCTAAGATTTTGTAAGTTATATAAACCCCCAGTGCCATAATGGATAAAATTAAACTTTGCGTCATTACAGATATAATACCTGACATAAATAAAACACCCCTTTGAAAATATTTTTAAATAATTTTTAAAATTTAATTTTAAAATTGAAATTTGATATAAAAAAACCACACAGTATATATAACTGTATGGCAAAAATACGAATGAGCCACACAGTATAATCCATGTGGCTCTATATTATGATGATAAAATAAAAACTTTAACAACAATTACTATAGCCAACACAGATACAATCCTTAAAAATCATAATCCTAAGGGGTTTGTATCTATGTCATGACAATTTGTCTTAACTTAGCTACAAACCCTAACTAAATTGGCTATTAAAAAATCGTACTTGTTTGTTTAATAAAGTCTTCATGTTTATCTCTCCTTTTAATTTAATAATTTTGAAAATTTTGTTTTCTGTTTTGTATAGTAATTAGTTTAATACAGTAAAAAATAAAAGTCAACTATAAATTTTGAAAAATTATTAAATTATCAGAAAATTTGATTTAAATAAAAAAAATTTTATGTACAGAATATAGCAATATTCTTAATTATTATTTTTTTAATAAAAATAAAAAATATCAATAAACAATAAAAGATTATAAAAAATAAAAAAACTTTAGATAATTAGTTCAAATAGGCTTTAAATCAACATAATAACTCAAATTATATGATATAATAAAATTAAATAATTATTTTAATTCAAAATTTTTTGTTATTTTAAATTGTTTTGAAATCTTAGTTTTAGTGATTCTATTATGATATTTATGATATTAAAAAGACTTCAATAGATATTTATTTGTAAATATTTAAGAAGTCTTTAACTTTATAGGAGTGATAATTTATGCTGATAGGTACATCTAATTTAAGTAAAAATGTTGATACCGCATGTGTGAAAGAATTGGGAATTCCAATGATTGTATTAATGGAAAATGCTGTCATGTCTGCAGTGAAAAATATGGATATAGATATATATAATAGCTATGTGGTTGTATGTGGTGTTGGTAATAATGGTGGAGATGGTCTTGGAATAGCAAGACATTTAAACACAAAAGGAAAAGATGTAGAAGTATTTTTAATAGGGAATATTGAAAAGCTAAGTGAATGTTCTAAAATAAACTACAATATACTTTTAAATATGGGGATTAATATTATAAATATTAATAAAAGTGATTTAAGAGAAGAAGATATTGGAAATAAAAATAAAGTTGATAAAATTATTAAGGGTGAAAAAGAAAATATTATAAAAAATAAAAATTTAACGATATTTAAAGATACAATATCTAAAAGTGATGTTGTAGTAGATGCTATATTTGGTACTGGATTAAAACGAGATATAGCTGGTATTTTTAAAGAAGTAATTGATATAGTAAATGATAATAGTAAAAATACATATTCTATAGATGTTCCATCAGGTATAGATAGTGATAAAGGAAGTGTGTTAGGAACTTGTATTAAAGCAAATAAGACAATTAGTTTTGAGTTTTATAAGAGAGGTTTTTTAAACTATGATATTAGTTCGCTTATAGGTGATGTAATTGTGGAAAAAATAGGCGTCCCAGAGTTTATTACAAGAAAATACCATGAAGATGAGTTCATAACTGATGAGAATTTTGTGAAAAATAATATTAGAATAAGAGAGATACATGGTTTTAAAAGTGATTTTGGAAAAGTATCTATAGTTGCAGGTTCAAAAGGATTTTATGGTGCAAGTTTTATAGCAACTGAATCTGCTGTTAAGAGTGGGAGTGGACTTGTAACATTAATTAGCGAGGAAGATGTACAAAACAAGGCATCTATTAGGCTTACAGAAGCAATGACTGTAAATTTTGGAGAAGAAAGATTGAATAAAATATTGAGTTCTAGCAATGCAATTGGTTTTGGTCCAGGAATGGGAGATAATCATCAGACATTTGATAAATTGCTTAAAACAGTGGAAGGTTCTAATTGTCCAATTGTATTAGATGCTGATGGACTAAATATTATGAAAGATAGATGTTATAGATTTTTAGAGTGGGAAAATAAATTCGTGATTACACCTCATCTGGGAGAAATGGCCAGGTTGACAGGAGACTCAATTGGGTATATAAGAGAACATAGAGTAGATGTAGCAAAAGAATTTGCTCAAAAATATAATGTAGTTGTACTTTTAAAAGGTTATCAAACTGTCATAACAGATGGCAAAAAAACATATATAAATCCTACAGGAAATAGTTGTATGGCAACTGGAGGAATGGGAGACTGTTTGCTTGGTATAATTACTTCATTTATAGGTCAAGGTATGGATGTATTTGAAGCTACAGTCATGGGAGCATATATACATGGTTATATAGGAGATAAATTAAGTAAGAAAATGTATACAGTAACTGCAACGGATTTAATAAGTAACATTTCGTTAACAATGAAAGAGTTTTTGCTTATCTAAGAATTGACATTTGATACTACTTTGTAACAACTTTAACAAAGTATGTTGATATAATACTATTAAATTAATTTAAAATTAATTTATTGTATTGATTTATAGTTTAAATTTATATTTAAAAACATTATATAAACATATATATTTATAGAGGGTTTTATAATTCATATGAAAAGAGGGAAGATAGTATGAAATTAATATGGTTGATAGTAGCAATCTTATTTGGAATAGCTGAGATGTTGACGCCAAGCTTAACTCTGATATGGTTTAGTGTAGGAGCTGTAGTACTTATATTTTTAAGTAGTTTTATAGAGAGTATATTCTTACAAATTCTAATTTTTGCAGTAATCTCTATAGCTATGCTGATTGTGGCTACTAAAAAGATAGTAAAAAAAGATAAAGGTTATAAGTCTAACACTAATTTACAAGCAATGATGTCTAAAAAAGGTATTGTTACACAAGAGATTTCTCCAAATAACACAGGTCTAGTTGTAGTTGAACATGAAACATGGACAGCTATTTCTATAGATGGTGAAAAAATAGAAAAAGATTCTACAGTAGAAGTATTGAAGATAGAAGGAGTAAAACTAGTTGTTAAAAAAGTAAATTCTACAACTAGTGTGACAAATCAATAGAATAAAGGAGGATTTATAGTATGGGTATTAAAATTATTTTAAGTATTGTATTAATAGTAGTAGTCGTAGTAATGAGTTTAACTTGTATAAGAGTTATAAAACAATCTAAAGTAGGTATAATAATGAGACTTGGTAAGTTTCAGAAAGTAGCTGATACAGGCGTACATTTCTTAATCCCATTTTTAGACCAGATGGCATATGTAATTGATTTGAGAGAAATTGTAATAGATTTCCCACCTCAGCCAGTTATAACTAAAGATAATGTAACTATGCAGATTGATACAGTTGTATATTATAAAGTTACAGACCCAGTTAGATATGTGTTTGAGATAGCAAATCCAATAGCTGCTATTGAAAACTTAACAGCTACAACATTAAGAAATATAATTGGTGAACTTGACTTAGATGAGACATTAACATCAAGAGATATAATAAATGTAAAAATGAGAACTATCCTAGATGAAGCAACAGATAAATGGGGGATAAAAGTAAATAGAGTAGAGTTAAAGAATATAATGCCTCCTCATGATATTCAAGTTGCGATGGAAAAACAGATGAGAGCAGAAAGAGAAAGAAGAGAAGCAATTCTTCAAGCAGAAGGTAACAAATCAGCTGCAATATTACAAGCAGAAGGAGAAAAACAATCTGCAATATTAACAGCAGAAGCTAGAAAAGAAGCTATGGTACGTGTAGCAGAAGGAGAAAAAGAATCTGCTATCTTGGTTGCAGAAGGTGAAGCTGAAGCTATAAGACAAACAGCTATTGCTAAAGCACAAGGTGAAGCTGAAATGATAAAAAGAACTCAATTTGCAACAGCAGAAGGTCTAAAATTAGTCTTTTCAGCAATGAAAGAGTCTGATATTGACAATAATATTTTAGCATTAAAATCTATGGAAGCACTTGAAAAAATGGCTGAAGGTAAGTCAACAAAACTAGTTTTACCTTCAGAAGCAGTTAACTTCCTAGGAACATTTAAAGGAATAAAAGAAGTTATGAGTGACGATAACAAAGAGATATTAGATGTAAAAGAAATTATAGATAATAATGATTCATTAAAAAAATAAAAGAGTTTTGTTATTACAGGAAGGAAATGGAAACTAAAGGTCGAATTAATTAAATATAGTATAAAAATGCACGTTGAAAAGAAGAAGACTTATAGCTTTTTAAGTCTTCTTCTTTGTTTTTATTTAAAAAATAATATTATAAAAACAAATTAACAGAATTTTTATACAATTTATCCTTTACTAATATAAAAAGTGTTATATAATAATATATAAAACATATAGCCAATGAGAATGATTTTAATTAATCTATTTATGGAATTAAGAAATATAGTTATAAAAATAGCAATATTACTATTAATAAAACTAATAATCTAATTATAATTTTATGATTTATTGTTTAGATAACATCAAAGAATTGTTAATGAAAAAACAATATTAGCTATTAATTATTTAAAATTTTTTAGATAATTATTTAACAAATCTAAAGTTATGTTTTATTATTATGAATTTAATGAATAAAAAAATAAGTATGTCTATAGGGCATAAAAAAAATCATAAAAAATGTTTTTTATATTTGTTAAATAAAATTTGTATTATTTTTTAACTAAGAATTGAATATTAATAAATACTATAGTGTTTATGGAAAATAATGTATACGTCAATAAGCATATTATGGGGTATATATTATATCAATTGTATAGTTGATATTATTTTATTTTTATTAAAGTATCATTTGAGCAAAATTTATACACAGCATTTATTGACTGATAGAGTTTATAAAAGTAAAAATGCAATTATAAATATTAATTACTAGATGAGGGGAGTGTCATTAAATGAAAAAAGAGATGTTAGCTATGATTTTGGCAGGAGGGCAAGGTTCAAGGCTAGGTGTTTTCACAAAGAGAATTGCCAAGCCAGCCGTGTCATTTGGAGGAAAGTATAGAATTATCGATTTTGTGTTAAGTAATTGTTCAAACTCTGGTATTGATACAGTTGGTGTTTTAACTCAATATAGACCGTTGATATTAAATTCACATATAGGTATGGGAAGTCATTGGGATTTGGACAGAATAAATGGTGGTGTATATGTTTTGCAACCATTTATGAATGAAAAAGAAGGTAATTGGTATAATGGTACAGCACATGCAATATATCAAAATATGGATTTTGTAGATACTTATAATCCAGAATATGTATTAATACTATCTGGTGACCATATATATAAAATGGATTATAGTAAGATGTTAAAGTTTCATAAAGAAAAAGGCTCTAAAGCTACAATAGCAGTAATTGAAGTTCCTTGGGATGAGGCTTCTAGATTTGGAATAATGAATACAAATGAAGATTCAAGTGTCTATGAATTTGAAGAAAAACCAAGTGAACCTAAGAGTAATTTGGCATCTATGGGAGTGTACATATTTGATTGGAAAATGTTGAGAAGTTATTTTAAAGAAGCAGAAAAAAATTCAGAAATAAATTATGATGATTTTGGAAAGAATTTAATACCTAAAATGTTAGAAGATAATGTTGGAATGTATGCTTATCCATTTAAAGGTTATTGGAGAGATGTAGGAACTATACAAAGTTTATGGGATGCTAATATGGATATAATAAAATCTCCAGAAACACTTGATTTAGCAGACCCTAAATGGAAGATATATACAAATACTATGGCAATGCCTCCACAATATATAGGCAAAAACGCAAATGTTCATAGATCAATGATAGCAGATGGTTGTAGAATTTTAGGAGAAGTAGGTAACTCTGTATTATCACATGGAGTTATTGTTGGTAAAGGAAGTAAAGTAATTGATTCAGTAATAATGCCAAATGTTGTAATAGGTGAAAATGTAACTATAGAAAAAGCTATGATAGGTGAGTGTGCAACTATAAATGATAATGTTCAGATAAAAAATGTAAATAATGAAATAAATGTAGTTTCTGAATATGAAAATATTGAACCTAGATGCGTATTAATAGAAGGAGGCCTTTAAGATGAGAAATGAATGTTTAGGCATAATAAATTTAAACAAAAAAGGGGACCCAGCAATAAACAAACTTAACTATGGAAGACCAATAGCATCTACACCAATAGCTGGAAGATATAGAATAATAGATTTTGCTTTATCTAATATGATAAATTCAGGAATCACTAAAGTTGGAATCTTTGCAAAGGAAAAATACAGATCATTGACAGACCATATAGGTAGTGGGAAAGATTGGGATTTAAGTAGAAAAAAAGGTGGCTTATCAATTTTTAGTCCAGAAAACACTAAGTATAGAAATACTTATTCACATAGAGAAGGTGACATATACACTATCTTAGCTAATCTAGATTATATAGAAAAGAGTGAAGAAGAATATATTTTAATAGCTCCTAGTTATATGCTATGTAACTTAGACTATTCTAAAGCATTGGAATATCATAAAAAATCTCATAATGATATAACTATAATATATAAAAATGTAAATAATGCAAATAAAGATTTTGCTGGTAATTTAACTTTGAATTTAGATAGTAACAATAGAGTAATAAATGTTGGTAATAATTTAGGGAAATTCCCTAGAGCTAATATATGTATGGAAACTTATATTATGAAACGTGAAGATTTTGTAGAATGTATATATAATATTGTAAATAAAGGCAATTATTGTTATTTAGAAGAATTTATTATTGAAGAAGCAGAAAACATGAAAGTAGGAGCTTATGAGTATACAGGATATCTAAAATGTGTAAATTCTGTCGAATCATATTTTGAAATGAGCAAAGATTTATTAAATTTAGAAATTGCTGATGAATTATTGTATTCTGAAAGAAAGATATTTACAAAAGAAAAGAATGAATCTCCTACAATTTATACAGATAGCGCCAAGGTAGAAAATAGCTTTATAGCATCAGGTTGTCTAATTGAAGGTACTGTAAAAGATAGTATCATATTTAGAAAAGTTAATGTTGAAAAAGGAACAGTTATAGAAAATTCAATAGTAATGCAAAATTGTGTAATAAAGTCAAATGCAAAATTATATAATGCAATATTAGATAAAAATACAAATATATCAAATGGAAAAGAGCTAAGAGGAGATGAAAAATATCCTCTTGTAGTAGAAAAGAATACAAACATATAAATATATTTTTTAGAAGGGGGAATGACTAGTGAAGGTTTTTTATGTAACAGCAGAGTGTTGGCCCTTTGCAAAAACTGGAGGATTAGGGGATGTTTCTTATGCATTGCCTAAAGAATTAAAAAAAGAAGGTGTAGATGTAAGGGTTATAATGCCTAAATATTCAACTATACCAAGTTATTTAAAAGATCAACTAAAAGAAATAGCTGTGTTTAGTGTACATGTTGGATGGAGAAATCAATATTGTGGACTTTTAGAAATGGAATTGGATGGTGTCAAATTTTACTTTATAGATAATGAATTTTATTTTAGAAGAGAAGACGAAAGAGACAGTATATATGGATATGGAGATGATGCAGAAAGATACACTTTCTTTACAAATGCTGTTTTAGAAGCTATAAGTAGAATTGATTTTTATCCAGATGTAATACATATAAATGATTGGCATACAGGCATGTTACCATTGATTTTAAAAGAGAGATATGCAACCCTTGAGGGGTATAAAAATATAAAAACTATGTATACTATACATAATCTTCAATATCAAGGTGTGTTTGATAAGTTTGTTTTAGATGATATATTAGACTTACCTCAAAAATACTTTGATAATGGAGATATAGAATATTATGGCTCAATAAACTTTATGAAAGCTGGAATAAATTTTGCAGATAAAATTATAACTGTTAGTCCTACTTATGCAAATGAAATACAAACCTCATTTTATGGGGAACAATTGGATGGTTTGCTTAGAAAAGAATCAGGAAAATTAAAAGGAATATTAAATGGTATAGATTATGATTTAAATGACCCTGCAAAAGATAAAGATATATTTGTTCACTATGATGTAGACTCTATTGATAAAAAGACAGAAAATAAATTAAGATTACAAGATATTTTAGGATTGAAAAAAGATTCGACTATTCCATTAATAGGAATAGTTTCAAGATTAGTTTCTCAAAAAGGTTTTGATTTAATAGCATATATGATGCCTGAGCTTATGAGAGAAGACTTACAAATTGTTGTTTTAGGAACTGGAGAACATCAATATCAATCGATGTTTAATTATTATGATTCTAATTTTTCAGATAAAGTATCAGCTAGAATTACTTTTAATTCATCGTTAGCTCAACAGATATATGCTGCAAGTGATATATTCTTAATGCCATCATTATTTGAGCCTTGTGGTATAGGACAAATGTTAGCTATGAGATATGGTTCTTTGCCAATCGTTAGAGAGACTGGAGGGCTTAAGGATACTGTAATGCCTTACAATAAATTTACTGGTGAAGGTAATGGATTTAGTTTTAAAAATTACAATGCTCATGAGATGTTTTTCTGTTTGAAAAATGCAATCAAAGTGTTTAAAGATAAAGAGAAATGGACTAAATTAGTTGAAAATGCAATGAAAACGGATAATAGTTGGAAAAAATCAGCTAAGGAGTATATAGAAACATATAGAGACATATGTGATTAAAGGAGTGGTTTTTTTGGTAACAATAAGCAAAAAGAAATTCAAGCAAAAATTTGAAGTGAAAATGTATAGCTTATATGCACAGTCTATCAAGGAAGCTACTGATGAACAATTGTTAAACGTATTATGTAGTTTATTGAAAGATGAAATAGCAAAAAAGTGGGTTGCTACAAAGTTAGACAAGAAAAAAGAAGTTTATTATTTTAGTCTTGAATTTTTAATAGGAAGACAATTAAAATCAAATTTACTAAATTTGAATATTGAAGAAGAAGTTAGAGAAGGCTTATCTGAATTAGGAATTAACTTGGATGATTTAGTTGAAGCTGAAGTAGATCCAGCCTTAGGAAATGGAGGTCTTGGTAGATTAGCAGCTTGCTTTTTAGATTCTATGGCATCCTTGAATATAAGTGGTCAAGGGTATGGAATAAGATATAAATACGGTTTGTTTGAACAAAAATTTGTAAATGGTTATCAGGTAGAAGTACCTGATAACTGGCTTACAGAAGGACGATATGCTTGGGAAACTGTAAGGCCAAATGAAGCAGCAATGGTGAAGTTTGGTGGAGAGGTAGAATTAGTTAAGGATGGCAGTCATTTAAAAGTAATTCATAAGAACTACCTTCCTGTAATGGCAATGCCTTATGATATACCAATAATTGGGTATCAAAACCAATGTATAAATACCTTAAGATTGTTTAAAAGTGAGATACCAAAGAGAGATTTTGGTGAACTTACTTCAAATGCTCTAAATTATTCTGGTAGCTATGAAGAAGCTTTAAAACATAAGTATTATACTGAGGAAATATCACAGGTACTATATCCAGATGATTCAAATTATGCAGGAAAGTTACTGAGATTAAAACAAGAATACTTTTTTGTAAGTGCAGGGATACAAGATATAATAAGGAAATATAAAAAGAATAAATTGGATATTAGCAATTTATGTGATAAGGTAGCAATTCATATAAATGATACACATCCTACCTTATGTATACCAGAACTTATGAGAATTTTGCTTGATGAAGAAAACTTATCTTGGGATGAAGCATGGCAAATAACTAAAAAAACAGTATCTTACACTAATCATACTATAATGTCAGAAGCAATGGAAAAATGGCCTGTGAGCATGATGAAAGAACTATTACCAAGAATTTACATGATAATAGAAGAAATAAATAGAAGATATGTAGAGGAATTAAATAATAAAGGATATGACCAAGATAGAATAAATAGAATGAGTATAATAAGTTGGGATAACATCAACATGGCAAACTTATGTATTGTCACAAGCCACAGTGTTAATGGAGTCGCTAAGCTTCATACTCAGATTCTTAAAACTGAGGTATTGAAAGATTTCTATCAAGATGAACCAAATAAATTTAATAATAAGACCAATGGAATTGCACATAGACGATGGCTTATAAGTTCAAATCCTCAACTTAGCAATTTAATTACAGATTTAATTGGTGATTCATGGAAGAAAGATACTTTACAGTTAAAGAATATTGAGAAATTTAAAAATGATTCCTCTGTTTTACAGAGACTTGATGATATAAAATACAATAATAAAGCAAATTTAGCAAAACTTATAAAAAATAAATACGATTTAGATATCGACCCAAGTTCAATATTTGATGTTCAAGTTAAGAGATTACATGCTTATAAAAGACAGTTGTTGAATATATTTAATGTACTTCATCTGTATCATGAATTGCTTGATAATCCTAATTTAAATATTGACCCTAGGACTTTTATATTTGGTGCAAAAGCTGCACCAGGATATTATTTAGCTAAATGTATAATTAAATTTATAAATTCTGTTGCAAGTACTATAAACAATGATGTCAGAGTAAGGGACAAGTTAAAAGTAGTATTTTTAGAGAATTATGGAGTATCATTAGCAGAGATAATAATACCAGCAGCAAATGTCAGTGAACAAATCTCAACTACAACAAAGGAAGCATCTGGAACAAGTAATATGAAGTTTATGATGAATGGTGCTATAACTTTGGCGACACTAGATGGCGCAAATGTAGAGATATGTGAACAAGTAGGAAAAGAAAATATGTTTTTATTTGGGCTTAGCGCAGAACAAGTATTAAATTATAATAAGTATGGTGGATATTCTTCACTTGACCTGTATCATTCTAATATGAATATAAAAAGAGTCGTAGATGATTTAATAAATGGATTTATTCCTAATCTAGGTGAAGAAGGAAGAAACATTTATAATTCACTTACCACTTACAATGATGAATATTTTGTATTGAGAGATTTTGAAAATTATGGTCAAGCTCAGGCTGATATAAATAGGTTATATAGAGATAAAGAAAAATGGAATACAATGTCTTTAGTTAACATAGCTAATTCAGGATTTTTCTCTTCAGATAGAACAATTTCTGAATATGCAAAAGACATTTGGTTTAAAAGGGTGTGATTAGATGGAAGATATAATAAAATATAACTCTTGGGATAAAAATTTTAAGGCTCCGTTTGGAGCTTTAAAATTTGATGAGCAATTGACAATTTATGTTAAAGTAAATGAAGGCTATAATGTCGATTCTATTTCCCTAGAAATAAATAAAGAAGAAGAAATGAGAACAATAATTTTAAATGAAGAATTAAGTAATGATAAATTTGGAAAGTGTTTTTGTTGCAAGATGGAAACATTTGAAGAGACAGGTGTTTATTTTTATTATTTTAAAGTTGATGTTGAAATTGATGGTAATAAAAAAACTGTATTTTACGGAAAGAATAGAGAAAATGGACATTCTTGTGAGTATGACTATAATGATATAAATAAATATCAAATCACTGTTTATAAAGATTTTAAAGTACCAACGTGGTATAAAGAAGGAATACTTTATCATATATTTGTAGACAGGTTTAATAATTGTAACCGAAATGGCAAGGTTGACAATCCTAAAAAGAATAGCTTTATATATGGGAATTGGGAAGATGTACCTATGTACATAAAAGATAGTGAAGGCGATATTATAAGATGGGACTTCCATGGTGGTAATTTGAGAGGAATAATTAACAAACTTGGATACCTAAAAAAACTAGGAGTAAGTATACTATATTTAAGCCCTATATTTGAAGCATCTAGTAATCATAAGTATGATACAGGTGATTATAAAAAAATTGACCCAATGTTTGGAGATGAAGATACATTTAAAGAGCTTATAAATAAAGCAAAAGAAAAAGATATGTCAATAGTATTAGATGGTGTTTTTAGTCATACTGGAGCAGATAGTAAATATTTTAATATGTATGGAAATTATAATAGCATAGGTGCATATCAGTCAAAAGAGTCTCCCTATTATTCATGGTACATGTTTGAAGACTTTCCTCAAAAGTATAAAAGTTGGTGGGGTGTTAAGACATTACCAAATATAAATGAACTAGAAGATAGCTATATGGATTATATAATATATGACAATGATAGTGTTATAAATAAGTGGATAGACATGGGTGTTAAAGGTTGGAGATTAGATGTTGCAGATGAACTACCAACTAAGTTTATAAGAGAGTTAAAAAAGGAACTAAAAAAAGCTGACGATGATTCAATTCTTATAGGAGAAGTTTGGGAAGATGCATCAAATAAGATTAGTTATGGTCAAAGAAGAAGTTATCTATTAGGTGAAGAATTAGATTCTGTTATGGGATATCCTTTTAGAAACAATATGTTTTCTTTTTTAAAAGGAGAAGTTAACTCCTATGAGCTTTGCAATAGATATATGCAGATTAAGGAAAATTATCCAAAAGAATCATTTAAGTCTAATTTAAATTTAATTGGAACACATGATGTTACAAGAGCTAAAACTGAATTGAATTATGATGTGGATTTAGTGAAGCTTGCAGTAGCTATACAGATGACCTTTGAGGGTGTACCATATATATACTATGGAGATGAAGCAGGTCTTTGTGGAGGTGTTGACCCAGATAATAGAAGAACATATCCATGGAAAAATGAAGATGAAGAAATGCTTAGTTTCTATAAGGATATTATAAAAATTAGAAATAAAAATAAAATTTTAAGCTCAGGAGATACAGAATTTATATATACAGAAAATAATTCTGTGTTTGCTTTTATTAGATTTAATGAAAATAATGATAGAGTATTAATTTTGGTAAATAGAAGTGAGAACATTGAAAGAATATCATTAAATATAGATGGTAGTTTTATTGAGGAAATACCAATAAAGTATAGCCCTAAAAATGTAAATACTATTACACAAATTGAAAATAATAAATTGAGAATTGATTTAGAAGCAAAATCATTTGGTGTTTTTAGAATAAATTAAAGACTCTATTAAAAAAATAAAGAGAAAGTAAAAATGTAGAAAAAATTTTGATAAATCAAAACTTTTTCTACATTTTTTGTTTAAATTACTATAAAAATTTTAGTATTTCAAAATAGTACAAAGAAGTATAAAAAATATCATAATTGTGATATTATATAAATGAATAAGATAAAACTGAACCTCTCTACCAAAGTTGGTGGGAGATTTAACTTTTATAATCTTAATATGGAGGAACGTCTTATGAAGGTAGATCCACTTACAACTCAAGTATATGACTATATATCAAAGAAAATCCAAAATGGAGAATATGAAGCTAATCAGAGAATTACTGAATCTGAGATTTGTAACTCTATAGGAGTTAGTAGAACACCAGCAAGGGAAGCACTAACGAGGTTGGCGGGTGAAAATTTACTAGAAAAGATACCTAATAAAGGGTTTGTGGTAAAAGAATTTCAAGAAAAGGAAAAACTAGACACCTATTCTGTAATTGGAGTATTGGATGCTTTAGCAGGTTCTTCAGCATTACAAAATTTAACTGAATCAGACCTAATAAAAATGGAAGAATTAACAGAAATGATGACTATATCTATAAAGTATAAAAATTACAGTAATTATCTAAAATTAAGTAACGAATTTCATGATATATACATAGCTAAATCAGAAAATCAAGTGTTAATAAATCTATTGAATTCTTTAAGATATAATTTTATGTCAAAGTCATATACTAGTAATAATGAAGATGAGTTATATAAAATGTTGACATACAGTAATAATCAACATATTGAGGTAGTAAAATTTATGAAAGAAAATGATTTAGAAAATGTTGAAAGAATTCTGAGGGAACATTGGAAAACGATACCTGTATCAGAGATGGAATAAAGAGAAGCTTTTATAAAGTTTCTCTTTATTTTTTTATATAATATTCATGTTTTTTATTAATTATTAATGGAAAAACATAAACAAAAGTAATTAAAAATATAATTAATTTATGTTGATGTTTGTAGAGTAATATAGTATCATTTTAATGCAAAATATAAAGGGGGAGATTATATAAAAACATATTTTTCAATAGGTGAGGTATCTAAGCTTTTTGAATTATCAATAAAAACTCTGAGGTACTATGATAAAATAGGGATACTAAAACCAGCATATGTAAATCAAGAAAATAAATATAGGTATTATTCAAGAGAACAGTTTATGAGTATAGATGTAATTAAGTACTGCAAAATTATGGGAATGACTCTTGAAGATATAAAAAAATTGATTGACTCAGATGGTTCAATAAACTCTATGTTGAATACAATTAATGAACAGAAAAAAATGATAGAAAATAAAATAAAAGAATTGTCAGATGTAAAAAAATACTTAAATGATATAGAAGCTAATGTAAATGAATTATTAGAATGTGGTTTAAATAAGGTATTTATAAAATACAATAAAGAAAGAAAAGTAAGTGTTTATAAATGTGATTCAAAGGATGAAGTTGAGTTTGAGATGTATCTTAGACATGTTATTTTACACATTCAAGATAAATACAACGATGTCTATCCTATAATATCAGGTAGTATTTCTTATGAAAAAGTAATTAAAGAAGGAAGTACATTGCTATATGATAACATAGTTGATTTTACAAAGAGAGACAATTATGAAAATGAATATATTTTGCCAGAAGGAGAATATCTAACTATACTATATGATGATAATTGGAATAATGCTTATGATTATTATCAAAAAATAATAGATTATGCTAAGGATAACAATATAGAAATTGTTGGTGATTTCAATGAAATATGGATACTTTCTAGAGTCGACTCAGATTCAAAAGAAAAGACATTAGTTCAGTTAGAAATAAGAAAAAAATAGTATACAAAAAAACTTGACTCTCCCCTCAGAGGATATATTAATATTTTATATAGTGGAATAATAATTATCATAATAATATATAGAGGGGAGATTTATAATGATAAAAAAATTTTTAGAATATGCCATACCATCAGCTCTTGCCATGTTTGTATCATCATTTAATACTATATTAGATGGAATATTCTTGGGGAAAGGACTAGGTGATGCAGCGCTTACAGCTGTTAGTATAGTGGTGCCTCTTGTCATGGTGTTTTTAGGGTTATCTAGTTTAATGGCAGTTGGAGGAGGAGCGTTAGTATCAAAAAACTTTGGTTCTGGAGATGATGAAAGGGCTATAAATATATTTAGGCAAGTTATAAAAATTTTAATATTGGGTAGTTTATCTCTTACAATATTTTGTATACTTTTTTCAAATCATATTGTTAGATTTATGGGAGCAACTGAAAGCTTAGTTGGATTATCTTCTGAGTACTTAACCTTTTATGCTGTTTTTTGTCTTCCAAACTTGTTGGGGCTTGTTTTTTGCAGTTTTTTAAGAAATGATGGAAGACCAAAGCTTGCAATGATAGCTACTTTGTCAGGGACAATTTTTCATATAGCTTTGAATTATATATTTATATTTAAACTTGGGTTTGGTATAAAGAGTGCAGCAATTGCAAGTGGATTAGGTCAGTTATCAACACTTATAATAATGCTACCTCATTTTGTATTTAAGAAAGGCAAATTGTCTTTTGGGTCAGCTAAAATAGAAAAAGATGTCTTAAAAGAATTATTTACAATAGGGTTTCCTTCATTTTTCGCAGAATGTGCTTTTTCAATAATAATACTTGCACATAATATAGTTTTGACAAGGGTGGTTGGAGATGTAGGTCTTTCAGCTTATGCTGTAGTAAACTATATAACTACAAATATTTATAATCTTCTAATGGGAATAACCTTGGGAGTTCAGCCACTTATAAGCTATAATTTTGGTTCTAAAGAGACTAATAAAATGTTAAGTTATTATAGTATGGCAACGAAGATGAGTATTTTTGTGTCTGTAATATTTACAATAGTGTGCTTCTTGTTTGGTAGAGAGATTATAAAAATATTTACAAGTGATGAAGAAATTATTTTAATGGCATATGTTGCACTTAATATGGCTAATATAGCTTACCTTATGATTGGAAAAAATTTAACAACAACTATGTATTATCAAGCAATAGAAATGCCAATACATTCTAATGTTATAGGGGCTTTGCGTTCAATTTTGCTTTTACCTATTATATTGATTATTTTTTCTAAATTATTTGGAGTAAATGGAATATGGGTAAGTATGGCTATTTCAGAGCTTTTAACAGTTTTGATTATAAGTAAAGCAGTGAATATAAAGGAATGCACAAAAAATGCTATAAGTTTATAGTATTTAATATTATAAATTATATAAGTAAGAGTTGTCTTAAAGCTGACCTTTTTAATCAAGTTTTAAGTTCAACTCTTTTATATTTTTTATAAAAAATTTCCTCATTCATACAACACTCAACAGGAATGTGTTATTTGATAATAGATTTAAAGATAATCTTTCTTTTACATCACACTAATTTGAAAGATAAGTATAGGCATTCTTTTTCTTAAATATATAAAATACTGCCACAATGAATCCAAGAATTTCTGCTGCAGGAACTGCCATCCAAACACCAAGTTCTCCAAATATATTAGGAAGAATAAGAATAGCACCTACAATAAAAATGAAAGTCCTTGAAAATGATATAATGGCTGATGTCTTTCCATCTGAAAATGCAGTAAACATTGCAGAAGTAAAAACTCCTAATCCCATAATAATAAAAGATAGAGAGTAAATAGAAAATCCATGAAGTGTAATATCATAAACACTACTATTTACTGGAGTGAAAATTGTGATTGCTTTTGTTACTGTCAAATGAATCAAAAAGTTTGCTAATACTGTACTTATGAGCAAAAAAACAATACTGCTTTTAAATATACTCTGCAACTGCTCTTTGTCATCATTTCCATATTTGAAACTTATGACAGGTGCAATTCCATTAGAATATCCAAAATAAAGAGCAGTGAATATATATTGAAAATAAAGTATGATTGTAATGGAAGCTACACCATCTTCTCCATAAAATTTTAATAGAACATAATTAAACAGAAAAGTTATTACAGCATTTGCTAAGTTTGTTACCATCTCAGATGAACCGTTTGTACAAGATTTTATAAGTACTTGCCAATCCATTTTAGGTTTTACAAAGCATAATGAATTTTTTTTAGATGTAAAGAAAAATAACAAGCCCACGATTGCAGGAATACAATAACTTATTCCTGTGGCAATTGCCGCACCATTTACACCTAGATTAAAGGGCGCCATAAAAATATAATCTAAGACAATATTTGTAATACCAGCTAATAAAGTAACGACTAATCCTAATGTCGGTTTTCCTACTGTAACAAAGAACGTTTGAAAAGCCGTTTGAAGAAAGAAAGCGGGAGCAAATGAAAATATAATTTTTGCATAACAGATAGTTAAGGGAGACTGAATAGGACTTACACCTAAAAGTGAAATAATTTTATCAATGAAAACATTCCCTAGAATCGCAATCAAAATTCCTATTAAAAGCTCTATAGCAATTAAAAAACTAAGATTTTCCTGTGCCTCTTTTTGTTTACCTTCGCCTAATTTTCTTGCAACTATTGCACTACCGCCAGTTGCAATCATAATTGCGATTGCCATTTCAAAGCATATTGCAGGATAAAACATATTAACAGCAGATAAAGCAGTCGTGCCAATTAATCGTGATACAAACATTCCATCAACAATAATATACATAGATAAACTAATCATCATCACAATGTTAGGTATTGCAAATTGTAATAATGAACAAAAGGAAAACTTTTTAGCTAAAACATTATCCATTATTGATTTCCTCCTTGAGTAATTCATAATATTTTGTGTTACTCACAATAAGATGATTTATCAATTCTTCTCCTAATTGCTTCATTACCTTTTCTTCCATTTGAAGTAATGGCTTTAATATTTCGCAAGCAAAATCACTTCCTTTAGGTGTAAATGTAATCAATCGTTCCCTTTTATTTTCTTCATTTGGGGTAATTAAAATATAGCCCTTTTTTTCAAAATCAAATAAAATTCCATGAACTGTTTGTTTGGGTAAAGCCCACCAATCACATATTTGTTTTTGAGTGCATGTCTTAAAATCATACAAGGTATATAAAACAACCAAAGAATTGTAATTTAACTTATTCTTTTTCGCCCATATCCTATATAAATCCAATGTACTGCTTAAAGCAGAGTTTACAAGTCTGATTTGTTTTCTAATATCCATAATATCCTCCTAATAGTACTAATCGGTACTTTATGTAGTATAGTACTGATTAGTACTATTGTCAATAAGAAATAAAAAATATCTTCCTTAACTATTTGTCATTCTAAATAAGATTGTTTTGTCATATCAAGACACTTTTATTCGTTGTAAATCTTTCTTTTGTGTTTCGGTGTTTTCCTAGTAAGTGTAGTACTTATGTGAATAATCTTAATTTTGTATCTGTTTTTGTTTATAAAAATAGAATTTATTTCATTAAATAAAAAAAATTTAATAAATTTTAACAGAAAATAAAAATACAAAAATAGGTAATTTATTTAGTCTAACTAAACCAGAAATTTTGACATGTGAAATCAGAATAATATAAAAGTTTAGTAATAAAATACTTACAACTTAAAAATATTAAACTCAAAAGCCTTGTAAATCTCGAAAAAATAGAAATGCTAAAAAAATAAAAAATAAAAAAGTTTATAAATACTAATTTTGAAAAAAATTAATATAAACAATAAAAAATAAAAAAGTTTATAAATATTGACATGACTAATGTGTGAGTTTTTGAGTAGAACCAAAAAAACACTTGTAAAAATAGCTGGATGTTAATATAATAAATATCATGAGTTTAATAAAAGTAAAAATAAAAAATAGAAATAATAAATAAAAATACAATAATTATTTAAATATAGAGAGGGGATGAATTCAAAATCATGGATAGTGAGTTCGCAAATGCAGTTGAATTAAGCTATGAATGTGCTCCATTATTAGAGTCTTTAAAGGGATACTCAGAAAAAGATATAGCTTGCTTTGATGTGCCTGGACATGTAAAAAATAGAGGTGTAGATATATTAAATAAATATCTAGGTGAAAATCTCATGAAAATGGATATAAATTCATCACCAACTATGGACAATGTATCTGCTCCAAATGGTGTTATAAAAAATGCACAAGATTTGTTAGCACAAGCATATATGGCTGATGAAGCATTTTTTATAACTAATGGTACAACTCAGGCAATACATGCAATGATTTTAAGTGTGATAAAACCAGGTGAAAAGGTATTACTTCCAAGAAATATACATAAATCAGTGATAAATGCATTAATACTCTGTGGAGGGATACCAATATTTATACAGCCAGAATTTGATGAGAAATTAGGCATAAGTTTAAATATTACTCTTAAAAAAATTAAAGTGGAGATAGAAAAAAATCGTAATATAAAAGCATTATTTTTCCTTAATCCAACTTATTATGGAGTTTGTGCTGATATTGAAAATATCATAGAGCTATGTCATAAAAATAATATTTTGGTGCTAGTGGATGAAGCTCATGGGGCTCATTTTCCATTTCATTTAGATTTGCCTCCTTCTGCAATAGGCTTAGGAGCTGATATGGTAGCTGTAAGCATACATAAAACTGGAGGTGCATTGACACAGTCTTCAGCACTTTTGCTGAATAGAGATAATGTAAAATTTGAAAAAGTTCTTCAATCAATAAATATGTTACAGTCAACATCAGCATCTTATTTGCTTATGGCAAGTATAGATGGTGCTAGAGCAAACCTAGTTGAGAATGGAGAAAAGCAATTATCAAAAGCACTAAATTTATCTAGGTATGCAAAATCAAGATTAAACAAAATTGATGGAATAAAAGTTTTATCTACTGAAATATTAAAACAAAAAGGTGCCAAATTTATAGATGAAACAAAACTATGTATAAATGTGAAAGAATTAAATTTAACTGGATTTGAAGTCTATGACTTATTATACAAAAATTTTTCAATTCAAGTAGAATTAGGAGATTCGTACAATATTCTTGCACTTGTATCTATCGGAACGAATAAGTCTGATATTGATAGATTAGTAAAAGCACTTTCTATAATCGCAAAGGTCTATAGAAAAGAGGTTGCATTAAATGATTTTAATATGGTTCAAATAAATCCAATGATTAAACTTAATCCGAGAGAAGCTTTTTATGCACCAAAAGAAAGTGTAGAACTTGATTTGTGTATAGATAGAGTTTGTGGAGAATCAATAATGGCATATCCACCAGGAATACCAATTGTTGCTCCAGGAGAATTGATAACAAAAGAAATTATGGAATATATTATTTTCTTAAAAAATAGTAACGCATATCTAACTGATGTACAAGACAAAGATTTAGATAGAATACTTGTAATAAAATAAATTGATTTATTTAGAAAAAATAAGAATAGATTAAATATATAGAGGAGTTGGGATTGAAATGAAATTTGAAACACTAGGAAGACATATACTAGTAGAATATTATAATTGTGATGAGAATGTACTTAAAGACCCACATCTCATAGAAAATTTTATGAATGATTCAGCATTAAATGCAAAAGCTACAATCGTTGATTCTGTATTTCACCATTTTAATCCTTGGGGGGTTTCAGGTGCTGTTATAATTGCAGAATCTCATTTAACAATACATACTTGGCCTGAATATGGTTATGCAGCAGCAGATTTTTTTACTTGTGGTGATATAGACCCATGGAAAAGTTTTGAATTGTTAGAACAACTTTTAAAATCAGAAAGAAGTGAGTCTACAGAAATTCCAAGAGGTTTGACTACAAAAATAAAAAAATATTCAAAAAAAGATTTAGGGAAAATTACTCATAAGCCAGAAGCAGTATAAATACAGAATATATAAGAGAAAGTGAGGATTATTATATGGAGCTTTGGTATACAGAAGAATGGACAGAAAATGTAAGATTTTCTATAAAAGTAAATAAACATTTATTTGAAGGGAAGTCTCAATTTCAGAGAATAGATGTATTTGATAGTGATGAATTTGGAAAGTTTCTAACAATAGATGGGTTAATGATGGTAACAGATAAAGATGAATTTATATACCATGAGATGATAACCCATGTTCCTATGTCTACAAATTTAAACATAAAAAAAGTATTAGTAATAGGTGGGGGTGATGGTGGAACAGTAAGAGAATTAAGCCGTTATCCTCAAATAGAGAAGATTGATATGGTTGAAATCGATAAAATGGTTGTAGATGTATCTAAAGAGTATATGGATATATGTTCATGTAAATTAGATGATGAAAGAGTAAATTTATATTTTGAAGATGGTGTTAATTTTGTTAAGTGTGCTTCCGATAAATCTTATGATTTGATAATAGTAGATTCAACTGACCCAATAGGACCAGGAGAAGGTCTTTTTTCGACTGATTTTTATAGAGACTGTTACAGAATACTAACTGATGATGGAATCTTAGTAAATCAAAGTGAAAGCCCTTATTTTGATTTTAATGCTAGGGAAATGAAAAGAGCTAATAAGAAGTTAAAAGAAATATTTCCAATATCTGAAGTCTATCAAGCGCATATACCAACATATCCATCTGGTCATTGGTTGTTTGGTTTTGCTTCGAAAAAATTTAGTCCAATAAAAAATCAGGATAAGGATGGATGGGAAAATTTAAATTTAAAAACTAAATATTATAATAGTAATATACATTTAGGTTCATTTATGTTACCTCAATATGTAAAAGAGATGTTAGATGAACAATAATTTCTATCATATGAACACTTTTATGAGTATGGACAAAAATTATGAAGAATCTAATCTTATAGTGTTTGGTGTTGGATTTGATGGAACCACTTCAAATAGACCAGGAGCTAGATTTGCAAGCAGTTCCATGAGAAAAGAATTTTATGGTCTTGAGACATATAGTCCCTTTTTAGATTTGGATTTAGAAGATTACAATATATGTGATTATGGAGATTTAGAAATTAGTGTTGGAAATACAGAACAGGTATTGGAAGAAATATATATGGAAACATCTAAGATTGTTAGAGATTCAAAGGTTCCATTTATGATTGGAGGAGAGCATTTAGTTACCCTACCAGCTTTTAAAGCAGTGCATGAAAAGTATAATGATATATATGTAATTCATTTTGATGCGCATACAGATTTGAGAGAAGAATATAATAATAGCAAAAATTCTCATGCAACAGTAATTAAAAGGGTATGGGATATTGTAGGAGATAATAAAATATTTCAATTTGGTATAAGATCTGGGACAAAAGAAGAATTTAAGTTTGCTATAGAACAAAAGCACACATACATGGAAATTGGAGGAATAAATACTTTTGAAAATATAATTACGATGCTAAATGGAAAGAATGTTTATCTAACTATAGATTTAGATGTATTAGATGCGTCTGTATTTCCAGGAACAGGTACACCAGAACCTGGTGGTGTAAATTATAGAGAATTTCAAGAAGTTTTTAGAATTATAAAAAACTCTAATATAAATATAGTTGGTTGTGATATTGTAGAGTTAAGTCCTGATTATGATACTACAGGCATATCAACAGTTATAGCCTGTAAAGTCTTGAGAGAGTTATGTTTAATAATATCTGATAAAATTAAATAGAGTAGTTTCTGATAATAATATCTCATAATATAAGAAGTTACTTTAAAAAAGCTGTTTTGAGTTGTCTTTTTTAAAGTAACTTTTTGTAATGTCTAAAAGCATAATGAACAACAAAAAAGAGCCTACTATAGCTCCTTTTCTAAAATATATATATTTAAATTAAATAATTATATTCTATTTACGTTTTCAGCTTGAGGTCCTCTATTACCTTGAGTTATATCAAAGCTAACCTTTTCGCCTTCTTCTAAAGTTTTGTATCCATCATTTTGTATAGCTGAGAAATGTACGAAAACATCGTCTTCTCCCTCTACAGATATGAATCCAAATCCTTTTTCATTGTTAAACCATTTTACTATTCCGTTTTTCATTATAAGAAAACCTCCGCTTTATTAAAAAATACAAACTAAAAAAATAAGTCTGTTCTATTAATATAGCATAAATTTTAAGTAAAAGCAAATAAAATTTTTAAAAAGATTAATTAATTTTGGAATTTAAGAAAAATTGTTAAATCATATAATAACAAATAGAATAAAA
>JABBZI010000041.1 GCA_012955965.1 Clostridioides difficile
CTAATCAGACGCGGGTCCATCCTGTACTGGCTCACCTTTGATATTTAAGAGATGCCTCTCAAATATATTATCCCGTATTAGCATACCTTTCGGTATGTTATCCGTGTGTACAGGGTAGGTTACCCACGCGTTACTCACCCGTCCGCCGCTCTTTACCGAAGTAAATCGCTCAACTTGCATGTGTTAGGCACGCCGCCAGCGTTCATCCTGAGCCAGGATCAAACTCTCAAATAAAAGTTTATCAGGCTCAGATACTATTGTTATCAAAATATCTGGCTTTATGGTTTGTTTCTTGTTTATAAATTAACCTACTGTTTAATTTTCAAAGTTCTTTTGTCGTATTTTTGTGCTCCTTTTGGGCACTCATATATAATACCATCTATATGATTCCAAGTCAACGCTTTTTTAACTTTTATTTTAAATATTTTTTTGTCAAAACAAAAATAGCCTATATTAATGCATTTTAACTGCTTTAATACAAGCTATTTACATATTCAGACCTATATTATATGCTAACTTTAACTTAGATATTTTTGTATTCCTATGTATATTGCCCATGCTATCTTCTCTTGGTATGTTTCATCAGTCAAAAGTTTACATTCTTTTTCATTTGATAAAAAACCACACTCTATTAATACCGATGGAATGTTGTTTTCTTTTAAAAGATATATATCGTCTCTAGGTTTAACCTCTCTATTATTGGTCTTATCTACTACTCTTTTAAGTTCTTCTTGAATACACTTTGATAATTCTTTACTATCTTGCTTGTCTTTAGGATAAAAAGTTTGAGCTCCATAGTATTTTGATTGTTCAAATGCATTGAGATGTATGGAAACAAACATATTAGCATTAGAATTGGATATCATTTCTTTCCTATTTTTCAAATTCTCATTATACTTTTGTCTTGTTGTTTTGTTATTTCCCTCTTTGTAAAGACTACTATCATCTTCTCTAGTCAATATTACAAGGCCTCCGCTTGATTCTATAAGCTCTCTAAGCTTAAGTGTTATAGCTAGATTAATATCCTTTTCAGATGTGCTCTTATCCTTATTTAACGCACCTGGGTCAATCCCCCCATGACCAGCATCTAAAATTATTGTTTTATTTGTTACTGGCATATACTTAATAACATCTTCAGATATATTTTTCACTTCAAATATTGACACTATTACTAGACACACCATAACAAAACTGAAAATTATATGTTTTATGTACTTTCTCACAACATCACCCTGTATATGTATACTTATAAAAACACTATAATATTCCAAATATTAGTACAAACATTTTGATTTTACTTTTCTAATTATCAATTTCTATTTATTAGTATCTATACATATGATTTACAATATTATATATAGATACTAACCCCTTTAATTTAATACTCTTATCTATTATTAAATAATGAACATTTTAATAATAGATACGCTATAATAACATAGTCTACGAATTATACTAATGTATATTCATAGACTATGTTATTATAGTATATAAAACTTTTAATTCTTGATATATAAACTGCTTTTATTAACAATACTATTGTATTAAGTAATTTTAATGTATAGTTTTTCTATTGTTTAAATAAAAAAGGATGCTTTTCCTACAGAAAAACATCCTAATAAAATATCTTATTATTTTATTGTATATCAATCTTAATTCAAACCCAACATTTTTAACATAACAATACTTTCTAAATGAATATATATAAAGTATTGTACTTTTCCAAAAAAATAAGTAATTATCTTTTTGAGAATTGTGGAGCTCTTCTTGCTGCTTTTAATCCGTATTTCTTTCTTTCCTTCATTCTTGCATCTCTAGTTAAGAAACCTTCTTTCTTTAAAGCAGGTCTTAAGTCTAAATCAGCTTTTAATAAAGCTCTAGATATACCATGTCTTATAGCTCCAGCTTGTCCAGTGAATCCTCCACCTTCAACTTTTACTATAACATCATATTTATTTTCATTTCCAGTTAAAACTAATGGTTGTTTAACATCTCTTATTAATGTTTCATAGTTAAAATAATTTTCTAATGCTCTTCCATTTACTAATATATTTCCTTCACCTGCAACTAGTCTTACTCTAGCAACAGAACTTTTTCTTCTTCCAGTTCCATAATATTGAACGTTAGCCATTATAAACTCCTCCTTTCACCTATTAATCTTACTTAAAGTTTAAAACTTCTGGATTTTGAGCTGCATGAGTGTGCTCAGCACCTGCGAATACTCTTAATCTAGTCATCATTCTACTTCTTAATTTGTTCTTAGGTAACATACCACTTACAGCATGTGCTATAACTTCTTCTGGTTTCTTATCCATCATATCTCTATAAGATATTTCTTTTAATCCACCTACATAACCAGTATGGTATCTGTAATATTTTTGATCTAATTTTTTACCACTTAAAACTATCTTTCCTGCATTTACTACAACAACAAAATCTCCACCATCAACGTGAGGAGTAAATGTTGGTTTATGTTTACCTCTCAATACTGTCGCAATTTCTGTTGCTAAACGACCTAATGTTTTACCTTCAGCGTCAACTAAGTACCATTTTCTTTGTACATCAGCTGGCTTAGCTATATAACTTTTCATAACTGTCCCTCCTTAACTATTTCTCATAAAATTTTTTTACCGTTTATGTCAAGTCCGGGGCAAGTGGACTTATTAACACATTCTCATATATTTTAATACATGTAGCCTGGTGTGTCAAGTTAATAATGAACTTTTTTAAGAAATAATCCTTGAGCTGGAGCTGTATGTCCACATTTTGACCTAGTTTTAGATTCTATTATATCCAAAAATGACTCCTTAATCCTACCACGACCTATATCAATAAGTGTTCCAACAATAATCCTTACCATATTATATAAGAATCCATTTCCACTAATTTCTATAACAATTAAGTCATCCTTTTTATTGACATCAATATCATATATAGTTCTAATTGTATCTTTTACAGATGAACCAGAACTCATAAAGCCTTTAAAGTCATGTGTTCCCAGCAGGCTTTTTGACTCTAAACATATTTTATCAAAGTCAAGTTCATATTTTACTTGATATGATATATCACTAAGTATTGGATTTCTAAACTTGCTATTATATATTAAATATTTATATGTTTTACCTTTTGCACTATACCTTGAATGAAAATCTTCGTTAACTTCGCATGCTTTTATAATTGATATATCTTTTGGTAATTTAGCATTTAAAGCCATTGGTATACTTTCTACATTTATGTCTGAATTAATTTTAAAATTTGCGGTTTGGCCAATAGCATGAACTCCTGAATCAGTTCTACCTGACCCTACAAGTTTGACTTCTTCTCTTGTTATATCATATATAGCCTTTTCTATTGTACCCTGTATTCCTAAAGAATCAGGTTGCTTTTGCCATCCACAGTAATTACTGCCATTATATTGGATTGTAATTTTTATATTTCTCATATTTTACCTCATTTATATCTGTGTTTCTATTAGATTGCTATAAATCTAGTAGCTATAATCACTCCTAAATAAACAACTTGGAATACACATGCTATATAATCTCTCTTTGTTATGATAGACTCTCTCATTTTAGTTCTATTATGTCCACCTCTATAACATCTAGCTTCCATAGCCATAGCTAATTCATCAGCTCTTCTAAATGCACTCACAAATAATGGTACCAACAGAGGAACTAAGTTCTTAGCTCTATTTATAAGGTTTTTACTTTCAAAGTCTGCCCCTCTAGACATTTGAGCTTTCATTATTTTATCAGTCTCATCCAATAATGTAGGAATAAAACGTAACGCGATTGTCATCATCATTGCAAGTTCATGTACTGGTAACCCAATTTTTTTAAATGGGTTAAGCAATCTTTCTATACCATCTGTTAATTCTATTGGTGAAGTAGTTAGAGTAAGTAAAGATGTCCCAACCACTAAAAATATAAGTCTTATTGCCATGAAAATTGCTTGTCTTAGACCTTGTTTTGTTATTGCTAAAAATCCAAATGACCATATTTCATCACCTGGCAAGAAAAAAATATTTATAAGAAATGTAAATAAAATAATCCATTTAAGAGGTTTTACACCCTTAATAATATACTTAACTGGTATATTAGCTAACTTTATCATACCTAATAAACATAATAAAACTACTATATAAGGCCAAAATTTATTTACTACAAATATAGACACCATAAACACAATTGTTGCTACAAGTTTTATCCTTGGATCTAATTTATGAATAGCAGAACTCGTTGGGTAGTATTGCCCTATAGTTATATCTTTTAACATAATCCTCGTCCTCTCACAACTTTTAATATTTCTTGTTTTGCTTCTTCTAAAGTCAATATATCTTCTCTGATGTCAAAACCTTTTTGTCTCAATTTCAATGCAAGCTCTAAAACTTGTGGAATATCTAATCCTATCTCTTTCAATTTACTAGCATTCGATTTAAATACGTCTCTAGGAGTCCCCATAAATTCTATTCTACCATGATTCATAACAATTAAAGTTTTTGCTAACTTTGCCATGTCATCCATACTATGAGATGATAGTATTATAGTCATATTGTTTTTTTCATGTAAATCCTTTATTAAATTAAAAATTTCATCTCTTCCACCAGGGTCAAGACCAGCAGTAGGTTCATCTAGTATAAGAACTTCTGGGTTCATGGCTATAACTCCAGCAATTGCTACCCTACGTTTTTGACCACCAGATAATTCAAAAGGAGATTTATCCTTAAATTCCTCATAATCAAGCCCTACAGCTTCCATTGATGCTTTTACCCTATTATGTATCTCAGACTCCTCTAAGCCTAAATTAGCAGGTCCAAAAGCTATATCTTTATCAATCGTTTCTTCAAACAATTGGTATTCTGGATATTGAAATACAACACCTACTCTTTTTCTAATCTCAGTTAGGTTCAAGTTTTTATCTGTTATATTAAAATCGTTTATAAATATTTCTCCTGAGGAAGGCTTTAATAATCCATTTAAATGTTGTATTAATGTAGATTTTCCTGAACCTGTATGACCTATGAGACCAACAAAATCTCTGTCTTTAATCTCAAAAGAAACATCATCAAGTGCCTTACTTGCAAAAGGCATTCCTTCATTATATATATGTGTTAAATTCTTTACTATAATTGACATAATTCCATCACCATCTCATCCACAGTTAATATATCACTACCAATATTCATTCCTTCTTCTATTAACAAACTAGACAACTCTGTCATACAAGGTACATCTAAACCGATTTCCTTTAGCATCTTTATTTCACTGAATACTTCTCTAGGAGTACCCTCTAAGATTTTTTTCCCTTTTTCCATAACCACAACTCTATCTGCCTCTACTGCTTCTTCCATAAAGTGTGTTATATGTATAACAGTTATATTTTCTTCTTTGTTAAGTCTTTTTATTGTTTTCATAACTTCTTTTCTTCCAGATGGGTCTAACATTGCTGTTGCTTCATCAAATATTATACATTTAGGCCTCATAGCAATAATTCCTGCTATTGCAACTCTTTGTTTTTGACCTCCTGATAACAAGTGTGGTTGTCTACCTCTTAAATCATACATACCTACACTCTTTAAAGACTCCTCTACAATGCGTCTTATTTCTTTAGGCTCTATCCCTAAATTTTCAGGTCCAAACGCAACATCTTCCTCTACTATCGTCGCAACTATTTGATTATCTGGGTTTTGAAATACCATACCTGCAGTTTGTCTTATATCCCATAATCTTTCTTCCTCTTTAGTATCCATTCCATCAATAAGAATGTTTCCCTCAGTAGGCATAAGAATTGCATTTAAGTTTTTAGATAAAGTAGACTTACCAGAACCATTATGTCCTATTATCGCAACAAATTCTCCTTTTTTAACATCTAGGCTTAAATTATCTATTGCTTTAAGTTTTGCTTCATCTGTAATATACTCAAACGAAATATTATTTACCTTTACTATATTATCCATTAATTCATACTCCTTTTAGTAAGCAATAACTTATAAAAATCATTTTACACATTATTATATCACACCTGAGTCAAAAAAATAAAAAAAAGATTAAGCCATCAAGCCTAATCCTTTCCTTACTATACTATACTAATTCTATAAAAGCCATTTCAGCAGCATCGCCTTTTCTTGGCCCTATTTTTATTATTCTAGTGTATCCACCATTTCTCTCAGCATATTTTGGAGCTAAATCTGTGAATAAGTTATTAACTACTGTTTCATCCATAACATAAGCTAAAACTTGTCTTCTAGCATGAAGATCCCCTCTTTTAGCAAGAGTTATCATCTTTTCAGCCATTCTACGAGTTTCTTTCGCTCTAGTCACTGTAGTTTCTATTCTTCCACTTCTTAGTAAGCAAGTTACTAAGTTTCTTAACATAAGGTTTCTGTGAGCTGTTTCACGTCCTAATTTACGGTACTTAGCCATTCTTATCCCTCCTTTGCTCGCTATTCTTCACTTGGTTTTAATCCTAATCCAAGTTCCTCTAGTTTTTGTATTACCTCTTCTAATGACTTCTTACCTAGGTTTCTAACCTTCATCATATCATCCTCAGATTTATTAGCTAATTCTTCAACTGTATTAATTCCCGCTCTCTTTAAACAGTTATATGATCTAACTGATAAATCTAATTCTTCTATAGTCATTTCAAGGACTTTTTCTTTTTGATCTTCTTCTTTTTCTACCATGATTTCAACACTACTTACATGTTCAGTTAAGTCTATAAATAGATTTAAATGCTCAACTAATACTTTCGCAGCTAATGATATACCCTCTTGAGGATTTATACTACCATTAGTCCATACTTCTAGTACTAATTTATCATAATCTGTTTTTTGACCAACTCTTGTGTTTTCTACATGATAACTAACTTTCTCAACAGGAGTATATATTGAATCCACAGGTAAAACACCTATTGGAACATTCTCTGTTTTATTTTCTTCAGCAGAAACATAGCCTCTACCTTTATCTACAAATATTTCCATATTAAGTTTAGCATTATCATCTAATGTAGCTATTGCTAAATCTTTACTTAATATTTCAACATCTGGAGGACAGATTATATCTGCACCTGTGATAGAGCATGGTCCTTGAGCCTCTATTTTAAGTGTTCTACTTCCTTCACCATCTATAGTTGCTGAAAGCTCTTTTAAAGTTAATATTATCTCAGTAACATCTTCTTTAACACCAGGTATTGTAGAGAATTCATGAAGAACTCCATCTATTTTTATGGCATTTACTGCCACTCCTGGTAATGATGATAATAATATTCTTCTTAGTGCGTTACCTATAGTTATTCCATATCCTCTTTCTAGAGGTTCTATAACAAACTTACCATATCTATAGTCTTCGCTAAGCTCAACTATATCTACTTTTGGCTTTTCTATTTCTATCATGGACAAAACCCTCCTTAAAATTCAGTAATCCACTGAGGGTAAACAAAATTTTAAAATAATTTTTAAAAGTGTGCTTATTATTTAGAGTAAAGTTCTATGATTAAGTGCTCAGCTATCTCAAGATCTATATCTTCTCTTGTTGGAACACCAACTACTTTTGCTGTCATTCCTTCTACATTAGCTTCTAACCATTTAGGAGCTATTCTTGAGTTAACTTCTACTAAATTTTTGAATTTTGCAGAAGATCTTGATTTCTCTTTAACTTCTATAACATCTCCAACTTTAACTACTAATGAAGGGATGTCTACTTTATTTCCATTTAAAGTGAAATGACCATGAGCTACTAATTGTCTAGCTTCTTTTCTAGAAGATGCTAGTCCCATTCTGTAAACTACATTATCTAATCTTCTCTCTAATAAACTTAATAAGTTTTCACCTGCTTTACCAGGCATATTTTCAGCACGTTCATATAAGTTTCTAAATTGAGTTTCTAAAACTCCATATATTCTTTTAACTTTTTGTTTTTCTCTTAATTGTAATCCATAGTTAGAAACTTTCTTTCTTCCTTGGCCATGTTGACCTGGAGCATAGTTTCTTTTTACTATAGCACATTTATCTGTATAACATCTATCACCTTTAAGGAATAATTTCATTCCCTCTCTACGGCATTGTCTACATGATGCACCTGTATATCTTGCCATTTATCTACACCTCCTATTTGTACTCTTCTTAATTACACTCTTCTTCTCTTTGGTGGTCTGCATCCGTTATGTGGGATTGGAGTAACGTCTTTTATCATAGTTACTTCTAGTCCAGTTGCTTGTAAAGCTCTTATTGCAGCTTCTCTTCCTGAACCTGGCCCCTTTACGAATACCTCAACACTTTTTAGTCCGTGTTCCATAGCAGCTTTTGCAGCTGTTTCAGCAGCCATTTGAGATGCAAATGGAGTTGATTTTCTTGATCCTTTAAATCCTAATTGTCCAGAACTTGCCCAAGATATAGCATTTCCATGAACGTCAGTTAAAGTTATTATTGTATTATTGAAAGTTGATTGTATATGAGCATGACCACGTTCTATATTTTTACGTTCTCTTCTTCTAATACGTGTAACTTTCTTTTTTGGTTTAGCCATTTTCCTTTTCCCTCCTTCATCTAATTATTATTTATTTATTTTTTCTTTTTACGAGATACTGTTTTTCTAGGACCTTTTCTAGTTCTAGCATTAGTCTTAGTTCTTTGTCCTCTTAATGGAAGACCTTTAGCGTGTCTTATTCCTCTATAACATTTTATATCTCTTAATCTCTTTATGTTTAAAGCAATTTCTCTTCTTAAGTCACCTTCAACTAAGAAATCGTCATCTATAACTTTTCTTAAATCATTAACTTGATCTTCTGATAAATCTTTTATTCTAGTATCTGGATTTATCTCAGCCTTAGCTAATATTTCGTTAGCAGTTGCTTTACCTATACCATATATATAAGTTAAGCCTATCTCCGCTCTTTTTTCTCTAGGTAAATCTACCCCAGCTATTCTTGCCATGATCGCACCTCCTACACATAGTTTTTAGTGTTTAAAACCTCGTATCATATACCAATCCTACGCCAGATTGTTCAACGATTTTAACGTTCTTTTGTTAACATCACAATATAGTATTATACTATAAATTTTAACAAAATACTAGTAATAATTTCTTATCCTTGCTTTTGCTTATGCTTTGGATTTTCACAGATAACCATTACTTTTCCTTTTCTTTTTATTACTTTACATTTTTCACATATTGGTTTTACTGATGGTCTAACCTTCATTATTAATCCCTCCTTAGACTAAATATTAATATAGTCTACTTCTTACGCCAAGTAATTCTTCCTCTTGTAAGGTCATATGGAGAAAGTTCAACATTCACCTTGTCACCTTCAAGAATTCTTATAAAGTTCATTCTTAGCTTTCCAGAAATGTGGCATAATATTTCATGTCCATTCTCTAGTTTAACTTTAAACATAGCATTAGGTAAAGCTTCTGAAACTGTACCTTCTAATTCTATAACATCTTTTTTGGCCATTAACTAACCAGCCCTCCATTTCAATAAGTTAAATCATCTAATTTAACTTAGTAAGTTCAGCTCTTAAAAAAGAATCTGTAATTTCTTGTCCAGATACTACTCTTTTTCTAACTTCATCATTAATAAAATTATATTTTTTTAAGTGCTTCACTTTCTTTAACTTAGGTTTGTCAAGTTTTCGTTTCTTTCCATCAGCTATTAATACATATTCATGATTAACTACTTTGACTACGAAAAATAAATTTCCTTTGTCTCGTCCTAATGAAACTTTAACAACTTGACCTATACTTAAATTATCTGATAGCACTTTTTTCACCTACTTTTTAAATTACAACTTTGTCAATATCAAAGGTTCATGTTCAGTAATTGCTATCGTATGCTCATAATGAGCTGATTTTTTTCCATCTATTGTAACAGTCGTCCACCCATCTGATAGAGTCTTTACATGATAACGACCTGCATTAACCATTGGCTCTATAGCAATAACCATTCCTTCTCTAAGTCTTGGCCCTTTTCCTGGGAGTCCATAATTAGGTACTTGTGGATCCTCATGAAGATTTGCTCCAACTCCATGACCCACTAAATCTCTAACTACTGAGAAACCATGTTTCTCAACGTGTGTTTGTACTGCGTGTGAGATATCTGAAAGTCTATATCCTAATTTAGCAAATTTTATTCCTTCATAGAAGCTTTCTCTAGTTACTTCTATCAATTTCCTATCTTCTTCAGATATCATGCCTACTCCGTGAGTTTTCGCAGAATCACCATGATATCCTTTATAATAGGCTCCTATATCTAAGCTTATAATATCCCCCTCTTTTAATATGGTTTCTCCTGGAATCCCATGTACTACTTCTCTATTAATAGAAGCACATATACTTCCTGGAAAACCTCCATATCCTTTAAAAGAAGGTTCTGCATTATATTTTCTTATATTATCTTCAGCTATTTTATCTAATTCTAAAGTAGATATTCCCGGAGAAATAGCTTTTCTTAAAACTTCATGAGTATCAGCAACAATTTTGCCTGCTTCTCTTAGAAGTTCTATTTCTTTTTTTGATTTCAAGATAATCATTTATTTTCCACTTCCTAAAGCTGAGACAATATCTTCAAATACTTTATCTATTGCTTGGTCACCTTTTATATCTGCTATTATACCTTGCTTGCCATAATAGTCTACTAAAGGTTTTGTTTCATCTAGATAAACTTGTATTCTCTTAGATACAGTTTCTTCATTATCATCAGCTCTTTGATATAATTCTCCTTGGCATACATCACATACACCTTCTACTTTAGGAGGATTAAACTCAACATGGTAAGTAGCTCCACAAGACTTACATATTCTTCTACCAACTGCTCTAGATACTAGTATGCTCTTATCAACTTCAATATTAACAACTTTATCTAATGCTATACCAGTATTTTTTAAGAATACATCTAAGTGTTCTCCTTGTGCTACATTCCTTGGAAATCCATCTAACATAAATCCATTTTTACAGTCTTCTTGAGATATTCTATCAGTAACTAAACCTACAGTTAACTCATCTGGTACTAATAAACCTTGGTCCATGTATTCTTTAGCTTTTTTTCCAAGTTCTGTTCCCTCTTTTATATTCTTTCTGAATATATCTCCTGTTGATATATGAGGTATATTGTATTTTTCTACTATTCCTGCCGCCTGAGTACCTTTACCAGCACCTGGAGGTCCAAGTAATATTATTCTCATATTATCCATCTCCATTTTATTTTAAGAAACCTTGATAGCTTCTCATAACTAAGTTTGACTCTAACTGTCTCTTAAGTTCCAAAGCAACCCCAACAACGATTAGCAATGAAGTCCCAGCTAGACTCATATTTACTTTCATATAATGTGTTGTAAGAGCTGGCACCATAGCAATTATTGCTAAGAAAGTAGCTCCAGCTAAAGTTAATCTAGTTAAAATTCTATTTAAATAATCCATAGTAGGTTCACCTGGTCTTATACCTGGTATAAATCCACCATTGTTTTTCATATTTTTAGATATGTCTTCTGTATTGAATGATACAGTTGTATAAAAATATGAGAAGAAAATTATAAGTAGAATCTCAATTGATCTATATGTCCAAAATCCTTGTTCTGTCGCCATACTTAAGTATTTTTGAACAAAAGCTTGAGCATTTGACCCCATAAACATAGCTATTGTCTGAGGAAAAGCTAAAAGTGAACTAGCAAAAATTATAGGCATAACTCCTGATTGGTTAACTTTCATTGGTATATGAGAACTTTGTCCTCCATACATCTTTCTTCCAACAACTCTTTTAGCATATTGTACAGGTATCTTTCTAGTTGCTTCTTGTATGAATGTAACTCCTGTAACTGTAAGTAATATAACTACAATTAGAAGTATTATAACCCAAGGTGCAACTTGACCAGATTTAACTTGTTGCGCGATTTTAATAACATCTGTTGGTATTCTTGATATTATACCTGCAAATATTATTACTGAACTACCATTACCGATTCCTTTTTCAGTAATTTTGTCCCCAATCCACATTACTAACATACTTGCTGAAACTAATGTTATTACAACAGTTGATATAAAAAACACACTATTTGATATTAAAGCACTTCTTACAATTCCTAATGTAATTCCCAAAGCTTGTACAACTGCTAGAGCTAGTGCTGTATATTTAGTGTACTTATTAATTTTTTTCTTTCCTTCTTCACCAGATTTTTGAAGTTCTGCTAGACTCTCAAAACCTACTGTTAGAAGTTGTATTATGATTGATGCAGTGATATATGGACTTATACCTAAAGCAAATAGTGAAAAGTTACTAAATGCTCCACCAGTAAACATATTATACAGAGAAAGTAGACTATTGCCGCCTACCATCTTTTGTATAATACTAGTGTCTATGCCTGGAACTGGTATAGTAGTACCTATTCTGAATATCACGATCATCATAAGTGTATACATTACTTTTTTTCTTACTGCTTTAATCTTCCAAGCTTGTTTTAATTTTGACAGCACGCTAATTCACCCCGCCTGTACTGGCTAGGAGATTAGCAGGTTATTATACTAACTCTGCTTTTCCACCAGCTTTTTCTATTTTTTCTTGAGCTGAAGCTGTAAATTTAGCAGCTTTAACAGTTAAAGCTTTCTCTAAATTACCTTCACCTAAGATTTTGATTCCATCTTTACCTATCTTGCTTATAGTTTTAGTAGATTTTAATAATTCTGCAGTTATTTCTGTTCCATTTTCAAATCTATTTAAAACTTCCACATTAACTTCTGTGTAAACTTTCTTAAATATGTTATTGAAACCTCTCTTAGGAAGTCTTCTAGCTAGTGGCATTTGTCCACCTTCAAATCCTACTCTTACTCCACCACCAGAACGAGACCATTGACCTTTTTGTCCACGTCCTGCAGTTTTACCTTGTCCAGTTGCAGTACCTCTACCTAATCTTCTTTTAGCTCTTACTGCACCTTCAGCAGGTTTTAACTCATGTAACTTCATGGATTGCACCTCCTTGCACTACTTTATAAAAATTATTCAGCTATTTCAGTTACTTCTAATAAATGACTCACTTTATTTATCATACCTCTTGTTTGAGCATTGTCTTCTTTTACAACAACTTGTTCTCTTTTTCTTAATCCTAACGCTTCAACATTCTTTTTTTGGTTAGGAGTAGTTCCTATAACACTTCTAACTAACTTTATTTGTAATTTAGCCATTTTACACTACCTCCTTACCCTAGAAGTTCTTCAACTTTTTTACCTCTAAGTTTAGCTATATCTTCAACTGTTTTTAGAGAATTAAGTCCTTCTATTGTAGCATTTACCATATTTCTTGGATTGTTAGATCCTAAAGACTTAGCTCTAACGTCTTTTAGTCCAGCTAGCTCAAGTACGGCTCTAGCAGGTCCCCCAGCTATTACTCCTGTACCTTCTACAGCAGGCATTATTAATATATTTCCAGCACCAAAGTGTCCGCGTACTTCGTGAGGAATTGTAGTCCCAACTATTGGCACTACTATTAGATTTTTCTTAGCATCTTCAACTGCTTTTTTTATAGCGTCTGGTACTTCCATTGCTTTCCCAGCACCTATACCAACGTGTCCGTTTTCATCTCCAACAACTACTAACGCTGCAAATCTGAAGTTTCTACCACCTTTTACAACCTTAGTAACACGTCTTACTTCAACAACTTTTTCTTGTAAGTCAAGTTGTCCTGCATCTATCGGCTTACGACGTAGCATGTATTTTTCCCTCCTTCGTATTAGAACTTAAGACCAGCTTCTCTAGCACTTTCAGCTAATTCTTGAATTCTTCCATGATATAAGTATCCACCTCTGTCAAATACAACTTCAGTGATTCCTTTTTCAACAGCTTTTTTAGCAACTAATTCTCCAACTTTCTTAGCTGCTTCCTTGTTTCCTGTATGATTGACAGCACTCTTAACTTCTGCTTCTAAAGAAGATGCAGCAACTAGAGTTACTCTGTTTGTGTCATCTATTATTTGAGCATATATATTGTTAGCACTTCTAAATACACATAATCTTGGTCTTTGAGAAGTACCGCTTATTTTTCTACGAACTCTCTTATGTCTTTGAAGTCTATTAGCATTTTTATCAGCCTTTTTTAACACCTAGCTCACTCCTTTCTAGCGTTTAAGTTTTGGTATTATTTTTTACCAGTTTTTCCTTCTTTACGTCTGATTACTTCATCAACGTATTTTATACCTTTACCTTTGTATGGCTCTGGTTTTCTCCAAGCTCTTATCTTAGCAGCATAATTTCCTACTAATTGCTTGTCTATACCTTTTACTATTAACTCTGTTTGGTTTGGAGCTTCAACAGTTATTCCTTCTGGATCTTCCATTTCAACTGGATGAGAGAAACCTAAGTTCATAACTAATTTCTTTCCTTGTTTTTGAGCTCTATATCCAACACCTTTTAATTCTAATTTCTTTTCGAAACCAGTATTTACACCTACAACCATATTATCTAGTAAAGTTCTAGTTAATCCGTGTAAAGATCTATGTTTTTTATTATCAGTTGGTCTTTCAACCATTATTGTATTTTCTTCTTTTTTTATGTTTAACTCAGCACTTAATTGTTTAGTTAAAGTTCCTTTTGGACCTTTTACTGTAACTAAATTTCCTTCAGCTATAGTAACTTCAACACCTGCTGGTATTATTATTGGCTTAACACCTATTCTTGACATGGTCGCACCTCCTTACATTGTTCATATTAATTACCAAACGTAGCAGATTACTTCTCCACCAACATTTTCTTTTCTAGCTTGCTTGTCAGTCAATATTCCTTTTGAAGTAGATATAACTGATATTCCTAATCCATTTAACACTTTTGGTATCTCATGATTAGCAGCGTAAACTCTCATACCAGGCTTAGATATTTTCTTAAGACCTGTTATAACTCTTTCGCCTTCTTGTCCGTACTTTAATTGTATTCTTATGATACCTTGTTTTCCGTCTTCTATAACATCATAACCTCTTATGAAACCTTCTTCTAATAAGATTCTAGCTAACTCTTTCTTAATATTAGAAGCTGGAACATCTACAGTTTCATGCTTAACAACATTAGCATTTCTTATACGAGTAAGCATATCTGCAATTGGATCTGTCATTGTCATTTTGTTGCCCTCCTTCCATTCTAATCAAGCTTCTACCAGCTTGCTTTTCTAACACCAGGTATTTGACCTTTATAAGCTAATTCTCTAAAGCATATACGGCATATACCAAATTTTTTCAAAACTGAATGCGGTCTTCCGCATATAGTACATCTAGTGTATTCTCTAGTAGCGTACTTTTGCTTTCTTTGTTGTTTAACAACCATCGCTTTTCTAGCCACGGGAATCCCTCCTTTGCTTACTTAGAAAATGGCATTCCTAATAATTTTAATAATTCACGAGCTTCTTCGTCAGTTTTTGCTGTAGTAACAAATATTATATCCATTCCTCTTACTTTATCTATTTTATCATATTCTATTTCAGGGAATATTAATTGTTCTTTAACTCCTAAAGCATAGTTTCCTCTACCATCAAAAGCGTTAGGGTTAACTCCTCTAAAGTCTCTAACTCTTGGTAAAGAAACAGAAACTAATTTGTCCATAAAGTAGAACATTTTGTCAGCTCTTAATGTAACTTTTGTTCCTATTGGCATTCCTTCTCTTAATTTGAAGTTAGCAACAGATTTTCTAGCTTTAGTTATAACAGGCTTTTGTCCTGATATTATTTCTAATTCTTCAACGCCTTTTTCTAATCCTTTTGGATTTTCTCTAGCGTCACCTATACCCATGTTAATAACTATTTTATCTAACTTAGGTATCTCCATTACGTTTTTGTATCCAAATTTCTCCATTAAAGCAGGAGCAACTTCTTTCATGTATTTTTCTTGTAATCTAGAAGCCATTTAAGGTCCCTCCTTTCAAGCAATATTTATTATAATTCTTTTCCGCTCTTTGCTGATACTCTTACTTTGTTCCCATCTTTTACTTCATATCTTACTCTAACGCCTTTTCCTGTTTCAGGATCAAATGGCATTACATTAGATATGTGTATTGGGGCTTCTTTATTTATTATTCCACCTTGTTGGTTCATAGCACTTGGTTTTTGATGTTTAGTTATTACATTTACACCTTCAACTAACACTTTGCTAGCTTTAGGATATACCTTTAAAACTGAACCTTTTTTACCTTTATCTTTTCCTGCTATAACTACAACAGTGTCACCTTTTTTAACACGCATCATGTCCTATTGCACCTCCTTAATTATAGTACTTCTGGAGCAAGAGAAACTATTTTCATGAATTCATTGTCTCTTAACTCTCTAGCAACAGGCCCGAATATACGAGTCCCTACTGGAGTTTTATCGTCTTTTATTATAACAGCTGCATTCTCATCAAAAGAAATATAACTTCCATCATTACGTCTCATGCCTTGTTTAGTTCTCACTATAACAGCTTTAACAACTTTACCTTTTTTTACAACTCCACCAGGTGTTGCACTTTTAACAGTAGCAACTATAACGTCACCTATGTTACCATATCTTCTTTTACTTCCGCCTAGAACACGTATACATAAAATTTCTTTAGCTCCTGAGTTATCAGCAACTCTTAGACGTGATTCTTGTTGTATCATATCGTAATCCCTCCTTCTTCAAAAACTATTTCACTTTCTCAACAACTTCAACTAGTCTAAATCTCTTATCTTTTGATAAAGGTCTAGTTTCCATTATTTTAACTCTATCTCCGATGTTACATATATTCTTTTCATCATGAGCCTTGAATTTCTTAGTTCTCTTAACACGTTTATTATATAGTGGATGACGTACAAACTCTTCAACAGCTACTACTATTGTTTTATCCATCTTATCACTAACAACACGGCCTATTCTAACTTTTCTTCTTCCTCTTTCCATGTTTAAAAAGCCTCCTTTCCAAATTAAGCTCTAGTTTCGTATAACTTTCTTTCAGCAAGAACAGTTTTAACTTTTGCTATATCCTTCTTAACAAACTTTATTCTAGCTGTATTTTCTAATTGACCAGTAGCTAATTGGAATCTTAAGCTAAATAATTCACTTTTGAAGTCGTTTAATTTGTTCATTAGCTCTTCGCTTGTTAAATCTCTTAATTCTTTAGCTTTCATCCTATTCACCACCCTTTACTTCTAAATCTTCTTTTTTCACAAATTTACATTTGATTGGTAATTTATGTGCAGCAAGTCTCATAGCTTCTCTTGCCTTATCTTCAGAAACACCTGCTAATTCAAACATAACTCTTCCTGGCTTAACTACAGCTACCCAATATTCTGGAGAACCTTTCCCGGCACCCATACGAGTCTCTGCTGGTTTTCTTGTTACTGGTTTATGAGGGAATATTTTTATCCAAACCTTTCCCCCTCTTTTTATATATCTAGTCATCGCGATTCTGGCAGCTTCTATTTGGTTAGAAGTTATCCAAGAAGCTTCTAATGCTACTAGACCAAACTCACCATAAGTAACTTTATTACCCTTATGAGCTTGCCCAGCCATACTTCCTCTATGAACTCTACGACGCTTTACTCTTTTTGGCATTAACATGAGTATTTTTCCTCCTTCCTTGAACCTAACTATTATTAATTTCCTTTGTTTTCAGTTCTTTGAGGTCTTGATCCACCTTGAGGTCTTTGTCCTCTGTAGTTTCCTCTGTTATCATTTCCTCTTCTGTCATTTCCTCTTCTATCGTTTCTTCTATTATCTCTCTTGTTATCTCTTCTATCGCTCTTTCTGCTTTCTTCTCTTGGATTTACACCGTCTCTAGTTGGTAAAACTTCACCATTACATATCCAAACTTTTATACCGATTTTTCCATAAGTAGTATCAGCTTCAGCGAAACCATAATCTATATCTGCTCTTAAAGTTTGTAGTGGTACATTTCCTTCACTATAACCTTCAGTTCTAGCCATCTCAGCTCCACCTAATCTTCCTGAAGCAGAAACTTTTATCCCTTTAGCACCAGACTTCATTGCTCTTTGTATAGCTTGTTTCATTGCTCTTCTGAAAGCAACCCTTCTCTCTATAGCTAACGCTATATTTTCAGCTACTAATTGAGCATTTTTATCTGTACTTCTTACTTCTACTATATTAACTATTATAGTTTTCTTTGTCATTTTTTCTAATTCAGCTTTTAATGCTTCGATTCCTGCACCAGCTCTTCCTATAACTACTCCTGGCTTAGCAACATGTAAGTCCATTTTTATTTTATTAGCTGATCTTTCTATTTCTATCTTAGCAACTCCAGATGAATATAATCTTTTCTTTAAGAATTTACGTATATTATGGTCTTCTAATAATAAGTTTCCGAACTCTTTTTTATCAGTAGCGAACCATCTTGAGTCCCAATCTTTTATAACACCGACCCTTAAGCCGTGTGGATTAACCTTTTGACCCATTTACTTTCCCTCCTATCTATTAATTATTTTTTTTCTTTAACAACAACCTCTATATGAGAAGTTCTTTTTCTTATTGTAGTTGCACGACCCATAGCTCTAGGCATAAATCTCTTCATTGTTGGTCCTTGATTAGCAACTATTGATGCTATATATAATTTTTCAGTATCCATTTCGTGATTGTTTTCTGCGTTGGCTTTAGCTGATTTTACAACCTTAGCTATTATTGAAGCTGCTCCTCTTGGAGTAAACTTTAATATTGCTAATGCTTCATCAACATTCTTTCCTCTAACAAGGTCACATATTTGGCCTGCTTTTCTTGGTGATACACGTACGTATTTAGCAGTAGCTTTTGCTTCCATTGTTATTCCTCCTTTCTTAGTCATAATTTAATTATTTTCTCTTATTAGATTTTTCGTCATCCTTATGTCCTTTGAAAGTTCTAGTAGGAACGAACTCACCTAATTTATGTCCAACCATATCTTCTGTTATATATACTGGAACATGTTTTCTTCCATCATGAACAGCTATAGTATTTTCTACCATTTGTGGAAATACAGTTGAAGATCTTGACCAAGTTTTTATAACTTCTTTACTTCCGCTAGCATTCATAGCTTCTATCTTCTTTAAAAGTCTTGCATGGACAAAAGGCCCTTTTTTAGTTGATCTTGACATTTATATTCCTCCTTTCCGAGCAAAAATAAATTTACTACTTAGTTCTTCTTGATACTATTAATTTATTTGAAGCTTTATTTTTCTTTCTAGTTTTGTATCCAAGAGCTGGTTTACCCCATGGAGTAACAGGAGATGGTCTACCTATTGGAGATCTACCTTCCCCTCCACCGTGTGGATGGTCATTAGGGTTCATTACAGAACCTCTTACAGTAGGTCTTATTCCCATATGTCTTTTTCTTCCTGCTTTACCGATAACTACGTTACCGTGCTCTATATTTCCAACTTGTCCTATAGTAGCTTTACAGTTTATGCTTACTAATCTCATCTCACCTGATGGTAATCTTAATAAAGCATTTTTTCCTTCTTTAGCCATTAATTGTGCAGAAACTCCAGCAGATCTAACTAATTGAGCTCCTTTTCCTGGCTTTAATTCTATATTATGAATGATAGTACCAACTGGCATATCTTTTAATGCTAAACAGTTTCCTGGTTTTATATCAGCACCTAATCCTGATAATATAGTATCTCCAACATTAATTCCAACTGGAGCTAATATATATCTTTTTTCTCCATCAGCATAGTTTAATAATGCGATATTTGCAGTTCTGTTTGGATCATATTCTATAGTAGCAACCTTAGCAGGTATACCATCTTTATCTCTTTTAAAATCTATTATTCTATATTTTCTTTTTTGTCCTCCACCTCTATGACGAACAGTTATTCTACCATGTACATTTCTACCAGCATTTTTCTTTAAGTTAACTAAAAGAGATCTTTCTGGTTGGTTACATGTTATTTCATCAGAAACTAAAACTGTCATTTGTCTTAAGGCAGGAGAAGTTGGTCTAAACTTTTTTATAGCCATCTGTTTTCCCTCCTTCGTTTGTTATAATACTACATTCCTTGGAAGAATTCTATTTCTTTACTATCAGCAGTTAACTTAACTACTGCTTTCTTAAAGCTTGATGTTCTTCCTTGAGTTCTACCCATTCTTTTAACTTTTCCATCGTAGTTTAAAGTATTTACTTTATCAACACTAACTCCGAATACTTTTTCTACTGCTTTTTTTATTTCAGTTTTGTTCGCATCTTTAGCCACAACAAAAGTGTATTTTTTTTCACCCATTTCAGCCATACTGTGCTCAGTTACAACTGGTCTTATTATTACATCATGTGGATTAGTCATTATGCGTACACCTCCTCCACTTTTTTAACAGCATCTGTAGTTATTATAAATGAATCATATTTTAATATATCATATACATTCATAGTATTAACTAATGCAGTTTGAACACCTTCTATATTTCTAGCTGATTTTATTATGTTATCATTTTTATCAGCTATAACTACTAAAGCTTTTTTAGCAGCATTTATATTATTTAATATTTGAGCAAATTCTTTAGTTTTAGGAGCATCCATGTTTAATGCATCTAATACTATAACTTCACTATTTTGTACTTTTGAAGATAAAGCACTCTTCATAGCTAATCTTCTTACCTTCTTAGGTAATGTATATTTGTAGCTTCTTGGCTTAGGTGCAAAAGCAACTCCTCCACCTACCCATTGTACAGATCTTGTAGAACCTTGTCTTGCTCTACCTGTTCCTTTTTGTTTCCAAGGTTTTCTTCCGCCACCTCTAACTTCTGCTCTAGTTTTAGCAGATTGAGTTCCTTGTCTCTTATTTGCTAATTGATTTTTTACAACTTCGTATAAAACATGTCCATTAACTTCTACGCCAAATATAGAATCTGATAATTCTATTTCTCCAACGTTTTGTCCACTAACATTTAGTACATTTAATTTTGGCATTGTTATTCCTCCTTTCTCTAGGTTAGTCATTATTTAGAAACCTTTACAGCTTCTTTTATAGTTACTACTGAACCTTTAGCTCCTGGTATAGCGCCTTTAACTAATATAAGGTTCTTATCAGCATCTACTTTAACAACCTCTAAGTTTTGAACTGTTACCTTTACGCTTCCCATATGTCCAGCTAATTTTTTGTTTTTAAATACTCTACCAGGGTAAGAACAAGCTCCCATTGAACCTGGTCTTCTGTGGTATCTAGAACCGTGAGTTTCAGGACCTCTACTTTGTCCATGTCTTTTTATTGGACCTTGGAATCCCTTACCTTTACTTGTTCCAGTAACATCTATTTTTGCACCTGCTTCAAATACATCAGCTTTTATCTCTTGTCCTACTGTGTATCCTTCTACAGAATCTACTCTAAATTCTTTTAAATGTTTCTTTAAAACATTAGCAGCAGCTAAATGTCCTTTTTTAGGTTTATTTAAAGCTTTTTCTTTAGCATCTTCAAAACCTATTTGTATAGCATTGTATCCATCTTTATCAACTGTTTTTATTTGAGTAACGACCATAGGTCCTGCTTCAACAGCTGTTACAGGTATAACTACACCTTTATCAGTGAAGATTTGAGTCATACCAACTTTTTTGCCTAATATTCCTTTCATATTAGCACCTCCTATAATTCTTACAGCGGATTACATCTTTTAGAGTAATCATTCTAAGATAATCACCTATAGGATAATATCTTAGGGGTTCTTATAATTTTATTTCTATATCTACACCTGCTGGTAAGTCTAATCTCATTAATGAGTCAACTGTCTTAGGTGTTGGATTAGCTATGTCGATTAGTCTTTTATGAGTTCTTATTTCAAATTGTTCTCTAGAGTCTTTGTACTTATGTACAGCTCTTAATATAGTTACAACTTGTTTTTCTGTTGGTAGAGGCACAGGTCCTGAAACTTGTGATCCAGCCTTTTTAGCAGTTTCAACTATTTTCCCTGCTGAAAAATCTAATAATTTGTGATCATATGATTTTAATCTTATTCTTATTTTTTCATTCTTAGCCATTTTGTTTTCCCTCCTTTATCACGTGTTTAATTTTCAAGTTGCGTACAACCAATACCGATACACTGCTCCGGGTGTGTTGTAACTTTCAAATCGATATTAGTTCGTATTTCACTAGGATTTAATTCTTATTTTCTTAATCTCTCAAGCACACTATTATATTTTATATCATCTGTTACATTTTTTCAAGTTTTTTTTATGTTTTTTTCAATTTTATTTTCTATTACAACATCATAACCTTAAACTTGATTGTTAATCTATCTCAAGGCACTAGTTTAGTATATATGCTTTAGTGCTACTTGTCAACAAAAAACAAAAAAGAGAGGTATTACCCCCTCTTTTTCTATATTAAATCCATTAGTTTAGTAAAAGATTACTCTACTATTGTAGCAACAACTCCTGAAGCTACTGTTCTTCCACCTTCTCTTATTGAGAATCTTAATCCCTCTTCTACAACTATTGAGTTTATTAAGTCTACTTCCATTGTTACATT
>JABBZI010000042.1 GCA_012955965.1 Clostridioides difficile
ATATGAGGGAATTGTCATAAAAAATATCTTATTTATACAAAAAAATAAAACTAACTTTTGTCTTATATAAGTATATTTTATAAATTGCATCTATACTTATAGTTTTACAAATAATAATAGTATTTAAAAACTTGACAACAAAAAAAGAAAACTTTCAAAAGAATTAAATCTAAAAAGAATAGGAGATAAATATGAGTATTGGAGATTTATATGGTTTTGAATGTGTTCCTGTGAACAATGATATTGATATTGATGATTTATTTGAAAAGATGAGAGAAGATGGAAAAGAAAATGGATATACACCAATTCTAGTTATTGATGAAAAAGTAGGATTATTAAGAGAAAATATAGACATGATTAATAAAGAGTATGGTTCTCTTGAAAACTATAGAAAATATTGTTTAAAAAAAAGTAATGAAATTGATGTAAATAAATTCTTCGATTCTAGAAAGTGTGAGATTCCAGAATTGCTAACAGAATTAATGGGCTCAGAAGATACTTTTTATGATTATAAAAACTTTAGTCCAATTACAAATATAGATATATTTCAAGAAAATAACAAAATTTACATAGCAAAAATTCCAACAATTAAACCATATGAAGTATTCGCATATATACCAATTGGTGGATTTAATGATTGTCCTAGTGATGAAGAACATATAGCTGTTGCAAAATATTGGTACGAAAAATACGGAGCATTCCCAATTGCAATTGGATGTGACACAGTTCAATATTCTGCAAAAAAACCAATTAAAGATAATAAAAAATTTGATGATTTGTGTATTGAATTAGTCCTTTATTGTGAAGACATTATTATACAAGGATATGAAACATTAAAAGTTCTTAAAGAAGTACTACAACGTTCTACAATATGGCTTTTTTGGTGGGATTAATAGAAATATATGTAAGCTATAAGTATTAAATTAAAAGTTTTAGAAAATTCATATGATAGTATCTTTTTTGTGATTTACAAGTATAACTGGTGGGGGAATAATTATCTTAAAACAAATTCGTGAATTCAGCCATGAGGATGAGCTATTTCCACTTCATGGCTTTTAAATATATTACTATATTACACTACTTCATTTTTAATATACAGTGTATTACAGTAATATGTTTAAATTATACATATTAAGAAATTCTTTTGTATTGTAACTAATGTATTTAAAGATAATTCTATTTTATAAAATAAATACTTTATATGTTATAATCATTAAGAATGTAAAAAATAATAGGGTATTCTATAGTTCATGTTTTTCAAGATATGGAGGTTGGTTTTTTGAAGGAAGAAGAAAAATTAGAGAAATTAAAAGAAATACTACTTGAATTAGGAAGTGTTGTAGTTGCTTATTCTGGTGGAGTAGATAGTAATTTTTTACTTAAGGTAGCAAAAGATACATTAGGAGAAAATGTTATAGCTGTAACTATACATGCAATGATGCATTCAAGTAGAGAGATTGAAGAAGCTAAACAATATACTAAAAATTTTGGTGTTAGACATATCATCTTAAATATAGAAGACTTTGACTTAAAAGAGTTTAAAGAAAATGGTGTTGATAGATGTTACCATTGTAAAAAATATATATTTTCTAAAATAAAAGAGATAGCAAAAGAACATAATATAAAGTACATAGTAGATGGAACAAATATAGATGACTTAGGAGATTATAGACCTGGTCTTAAAGCATTGACTGAGTTAGGAGTAATTAGTCCATTGAAAGAAAGTAATTTGAAAAAAGATGAAATTAGGTTACTTTCAAAAAAATTAGGACTAGATACTTTTAATAAACCATCTTTTGCATGTCTTGCAAGTAGAATTCCTTATGGAGTTCAAATAACAGATGAAAAACTAAGAATAGTGGAAAAGAGTGAAGAATATTTATCTGATTTAGGTTTTTCTCAATTTAGAGTAAGAATGCATGGAGATATAGCTAGAATAGAGGTCGGACAGGAAGAATTAGGAAAATTTTTTGAAAATAACAATTTTAATAAAGTTGATACTAAATTAAAAATATTTGGCTTTAAATATGTTACACTAGATATGTCAGGATATAAAATGGGAAGTATGAATTTAAATGTGTAGATTATATGAAAAATAAATAAATTTTGTAATTAACATAGGAAACGGGAGGTTTTATGAAAAGTTATACATTAATATCGCCATGTTTTTTTGGAATGGAAAAAATGTTGGCTAGAGAAATTACTAATTTAGGATACGAAATAATAAAAACAGAAGATGGAAGAATAACATATAAAACTGATGAGTTTGGAATAGCAAAATCAAATATGTGGTTAAGGTGTGCTGAAAGAGTACATCTTAAAATAGCTGAATTTGAGGCGAAAAGTTTTGATGAATTATTTGAAAATACAAAAAGAATAAATTGGTCTCGATATATACCTTATGGAGCTCAATTTCCTATATCAAAAGCTTCTTCTATAAAATCAAAATTGTACAGTACACCAGATGTACAAGCTATAGTAAAAAAAGCTATAGTAGAAAGCTTAAAGAAAAGCTACTTGGAAGAGGGTTTACTTAAAGAAGATAAAGAGAAATATCCTATCTTTGTATTTATACATAAAGATAAGGTAACTATTTCTATAGATACAACAGGAGATGCTTTACACAAGAGAGGATATAGAGAAAAAGCAAATAAAGCTCCTATAAGAGAGACTTTAGCTTCTGGGCTTATTTATTTGACACCATGGAAAGCAGGTAGAATTTTAGTGGACCCTATGTGTGGTTCTGGTACTATATTGATTGAAGCAGCTATGATAGGTATAAATATGGCACCTGGTTTGAATAGAGAATTTATATCAGAAAAATGGAGAACTCTTGATAAAAAAATATGGTGGGATGTAAGAAAAGATGCTTTTAATAAGATAGATAATGAATCTAAGTTTAAGATTTATGGATATGATATAGATGAAGAATGTATAGAGATAGCTAAGGAAAATGCTGAAATAGCAGGAGTAGATGAATATATAGAATTTAATATAGGAGATGCGACTCAATTTAAAAGTGAAGATGAGTTTGGATTTATAATTACTAATCCTCCTTATGGAGAAAGATTGGAAGATAAAGATAGTGTTAAACAATTATATAAAGAGCTTGGTTATGCATTTAGAAGATTAAAAAATTGGTCGTATTATTTAATAACATCTTATGAAGATTTTGAATACGAGTTTGGACAAAAGGCAGACAAAAAAAGAAAGTTGTATAATGGGATGTTAAAAACTAACTTTTTCCAATATCCAGGTCCTAAGCCTCCTAGAAACAATAAATAGCTTTTACATTATTTGTAGATAAAAAGTATAAAGTTTTATTAAAATAAGTAAAACATTATGACGACTTGAAACGTCTAATTATTGTGAGGAGATTTTTGTGAGCAAATTTCAAGATTAATGGGATTAGGAGGAGTTAAATGAAAGTATTAAAACTTATTACTGTAGTAGCCCTAATGATGCTATTTGTTACTGGATGTAATATTAAAACTGAATCTCCAGAACAATTAGCAAAGATACCTGATTATGATAACACAAAAAAAGTATTGTATGATGGCATTGACCAGTTACTAAAGCCAGATTCATCTATGATATTACCTTCTAATGCAAAAGAAGTAGGAAAAATAAATAAAGTGGATTTAAATGGTGATGGAGTTGATGAATTAGTTGTATTTGAGCAAAAAGAGGATTTAAGTAATAATGTAACTCAGGTAGGGTTTGTAACTTTAAGTTATAATGGAGAAAAATACGTACTTGGTGACCATTTTTTAGAAAATGGTGAGTCAATAGAATATGCTAACTTTTATGATTTGGATTCAGATGGATATAAAGAAGTCGTTTTATTGATTAAATCTAAAGACAAAACTAATATGCATATATATAAAGTAAAAGACAATGAAATAACAAAAGTATATGACTTAGATGCGTCATGGCTTCCAAACAAAGAAGATTTTAATGATATGAAAGTTAAAATTGGGTATATAGATGGAGATGACAAGTTAGAAATATTAATGCTTCATTTGAATAATAAAACTAATGAAATGTTTGCAAGTGTTGCAAACTTTGATGGAAATATGAAACTCAAGGATTATGTTAAATTTGAAAATGTGAAAAATTTGAGTGAACTATATATAACCTTAGGTAACGTTGCCTCATCTATTGGTAATTCCTCTGCAGCCATAAAAGGTGTCGTACTTGATATTCCGATATTAAAGGATAATAATTATATTACACAGATACTTTATATGAAAGACAGAAAAATTAAAAAAGCTTTTAGTGATTATGATAAAACTATTACTAAATCTTATTACATACCTGTAGATGATATTGACAAAGATAAGATTATAGAAATACCTATAGTAGCAGGTAGCAATAGAAACACTTATAGCTCTAAAGCATCTGCAAATATAAGCTGGTATAGATGGAATGGAAAAGAAGATGCTAGTTCAAGCCTAATCTTTACAAGTCAGATATATTATAATTATAAATATAATTTTAAATTATTTATTCCAAATAATTTATTTGATAAAATACTTGTTGAGCAAGAATTTGTTGGAGAAAAAGCAGTGTTTAAATTTTATTATTTTGACTATTCAGATCGTAAGAATTTGTTTAATATAGTAGTAGAGAGTAAAAATAAACTTGAAGATAGAAAAAATCCAAATACACAAAATTCTATTGTACTTCAAGAGAGCGATGAATATACTTTCTTGCTAGTTATAAATGATGCAAATGAAATGGATAAGCTAGATATTACTATAGACGCATTAAAAGAATATTTCTCATTAATATATGGTTAATATTATACTCAATTGGAGGTTTTATTTTATGAAGGAAAAAATACTTATACTAGAAGATGAAATTGGGATTAGAAGTTTTGTTAGTATAAATTTAAAAAGAGAAGGTTATGAGATAGTTGAGGCAGGTACTGGGAGAGAAGCTATAGAAAAAATGACAACAGAAAGTGATATTACAATAGCTCTTTTGGATGTAATGCTTCCAGATATAAGTGGAATAGAGGTATGTAAATTTATAAGGGAAAATTTTGATCAAGTAGGTATAATAATGCTTACTGCTAAAGCTCAAGAAGATGATAAAATAGAAGGATTTATTTCAGGAGCAGATGATTACATTATAAAACCATTTAGTATAAAGGAACTTTTAGTTAGGGTTTCTGCTCTTCTTAGAAGAGTAACAAAAGACGACTCAAATGTTAAGTCAAGTGAGATAGTTTCTCCTCCATTTATACTTGATATAGACAAAAGAAAATTATTTAAGAATGGAAAAGAAATTGAGCTTACTCCAACTGAATTTTCAATAGTAAAATATTTGATATCAAATGCTAAGCAGTCATTAAGTAGAGACCAAATACTAGATGAAGTTTGGGGAACTAATTATTTGTATGATTTTAAAATAGTAGATGTAAATATAAGAAGGATAAGAAATAAAATAGAGGATGACCCATCAAAACCAAAATATATACAAACTATTTGGGGGTATGGATACTGTTTTAGAAAGGAAGAATAATAGTGTTACATTTTGAAGGTCTGAGAAAAAAAGTAATAAAAAACTACTTTATAATAATTATTATAATGGTTACTCTGTTTGAAGGATTGTTTATGTTTTATATACAAAACTATTACTATGATTCTGTCAAACAACTACTTGAATCTGAAATAAAATATGCTGATGAATATAATGCTATTACAATGGAAACTACAAGCTTTGAAAAAAAAGTAAAGAACATATTTGATAAGCAACCATTAACTAAGAATTCGGAATTTGGAATTTCAATAATAGATAAGGATAAAAATATTATATTAGACCAATATGGTTTTAAGAGTAAAGAAAAAGCAAATTATGAAGATGTCAATAATGCACTAAAAGATATAAAGACTAAAAACTTAACACCATATACCTATAGAATAGCAGATACAGGAGAACATGTTATGAGTATCTCTTTGCCACTGAAGGTAAATAATATAATAGAAGGTGTTGTTAGATATACAGTTTCATTGGATGCTATTGACAATGCAATATTAAAGCAAGCTACATGGCTTATATTGGCAGGTATATTTATACTTATTATAGCTATACTAATAAGTCTTAAATTTGCAGAGACTCTTATAAAGCCACTACGAGAGTTAAAGAAATTTGCAAATGAATTGGCTGTAGGAAACTATAACATAAAATTAGAAAATATGAAAATTGTAGATGATGAAATTGGTGATTTGGCACAGACATTTGAACATATGGCACATGAGATTGATAAAAGTGAAAAATTAAAAGAAGAATTTATATCTTCTGTATCACATGAACTAAGGACTCCTCTTACATCGATAAAGGGATGGAGTGAAACTTTAGGCTATGAAAGTATAACAAGAGAAGAGCTAGATTTAGGTTTGGGTATTATACAAGATGAAACAGAAAGACTTATAAAACTTGTGGAAGAATTATTGGATTTTTCAAGACTTTCTTCAGATAGGATAAAACTTCATGTTGATATAGTTGATGTTGAAGGTTTGGTTGTAGGTGTTGTAAATCAGCTTAAAGTTAAAGCAGCTGAAAAAGATATAGCACTTTTATTTGAATTTGAAAATGAGTTTATAGAGAACATTCAAGGAGATAAGAATCGATTAAGACAAGTTCTTATAAATTTAATACAGAATTCATTTAAATTTACTGGTCAAGGTGGTTACATAAAAGTTGTAGCTTCTCAAAATGAAGATATAACAACTATATCAGTTGAAGACAACGGCTCAGGCATAGAAAAACAAAATCTAAATAAAGTATTAGATAAGTTCTTCCAAGAAGACTATAATAAAGCTGGTAGTGGGTTAGGTCTAGCAATCAGTAATGAAATTGTAAAACTACATGGTGGAAGAATGAAAATAGAAAGTGAAAAGAATATTGGAACAAAGATAACTTTCAATATAAAAAATAAATTTGCTAAACAGGCATAAATTCTTAGAAAGAGGATTAAGATGAGAAACATAAAAATGATAGTAGCATATGATGGTTCAAGATATAAAGGGTATCAAAAACTAGGTGATAATAACATGACTATACAAGAAAAACTTGAAACTGTCTTAAGTAAGATGACTAATGAAACAGTTGAGATAATTGGTTCTGGGAGAACTGATATGGGAGCGCATGCTAGAGGACAAGTAATAAATTTTAGAACAAGTTGTACAGATTCATTAGAGAAAATCCAAAAATACTTATATGAATATTTGCCAGAAGATATAGTTGTAAAAACTGTTGAAGAAGTTGATGAAAGATTTCATTCAAGATATAATGTAAAATCAAAGACTTATATGTATAAAATTGACAATAACAAGTATCATAATCCTTTTATAAGAAGATATGCTACTCATGTAAGTAAAAAATTAGATTTAGATAGAATGATAAAAGCAAGTGAATACTTAATAGGAGAACATGATTTTACTAGTTTTGCTTCTTCTAAATCTAAGAAAAAATCAAATATAAGAGAAATTTATTCAATAAATATAAAAGAAGATGATAATGTTATAGAAATATACATAGAAGGAAATGGATTTTTATATAACATGGTAAGAATCATAGTGGGTGCTTTGATAGAGGTAGGCCTTAAGAGAAAAGCTCCTCAAGATATTAAGTATATGCTTGAATCTAAGGATAGAAACCAAGCATCAGATACGGCACCAGCTAAAGGGCTATGTCTTTGGAAAGTGAGATATTAGTGAGTAGTGTAGAAAAATTTCTTAAAATAAAAATAAAATAAATTATATAGTTGACATAAATGGAAAAATAAACTATTATATATTTTATAAGAGAGATATGAAAAACTTTATATTTAAATCCTGTGAGAAAGAGAGTAACTTATATGCGTTTTATAGAGAGCTAAGGATGGTGGAAGCTTAGCAAATGAGTATTAGTGAAAAGAACTTTGGAGGATGCTAATTGAATTTAGTAGGTTAGTAGGTAATCTCGCCTTAAGAGAAAGAGTGGATAAGTTTATCTTATCAATTAGAGTGGTAACGCGGATATATTTCGTCTCTTGGTTTTTCCAAGAGGCGTTTTTTAATATATTTAATTACTAATGTTTATTTAATATGTTGAACATTGACTAATTGATTAGCTAAGTTTATCAATAAGAGTGGTACCGCGGATATTTCGCCTCTTAGTATTTAAAAATACTGAGAGGCTTTTTTAGTATTAAAATGATTTTAAGTTAATTCAAATGCTCAAAATCATTCAATATTAAGAATTTATATTAAATAAAAAATAAAAATCATAATTTAAAATTGGGAGGAACTAAAAATGAAGGAAAAAGTAGTATTAGCATATTCAGGAGGACTTGATACATCAATCATAATACCTTGGTTAAAGGAAAATTATGAAGATATAGATGTTATAGCTGTTTGTGGAAATGTAGGTCAAGAAGATAAGATGGAAGATGTTTATGAAAAAGCTTTGCAAAGTGGAGCATCAAAGGCATATGTAGATGATATAAGTGAAGAATTTGTAACTGAAACTATATTTAAGGCTGTAAAAGCAGAAGCTAAATATGAAGGAAAGTATTTATTAGGAACTTCTTTAGCGAGACCTATAATAGCTAAAAAACTAGTTGAAGTTGCTCATAAAGAAGGTGCAAAATATATATGTCATGGATGTACAGGAAAAGGTAATGACCAGGTTAGATTTGAAGCTACAATTGCAGCTCTTGACCCAACTATAAAAGTTATTGCGCCTTGGAGAATATGGGATATAAAATCAAGAGAAGATGCTATAGACTATGCAGAAAAACATAATATAAAAGTAACAGCAACTAAAGCTAAAATATATTCAGTAGATGCTAACCTTTGGCATGTATCAACTGAAGGTGGGGATATAGAGCATTTACAAAATGAACATAAGAAAGATGTATATAAACAATGTGTAGACCCAGAAGATGCATGTGATGTAGCTGAATATGTAGAAGTTTACTTTGAAAAAGGTGTTCCTAAAAAGGTAAACGGTGAAGAATTATCTCCAGTTGCATTAATTCATAAATTGAATGAATTAGGTTGTAAGCATGGAATTGGTGTTATAGATATAGTTGAGAATAGACTTGTTGGTATGAAATCAAGAGGAGTATATGAGACTCCAGGAGGAACAATTCTTTATGAAGCACATAATATTTTAGAAAGTGCTACTTTAGATAAAGATACATTACATTTCAAACAAATGGTATCTTATAAATATGGAGAACTTATTTACAATGGATTATGGTATTGTAAGCTAAGAGAATCTATAGATGCATTTATGGAGCAAACTCAAGACAATGTTACTGGAACAGTAAAAGTTAAACTTTACAAGGGGAATATAAAACCTGCTGGAATATTTACTGAAAATGCTCTTTATGATGAAGGAATATCTTCTTTTGGAAATAGTGAGCTTTATGACCACAAAGATGCAGAAGGATTCATTAATTTATTTACTTTACCATTAAAAATAAGAGCTATGAAGGCTGGAAAATAATATAATGAATTACTTAAGAGTATATAAAAGCTATTTTTAGTTTTTATATGCTCTTTTTTTAGCTAGATTTATTATATTATACATAATAGAATAAGATATATGATAGCTTCAAATAATTTAGTAATCTAAAAATGTAATGTCCTTAAATATAAATTTTATAGGTATAAAATATATTGACTCTCTCATTGTAAGAGGGTTTATACTGAATCTAATAAAAATTTATAGTGAGGAGATAAACTATATGAGAAAAATAATTAAAATTAAGCATCATTCACATGATTATGAGTGTATGTGGAATGGTATAGAAGATTTATATATAAATAAAACAGGAGAATGTCTTCCAAGCGATTTTTTCTTTTTACTATCAGGTTTTGGCTCCTTTTGTTATATGAAAACAAATAAAGCAGAACTAAAAAGAATGGTAGCTTTGGGAGATGGAAGAACAAAAAAGATGTATGAATTTTTAGCACCAATTGTTGATTTTGAATACAAACATCATGAGTTTAGGAGATATGAGCAGGCATTAAAAAAAGCAAAATCTGAAATTGATAATGGGTATCCGGTTATTTTAGGAGCTTTAGATATGTATTATTTACCATATTATCAGAAGTTATATCATAAAGAACATATTCCTTTTCATTACATATTAATGGTAGGGTATGACGATGAGGAAGAAAGAATATACTTGTATGATTGCGGAAGAACTGAGTTATTATATCTTTCTTATGATGAATTACGTCAAAGCATGAATTGTAGTTATTTAGGGTTGAGTAAGGCAAATACTATTTGTACAGTTAGAATGAATAGTTCAAAGAGTAAATATGAGATTGCAAGACAAGCACTTGCTATAAAGAGTAATATGTTTTTAAATCCACCTAAAAGTTTTTTGGGATACAAAGGTTTTGAAAAGTTTATCAAGGAATTGCCACAATGGAAAAATGAACTAGAAAAAGAAGATTATGATAAGATATTATCTAATATGGTTATGTTTTTTGGGACGGTACCAACTATTCCAAATGCAATTAGAGGAATTGAAGAACCAGATAGTGTCAAATTTAGAGGTGGTTTTGATAAAATGAGTAGAATGCTTAACCAGATTGGAGGTGAATATAAAAATAAATCTTTTATACAAGGAGCTGAGGTTTTTGATAAATGTGCTACTATAATTGAGATAATATCTAATATTATAATAGATTATTTAACTCAAAGGAATGATGCTACAGAACAACTTCCTTTACTGTTTTCTGAGATTTTGAAGAATATGAAAGAAGTATATATGTCCTTCAAAAGTTATTAGCTTTACAGAAGATAAACTAATTCATGTTATTTGTAAAAAATGTGGAACTATGATTAGGTCTTATGTAGAAAATCCTCAGAAATTTGAGAATAAGTAGTACATAAATATATGTTTTAAATAAATATAGTTATTTAGAAGAAAAATATTTTTATTGACCCTGACATTACGTAATAGTGTAATATGAAAATATAGCTTAAATTTATTAGGAGATATTAATAGCTATAAAATCAAGTTTTGAGGTGTTGATATGAGAACAGTAAAGCAAGTTTCAGATTTGACAGGAATAAGCATAAGAGCATTACACTACTATGATGAAATAGGCCTTTTAAAACCAAATAAAATTACAGATGCAGGGTATAGACTTTATGATGATGAAGCCATTAAAACTCTCCAACAAATTTTATTTTTTAAAGAGATTGACCTACCTTTGAGGGAAGTTAAAGAGATAATGTCAAGCCCATACTTTGATAAAGTAGAAGCTTTGAAAAATCAAAAGAAGTTACTCATCTTAAAACGAAACCGATTGGACGAATTAATAGAGCTTATAAATAAAACTATAAAAGGAGAGAGTACTATTAATTTTAAAGAATTTGATATGAGTGAGTATTTTAATGTGTTAGAAGAATTTAAAAGAGAGCATAAAAATAAGATAATTAAAATTTATGGTAGTGTGGAAAAATACAATGAATTTATAGAAAAAATTAAGTCTAATGAAGAAAAAATTGCTAAAATGGCTATAAAACAATATGGAACTATTGAGAAGTTTGCCAAGGCTATAAAAACAAACTTTAGCAGTGATATATTGAATTTAGGAGAAAAATTTGATATATATAAAAATGATTGTTTAAAAGAAAAACATCCTAAATTGAAAGAATTATATAGAAAACTTGTAGAAGACTTAAGTAAGAACCCTTCATCAAAAGAACTTCAAGAAATAGCCAAAAAGATAACTGATATATCTAAGAAAGACTATGAAGTTTTTTATATGGATACAGGAGATGATAATTGGTACAGTATGATACAAAACTATTTGGTAAATCCTATGTGGATAAAAGATGTAGATGAAAAATATGGAAGTGGAGCAGGGAAGTTTATTGGACAAACACTAGAACTTTATTTGGGAGATAAAAAGCCTAAGATAAATATATTACATGAAAAACTTGTATCAGATTTAAGTAGAGATTACTCATCAAATGAGGTTCAAAGTATTGTTAAAGAAATAGATAATGAAATGAAAAAGAGTAATGAGTTTTATAAAATAGATAATGGGGAAAGATATTTTGATTACATGGCAGAACTTTATTTGACAAATTCTATATATGTAAAAGTAACTGATAAGAAATACGGTGATGGTGCATCTAAGTTTATTGGAGAAGCTTTTAAATTTTATTTTGATAGTAACAATTTATAAGTAAAGTCAATAACTATTACAAACTTTGAAGTAAAAATCTATACACTTTGTTAAGATATTTAGTAAAAACATTAAAACAAGGATATAAATTATCTTACTTTTATTTATATCCTTGCTTAAGTTGTTAAAATATATAATTTATATCAAATTTAACACTTTCAACAATATTTCCTAAATATGTTTTTATGCTTTCGACTTCCTCTAAAGATCTTAATTTATTTTCAGTATAAATAGTCTTATCAAGAATATTAAACTTTAGACCTATTTCATCAAAGTACTCATGGTTTAAAACTTTATACCAATGATTTCTTTCTTTATCCCATCTTGTAGATATAGAATCAGCTTCTTTTTGAGCTTTTTCCCAATCTTCATTTTCTATAGATTTTTCTAAAACAGACATATTATCTTTGTACTCCTCTGTAAAATCATATAGTTTATTATTAATGTAAAATCCAAATAATAAAAATAAAATAGCCCATATTATAACAAATGTTGTAGATTTCAATATTAATCACCCTTTTTATTTTGAATAAATATTTTGTCGTTTTCGTCTAAAACACAAATAAGAACATCTTTAAAAGCTTCTATGTGGTTAGATTTTAAGATACCCATTAACCAATTAGTGTCTTTTTTAGCCATGTCTAGATTTTCATTTATTATTCTACCATCCAATATAAGTGGAATTGGTAAATGATTAAAAGCTCTTGGAGGTGTACTATTATAACTTGATGCTGGTACAACACTTAAATTGCCATCAGTCTCTAAAATTGCATATTGCACATCTTTTAGATTGAAGTATCCCTGAATTCTCAGTTGTTCTAATAATTCATCTATACTAACTCTCTCTTTTTTTAGTTCTTTATATACAATTTTTCCTTTATCTATCAATATAGAAGGTTTACCTGATAAAAATGAACTCAATTTTCTACTTTTTAAGGATAGGAATGAAATTAGAGTCTGCATAATTACAAGTCCAGTTATTGCTGCAACACCATTTATAATTGGTATATTATTATTTTCCATTGGAACAGATGCAACTTCCGCAATTAAAAGTGTTATAACTAAATCAAAACAGTTCATTTCAGCTATCTCACCTTTTCCCATGACTCTAAGCGCAATTAGCACTGTTATGTATAATATAATACTTCTTATTAATACTACTGTCATATCTATCAATTACTCCTTTAAAAAATATTTGCATTTAGTTATTATGTCCTGTATAAGAATTTTAATTCAAGATATAAAAAACACCTTAAATAATTAAATTCAATTATTTAAGGTGTTCTTGATAACTTGAATATTAAGTTTTTTATAGATTTTCTATTGCTCTTATTTATTTTAATAATAGATTCAACGAAATTATTTTTGTCTCCTAATTTTAAGATGAAATCAGGATATTCTTCAAATTCATTGAGTTTTGTTAATTTAAAAGAAGAAGATAGATTTTTAAAATTAATAATTTTGGAGTTATTTACTAGTACACTTCTTTTTTTAAAATAGATTTCTTTTTTACTTATATTTAGCATATTTAATATTTGTTTGAGATATATTATTATATCTTCTGGAGTTTTATCAAATTTAAGCTCAAAATTTTCATCTTCGAAGTATGGAATATAATATAAGGGAGTTTTGATAGGAGGTAATTTATTATATAATTCTCCAAGAGTATCAACATCTTTAGGATAGTTAAGGTAAAAGCTTTTACATACATTCATTAAATCCATAGCATCTGAAAGTGAGTTGTGTTTAATGTCTCCTTCTACAGAAAAAATCTTTTTCATATTAAGTAAAGATAATTGTTTAGATAAGATTCTATTATTGTATGTGATATGCTGAGATATAAAAGGTTGAATGTCAATCATCATATTAAACAACTCTAAGCATTTACCAGTATATTTACATACTCTAAATGAATTTAGAAGACCAGCAATGTCAAAATCACCCCAATTGTATATAGTAACATCATTAAATTTACAAAACCATCTATAAAAATCATCCATAACATATAAAAGGTTAGGAGCGTTATCAATATCTAATTGATTTAGTTTAGTAAGTTTTTTACATTTATTTGAAAGTATTTCGTTATATTTTGGTTTGACCAAAGAATAATAGTCATCTATTATATTAAATTCATTATCAACTAAAACTCCACCAATTGAAATTAATTCAGCCCCATTATATTCTAATTTATTTTTATTGTCATCTAGCATATTAAATTCAAAGTCTATAAATAACTTGTATTTCATAAATATAAAGCACATCCTCATGTATATTATTTATTGCAACTAAGCATCATAAGAATCAATTGATATAATGATTCTAAACATCAAAGGCTCATTACAACTTTTATTTATTTCATAATTTAATTCAAATAAATCTTTTAGTATGTAATTTATAAGTATCCTTTCCCAACCCATTTTTAAATTAACTTTAGAATCTAATAATGTGTTTTCTATTTTCTTAAATATTTCTATATTTGCTGGTATTATACTAAGTTCAATATTACTTTTAAATGGGTTAGACTGTAAATCGGTTATAAGTATGCTCTTTAATTCTTCTGTAAGTTCAGAGATTAAATTATCACCTATATATTTTTTAATTATTTCCTCTCTAATTTCCCTTAAGTTTAGCAATATTAGTACCTGCTACTTACATTATATTATGAAAAGTGTAGTAAAATTCAAGTAAATTTTTATCACACTTAAAAAAGTAGCTTTTCCTTTCATTTTAGATTTTAAGATTATTCTGTATAATTAATACATAAAAAAATTATCAATAGTTGGTATATAAAAATAATAGCTTGTTAAATGTTTAAAATAAATTATCTTTAGAATTCAGAGAAAAAGTATATAAAATAACATCTTGTAGATTTAATTCATAAACATAAAATATCTTATTCTCTGAATTCTTTTAATATTAAGAGATTAGTTGTTATTTACCAATTCCTCTTTCTGATAATTTTTCTAACATGTCTTTAGTCATTTTGTCTAAATCATAATTGAATTTAAAGTTCCATTCTTTTTCTGCACTACTGCTATCTAGAGAATTAGGCCAAGAGTCAGCTATACTTTGTCTTACAGGGTCTACGTCATACTCTATTACAAATTCAGGGATATATTTTTTTATAGAAGCGGCGATTTCCTCAGGAGCAAAACTCATAGCAGTAATGTTAAACGCATTTCTATGAATAAGTTTATCATCTGGAGCTTCAATTAAATCCACTATTGATTGAAGTGCATCAGGCATATACATCATATCCATCTTAGTACCTTTTGCTATATAAGATTTATATTTTTTATTTTTTAATGCTTCATAGTATATATCAACTGCATAATCTGTAGTTCCTCCACCAGGAGGAGTAACATAAGAAATAAGACCTGGGAATCTAACGCCTCTAGTATCTACTCCAAATTTTGAGTGGTAATAATCACATAGTAACTCGCCAGAAACTTTAGTTACACCATACATAGTATTAGGTCTTTGTAATGTATCTTGAGGAGTCATATTTTTTGGAGAATTTTCACCAAATGCAGCAATTGAGCTAGGTGTGAAAAATTTACAATCGAGTTCTCTAGCTACTTCAAGACCATTTATTAATCCATTCATATTTAAATTCCATGCTTCTAAAGGCTTACTTTCAGCAACAGCAGAAAGTAGAGAAGCTAGATGAATTATAGTATCTACATCGTATTTTTTTGCAATTTCAAAGAAGCAGTTTTTATCTGTAACATCTAATATTTCAAATATACCAGATTCACACACAGGGTTTCCTTCTTTTGTTCTTCTTGAACTAGCAATTACATTTTTTTCTCCATATTCATTTCTAAGTTTTATTGTTAATTCGGAACCTATTTGTCCTAATGCACCTGTTATAAGTATTTTTTTCAATTTGACAACCTCCTCGGGGTTTGATTTATGTAGTATTGCTTATTTTTATTTTAGCAAATCTTTTGTTTAAATACAAAGAATTAAAATCAATAATATATTGCTTAATTTAATAGAATTAAATTACTGTCTAAAAAATCAAAATTAGTACATAAATGTATATTATATAATACTGGAAAATTAGATTAAGTTGTTGTAAATAAATATAGATTGTGTGACTAAGTCACAGAAACTAAAATAAATTTAAGATATAATAAAAGTATATCATTTGAAAGATTTAGTGAAGATAATTTTATAAATAAAAAGTAGTTTAAATTTAGAAAGCTATAAGTTTATCTGTCATAAGTATAAGTTAGAGTTTATAGGTACAAAAACATTATATAAAAATATTGTTACTATTTATAATATTAAGAAGTAATAAAATAAAATCTGAAAGGAAGTATAAAAATGACAAGACCATCAATATATCATAGCCAAGGATACACTTGCGCAGAGGCATTAATAAAGTCTTATAATGAAGAACATAACACAGATATACCAATTTCCATAGGAAGTGGTATGGGAGTTGGGATTACTGTTGGAAGTGTCTGTGGAGCTGTAAATGCAGCTATTGTTATAATAGGTTATCTAAATGGACGAAATAGTAATTTGGATGAAAATATGGCAAGAAAGTATTCAAGAGAATTAATGAATAGAGTAAGAGATAGATACAGTACAGAAATATGTGCATCCTTAAAGAAAAATAAAGTAAGTTGTGAAGAAATAATAAATTTCACATATGATGCTTTAAATGAAATGCTAGAAAGTCAAAAATAATCATAAAAAACAAGTATTTTATATTAGATAGAATACTTGTTTTTTTTATTATTTTTAATAGATAATAATTTTAGTATAATCTTTAAATCAATTTTATTATATTTTAATTAATATAACTTACTTAAAAAAAGAATAATTGACAATAAAAAATACAAATACAGCAATTAAGAAAATGTAAGTTATTTAATATTAAGTGAGTTATTATATTTATCAATATAAAGTGGGATAAACTAAAGAGTAAATTTATGAATTATAAAGAAATATATAACAAAATAAAAGAGATAATTAATATAATGTAAAGTAAAAAAACAAAAAATCATATAATTCATTTATGAAATAAAGAAAAAATAGAAATTTACGATAAAATACAAAGATTATATCATAATATGGTATAATTAGTAAAAATATAGAGATTGGAGGAATTGATTTGTTTATAGAGGAAGAATTAGAAGGATATACATTAAAATGTAAAATATCTGAAGACTTTAAAGATAAGCCTGGATATAGTGATGAAGAATTTTACGTTACAGTCTATAAAGATGAAAGTTCTGACTCTGGGTATTATGCTTTATTAGAAAATAAAGAAGAAAAAGTAGTATGGGATGGGGAAATCGTTGCCAATAATATTTTTAATAAACTTTGGGTTGTAGTAGACAAAGTTAAAGCTGGATAATAACGTAATTATATAGTATTTATAATATTTTAAATGGATTTTCATATATATGAGATGAGTAAATAACAAAGATTATTCGATACTGGAGGGGTAGTTCAATGGAATATAGTTATAGTAAGATGAATCTAAAAAAAGGGGATATTGTAGAGGTAAATTTAGAGAGGCAAGCTAATGTAATATTGCTAGATCATATAAACTATGTAAAATTTAAAAATCAAAAAAATTATGACTACTATGGCGGATTTGCTAAGAAAAATCTATGCAGAATGAAAGTACCTAATACAGGAACATGGTATTTGGTTGTAAATCAAGATGGAAATAGAGGGATAGTTAATTTTTCAATTAATACAATTCAAAATTAATTTGATAATATCAGACATTATTACTTATTGTGTATTTTATATAATTAAAATAAAATTAATAAATAGTTATTATAAAATAATAATTTGTAAAGATATATTTATATATACCTTTACAAATTATTTATGACACTTAATTTTTTAATTGTTCTTAACTAAATTATATATGTTAGTGACATTTATACAATTAAAATATTTATTGTTAGCATAAAGCTCCACCTTTAAGGTGTAGAGGAGCATCAAGTATGTCTTCTTTTCTTTCTAAAACATCATCTGATAAAAGCATTTCTATAAATTTATCAACACCAATTCTGTCAATTGTTATTCCAAAACGTTCACCTGTTTTACCTTGTTCCCTAAACAAAAGAATTGCTTTTTCAATTAAAGTCATAAGTTCTTGTTTTGAAAATAATCTATCAATTTGTGTTCCAGGACGAACAGATTTACCCCATTTTCCTCCTATATATACTTTATAGCCAGATTCTTTTTCTTCAATACTATCAAAATTACAACTGTCTATACATTTTCCACAATTATTACATAAATTACTATCTATTTCAAGTTTACCCTTATCTGTTAATTTAGCTGCTTTGACAGGACAGACTTCCATGACCGCACATTTTTTACAACCAACACAAAGTTCAGAGTCGTAATCAGGTACACGTTGACCAACAATTCCAAGGTCGTTTAAGTCTGGTTTAATACAATTGTTAGGGCATCCTCCAACACCAATTTTAAATTTATGAGGTAGCTTTACATCATACCAACCTTTGTAAAATTCCTGATGTATTTCAGCAGCTAGTGCCTGTGTATCAGTCAACCCATGAACACAAACAGTACCCTTACAAGCTACGACAGGACGAACTCTTGAGCCAGTTCCACCTGTGATTAGATTTTCACTAGCAATAAATTCACTCAAAGCTTCAATATCTTCAAATTTTACACCAGGTAACTCTACTGTTAATCTAGTAGTAAATGCTAACTGACCATTTCCAAATTTTTCAGCAGCTTCTGCAATTTTTTTTGCCTGTGATGTATTTATCACTCCATTTACAGTTATTATACGTGCTGCAAAATGTTCTCCATCTCTGCTTGGTAAAAAACCTCTACCTTTTAATTCTTTTTTTTGTTCTGCTGTAATATTACTCATAATTACTCCTCCATTACCTTAAGATTTGGATAAAATAGTATTCCACCTTCAAGAACTTTCGTATTTGTATAGCCAAAGCGTCTTAAACGATTTTGAGCCATATAACTATTTTTACCTTTTGCACATATAAGAAGAATTTTTTCATCTTTAGAAAGACCTTCAATTTCTCCATTAATCTCACCAACAGGAAGATAACGTAAACTAGGAATAGAAGGAGCTTTTGAAACATCTATTTTAGTCCAACTGTCAAAGTCTTCTATTTCATCAAGTAAAACACTATCAAGTTCTCCATTAAGTTTGTTTTGTAAAACATTTACTGCTACTACAAATGGATGAATAGCAGTTGAAAAAGGTGGTGCATATGCAAGGTCCATACTTTCTAATGAATAAAGGTCAGCTCCTAAAGTTATTGCAGTGGCAGATATATCTACTATTTTATCAACAGCTCCAGGTCCCATAACTTGAACACCTAATAATCTTCTAGTATCTTTTTCAGCAACCATTCTTATAATAAAATTAGAAGCACCTGGATAATAGTGTGCTTTGTCATCAGTAGCTATAGTTACAGAACAAACACTATAACCTTCTTTTTCAGCAGTTTCTTTGCTTAGACCTGTTTTTCCTGCATTGAGCTCAGGTAATTTTACTATTGTTGTTCCAAGAGCACCCTTATAAGTTTTAGATTTACCAGATATATTTTGTGCACAAATCCTACCTTCATGATTTGCAGATGAGCCCATAGGTGACCATGTAGGTTTATTTGTTAAAGAATTTTTTACAAATGCACAATCTCCAACTACATATATGTCTTTATCATTTGTGAGCATATATTCATCTGCAATAAGTGTTTTATTTGGAGCAAATTCCAATCCTGTGTCTTTTAGAAAGTCTGTGTTAGGACGAATTCCAACTGACATAACTACTAAATCTGTTTTAATGACTCTATTTTTAGTGCGAAGTTTTTCAACTTTATTTTGACCTTCAATACCTACAACTTGGTCCCCTGTAAAAATCATGATACCTTTATCAGCCATATGATTTTCAACATATTCTGCAAAGTCAGTATCAAATCCTGGCATGACATGTTCGGCCATATCAATGACACTTACACGTATTCCCATTGCAGAAAGGTTTTCAGCGATTTCAAGACCAATAAAACCGCCTCCAATAACAACAGCTCTTTTAACATCATTTCTAATAGAATCTCTTAATGTTATAGCATCATTTGGAGTGCGCATAAAAAATACTCCAGATAAGTCAATGCCAGGTATTGGTGGTTTTATTGGGTCTGCTCCTGTAGCAATTACAAGTTTGTCATAGCTTAAATTTTCTTCTTCCCCTGTTGAAATCGTTTTTAAATTTACTTGTTTTGTATTTCTATCAATAGAGGTAACTTCAACTCCACAACGAACTTCTGCTCCTGTTAGCTTCGAAAAACTTTCAGGTGTATTGACAATTAAAGATGATTTATCCTTAATTATATTGCCAACATAGTATGGTAGACCACAACCAGCGTAAGAAATATCTTCACCTTTATTTAGGATTGTAACAGAGCAGTTATCACCCATTTCACGTTTTATTTTTGCAGCAGTCTTTGTTCCAGCAGCAACTCCACCTATAATCAATACTTTCACAATATATCACACTCCAATCTCTTTTATAACTCTATGCTAAAATTATAATTCTTGACAATACATTTGTAAAATACTAAAATATTAATAAAATCATAAGTATTTACTAATGTTTGCTAAGGTTGTGATAATATGACTATTCGAAGTCTTGAGATATTTGTTAAGGTTGCCGAATGTGGCAAAATGAGTGAAGTAGCAAGAAATATGTATATTACACAGTCATCAGTTAGCCAAGCTATTTCAGAAATAGAAAAAGAGTATGGAGTTAAGTTATTTGATAGAATTTCAAAAAAATTATACTTAACAGAAGCAGGTAAAAAGCTTCTTGGATATGGAAGGCATCTTTTGGCTATAAATGAAGAAATGAATGATTGCATGAAACACTGTGCAAAAAATATACGTATAAGAGTTGGAGCTACAGTAACCGTTGGAACATGCGTAATAAGCCCAATAATATTAGAATTATATAAGGTAAACCCTTTGATAGAGCCAGAAGTATTTGTAGAGGATACAAGGTTGATTGCAAAGAAACTACTTAATAGCGAATTAGATATTGCAATTGTAGAAGGTAAAATAAAACATCCAGATATTATTACAAAAAGTATTATTAATGACAACCTTGTGCTTATATGTTCTAATAAGCATGAATTTTACAAAAGAGATTACATAAATGTTTCAGAGCTTTCAAATCAACCACTAATTATGCGTGAGTTGGGAAGTGGCACAAGAGCACAGCTAGAAAATCAGTTAAAAGAATTGAAAATACCGATGAATATTAGATGGTCATGTTATAATTCTGAAGCTATATTGAGGGCAGTTGTAGATAATTTTGGTATTGCAGTTATATCTGAATTACTTGTTGAAGATTATTTAAAAAAACATCTTTTATGGTCTTGTGATATTGAGGGTATCAATTTACAGAGGACATTTGATATTGCATTTCATAAAAACAAATTTTTTACAGAAAATATTTCATCGTTTTTTGATATTTCAGTGGAATTTGGAAAAAAGCAAATGAGAAAAAAGAATAAAAAAATGAATGTTTTATAATATACTAAAAATACAATATCAAATAAAAAGAAGGGGTTGTCTCAAAATTGATTTTTTTCCAATCAAATTTTAAGTTCAACTCCCTTTTTAGATTTTTATATGCTATTTTTTTATTATTTCTTTTTTAATTAATACTTTAAATTTCAATATCGAAGAA
>JABBZI010000043.1 GCA_012955965.1 Clostridioides difficile
ATATTAAAACTATTAATATATTTTATTTAATCAATATATCTAAATTATATTTTATATGTTGCATGTCTTATTTAAATTTAATTATTAAAAATTCAAATTATTCTATTATTATTTCTACACATTCTTACATCCTTTTTTATAATTATAACATAATCTTACAATTTAATGACATCTATTCAATGTCTTTTTTTACTATTCAACATCTTCTATTTTACAATTTAATATTATACATATTTTTTAGATACAAGCTTGTCAATTTTTAGATTGTCAAGTGTTATTGAAGTGTTTTATGTCCTTTTAAAGTACATCCTCTAGTTTTTTATTTAATAAGAATTGCTTAATATAAGAAAGATAATATAGTCTCTATAAGATTCTTTTAAATATATCTCTATTCTAAATAGAATTTCTTTTTTTGTCAAAATTTCTTCATTCTTTAATAATTAATTAATTACTTATAAAATATGTTAATTCCCTATACAAATTTTATCATTTTTAATAAAATACAAAAAAAAAATTAATTTTTATAGCTAATTTCGCCAAAATATATCTTTATTTATATTAGTAAAATAATTATAAATTTATTAAAATATGTTTGTAACTTATAAATTTATTTTTATTAAATTAAAAATCCTGTAAAAAAATGAGATATATATCTATAGAAAAATTTTCCTATAAATATATATCTCACTTACATCAAGACTTATTCTATATAAAAACGCCATAAAAAATCTTTTGCCTCTTCTGCATAATCTATATTTATACGTTTACTAGCCTTTATATCCATCTCGTCCTTACTAAATACCTTTATACCTTCATCATCATAATAAAAATCACTTATATATAATTCTTCACCCATTATACTCTTACTATTTAGACTCCTGTCTATTTTTAAAGCCTTACAAAGTTTTCCTGGCCCATTAGTAATGTTTTTTATTTGATATTTACTCAAATCATTGTAAGATTTATTATATCTATTTATAGATATCTCATCTAAAAAAGTTATAGGTTCTACTCCTCTTATTAATACACACTCTGGTATATTTTCTACATTTGCTGATAAATTTAAACAGTTATACATACCATAGATTAAATAAACATATATATGTCCTCCATCTAAATATAATGGCTTTGTTCTGTCAGTTTTTTTATCACCATATACATGTGCTCCTTTGTCATTTATACCCATATAAGCTTCTGTCTCTATGATTTTAGTAACAATTGTTTTATCTTCATACTTTCTTATAAGATATTTACCTAGTACTGATTTGGCTAAATCAATTCCATTTTTTCTAAAAAAATCCTTTTCCAAAACTTCACCTCATAAAATTTATTTGCAATAAATTAAGTCCAGCTAAAAACATAAATAAAATCAACTTATTTTATGATTGTATACATTTCATAATTGTATACAAATAATAGATTGATGTATTTATTATTTATATATATCAAAAAATTCTATTTCAAATTTTTCAATATTGTCATTATAATTTGACTTATCATAGACTTCTTCAACCACTTCTTTAATTGGGAATATAATTTTCACTTCAGTCCCTTCTCCTACTTTACTGTCTATGTAAATTTCTCCATTTTGAATTTCAATCAATGATTTTGTAAGACACAATCCTATTCCACTTCCAAACTCATTTGATATACCACTATTTTCAATTTGTTTAAATCGATTGAATATGTCACTCAATTTATCTTTTTCTATACCTATTCCAGTATCTTTTATAAGTATCTCTACTGTTTCTCCTTTTTTATATATACCTACAAGAATTTCTCCACCTTCTAAAGTAAACTTTATAGAATTTGATAATATATTCAGTATTATTCTTTCTATAGATTCTGGGTCAAGCCCTACTCTCATAGTTTCCTCATTTGTATCAAAAATCAAATCTATTCCCTTAGACCTAGCATAACTGCTAATGGATGTAACTATTCTTTCTGTTATATCAATAATATCAAAATTAACTGCTTTAATCTTATATATATCTGACTTAACTTGAGAAATATTTATTATATTATCTATTAGTCTCAATAATCTAAACATATTTTGTTTAGTTATTTGTATATGTTCTTTTAGTATATCCTGAAAATCTATTATTTTTCCTTTTTTATAAAGATTTTCGACAAGTTGAACTGAACTATATATATTATTTAAAGGAGTCTTAAGTTCATGAGATATATTAGCATAAAACTCCATCTTCATTTGGTCATACTGTCTTTGTTTTATTAATGCCTTCTTAAGTCTTTCAGACTCTCTTTGCACACTCAAATCTTTAATAATTCTCACTCTACTTCTCTTTTGACCAAAATACAGTGTTCTTGATATCATTTTTACTTCTCTAATATGATTATTTTCATTTACTATGTGAATACTCTTTTCTCTCTCTCCTATATTTAAATTATTTATGTATTTTTTTACTAATATATTTCTATATTTTTGTGTTGTAGCTCCTAATACATCACTAGAAATTCCAAATAATTCTCTAAAAGCTCTATTTGTATACAAAACTCTTGATGTACTTAAATCTTCAAGAAAAATAGCCTCTGGTATAGCATCTAGTAATTTTTCGTATATTATCTTTTGTTCATTTACTATTCTAAGTATATTTATCTCTTTAGTTATATCTCTAAATGTAAGCAATTTAAATAGTTTATTATCTGACCAATAGTCTCCAACTCTAACTTCTTCAACACGGTCTTCTCCATCTATGTCAGACATTACAAAATTAACTATGCAGTTTGCCGTATCATTGTAGCTTACTATTTCAGCTTTCTTTTCTTGTGTAAGATTTAATCTTTTAAATGCTCTATTATCAAAGAAATCTATATTGAAAGTTTCAAAATATTGTTCCAATGTCATGCCAACTAAATCACTTGAATTACATTTAAAACTCTTTTCATATTTCTTATTTATACTTATTATCTTATTCTTCTTTATTCCACCTTCAGCACTTCTTACAAGTATAGGAGATGGAATATTTAATATAATATTTTCGTAATCTTTATTTATATGTCTTATTTCTTCATCCATTTTGATTTCATTTGTAATATCATTTAAGCTTATTAAATAATTGCTTTCATCTTTATTATTACTTAAACTCAACAGATATATTTTATCATTTAATTTGACTGGTTTGTCGATTATACTTATATCATTGTCAAACTTCTTTAATTTTTCAGCTACATTTTTATCTTCTTTAACAAATGTTAATATTTTATAAAAGTTACTCATATCTTTTGAAAACTCATTTTTAAATTTATTATTTGTATAGCTTATATTAAAGTCATAATCTGTTACTATCCATACATTTGGTATTGTATCAAGAGCTTGTCTCAATAACTCTTTTCTTTGGTCTATATAATTTTTCAATGTCCTTTGTATAGTCATGTCTTTTTCTATAGCTAAATTTATCTTACTTAATTGCTCTGACTTTCTACTTAATTTTTTATTTATATAATCAAGCTCGTAATATGGATATACTATTCTGTTATTGAGACTGTATACATATACATAATAAGTGTGGTTACATAATAATAAATATACTACACCTATAAATCTATCTGTATCTACTATACTAAAACAAATTGCTATAAATCCTATAATAGTTGTAAAGAAAGCAAAATATGATAAATCTTTTATTAATTTATAGTGTTCAACTGTACTATCAAGTTTATTCAACAAATATATCAAATTAAACAACGACACGACAATATTAACTAATATAATAATCATATTCCAGTTAAAATCACTAAAAATATTTCTTATAAAGTAGTCTACTATGACAAAAGTGCTATAAAAAATTAATACAGGACTTATTCTCAAATTTTTCACTTTAGAAATGGTTAAATATATAAAAGTAGACATATTAATTATACTTAAATTTAGTAATACAATTTGGAATTTTTGAAGTTTTAAATCTGCTACTCCTAAAATACTTACAAAAACTAATACGAGACATCCTGCCTTTAATATATTTATAAATTCGTCTTTTTTAAAACTAGTTATATAAACTATAGAATATCCAAATATCCAGAGTAAAATTATCCTATACATATTTATAGAAACTGTATACAAATTTATATTTAAAAGTGCAATAATCAAAAATACCCCATTAGCTAGTATATAGACCTTATTCTTGCTTAAAGTTCCCTTAGATTCCATATTCCCCACCACTTCTTCATTTTTATATAGTTTTACCTATAAATATGTTACCACAATTCTTCCAAAAAATTTGTCACTTTCTAGTTATAAAAAAAAATGAGTAAATATTTTTAATTTTACTCATTTTATAGATTTTGTATATTCAATTTAAAAAGCTGGAACTATACTTCCTTTATATTCGTCTTGTATAAATTTTTTAACTTCTTTACTGTTCATAGCTTCTGATAAAGCTTTCATCTTATCACTGTCTTTATTATCTTCTCTACAAGCTATTATATTTACATATGGAGAATCATTTGACTCTATTACTATAGCATCCTTAGTAGGATTTAAGTTAGCTGTTAAAGCGTAATTGGAATTTATAACTGCTCCATCAACATCTTTTAATACTGTTGGTAATTGCTCTGCATTCATTTCTTTTATTTGTATATTTTTAGGATTTTTAGTTATATCTTTTTTAGTTATAAGTTCTCCATCTTTTATTTCGATTAATTTATGTTTTGCTAACAATTTAAGTGCTCTAGCTCCATTAGTTGCATCATTTGGTACTGCTATAACTGCTCCATCTTTTATTTCATCTAATGACTTAACTTTTTCTGAATAGAATCCCATTGGCTCTATATGGACTTTAGATGTATACGTAAGTTTATATCCTTTCTCCTTCACAGTTTCCTCTAAAAACGGAATATGTTGAAAGAAGTTAGCATCCAAAGAACCTTCATCTAAAGCTGTGTTTGGAAGTACATAGTCATCAAATATTTTTACTTCTAAATCATATCCTTTTTCTTTTAATAAAGGTTTTGCTACTTCCAATATCTTTGCATGTGGATTTGATGAAGCCCCTACTAGTATTTTCTTATCCTCTTTGTTTGAACAACCAACTGCTGATATTGCTATTGCTGACACCAATGCTACTGATAATAATTTTTTTAATTTCATTTTTTTGCTCCCCCTCTTTAAAATATTTATGATTAAATTATTTTAGTTTCTTGTAAGCTAGATTTCCTATACCTTGTATTATCTGAACTAATATTACAAGTGCTATTACTGTATACACCATTACTGCTGTATCGAATCTTTGATATCCATAGATAAGCGCTACATTACCTAATCCTCCAGCTCCTACTGCACCCGCCATAGCTGTATAACCAAGTATAGATATTATTGATAATGTAATTCCAGATACTATTGAAGGCATAGCTTCCTTTATCATAACTTTAAATACTATTTGTCTCTTTGTAGCCCCAAAAGACCTTGCAGCTTCTATCAATCCCTTGTCAACTTCATTTAATGAACTTTCTATGATTCTAGCGATAAATGGCGCTGCACCAATAGTTATTGGTACTATTGCAGCAGTTTCCCCTATACTTGTTCCAACTATTAATCTAGTTATTGGAATCATTGCAACTATAAGTATCATAAATGGGAAACTTCTAAATATATTTACTATAAACCCTAAAACACTATTTATTGTGCTATTTGGTTTTAATCCATCTGGTTTTGTGACTACTAATATGATTGCTAATATAAATCCTAATATTGTTGCTACTATAGTTGGTACTATAACCATATACAAAGTTTGCAACAATGCATTTGGAAATAGTGTTGTTAAAAAGTCGATTAAACTATTCATTTATCATTTCCTCCCATCTTATGCCTTTACTAGTTAGATATTGTTTTACTTGTTCCCCACTTTTATCTGAAACATTTATGATAAGTGAACCTAAAATATCTTCTTTAAATTGTTCTAATTTACCAAATATTATAGATACATCTATATTCAGTTCTCTTGCCATAGTCGTTATAATAGCGTCATTAGAAATATCTTTAGGGAATAGTATCTTTATATTTGTTCCTTTTGGTAAAATTATACTTTCTTCACCTATTAATTTTCTAAGTCCCTTAGTATTTCTTAAGAAAATCTCTTCTGTATCTCCTACCTCTAGTACTTCTCCATTTTCCATTATTGCTACTCTTCCACAAATCTGTTTTATAACTTCCATTTGATGAGTTACAACAATTATTGTTATTCCTAATTTTTTATTTATATCTTCAAGTAATGAAAGAATTGATTTTGTAGTATTTGGGTCTAATGCTGAAGTTGCCTCATCACAAAGAAGTACTTGTGGATTTAGTGCTAAGGCTCTGGCAATTGCAACTCTTTGTTTTTGGCCACCACTTAAATTTCTAGGTTTATCATTTTTCTTTTCAGATATTCCAACCACTTCTAATAACTCTAAAACTCTTTTCTTTATCTCTGATTTTGTATATCCAAAACATTCCAATGGTAATGCTACATTATCAAATACAGTTCTTCTCTCAAGTAATGAAAAGTGTTGAAAAATCATACCTAACTCTTTTCTTAAATCTCTCATTTGCTTTTCATTTAATGACTTTACTTCTTTATCAGAAACAAGCACATTACCTTCTTGATATTCTTCTAAGCCATTTATACATCTAAGTAGTGTTGATTTTCCTGCACCACTATGACCTATTATTCCAAAAATTTCTCCAGATTCTATCTCAATACTTACATCTTTAAGCACTTGAATCTTTCCATAATACTTATTAACATTTTTTATGCTAATCATAAAATTTCCTCCCTATATTATGCTCAGTTTTTATGTTTATCCTCGCTTATGTATTTTATATATAACTAAATAAAAGCCTGAGTATAAACTCAGGCTTAGAAAGCTATTTATACTCATCTATCAACTATATTAGTTGCAGGATTTAGCACCAATGTATATAAAATATACTGGTTGCCGGGTTTCAAAGGGCCAGTCCCTCCACCACTCTTGATAAGACGTTATTTAATTTAAAATTTAATTTGATTATCATTTGTTGCTATGTTATATATGATATATTCATTAATAATATTTGTCAATAAATTTATTCAAATTTCTTATTTTTTATTAGTTTTAGCAAAAATAAATAATTATTTTTTATTGATTTTATATCATCTAAACCTTTGTATTTTTAATGGTTGTATAATATTATATAACCATTAAATTATCATTAATATAAAAAATATATTACATGATAGTAAATTATCCATATCTCCTATAAATAAAGTAAGAACATAAAAAACTAACCACTAAATAAATTATAATCTTAATTTCTTTAATTTTTTAGAGTTGACAATTCAAATAGAAGAAGCTATTATTTTTATAAATGAATAATTCATTCATAAGGAGGTGAAACACTTGGACCAACGTATTAAAGACATATCTGATGCTGCCACAACTTTATTCATTAAGCAAGGGTATACAAAAACTCAGATTAACCACATAGCAAAAGCAGTAGGCGTTTCTGTAGGTACAATTTATCTTAACTTTGCAGGTAAAAAGGAAATTATGCAATTTATCCTTAAATGTACAATAGAACCTGATTTCATTAATAATAGTTTTTCAAAACCAATTACAGATGATTTGTTTGTTGGATTAGAAAATCAGATTATTGATATTTTTAAAAAATCTGGAGACACTTTTGCTTCACATCTTAAGAATAATCTTATAGGTTATAGCTTTGAAGAATTTATATCTGATTCATTTGATATTCTTTCTCAATATGCTGTTGGGTGTTTGTTTATAGAAAAAAATCAATTTGATTTTAAAAGACTATCAGAGTATTATATAACCTATCGCAAACAGTTTCTTGATACTATGACACATTATATGACTGAGTTTATTACAAGAGGAACTGTTCGTCAGTTAGAACATATTGAACTATCTACTACGCTTATAATCGAAATTTTATCTTGGTGGGCTATGGACATTCACTATACTTCTTTTCAAACACAAGATATTTCATCGGATTTGGCAAAACAGATTTGTATGGATAACATTATAACTGCATACAAAAAATAAAATTGGTAGGTCTCTAGGACCTCTAATTTTTACATTTATTATGAATGAATTATTCATTTACTACAAAGGAGATGTAAAATAATATGAAACTTAAAAAACAAATTACGATTTGTATTGCTATGGCAACATGTATGTTAACTTTTACTGGATGCTCTCATTCACAAACTTCTTCCCTGGCAAACGAACTTCATTTTTCTTTGGATGATATACTAAACTTGACCATTTCATATGATGAAGAAAAAATAGCATTTTTTGAAAGTGAAAGTGATGAACTAATTATCAAGGAGTATATGACAACCAATAAAAATAGTTACCATGCAAAAATAAATCAAGATAGTAATAGCATCAAAATCAGTGAGGGGAGTAAGCCTCTTTTCAAAGGTAGTTTTTCACGTTATATTGAAGTTTACTTGCCTACATCTTACCATGAAAATTTAACTGTCACGACAACTGATGGAAATATTGATTTTTCAAATATTGAGATTCTCTTATCATCACTGCATTCTGACAGTACAACTGGAACTATTCATTTTAATGTAGCAAAAGCCAAAGATATCTATCTATCTTCTACAAGTGGCACATTAAAGCTAGGAGATTTAAAAGCAAATCAAATTAAAATAGAAACAACCAGTGGTAATGTAACTTGTGACAAAATAGATGGAAATGTTACATATACTTCCACAAGTGGAAATGCTAATATAAAATCTGCTGTTGGTTCAGGAAATTATAGAATCAATAATTCTGGAAATTTAAATATCAAATATGCTAAAGTGACTGATAATCTTTCATTCTTTAATAAAAATGATGACATTAATATTATACTTCCTAAAGATTTAGAGTTTGAGTTTATAGCAACAACAAAAAATGGCTTGATTTCAACTAATTTTAAAAGATATATTACACTTGAGAAAAGAATAGCAAAAGGTATAATTGGTAGTCATCCTGATATAACAATCAATGTCGAAACTAATAATGGAAATATTAATGTGACAAGATAATAATATTTATATCTTTTTTATGAAAAACACCTACTTCTTATTAGGTATAATATTAATCTATTACTATTATTTAAAAATTTGAATATTCAACTTAATTGTTAAAGCATGATTAATATAAAAAGATATGAAGCCCAATAAAGATAATCTCTTTAGGGCTTCTATATATTTTAAAGCTTTTTTATTTTCTAACTAGGTATTTACTCTATTATTTTTTATTATTTCCTGTTATTCCCAGTCTATCATTCATATCTTTTATCATTTTTCTAAAACCACTACCTATATCATTTCCAACATCTTCTGTTCCATGAACTAACTTCATAAAATCATTTTGACCTTTTTTCATATCTTCATCAGATACATTATCTAATTTTTTTATTCTCTCATCTATATCTTTTATTAATCTTTCACCTTCAGTTATTAGTTCATCATTCATTTTCTTTAACTCTGTGTCTTCTGTTTTACCATCTTTTTTAAGAGATGTTACAAATGATTGTATTTTATCTCTACTATCTTTATATGCAGCTTTTACATCACTCAAGTATTTTTCATTTCCTGGATATTCTTTATCCTTAAACTGGTTATTTATACTTTCTGGTGTATCATAAATAGAATATCTATTTAAACCTGCTATATAATCGTTATAACTTGTTGAATAATAATTCATATAACCTTCATTATTATTTACTGATTCATTGGGATTTTTTCCTGCATTTTCACTTGGCTCTTCTGTTTTTTTAGTACATGCAGTCATTCCTATAGCTAATACTAACGCTAGTCCTACAAATAAAGTTCTTTTTAATTTCATTTTTATTATCCTCCTAGATGTTTTGTATTACAAAAATTTTAATATATTTCTTTCTTAATTTAGTATTTCTATATTTTTATTTTTTATTTACTAAAATTAAACAAGATATAATTTATTTTTTGGGAAATTATAATAAATAAGTAACTAAATAAAAAAAATATAAATTTATTATTGATATTGATTATCATTCATAGTATAATCTAATTAATTGATATTAGTTTTCACTTGAAGGAGGTTATCTTTTATGTCTTGTTGTAATTCACAATTTTGTTGTAAAAATAAAATTGACTCATCATATATAAAATGGCTTTTAGAGGTTTTAGGTCCAGTTTTTTTAGGCTCTAAGCCTGCTGAAATAATAAATATTTCATTTACTGATGTAAATAGAGAGGAAAAAATCAGTGATATTTACAAATATCTATATAAATGTAGAAAAATAGATTTTATAGTTATTGATAAAAAGAAAAAAGGATTAAAAATCTTATTTGTAAACAAAAAAGCATTATCAGAAAGATTAAAATGTAAAAAAACAATAAATTTTTTAAAATTTCTAGGATATAAACAAAATACGAATGTTAATGCCTATTTAGAACATTTAGTAGATAAACTTAAGGGTGATACTTTCCCTGATGAAATAGGAATTTTTTTAGGATATCCTCTTAAAGATGTAATTGGATTTATGGGATATAGTAATTATGAAGTTTCTATGATTAAATATTGGAAGGTTTACGGAGATACAAAACAATCAGAAGACACATATTCTAAGTTTTTACTTCATCGTAAGAAAATGAGAAAATTACTAGACTACATAAGTGTAGATAAAATAGTAAGCTGTTTTTAATTGTATTTTATATAATAATAAATACACCCTTTTACTATACTGTTTCCATAATAAAAAGGGTGTATTTCCTAATTTAATATTCTAGTTTTGATTGTACAACATATCTTTAATATCTATTTTCTTCTCTTGCATTCCATTAGACATTAAGAATTCTTGTGTGTCTTCTAGCTCTTTTATATCTTTATCTGTTATTTTAGAACTAAAATCATACCAAGAATACATTTCTTTAGTTTCATCTAAAGATAAACCAACTTCTTTAGATACAACATCCATTACTTTATCCTTATTTTCATCCATATATTTTAAAGTTTCTTCATGAACTTTCATAAATCTTTTTACTAACTCAGGATATTTTTCAGCAAAATCATCACTTACTGCAGTAACTATTATTCCACTAACTAAGCCTTCTCCATTTACAATCATCTTAGCACCTGAGTTTATTGTTTTTAATGCTGTTGGACCTGCAAGCATTGCTACATCAGCACTTTTACTTTCTAATGCAGAAGCAGCACTAGGAATATCCATATTTACATATTCAACATCATCTATAGTATAGCCTTCCTTAGCAAGTGCAGCAATTAACAATTGATGAAGTATAGTCCCTTTTGGTCCTACTATTTTTTTACCTTTTAAATCCTTTATAGATTTAATATTTTCATTATTAGTTATAAGCATATATCCTTTTGGTGATCTACTATAAATATTTGTGACTTTAAGACCAACACCATTTGAAGCAGCTATTATTGCAGATGTACCTCCTAATGCATGTAAAAAGTCTATCTCTCCTGCAGCTAGTGCTTGAGTTTGTTCTGGCCCTGTTGTCAATTCATGAAAATTAACTTTTATATTGTCTTTTCCAAATTCCTTTCCAAATAAATCATCCTTTTTTTCCAGTATACTAGGAACATTAAGTGGTGATTTCACATAAGTCAGATTTATTTCCTTAGGTAAACTAGCCTCTTTTTTTGCAGGTGCATCTTTCTCATCATTTTTTGTTGAGCAACCTACAGTACCAACTAACACCATTACTAAAGATGTCATCACTGCTAAAATCTTTTTGTTTCTCTTAATCAATTAAAACTCCCCCAATTCCCTTAATATTTCTTTTTTTAAGCTTATATAATAGCTTTTAGTTAAATCTCTATTATATTCATCTTCGACACTAAACTGTTTAATCCCTTTATTTTTACTAAAAACAATTATTTTCTTTGCTATTTCCATAGCTTCTTCTATATTATGAGTTACAAATACTACACCTTTTTTAGTATTCTTATGAATATTTACAACTTCTCTTTGCATTTTTCTTCTTGTAAAGTAATCTAGTGCCGCAAATGGCTCGTCCATCAGTAAAATATCTGGATTGAATGAAAGTGCTCTTGCTATACTTACTCTGTGAGCCATCCCCCCTGATAATTCATTTGGATATGAGTTTTTAAACTTTTCAAGCTTCATCATTTTTAAATACTTATCTAAATCAACTTTATTTCTATTCTTTTTTTCAGTATGTAAAAGTATATTTTCACTCACATTCAACCATGGCATGAGTCTGCTTTCTTGGAATACTACTCCTACTTTTGGAATACATTCTTTATTATCATTATAAAAATATACCTTCCCACTGGTAGCGTTTTCAAGACCTGCTAAAATTCTAAGTAAAGTTGTCTTCCCACATCCACTTTCACCTAATATAACAGTGATTTCTTCGCTAGATATATTTAGAGATACATCATCAAGAACCAAGTGTTCTTTATTATCAACTAAATATTTTTTATGTATATTTTCTAATAAAAATCCATTTCTAACCATTTAAATCAACCTGCTTCCCTTTACTAAACTTTGTTATTGCCTTTGAAAATAGATAGTCTGAAAGTATGCCTAAAAAACCAATAACAAAAATTCCTACCAATACAACATCAGTTCTTGACATGTCTTTTCCATCAGAAATCAAATATCCTAGACCTGAAGAAGCTGCAATAAGTTCTGCTCCAATTATAGCTCTAAAACTATATCCTAGACCTAAACTAAGTCCAACAACAATATCTAACATAGAATTAGGAATTATTATTTTATAAAAAATCCTCTTTTTAGATAAATTAAAAGATTTACCTACTTCTATTAATTTATTATCGCAATTCTTTATGCCTTTTAATGTGTTTAAAAATATTGGAAAAAAGGATGCTAAAATGATAATTATAATTTTGGATTCTTCACCTATGCCAAACCATAAAATCAGCATTGGAATCAAGGCTAGTGGAGGTGTACTTCGCATAAACTCAAATACTGGTTTGAAATATTCATACATTTTTTTATTTACTCCAAATACAACTCCAAGTGGTATAGCTATCAGTGAACTTATTAAAAAACCTATCAATATTCTTTTTATACTGGCATAAGCATTTAAGAAAATAGAACCATCATATATCATCTTTATGAAAGTATCTAAAACTCTTTCAGGAGGAGGCAAGATATAACTACTCCATACTCCCAGAACACATACAATCTTCCATAAAATTAAAATTATTAAAAAAATATAATATCCTTTGAACTTTTTATGAATTTTCTCAATCATATAAAACTCCTTTTAATATATCTATCCCTGATACTCTTTTTATTTTTTAAAATCCTAAATAATTATTAAACCAAACTATAAAATTTAATCTATACCAATCCTTAACCCACCTGAATTCATTCTATCAGAAGGCGTAGAATCTGTTTTTAAGCCAGACAATCTTTCAGATGGTTGTATAATAACTATTTGTCCAGGTTCAACAAATTCCATATGATAAGATTCCCCTGAAGTCTGACCAATAAAAGTCTTCCATGATAATTTTGCTACTTTTGGATATGGTTCTCTTCCTGTCCAAGCTACTAAGGCATCTGGGTCCACACAACAAGGCCCTTCAAGTATTAGAGGATTCCCATCTGTTATTATGGCAACATCTTGATTTTGGCCTGTTTTGTTTACTAAATGTGTAGTGAAAAGACCTTTTTGAGATAGTACTCCTGAACCAATTAATTTTACACTATAATGTAATTGTTCAGAAAATGCCAATAAATTTTCACTCTCAACATAAATTGAATCACCTGGGTCAATCGATATTACATCTACATGATAAGCATTTTGAGCCAAGTAAATTTCACCTTCACCTTCAACAACCATTATTGGCATTTGTTCTCCTGTTAATGACCTTTGAACATGACCTAATAGTGCTCTTCCTAAACCACCACCATTATTGGGACCCAATAATAATTTTTCAAAATTAAAATTTCCTTTAAAGGCTACCATAGCACCTTTTTTTGCAAAAAATTTGCCACTTCCCCTTGCTATACACATAAGTTCATTCGTTACATCAAATTTAAACATAAGATACATTTATATTGCTTTGTTTAGCAATAATCCCTCCTAATCATATATTTGTCTATAATTATACATTAAAATTACAGCATAGTCTAACCTACTTCAAACATGAAATTTATTATTTATATAAAAAATAAGAACCTGATAATAAAGTAATTTCACTTTTTATCAGGTTCTTATTTTATCTATCTTTTAGTGCTATTACAGCTCTTACTACTTGAGCATCCAGAACAACCACACCCGCAACTGCTACCATTCTTTTTTGAATTTTTGACCATATGCATTACAGCTAACGCCATTAATACTACTACAATAGCTGCTATGATAAATGTAGCCATATTTATCACTCCTTATTTATATGAATTAATTTTTCATATAACTTAATTTACCGATTTTTTCTTTTTTCATATTTCTATTTGAATAAGTTAAAACTATCAACACTACTGCTACTGCTATAACTATAGATATTATTGCCCCAGCAATGCTTCCTCCAGTTCCTAAAACTAAACTTCCAACTTGATTGATAAGAAGAGCAACTATATATGCTGTTAAAGTCTGGAATCCTAATGTAATCCATGTCCATTTCCAGGAACCCATTTCTCTTTTTATAGCTCCAATAGCTGCAAAACAAGGTGCACAAAGCATATTAAATGCCATAAATGCAAACGCACTAGCTACTGTAAACATACTTGCAACTGAACCAAGAAGTGCTGGGTCTTGCTCTGTTGCATCTGATATACCAAACAAAACTCCAAATGTTCCAACTACATTTTCTTTAGCTACTAGACCTGTAACTGTTGCTACTGATGATTGCCAGTTTCCAAATCCAAGAGGTGCAAATATTGGTGCAACTATATTTCCTAAACTAGCTAATATACTGTCTCCAGCATCTACCATCTGTAATGACCAGTTAAATGATTGTAAGAACCAAATTACTCCACAAGCTACAAATATAATTGTACCTGCTTTGATTATAAAGGCTTTTCCTCTATCCCACATGTGTATTAAAACACCTTTTGCACTTGGAACATGATATTGAGGTAATTCCATAACAAATGGAGATGGCTCTCCTGCAAATAAACTAGTTCTCTTTAATATAATTCCACAGATGATTATCATTACAATACCTAAGAAATACATTGATGGTGCTACCCATGAAGCTCCTCCAAATAATGCTCCTGCAAATAATGCTATTATTGGAATCTTAGCTCCACATGGAATGAATGTAGTTAACATAATAGTCATTTTTCTGTCTCTATCATTCTCTATAGTACGAGTTGACATAACTCCTGGAACTCCACAACCAGAACTTATAAGCATTGGTATAAATGATTTTCCTGAAAGACCAAACTTACGGAAAATTCTATCCATTATAAAAGCTACACGTGACATATATCCACAATCTTCTAGTATTGATAGTAGTAAGAATAGAAGCATGATTTGTGGAACAAATCCTAATACAGCTCCTACTCCACCAATTAGACCATCAACTACAAGTCCTTGTAGCCAATCAGCTACATTTAAAGAAACTAGAAAATTACTTACATTTCCTTGAATAATTTCTCCAAACAGTACATCATTAGTCCAATCAGTTGCTACAGCACCCAATGAACTTACTGCTATATAATAAACTCCCCACATTATAAGTGCAAAAATAGGTAATGCTAATATTCTGTTTGTTACAATTTTATCTATCTTGTCTGATACAGTTTCCTTACCTTTTCTATTCTTCTTTATTATACTTGAAATTATTGAACTAATAAATTCATAACGATTTGCTGTTACTATACTTTCACTGTCATCATCTAATTCATCTTCACAATTTCCAGTTATTTCTTCTATGTTATTCAATATTGTTTTAGGAATATCAAGTTTTTGTATAACATTTTCATCTCTTTCAAATAACTTTATAGCTAACCAGCGTGTTTCCATATCTATGTATGGAGTTTTTTCTTCTATTATCTTTTCAATTTTTTCTATTGCTACCTTACTTTCATCAACAAAAGGTAATTTAAAATTTAATTTATTATTGCTACTTGCAAGTTCAATTGCCTTTTCAGCAGCTTCCATGATTCCTTGACCTTTAACTGCTGTCACTTCTACAACTGGGCAACCTATAACCTCAGATAACTTTTTAATATTTATCTTATCGCCATTCTTATTAACAATATCCATCATGTTAAGAGCTATAACAGTAGGTATACCTAATTCTAAAACTTGAGTTGTAAGATATAAATTTCTCTCTATATTTGATGCATCTACTATATTTATTACTGCATCTGGTTTATCATCTAACATAAAATTACGTGTAACCACTTCTTCTAATGTATATGGTGATAAAGAATAAATACCTGGTAAATCTACTATCTCCACATCTTTATTTCCTTTTAACTTTCCACCTTTTTTTTCAACTGTTACTCCTGGCCAGTTCCCAACATACTGCGATGAACCTGTAAGCCCATTGAACATTGTTGTCTTACCACAGTTAGGATTTCCTATGAGACCTATTTTTATTGACATTTCCATTCCCTCCATTATTATTTAAGTACATAACTATTCATGATACAGAAAATCATTCTCATTATATAATTGCACTAAACCTATTCTAATTAATTTTATTATTCCACGATAATTTTTTCTGCATCTGACTTACGAATTGATAGTTCATAATCTCTGACTGTTATTTCAATTGGGTCTCCAAGAGGAGCTACTTTTCTTACAAATACATCAACACCTCTCGTAATTCCCATATCCATTATACGTCTTCGTGTGGCTCCTTCTCCTTCTAACTTCTTGACTTTTACAGTCTCCCCACACTTAATATCCTTTAGTCTGTTCATATTATTACCTCCCTATATTATTATTCTGCTTGCCATCTTTTTGTCTAATGCAACTCTAGTATCTTTTACATCTATTATTAAATTACCATCTATCTTAGAAATTATTTTAACATTTGTACCTACTACAAAACCTATACTATTTAGAAAAGTTCTTGTCTTGTCACTTCCTGAAATCTTCTTTATAACTACTTCTTCTCCTGTATTTGATAGTATCAATGGCATCATATAATATTCCTCCTCTTAAACTAATTTAAATTTATAAGCAATCGTTATCTCATATATAAATTACAATATTTTATCTTAAATTTTAGGCAGTTAAAATAATCACCTATTTTTTTCCTTCTTTTTACAATTCCTAATTTTGATTTAAGTCTATCACAATAGTATAAACTTTGCAAGTGATTATTGTATTCTTTTGATTTTTTTTCTCATTTGATTCGGCCTATTAATAAATCCTATAAAATTTCATACAAAAATAAAGATGCTCTAATACAGTATATTTAACTATATTAAAGCATCTTCATTGTGTAAATGTTTTCACATTACTTATACATTCTTTTCTTCTTTTTTAAAAATTATTTTCTCAAATTCTTTTACTGGCATTGGTTTAGAAAATAAGTATCCCTGTACCATATCACATCCAATTTGCTTTAAAAAATCCAATTGCGAAATGGTTTCTACTCCTTCTGAGATTACTTTCATTTTTAACTCTTTTGCCATTCTAATGACATTAGATATAACAATTTTTTCATTATTACTCTCATCTTTTTCTGTAAAAAATGCTCTATCTAATTTTAATATGTCAACAGGCAATTCCTTTAGAAGATTAAGTGAAGAATATCCTGTTCCAAAATCATCCATAGAGATTACAAACCCATTTTCTTTTAGATGATTCATTGTATCAACTAAACCGTTTATATTATCTAATACTGCTGTTTCTGTTAGCTCTAATTCTATAAAATTTGTTGGTATTCTGTATTTATCTACTATTAGTCTAAACTTCTCGACAAAATTGCTATTTACAAAATGCATTCGAGATAAGTTAACAGATATAGGTACCACTTTCTGACCTTCATCTATCCATTCTCTAATCTTTTTACATACTTCCTCAAATACATAAAAATCAATATTTACAATAAAACCATTTCTCTCAAATACAGGGATAAATTCTATTGGTGGTATTAAACCTTTCTTTGGATTGTCCCAACGAACAAGTGCCTCAGCTCCTATGATTTGGTAATCTGAAAGACTGTATTTAGGCTGAAGATACACAATAAATTCTCCATTGTTAAGAGCATCTACCATTGTATTTTCAATTTCTTTTTCTTTTAGTATTTTCTTATGCATTTCATCATTATAAAAAGCAAATGAATTTTTATGACCACCTTTTATGGTCTTTCTTGCAGTATTTGCTCTGTCCATAATAGTGTTTATATCCCTATCATCTTTATTTATTTTGTATATACCACAATCTAAAATCAACTTATAGTAATGTATCTTCGGATTACTAAATATCTGAACTTTGTTATAAATACTATTCAGCCTCGTTTTGATATTTTCATCTGTCTTATATCTAATAAGAAGAACAAAATGGTCAGCAGAAACTCTTGCAAAAATTTCATCCTCATGTAATTCACCTGTAACAGTATTTGATATATGTATTAAAGTACTATTACCCACATCATATCCAAACATATCATTTATATACTTGAATTTATCAACATCCATATAAAATAACACATATGATTCTGGATTATTTTTAGCAAATAGCTTCTCTGCATTTATTTTAAACTTTTCTATACTATCTGCTCCTGTTAATGTATCTGTATATGCAATTTTCTTTAGAGAATCCTCTTTCTTTTTCTTATTATAAATTATGTATTTGATGGCAATTAAAAATATAATACAAATACACATAACAATTTGTACTGAGTACTCTTTAAAAATGATACCAAATGGTACCTTATAGGGCTTATTAATAGTATTAGAATATATACTATCATTTAACTGTTCATCCGTAATTTTACCTATTGATTTATTTAAAATTGATATCAGTATTGGATTAATTTTATTTGATACTCCTATACACATTCCATAATTAGTATCTAAAACAGATATAATAGATAAATTATTGCATTTTCCTTCTTTTAAAAGTTCATCAAACTGATAAGAACTAAGTACCATTAAACTTGCTTTTCCTTCATCTATAGCATCTAAACTATCTTCTATAGATTTATAAGAAGTTGTTTTTGAATTTTCAAAGCTTTTTTCTATATAAGAGTCAATAGACTTATAGCTATTTGTTAAAGCAATATTTAAATTACTATTGAGATTGGTTCCTAGTTTTCCAACCATAACTATTGGGATATTTATGTATGGATTTGTCAGTTTCATATTAAATCGTTTTTCTTTATCATCTTCATTAATTGAGCCACAAACCATATCTGCCTTTCCATTTTTGATGTAATTAAGACTCTCATTATAATTTTTAGTTTTAATATATTCAAATTCTATACCACATTTTTTTGATATAATTGACATTAAGTCAGAACTTATCCCTTTAAATGAATTACTTTCTATATCATAATATTCAACAGGAGACCACTCAGAATCATATACCATAGTAAGCTTTGGATTGGCTTTAATAAAATTAATTTCTTGACGAGTAAATGCTATAGAATTAGTAACATCTCTTTTAAAATACTTTTTATATAATTCCATATCATAGTACATATCATTCATTTTTAATTCTTTTAAAGCATAATCTAATTCTTTCACTAAATCAGTTTTCTCTTTTGTAGTAGCTAAATAAAAAGGCTCCATTGAAAACTTACTAACTATTTTCATTCCTTTTGCATTTACAATACTTCCACAAACAAAAGCATCTGCTTTATTTTTATTAACAGACTCAATTAACTCATCGATAGAATTACAATATATATATTTCACTGAAAATTTATTTTCTTTTCTATACTTCTCAAATTCAACATTATGAAAACTTCCTTTTAGCACAGCTACCCTCATGTCATTAAAAGAATTTATATCTTCATAAAACATATCGTAGTTATTATCATTTGTATATAATGCACTATATTCATATCCTGAACTTATTTTAGGGAAATTAAATATTTTATTTCTTTCATCATTACTCTGTAAAGGTCCAAGTAAATCTATCTCACCTTTTTCTAATCTATCTAAACATTCTTCCCAGGACCCTTTTACAAATTCATACTTCCATCCTGTATATTTTGAAATTTCTTTTAAATAATCATAACCATATCCTGTATAAGAATGTTCTTTGGATGAAGATATAATTCCATAATTATCACAATATCCAACTCGTATTTTTTTTGAATTTTCAGACTCATCAGCAAAGCATTGAACATTATTACACGATACAATAAGTAAAAATATCAAATAAAGTACTAAGAAGTTCTTTTTAAATGCTTTCATATTTAAAAACCTCCAATTTGCCAACTTACTTTACCTTATTTACTGTTTCAGTTGTAACTACTTTTATTGTAATGGTAAATATATCAAATTGCAATATTCTCATATAATATTCTTATTCAACCATAATAATTTTTTATTGTCTGTTTGAATATACCATCTTATAATAACACCTTAAAAATCATAAAAATATAATTAATACTATAATTATTATAATTAATTATATCTCAAAAACTTAATAGTACTAAAATATAATAGCACTACTAATATTTTTAAATATCAGTAGTGCCATAAGAAATCTTTCAAATTAATTAAATTTTTATATATTTTATAATAAGCTATATTATCATAAATATTTAGCTAGAAAACTTTTTTCTTTAAAACTAAACACTTGTGTCTGAATATCAGAATAATTTTTTGAATATGTATCAATAAAACCATGATTTGCATCTAAAATCTCGATTTGAATATTTTGTCTTTTAGAAAGTTGACAAGAAACATAATAAACATCAAATGAATCATATTTTGCAAATACTAACAATGTAGGACATTTAGGAATTATATCCATATAATCTCTAATTCGAGAACCATAACAGCAAATTGTACCATCACAAAGAGAATTTTCACTACATCTCCACGCAATAGTTGCACCGACACTATATCCTACAACAAGTACATATTTGTATTCTGACTTTAAGTCATTTATAAGCCCTTCTACCTTTTTATAAACATCAAATCCAATATTATTTATGAAAAAATCATATGCGTTAGAGGCTTCGGAATATGAAAACACTCTTTTTTTACCCAAAAGTTCAGGGCAAAATACATCAAAGCCATGTTGATAATACTTTTGACAAATATCTTCTATAAATTTATTAACTCCATAGATTTCATGTAACACAATAATAGCTACATCACTTTTATGTATACGCTTTATCAGATTACCCACCTCCTATATAAAATAGTCAATATTTTTATACTTAGTTTAATGTAATCTTATTAGTATGTCAATTTACTCTTTATAAGTCTAACTTTCATCTTAAACTAATTTCTTATTTTATAAACTTAATTACTACTACGCTTAAAATTCTGCTCAATTTTTAAAATATACTAACTATAAACAACAAGTAAAGTAAAAAGAAAAAAAGTATCTCACTCATAATTTTTTAAAATTATAAATGAAATACTCTTAAATTCTATTTTATATTAAATTTATTTTCCAAAATATCTATTTAATAATCCTAAGAATGCTTTACCATGTCTAGCTTCATCTTTACACATTTCATGTACTGTATCATGTATAGCATCTAATCCTAATTCTTTAGCTTTTTTAGCTAATTTTAATTTTCCATCAGTTGCACCATACTCAGCATCAACTCTAACTCTTAAGTTCTCTTTTGTATCTGCAACTACAACTTCTCCAAGAAGTTCTGCAAATTTAGCAGCATGCTCAGCTTCTTCAAAAGCTATTCTCTTGTAAGCTTCTCCTACTTCTGGATAACCTTCTCTGTCAGCTTGTC
>JABBZI010000044.1 GCA_012955965.1 Clostridioides difficile
CATCAGTTGCACCATACTCAGCATCAACTCTAACTCTTAAGTTCTCTTTTGTATCTGCAACTACAACTTCTCCAAGAAGTTCTGCAAATTTAGCAGCATGCTCAGCTTCTTCAAAAGCTATTCTCTTGTAAGCTTCTCCTACTTCTGGATAACCTTCTCTGTCAGCTTGTCTACTCATTGCTAAATACATTCCTACTTCTGTACATTCACCAACAAAGTTAGCTCTTAATCCTTCAATCACTTCTTCATCTACACCTTGAGCTACACCTATTCTATGCTCATCAGCCCAATTTTTTTCGCCTTTCATTTCTTCAAATTTATCAGCTCCAACTTTACATACTGGACATTGTGCTGGTGCAGCATCCCCTTCATGTATATATCCACATACTGTACAAACAAATTTTTTCATAATTACTTTCCTCCTAATTTTATATATCAAATTAAATTTTTTATTTATCAAGTTAATTTATATATACCCGAGGCATATTCCTTTAAACAATTTTTTTAAAAGTTTTTTCTAAATACCTACTTTCCTTGTGTTAACAGTATGTTTCTATAATAATGACCTTTTAATTCTATTAATTCTTTATGATTTCCAGATTCTATAATTCTACCATTTTCTAAAACTATTATATTATCACAATTTGATATAGTGCTTAATCTATGAGCTATAATTATACTTGTCTTTCCAAAAGTCAAATTATTTATTGCATCTTGAATCTTAGCCTCTGTTGCTATATCTATATTGCTTGTAGCTTCATCTAAAATAAGTATAGGTGCATTTTTTAATATTGCTCTAGCAATACTTATTAATTGTTTTTGACCTTCACTTAAATCCTCACCCCTATCAGATAATACAGTATTATATCCTTCATACATTTTCGTTATAAATTTATGTAAATTTGCTATTTTACTAGCATATATGACCTCTTCATCAGTAGCCATTAAATTTCCATACCTTATGTTTTCCATAACTGTATCATTAAATATATAACTTTCTTGTGGGACTACTCCAAAACAAGTTCTTAAATAATTTCTGTCAATAGAATATATATCTTCACTATCTAAAAATATACTTCCTTTATCTACTTGATAAAAATTTGTAATTAAATTTATAATTGTTGTTTTCCCACTACCAGTTTCCCCTATAATAGCATTTGATGTACCTGCCTTTATTCTTAAATTTATATTATCTAGAATTTTCCTTTTTGAATCATAGGAAAAACTTACATCCTTAAATTCTATTTTTCCGTTTACAAAAGAAGCATTTAAATTATCATTCTTATTATCATTAAACTTACTTTTAAATACACCATTTACTTCTTGTTCCTCTTTTTCATCTATAATTTCAAAAACTCTTTCACATCCTGCTATTGCTGAAAGTAATGTATTAAATAAGTTTGCCAATTCATTTAAGGGTCTTGTAAATTGTCTTACATAACTTAAAAAACTTGCTATAACTCCTATAGTTATAATATCCTTAGATGCCAAAACTCCACCTATAATACATATAGTCGCAAACCCTATGTTACTAATTACGTTCATAATAGGCATTAAAAGAGATGTATATATTTGCGATTTTAGTGAAATATTCAGTAGTCTATCATTAATTTTTCTAAAATCATTTACAGACTTTCTCTCATAATTAAAAGATTTTACTACATTTATATTGGATACCATTTCTTCAATATGAGAATTTAACTTCCCTAACTCAACTTGTTGTTGTTTAAAAAGGACTCTAGTCCTCTTTGCTATAAAATTACTTAGAAACATTACTATTGGTATTAATATAATACTACAAAATGTTAAAACTGGACTTAATATAAACATCATAATAAAGGTCATCAATATATTTAAAATCCCTGTAATTAATTGCACTAATGAATTTGAGATTCCTGTACTAATATTATCAACATCATTTGTTACCCTGCTCATAATATCTCCAGTAGAACTTTTATCAAAGAAGGTTATTGGCAGATTTTTAAATTTTAAAAACAAATTACTTCTCATCTCTTTAACTATACTTTGAGATAATCTAGCTGTACATATCCCCTTAGATAGTTTAACTGAGAATTCAATTATGTAAAATGATAATAATATAATTATACCTTTGAATAAAATGGAATTTGAATAAGTATCAACATTTATTATGTCAACTACTTTTCCAAGAGTATATGGTATTATAGTTGATATAACTGAGTCGATTATTACCAACAAAAAAATAAATCTAGTAATCTTTTTGTCTTTTTTAAAGTACATAAAAACTCTTTTAAATGTTTTTTTAAAATCTTTAGGCTTCTCTTTTTTCTTTAATCTACTGACCTTTTGATTTCCAGTACTTAAATTCAATATACTTCCTCCTTAATTTACATCTTCATTTACTAAGTTCTGCAACTCAAAAATTTTTTTATAAATTGGAGAACTAACCAGTAAATCTTCATGTGTAGCAAATCCAACCACCTCTCCCTCATCTAAGACTAAAATTTTATCACAGTCAATTATAGAGCTAATCTTTTGTGAAATAGTTATAATGGTACATTTTTTATTTTCTTTGTTCCTTAAATTATTTATATAATCTTTTATATTCTTTCTTATAGTTGTCTCTGTATTGATATCCATTGCGCTAAAACAATCATCAAGAATTAATATTTGTGGTTTTTTTGCTATAGCTCTAGCTATTGTAATTCTTTGTCTTTGTCCTCCTGATAAGTTTTTACCCCTTTGAAATAAAACTTCATCATAAGAATTTTCAAGTTTTGTTATAAATTGATTTGCATTTGCTAACTCACACGAATTTATAACATCTTTTTTACTTATATCCTCATTTCCCATAGTTATATTTTCTAGTATACTTTTACCAAACACACTACTATTTTGAAATACTACACCTATTTTTTCCCTTAAACTTTCTTCAGAAATACTGTATATACTATTTCCTCCAATCTTAATATCTCCTCTATCAACTATATATAATTTTTGAATTAAATTTATCAAAGAAGTCTTTCCTGAACCAGTTTGACCAATTACACCAATGTTTTGACCTTCTTCTATTTTAAAAGATATGTTTTTTAATATTTTCTCATCTGTATTTTTATTATATGAAAAATAAACATTTTCAAAAACCATATCCCCACTTGTAAATTTAATTTTCTTTTCTTCAATATTTAAGTTAACATTTTTCTCAATTATTTCTTCATTATCATCAAGTAAAACTTCACTTACTCTTTCATATGAAGCTTTTGCTCTAACAAAAACATTAAAAACATGAGAAATCATTATAAGTGATGTTAATATCCTAGTCATATAATTTACATAAGCAACTATAATTCCAATTTTAATTTCTCCTGAATAAACTAAATGTCTTCCAATTAATAATATTATTATTATGGAAACATTAATAATTATTGTAATTGTAGGTCTAAAAAATGACATCATTGTCGTAGCTTTTCTACTATTTTTGAAAAGCTCCTCATTTAGCTTTTCAAAACTTTCACTTTCATAATCGTATCTGCAAAATAATTTAACTACTTTTATACCACCTAGAAACTGTCTTAATTTTGAATTTATTTTATCTGTGCTTTCTTGTACATTCTTAAACAGTCTATATCCAATCTTCATATTTAGTAATATTATAATAAATATAATTAAAACTGCAACTAAGATAATTATTGACATCTTCAAGTTTAGTTTTATGGCTATAATTAAACTTCCTATACACATAATTGGTGATTTTATAAAAACTCTCATCATTCCATGGACGAATTGTTGTATTTGATTAATATCATTAGTGATTCTTGTTATTAATGAAGCTCTACCAAATTTATCTATTTGTTTTAATGAATATGTATTTATCTTTTCAAACACATCCTGTCTCAAATCGTAAGAAAAACATTGAGAAACTCTTGCTGAGATTATACTTCTTATTATTGAAAATATTGCACCTAAAAAGGTTATACCTATCATTAAAGCCCCTGTTGATAATATGTAATCTAAATTCTTATTTGAAACTCCTATATCGATTATTTTTGCCATTATGGTTGGTTGAGCTAAATCACAAAAAGCTTCCAGTGTCAAAAAAAATACTGCTGTCAGAAATAATGCTATATATTTTTTTATGTATTTTTTAAAATACCTCATTTAATCATCCCTTCATAGAATTTTCTCATTATAAAAAGTATATCATAATGACTAATTTAATTGATTATATCAATTATAAATATTTGTTTTATTATTAATTTTTATACTATAATATTTTATAAATTATTTGTTTTTATTTCCTATATTTATATATATTTATAGCATACTATTATATATAATATATATGTATTAAAATTAAGACAAAACTTTAACTTTACTATTTGTGTAAAAAGTAATATAATTTAAAATTGATTATAAATCTAACTTTTTCTCTATCAAAATATTTTAGGAGGTGAGACATTTGAAAAAAACTAATAGTTTAAAAGAAATTTTAAACTGGAATAATATCAAGAATTTAAAACCTTCAAATGGTTTAAAAAATATATTAGAAATTTTTAAGAATGACCTAAAAGATATACGTGGAAATTATGCAGTGCTTGTAATAGTTGTAGGACTTGCTTTTTTACCTTCTTTGTACGCTTGGTTCAACATAAAGGCATCTTGGGACCCTTATGGCAGTACTGCTAATATGCTTGTAGCAGTAACAAACGAAGATAAAGGAAATGAAATAGCAGGTCAGAAGATTAATGTAGGAGACCAGTTAATCGAACAACTTAAGGATAATAAAAGTTTAGGTTGGCAGTTTGTAGATGAAAAAACCGCTCTTGAAGGTGTTAAAAAAGGTACTTATTATGCATCACTTAAAATTCCAAAGAATTTTACAAAAGATTTAACATCACTAATTACAGATGATGTCAAAAAAGGTGAAATTATTTATACAGTAAATGAAAAAATAAATGCAGTTGCACCAAAGATTACTGACAAAGGTGCTTCTACAATACAGTTGCAAGTTAATCAAACAATCATAAAAACAGTAAGTGAAATTGTTCTTGGTATATCAAATGGGGTTGGTGCAGGAATTGAGCATAGTCTTCCAAAATTAACGAAGGTTGAAAGTTCTCTTATCGATCTTCAAAATAGGTTTGACCATATAAATAAGACTGTTGATTTAGCCTCTGATGCTACTTCAAAGTTGTCTGATACAGTTAAAGATATTAAATCGGATTTACCTACTATTAAAAAGACTTTAAATGATACAAAATTATTATCAAATGATTTAAAGAAATTCTTAGAGGATACAAATAACAATTTAGATGAACTTTCTCCTCTTATAAAATCTGATTTAAATTTAATGGTTGACCTTTCATCTTCTGCTTCTTCTCTTACATTAAATTTAATTGATGCAGTAAATAGTGGAAGTGAAGATGTACCTAAGCTGATAGATAATTTATCAGAAAAGCTTTCTAATTTACAATCTTTAAATGATACATTAGAAGACTTTTTAACTAAATTAAATCAGCTTACATCAAATCATAGATTGGATGATGTAATAGATAACCTAGAAGACTCTAACAATAAAATAGATTCTTCTATATCAACATTGAATGATATTAAAAACAAGGTTATATCTGGGCAACAACCATCTATAAGTGCATTAAATAATGTTTTAAGTTTATCAAATGGTATTGGAAGAATTAATTTAAATATTTTAAATAATTTTGATTCAAAAATATCAAAACCTATAAATAGCGTATTTTCAAACAGTATAAAAGTAGCAAATGATATAATCACTGTTTTAGACAAGGCAGAAGCAAAACTTCCAAAAGTTGAAGAAATACTGACTACTTCTCTAAGTCTTTCAGGAAATGCACAGGAAAGTATATCATTAATAAGAGAAAAACTGCCTCTAGCAAAAGGAATGTTAGATGACTTGATTGATACTTTAAGTAAGATTAGTAATGGCGAAGATATGAAAAAATTAGTTAGCTTACTTGAAAGTGATATATTGACGAAATCTAATTTCTTAAAGGAACCTGTTGAAGTGAAAACAGAAAAATTATATCCAATTGAAAATTATGGTTCTGCAATGACACCATTTTATAGTGTTCTTTCTACATGGGTAGGCATATTACTTCTTTCAGCATTATTATCTACATCTGTACATGGAAACTATAAGCCATATGAAATTTATTTTGGAAGAGGTCTTACTTTTTTAAGTATCGCTCTCATTCAAGGCTTCATAATTGGAACTGGAGATATATTATTATTAGGAGTAACAGCAAAACATCCAATTTTATTGATACTTCTGCTTATGTTTACTAGCATGGTATTTAACTTTATTGTTTATTCTTTAGTTTCTGTATTTGGAAATGTAGGAAAAGCAATTGCAATAGTACTATTAGTAGTTCAGATTGGTTCTTCTGGTGGTACATTCCCTATACAGGTTACACCTACATTTTTCCAAAGAATAAACCCTATAATGCCATTTACCTATGCAATAGGTGCTACAAGGGAAGCAGTAGGTGGTATATATGCTCCAAACTTAACTAAAGATATATTAGTTCTATTGCTATTTATGATTCTGTCTATTTGTTTAAATGTACTTCTAAAAGGACCTATAAACAGAATTATAAAACCATTCAATGATAAATTTGGCGATAGTAATTTAACTGGTCATTAAAAAATCAATTCTGTATTTAAATATATTTTTTAAAATAGTACTTAATATTTACATTAAAGGTAGTAACTTCTCAGTTACTACCTTTTTAACTTCAAAACTAAAATTTATTACATAATATAAATGACTGATATTCATTCATTGACTTTCAAAATTCCTTATGTTATTATGTACTTGAAATTATAAGGAGGATACTATATGGCACGTATTACTAAAGAACCAAGTGAACGTAAACAAGAAATTTTAGATACTGCAATAAAATTATTTTATGAAAATGGATATGAGAAAACTTCTATAACTGATATTGCAAAACATATGAATGTTGCACAAGGGTTATGTTATCGTTACTTTACATCAAAAGAATGCCTATTTGATAGTGCTATAGACTACTATGCACAGACTCTAGTAGACAAAATGTCTACTATTATAGGCAATACAGATAAAACATTAAAACAAATTATTGAAGAAGTACCTACGTTTATTGATATAGAAACTGATGATAACCTTTACTATAAAGTATGCCATGGAGAAAAGAGCAAAAAAATTCATGACCAATTATCTTTAAAAATTTGTGAAAAACTTGTTCCTATTGTAAAAAAACAACTTCAACTAGCTAACATACGAGGAGAAATTAATGTTCCTGATACTGACACAGCAGCTTACTTTTGTGTATATGGTCAACAAGGCATATTACTACGTAAAGATATTTCCAATAATGAAAAGACGGAAAAAATTCGTTCTTTTCTGAATTATATTATGAACATATAAGTATATCCCTGCTTAATAAACAGGGATATACTCAGTATTCAATATAACTTACATGATTTAATTAAGATAATCAATTATTCCTGAGCTTAAATTATACAGATGCTCAAAACCTTCCTCAGCCAATAAATTGCATGCAGTAAGACTTCTATGACCACTTCTGCAATAAACCACTACTTTTTTATCTTTATATTCATAAATTTCATCTATATTATTAATTAACTCTTGTAAAGATATATTTATAGCATTTTCTATTTTACATTCTCTAAATTCATCTTTAGTTCTTACATCTAATAATAAAATATCTTTTTCATCTTTCATCATTTCTTTAAGTTGTTTCTTATTTATATTCTTGTACATATGTCTAAGATTCCTCCATTTTATTTTTATATGTTACTTATACCCTTTATTCTTAATACAGCAACAAATATTCTTTTTTATTTTTGTCAGCTATGCAAAAAGGTATACTTATTAAAAACTTTTTTATTAATAATAATCTGTTGATTAAAATAATTAAGAATGTTATGCTAATTATAAATTATTAAAAGGGAAAAGAGGTAGTTTAATATGTTTAAGCAAAGGCTCTCTAAATTATTATCTAGTACATTAGTATTGAGTATGTTATTTACTGCTGCTCCAAATATTACTTTTGCTGATAGTAATGTAAAAGATAACTCGGAGAAATATCAAAGTTCTGACATAAAGCTAAATGATTATAGCAAAAACTCAGAATCTTATCCAAAAACTAAAGCTCTTGCTAAAGAGAAAATTAAAACTTTATTATCTAAATATGGAATTGAAAATGCTCAATATGCTTTGATTGATAATGGTAAAATTGAGATTTCTGGTAATGGTGGAGTCTACAGTAGACAAGATAATAAAAATTTAACTAAGGATAATATGTATAATATTGCATCTATCAGTAAGATATTTACTACTACTGCTGTTATGAAGTTGGTAGAAGAGGGAAAAGTAAAATTAGATACTCCTGTTGTAAATTATATACCTGAATTTAAAATGGCTGACGAGAGATACAAGGAAATCACTCCAAGAATGCTATTAAATCACTCATCTGGATTAATGGGAAGTTCTTTAAAAAATGCTCTTTTATTAGGAGACAATGATTCTTATGGTCACGATAGTTTTCTACAAGAATTAAAAAAACAAAGATTAAAAGCTAAGCCAGGAGCTTTTTCTGTCTATTGTAATGATGGATTTACTTTAGCTGAAATTTTAGTCGAAAAAGTATCTGGTATGCCATTTACTAATTTTATTGACAAGTACATAAGCAGTCCACTTAATTTACAAAATACAAAAACTCCAGAAGATAGTTTTGATAGCTCAAGACTTGCAAAAGCCTATGTACCTTATTTTGAAGATGCTGTACCACAAGATAATTTTAATACTATAGGTGCTGGTGGTTTATATTCAAGTGCAGAAAATCTATGTACATTTGCACAAACATTTATGAAAAACTCAAATGGTATTCTTTCACCTTCTTCAGTAAAAGCTATGGAAAACAAAGAATATCTAAATGGTCTATGGCCTGAGGGAGAAGATTCTATACTTGGATATGGCTTAGGATGGGATTGTGTCAATACTTATCCATTTAATCAATATAACTTAAAGGCTCTTACAAAAGGTGGAGACTCTTTACTATTCCACAGTAATCTTACAGTGCTTCCAGATGAAAATATGGCAGTTGCAGTTGTTTCTTCTGGCGGAAGTAGTCAACTTAATGAAATAATTGGGCAAGAACTTTTACTATCTGCTCTAAAAGAAAAAGGTAAAATTAAAGAAATAAAACCTGATAAAACATTCAGTAAACCACAACAAGTTAAAATGCCAAGTTATTTAAAAGAAAACAGTGGTCTTTACGCTTCTTCAAATATGATAAAAATTGATGTTAATGATAATGGTACTTTAACAGTGTCTTCTCCTTATCTAGAAAATGGACCTGAAGATAAGTATGTATACATAGGTCAAGATAGATTTGTATCTGAAAAAGGTAATAGCTGCTTAAAATTTGTAAAAGAAAAAAATAACATTACATATTTAAATATGAGCTCTTACGATGATGTTCCTGGATTAGGTCAAACAGCAAGTTTATATTATGTAGCTCAAAAAGTAGATAATAATGATATATCAGATAGTGTCAAAGAAGCATGGAAAAAAAGAAATGATAAAGGTTACTATATAGTAGATGAAAAATATACTTCTCAACACTATATGTTTGGTTCTGTAAAGGCAGTTCTTGGCCTTTCTGATGGAACTCCTGGTTATATAGCTAATACTAAAATAGCAGATGAAAATAACTCAAATGCTTTTATAGAAATACCTGGTGTGATGGGACGTGACTTAGCTGATATTAAACTTCATAAAGAAAATGGTACAGAGTATTTAACTTTTGCCACACAGACATACATTAGTGAAGATTCTATAACTAATTTGCCATCAGAAAAATCTTTTACATGTGAGTTAGCATCTAATGGTTATGCAAAATGGTATAAGATTGGTGATGACATCGCAAACAAAAAAATAGAAGTTAATCTTCCTCAAAATTCATCTTTTGCTGTTTATGATGCTAAAGGAGTTCCTGTAAACTATTCTTTAGTTACAAATAATAATAGGGTTAGATTGCCAAAAGGTGGCGTAATTGTTTTCTCAGGAAGTCCAAATGCTAAGTTTGAAGTTGCGTATCAAGATGAAGTAAATGCAAGTGCACTTACAGGAACTGATAGATATGAAACTTCTATTAAAATAAGTCAATCAGGTTGGGAAAATGCTGAAAATGCAGTTTTAATAAATGACTCAGCAATTGCAGATGCTTTAGCTGCAACACCATTTGCATATAAGAAAAATGCTCCTATATTATTAACTGGAAGCTCTCAAATAAATGAAAAAACTTTAGCTGAATTGAAGAGATTAAAAGTAAAAAATGTGTATGTAGTTGGTGGAGAAGCTTCTGTAAATGAAAAATCCCTAGATACTATAAAATCAAATAATATCTCTGTATCTAGAATTTCGGGAAGTGATAGATATCAAACTTCTATGAACATTGCTAAGGAATTGAATAATATTAGCAACATATCAAAGATTTCAATAGTTAATGGTGAAAAAGGATTAGCCGATGCAGTAAGCATTGGAGCTGTATCAGCTCAAAATGATATGCCTATAATACTTACTAATGAAAATAGTAATATAACTGAAATAAACAATTTATTTAAAAACAAAAAAATTGATAAGTCTTATGTAATTGGTGGAGAATACACAGTTTCTAAAAATATAGAAAATAAACTTCAAAATCCACAAAGAATAGCTGGTAGCACTAGAAATGAAACTAATGCAAAAGTAATAAAAGAATTTTATAAAGATACTAAGATAGACAACTTATACGTTGCTAAAAACGGAATCAATAAACAAGATGATTTAATAGATGGATTATCTGTTGGAGTTTTAGCTGGAAAAACTAAGTCTCCTGTAATATTAGTAGGAAATTTATTAGATTATAATCAAAAAGAACTATTTAAAACTATGAGATTTAAATCTGTAACACAAATTGGTGGAAATGGAAATGAGAATTCATTTAAACAAATAAAAGAAATAGCTTAACATATTAAAATGGGCTATATTTAAGTAATATTACTTAAATATAGCCCTATTTTATCTATTTATCATTCATACTTAATAATTTATCTAAATACACTGACTTTAATTGCTTACTAGCCAAAACTTTTTTAGCTGGCTCAAGTTTTAATATAGCTGATAATATAGCCCCCATCGCTCTATGACTTACTAGGGCATTATTATCAAAAATTAGATTTTGTAATTGTCCTTTTTCAATTGCCATTAGAACTGCTCTATGTACTGAGTTTGCTGGAGTTATTATCTTTTCATCTCTCTTTAATAACATAATACTATTTTTATGACAATTTCTAACACAAACTCCACAACCTAGGCATCTGTCCTCATCAATTTTTATATATTCTTTGTCATTTTCCTTGACCTTGCTTATTGCATCTATAGGACATGCAGTTATGCACTTTCCACATTTTACACAACTTTCATGGTTTATATTGGGTATAAAACTAGTTGTCTGTACTGGGTGAAGATTTCCAAACCTCTTAGCTGCTACTAATGCCTCACAGCAACAGCCACAGCAATTGCATATAAATGTAACTCCTTTTCTAACATTTTCTCCACATTGAACTAAGTTATGCTCATATGCTTGATGAAGTAATTCTTTACATTCTGTCTTATCTACCCGTCTTGCAAACTTATTATTTATTAAAGAATTTGCTACATTATCAAATGTCATACATATATCCATAGGAGCATCACAAGCTTTGCCAACATGTTGCATTCTATGTCTACAGTAACACATACTTACACCTATATGAGTCGATTCATCGATTATATGAGTAGCTCTTTCGTAATCTAAAATACTAACTTCATTATCATTAGTCAAAACTTCCTCTTGAACATACACTCTTCCAAGCTTTGTTTCTGTTGAATAAAATAAGTCTTTAATAAAATCTTCTTCTACATTCATATATTGATAGTAAAGTTCTGCTAAAAGTTTTTGGTCTATATCATGCCTTGTTCTCATCATCGCAAACTCAAAAAAGCCAGCCATTGGAGGAGGCATTATATATTTTTTCCCTTTATTATCTTCTATATCTAGTATCAGAGCCTTACTTGCAAGTTTGTCTAATACTCTATATGCTTCACTTTCACTTATACTCCATATTTTAGCTGCTGTTTTTACTCTAAAAGGCTTTATTGGAAGCTGAGCTACTAATTTAGCTTCTTGTTCTGTATATAATACATTTAGTATTTTGTATAATGTATCTGATGGCGGAGCACCTTGTGGAAACTTATTTATTCTTTCCTCTAAACTTTTATACATATTCTTCGCAGTTATATGAGAAATAGTAATCACCTTCTTTTTCTTTTGTTTTCCAATAAAAGCAAATATTTATACTTATTTATAAATACTTTATCTAAATCCTTACTTTATATAATACCAATTCTTTCTAAATAATTAAATACCTCTAGTAATTTATTTATTAGATTTCTTATATAAATAAAAATCGTTTAATTAGTATAATAATATTTTATACCAATTAAACGATTTTAATAATATTTTATATATTTAAAGATTACTTTTACATTTAGATACTTTCTCTTCTTATATTATCTATTATATTTTCTTTGTTCAATTTACTCATTGGTATATAAGCTGCTATAAAGGTTATTATAAAAACACTTACTATACATATAGCTATTGCTACCCATGGTATGATAGGAGAAAACTCAATTACACCTGAAATAAGTTTATTCATAACTAGAGTCATTCCAACGCCAATTGGTATCCCAAACATTAAGGACAATATACCATAAATAAAACTTTCTAAATATATCATTTTTCTAAATCCATTAGGAGTAACTCCTATAGATTGTATTATTGCAAGTTCTCTTTTTCTTAGGTTTATACTTGTACTCACTGTATTTAGTATATTTGTAACACTTACTAAAGATATCACTACTATAAAACCATATACAAATATTTTTACAACTTTTAAATTTTGTTTTTCTTCTTCACCTCCTGAACTTTCATCGTAGAAGTTAAAATTATTTTTATCAGCTAAAGATTCTACTTTCTTCTTAGTCTTAACATCTCCTCCTGAATCAATAAATATAAGGCTTCTATTTAATTTTAAACCTAAGTTTTTTGCAACTTCATCATAAGTTATAAATTGCAATCCCATATTTTGATAACCCATTCCTAGACGTTCTTCATCAGTTAGTGCAAGAATTTTAATCTTCATTTTTTTACTAGAACCATTATCATCAAGATATTCACAATTTACTGTATCTCCAACTTTGTAATTAGTTAACTCTACTATACCTTTCTTACCACTGGATTCAAAGTAACTTTTTCTAACTAATATCACACCATTTTCTTTAATTGCTTTTTCCTTATCAAAAGAACCTTTTATTAAATTATTTGTTTTATTTTTTATTGCAAACTCTCCTGGAAATCTTAATTCATTATTGATAAATTCGTATTCATAACTATCTCCACTCTTATACTGTTCACAATACTCCTTAATTAAATTTTCATTAGACTTATTTATTTTATTTTCACTTACTCTTATAGACATATACTGACCTGTTGCTAATTCAAAGTTTTTTATTTCATGAATATCCTGTAGTTTACTTACAACATCATCAATAGGTTTAGCTGTACCCTTTGCAGTTAAATGTAAATCATAGTTTTTTTGAGAATTTCTAATTTCTTCACTTTTTAGTAAAAGTAATGTAAATCCACTAAAAGATACAAATATTATTATGCTTATCATTAAAGAAAAAAGAGTCACTATGAATTTTTTTCTATTTCTTCTCATATTTTTATATGCCAGTACTCCTTCTGTCTTAAAAATCATTTTAATGAACTTTGAGTCTTTAATTTTTCTCACCTTATATTCTCCACTGTTTTTAATTATATCAAGTGGAGAAACGTTGGATGCTGCTATTGCAGGTAATAGAATTGATATAAATATTGTAAATAAAACTATTATTATACTAGCAATAATTATTATTGGATTATAAACTATTTGTAAACTCATCTGTGTAACAATCGATTCTGTAAAATACTTATTTATAGTTTTAAATAATAAGTCTATAGCTATTGTTCCAGATATTAATCCTATTGGTATTCCAATTAAACTAATTATAATGCCTTCTATAAAAACTAACTTTTTAATTTGACTAGATGTAGCACCTATAGAATTTAATATTCCAAACTGTTTTTTTCGTTCAGTTATAGAAATACTAAAAGAATTATATACTGTAGCAATCGTGCATATAATTACTAAGATAGTTACTAGTGCAATTATAGATTTTACAGAACTATTTATATTTTCATACTTGCTGGCACCTTGTAATCTTAATAAATGTTCATTGTATTTTACCATATCAGAAATTGATTCTTCATCTTTATTTGGATATATGTTTTTGCTTATTTTTTTACTTATTTTATACACATCTTTAGGATTTTTTACTGTTACTGAGATATTCATTGTTTCATTGTAATTAACTGCAGGATTAAAGTAAGTTATAGCAGTTGTAATTTCATCATAAATTTCAAAAGGCTTTTTAATTATACCAACCAGTTTAAAAGTTCTATCCTTTTCATTTGCTATATAATCACCCTCATGAAATACCAAGTTATCAATCTTTTTATTATTTGAGTCAAACATATCTCCTACTTTTAAGGTTATTTCGTCTCCTATTTTTAATTTATCATCCATAAGATTAATAACATTTTCACTTAGAACAATTTCTCCAACCTTAGATGGCAATCTACCTTCTTTTATAGAAATTTGATACCCCTCCATGGCATTTTTATCATACTGTTTTATACTTAATATACCCTTCTCACTATTTTCCAATTTAGAATATCCAATTTGTTTAGTAAATGCATGTTTTTCTATTTCAGCTGATTTTGTCACATATTCCATATTCTTTTTGTTTACATCATGGAATGTAATATGAAAACTTCCATCAGTCTTTATAGTTTCTCTTACTTGATAATCCATAAAACTTTCAAATATATTTCCTATACCACAGATTAAAGCTGTTGAAAGTATTATCCCAATTATAGTTACAATAGTTCTTCTTTTATTTTGTTTTAAATATCTAATAGTTAGCGATGTATATAAATTCATCTACATCACCTCATCACTTTTTATAATTCCATCTTCTATACCTATAATTCTGTCGGCCTGAAGTGCTATATCTTTGTCATGAGTTATCATTATTAGAGTCTGATTGTATTTCTTTACTGATAGTTTTAATAATTCTAGTATTTCTTTTGAATTTTTACTATCTAAATTACCTGTTGGTTCATCTGCTAATACTATAGAAGGTCTATTAATCAAAGCACGTCCTATAGAAGTTCTTTGTTGCTGACCCCCTGATAACTGGTTTGGAAGATGATTTTCTCTATCATTTAGACCTAACGTTTTCATCAAATCATTTAAATATTCTTTGTCAATATCTCTATTATCAAGTTCTGCTGGAAGCAATATGTTTTCCTTTACTGTTAAGACTGGAATTAAGTTATAAAATTGATATATAAGACCTATATTTCTTCTTCTAAATATTGCTAAATCCTTGATTTTTAAATTATATATATCCACATCATTTATATAAACTTTGCCACTAGTAGGTCTATCAACACCTCCTAGCAAATGTAATAATGTACTTTTACCACTTCCACTTGGACCTGTTATTGCTATAAACTCACCTTTTTCAATTGATAAGTTTACATTTTTTATAGCATCAACTTTTGTTTCATTTTTACCATAACTTTTAGTTAGATTTTCCACTCTTAAAATTTCCATGGCTACCTCCAATATTTATATTCTATACTTCATATATTAGACTTTAGCTATTACTATAAAGTGAATTAAATATTACAGATTAGTCACTATTATCATCATACATTTTATGAAATACTATATGAAATTCTGTCCCTTTGTTTTTTTCACTATTTACATAGATATCTCCATTTTGGCTTTCTATTATGGATTTTGACATTGCAAGACCTATACCTACACTATCCTCTTTTGAACTACTTCTTCCTCTATAAAATCGCTTAAATATATGTGGTATATCTTTTTTATCTATTCCCTCACCATCATCTTTTATTATTAGTTCAGAAAATAATGGATTTTCTTTATATGTCATAATTATATTTCCAAATTCAGGAGTATGTTCTATACAATTTTTAATTATATTCACTAATGCTTCCACAGACCAATCAATATCTCCAATATATGATACATTATCATTTCCTTCTATAGTTAATTTTTGATTTTTAATTTCCATAGGTATTTTCATTGGTTGCATTGCTCTATGTATAAGTTCACTAAATTTTATCTTATCTTTTCTAAACTTTATCACTTTCGCTTCTACTTTTGATAATTTAAGCATACTTTTAATCAGCCAATCCATCCTATTTAATTGATTCTTTATCTTATCCAAAAAATCAATTTTTACTTCATATGCTACATCATTATATAACAAGTCATTCAACATTATTAAAGAAGTCATAGGTGTTTTTAGTTGATGTGATATATCAGAAATTGTGTTATTTAAAAATATTTTTTCTGATTTCAAAAGTTCTACCTTTTCATTAAGAATTGTTGTCATCTTTAATAGTTCAGTTTTTAAAAGACCTACCTGACCCTCTTGATTTTTATTTTTCATATTAAATGATTTTCCTTCTGAACTATAGTAAACATACTTAGTCATATCTGATAAATCATTGTACATTACTTTAAAATAACTAACAATCAATATAAATATTAAAATAAATATTATACATACTAAAATTATATTTGTTTTTATAGTGTCTAAAACTAACTTAGAAATTATAGGCTCAGAGTTTATTTTGATAGATTTATCATAATTATACTTACTTAATATTTTTTCACCATAGTCTATATTTCTCATAGACTTTCCTTGGGTTATTATATCTACTATCTCTCTTTCTAAACTTGGATATTTGCTAGACAGTGTTCCTATTATGGCTTGATTATTTTTTACAATCATACCTTTAGTTATATTCATATTGATTATGCTAAATCCAATAGATATGATAATAGCAACAAGCATCAAAACAATGTACTTACTTAAAAACCTCTTCACTTCTGGATTATATAGAAACATTATTTTCACTTCCTATCCATTTATAACCAAGACCTCTTACAGTTTCTATATAAATTGGCTCACATAGGTCATCACCTATTTTTTCTCTAAGCCTTTTTATATAAACAGTCAGAGTATTATCATTTACAAAATCATAAGTTACATCCCAAAGTTTTTCCAATATTTGAGTTCTACTTAAAACAGTATTTTTGTTCTGTATAAGAATTAGAAGAAGCTTATATTCAGCTGATGTTAGAAATATTTCTTTTTCATTTTTATATACTCTAGCTTCTAATGTATATATATTTAAATCCCCAAATCTTAGCATTTTTTTAGCTTCTTCTAAAGTATTTCCTTTTCTTCTTAAAACAGCTTTTATTCTAGATATTAGTTCCCTAATTCTAAAAGGCTTTGTTATATAATCATCTCCACCCATATCAAGCCCCATTACAATGTTTACTTCTTCATCACAAGCAGTCAAGAATATTATAGGAATTTGAGAGAATTCTCTTGTATATTGACACAATTCATAACCAGTTCCATCTGGTAATGTTACATCCAAAAGTATCATTCCGTATTCATTAGAAGAAATCATTTCTTTTCCATTTAATAAATCCTTTGCTATATCTACACTAAATCCTTCTTGCTCTAAAGCGTACTTTATTCCAAAAGATATAGTACTATCATCTTCAACTATTAACAACTTTAACATAACCATTTCCTTTCTCTCTATTTTGACTTTAAATTATTTACCTATACAGTTTTTATTATACACAAATACCTTATATACTGAAATATATCTAAAATTACAAAATAGTCACAAAGAATTATTAAGGTTTACAAAAACAAAAATGCAAGTTGTAACTTAACTATCAGAAGAATAATACTAATTTCTTCAAGTTAAGTTACAACTCACAATTTGGAAACTTTATGTTAAATAATCTAATATAACTATTTATTTAACTATTTAGAATGTAATCTATTCTTCATCATACTTTTTGTATTCTTCTTCTTTGTAAATATTGTCTTTTTTATCATCTTCATGTACATCAATATCATTCTTTACATCTTTAACACTATTTACATATTGCATCATTTCTTCTTGAGAAACATGCGGACAATTTTCACAGTTTATTCTTCTTGAATTAAATTCTTTTACCTTTTTTTTTAATTCTTCATATTCATAATCCTGTTTTTTATCTCTACAGTCACAGTCATAATCAAATTCGTCATACATATAGTCCTCGTAGTTACTATTCCTATGATAATTTGTATCAACCATTTGAGAATTAGATTTACGATTTTTTACCATCTTATATACAGCATATGCACCCACACCTGTAAGAACTGCTCCTGTAAACATCATTGGTTTGCTCATTCCATCATCTTTTTTATGCATTTGTCTTTTTATTAAATATGTTAACATATTTTTTCTCCTTTCTAATTTTTATTTCTATCTACAAATAGTATCTGTATTATTTTGATAAAAATTATGTTATTTTTAAATTACAATTTTTACAAAATATAAATTTATATTTTTTGTTTGATATTATTTTTTGTGTTATACTATATGTATAACAATCGTTTTCATTTATAAAGCATAATGGAGGTTTTTTATGGTTCTAAATTTAGATTTTAATAGTGATAAATCTATTTATATACAAATTAAAGAAGAAATAACTAAAGCTATAGCATCAGGAGAATTGAAAATAAACGAATCACTTCCATCTGTGAGAAGTATGGCTGAAAACATTGGTGTAAATTTACATACAGTGAATAAATCTTATAATGAGTTAAAAGAAGAGGGCTTCTTAAATATTGATAGAAGAAAAGGTGCTATTGTTGCTAAGCTACCAATGAAAGTAGACAATCCAACTCTTCAAAAAAATAAGTTGGACTTAGAACTTCTAGTAGCAAAATCTTATTTATCAGGTATCAGCAAAGAAGAATTTTTATCACTAAGTTCAAACTTATTTGACAAATATGAGGTGAAATACTATGAGTAAGATTGAATGTATATTTACAATATTTCCAATTTTAATTTTGATGTATGCTACGTTTTATTTTATGCCATATTTAGTAGGCAAGAAACATATTTATGGAGTTTCTATAGACCAAGAACACAAAAACTATACTAACTTTATAATGCTGGATAAGAAGTTTAAAAAACTTTTATCTTTAGGTTTTATTATAGACTTTATATTAGTTTTTATCCTAGTTCTTACATCTGATAAATTAGAACTTTCCTATTTTATTAGTATAACTGGATTTTTATTATATGAAAGCTTATTGTATATTCATACTCATAAAAAAGCTAAAAAGTTTAAATCAGAAATTTATTCTACGGAAGGTCATATAGATATGGATTCAAAATTAATAGTAGATATGGATTTCTTAAATAAAAAAGATAAAATAATAAAGAGGTTTAAAATATTATATTTAATACCAATACTACTTGCTTTTGGAATGAGTATTTTTATAGTATTTAATTATAATCAACTGCCAGACTTAATTGCTATCAATTGGACTTTAAATGGAACCCCTAATTCTTTTATAGAAAAGTCATATTTTAATGTTTTTAAATTAATAGGTACTGCATTTTGTTTAATCATTTTATTATATATAACTTCCATTGGTTCTATAAAGTCAAGAATTAAGATAGATTCAAATAGAATTGAAGAAAGTAGAACTGAAAACATTAAATATCTAAACAAAATTGGTTATTTATTTTTGATATTGATGATTTTAATGACAATCCAACTTTTCACTGCTTTTTTATCAATAAAAACAAATTTATTAACTGCTATGACTATATCAACATTTTTAGTTATAATTTATTTAATAGTGACATATATTAAGTCTCCAAATTTAAAGTCTAACTCATCTTATTCTCCAGAAGATGATGAAAAACATTGGATAGCAGGCATCATATACAATAATCCAAACGACCCATCACTAATGGTTGATAAGAGATTTGGTATTGGGTATACTATAAATTTTGGAAATCCTATTGGAAAGATAATATATATTGCTATAGCTTTACTTTTAATTTTTTCATCGTTTAGCCTAATAAAATCTCTTTTACTTTAAATACCATAAAAGGTATCTTACTTGTATTATTGGGTATTATATTTTGTAGGATAAGAAATATTTCATATTATCATTGAAATATAGTATTTATATTTTACTAGGAATGGAGATTTGCATAATGTTGTCAAAAGCTGAAATCAAATACTTTAATGAATGTACTTCTGAAATACTTTCTTCAGAACAAGTACAACTTATGAGAACATTTCCTCATCACGGCAATGTTTCATGTCTTGAACATAGTTTATCAGTAGCATATTATAGTTATCTATTATGTAAAAAGTTGCATTTAAATGTTGATATTCAAAGTGTTATTAGAGGAGCTTTATTACACGACTTTTTCCTTTATGACTGGCATTACAAAGGGGATAGAAAAGGATTGCACGGATTTACTCATCCTAAAGAAGCACTAAAAAATGCAAATTTATTTTTTCAAATAAATGAAATGGAAACGGACATCATTTTAAAACATATGTGGCCACTTACTATTAAGCCTCCTAGATACAAAGAAGCATTAATTGTATGTTTGTTAGATAAATTTTGCTGTTTGGTTGAGACTTTAAAGATACATTCTTTATTATCTCCTTACCATGTATAAAATAGTTCTTTAACATAGTTAGAATTTAACTTTAAAGGGGTTGTCTCAAAATTGATTTTTTTCCAATCAAATTTTAAGTTCAACTCCCTTTTTAGATTTTTATATGCTATTTTTTTATTATTTCTTTTTTAATTAATACTTTAAATTTCAATATCGAAGAA
>JABBZI010000045.1 GCA_012955965.1 Clostridioides difficile
ACCTAATTTTAGAGTATATATTAGTTAAACAATTATATTATTATAATTGAAAAATAGGCTTATTTTAGTTCTAGACAAGAAAGAATAAAATGAAAATTCTGAAAAAAGAAAGGCATATCTGAAAATATATTATATAATCTTTTTGCATTCTGCTTCAATAAAACGATTTGTTTTTACAATACTTTATTATTAGAAAAATTTCTGCTAAAATACTTTATTTATTAGAAAAATATTATCAAATTAATTACTAAATTTACTTATTATCAATAAAAATTTCTCCATATAACTCCATTTATTTTTTGATTCTACAATTATAATGCCAGATTTTACATGAATGTTGTCAAAATTTAAGAAAAATCATCATTATAACTATAAGAGGGGATGATTTTATGCAAAAGTCTTTTTATGAATTAATTGTTTTGTCAAGAAGTAACTCAGTTGATAATTTGCAGGAACTTTTATTTATGTTTAAACCGCTAATAAAAAAACTTAGTAGGCTTTTACATTACGAAGAGGGAGAGACAGACTTAATAATATTTTTTATTGAGCTAGTAAAAAATATTAATTTAAAGAATTTCACAAAAAAAAGTGATGCTGCTATAGTCAAATATATTCACAAATCATTATTAAATAAGACCTTTGAATTATCTAGAAGATATTCTAAAACAAAGTTTAAGTTTGTCGAATTTGACGAAAATATGCTTAATATGAAAAATAACTATCAAAATAGGTGTGTTTTTGAAGAAGATATTTGTTTTTGTGAATATGTTTTGAAAGAATTATCTGGTATTCAAAGAAAAGTTATTTTTTATAAATATTTAAAAGGATATTCTGATAAAGATATATCAGTGAAATTAAAAATATCGAGGCAAGCTGTTAATAAAGCTAAAAATAGAGCTTTTAAAAAAATAAAAAAAGACTATGAGAATTATTTTGATTTTTAATTAATGTGTTTAAAGTAATACTTGTACATATAAATCAGATTTTAAAATTAATATTGATGTAAAACTGACAATTTAATTTAGGAATAACTTAATTTTTATATTACAACTACAGAAATGTTTACATATTTATCTAAAACAACATCCTTATTCAATAGAAGAGCAAATTAATCAGTTGAACATCTTCAATTTAAAATGTTAGGAAGTGAATGTATATGAAAGTTTAAATTAAGATTAATATACTTTACAAATAGAAAGGAGGATATATAATATAATTTTATCGTTTAGATGTGGAATAATCCAATAAAAATAAATAGTAAAGGAGAAATTTTTATGAGCTTAGTTAACAGAAAGCAATTAGAAAAAATGGCGAATGTAAAATTTCGTATTCAGGAAGATGAATATATAGCAATATTGGATTCATTAGAAGAGTATCACAATATGTCAGAAAATACTGTAGTTGAAAAATATCTAAAGTTAAAAGATATAAACAGTTTAACAGATACTTATATAGATACATATAAAAAATCTGGACGAAATAAAGCCTTAAAAAAATTTAAAGAATATTTAGTTACAGAGGTATTAGAACTAAAAAGTAGTAATGTAGTTCCAGTTGAGAAAAATTTACACTTTGTGTGGATTGGAGGAAAAATAAATGATACTGCTATTAATTATATAAATCAATGGAAAGATGTAAATAGTGATTATAATGTTAATGTATTCTATGATAGCAATGCATTTTTGATAAACACATTAAAGAAGACTATAGTGGATTCAGCAACAAATGAAACACTTGAATCATTTAGAGAAAATTTAGATGATCCTAGATTTGACTATAATAAATTTTACAGAAAACGTATGGAGATAATCTATGATAAACAGAAAAATTTCATAAATTACTATAAATCTCAAAGAGAAGAGAATCCTGACATTATAATTGATGATATTGTAAAGACATATCTTTCAAATGAGTATTCAAAAGATATAGATGAACTTAATGCTTATATTGAAGAGTCATTAAATAAAGTTACAGAAAATAGTGGGAATGATGTTAGAAACTTTGAAGAATTTAAAGGTGGAAATTCATTTAACTTATATGAACAAGAGTTGGTAGAAAGATGGAATTTGGCTGCTGCTTCTGACATATTAAGAGTATCTGCCTTAAAAGAAGTTGGTGGTGTGTATTTAGATGTTGATATGTTACCAGGAATACAACCAGACTTATTTGAGTCTATAGAGAAACCTAGTTCAGTAACAGTGGATTTTTGGGAAATGGCAAAATTAGAAGCTATAATGAAATACAAAGAATACATACCAGGATATACTTCAGAGCATTTTGATATGTTGGATGAAGAAGTTCAAAGTAGTTTTGAATCTGTTCTAGCTTCTAAGTCAGATAAGTCAGAAATATTCTCATCACTTGGTGATATGGAGGCATCACCACTAGAAGTTAAAATTGCATTTAATAGTAAAGGTATTATAAATCAAGGGCTAATTTCTGTTAAAGACTCATATTGTAGTAATTTAATAGTAAAACAAATCGAGAACAGATATAAGATATTGAATAATAGTTTAAATCCAGCTATTAGTGAGGATAACGATTTTAATACTACAACGAATACTTTTATTGACAGTATAATGGCTGAAGCTAATGCGGATAATGGTAGATTTATGATGGAACTAGGAAAATATTTAAGAGTTGGTTTTTTCCCAGATGTCAAAACTACTATTAACTTAAGTGGACCTGAAGCATATGCGGCAGCTTATCAAGATTTATTAATGTTTAAAGAATACAGTATGAATATCCATTTACTAGAATCTGACTTAAGAAACTTTGAAATTTCTAAAAATAATATTTCTCAATCAACTGAACAAGAAATGGCTAGCTTATGGTCATTTGATGATGCAAGAGCTAAAGCTCAATTTCAAGAATACAAAAGAAATTATTTTGAAGGAGCACTTGGAGAAGATGATAATCTTGATTTTTCTGAAAATACAGTGCTTGACAAAGAATATATTTTAGAAAAAATATCTTCATCTACAAGAAGTTCAGAAAGAGGATATGTTCATTATATTGTTCAATTACAAGGAGATAAAATTAGCTATGAAGCAGCGTGTAACTTATTTGCAAAAAATCCTTATGATAGCATACTATTTCAAAAGAATATAGAAGATTCAACTATAGCATATTACTATAATCCTGCAGATGGTGAGATACAAGAAATTGATAGGTATAGAATTCCAGATATAATCTCTGATAGACCTAAGATTAAATTAACTTTTATTGGTCATGGTAAATCTGAGTTTAATACTGATATATTTGCAGACTTTGATGTAGATTCATTAGCTTCAGAAATAGAAACAGTAATAGATTTAGCTAAGACCGATATTTCTCCTAAAGCAATAGAAATAAACTTACTGGGATGTAATATGTTTAGCTACTCTATCAACGTAGAAGAGACTTATCCTGGAAAATTATTACTTAAAGTTAAAGATAAAGTATCAGAATTATTGCCATCTATAAATCAAGATTCTATTATAGTAAGTGCAAATCAATATGAAGTTAGAATAAATAGTGAAGGAAGAAGAGAATTATTAGATCATTCTGGTGAATGGATAAATAAAGAAGAGAGTATTATAAAGGATATTTCATCAAAAGAATATATATCATTTAATCCTCAAGAAAATAAAATTATAGTAAAATCTAAAAATTTACCTGAGTTATCTACATTAGTACAAGAAATTAGAAATAATTCTAATTCAGGTGATATTGAACTAGAAGAAAAAGTAATGCTAGCAGAATGTGAGATAAGTGTTGTTTCAGATATAGATACACAAGTGGTGGAAGAAAGAATTGAAGAAGCTAAAAATTTAACTTCCGACTCTATTAATTATATAAAGAATGAATTTAAACTAATAGAATCTATTTCTGATGCACTATACGACTTAAAACAACAGAATGAATTAGAAGATTCTCATTTTATATCTTTTGAAGACATATCAGAGACAGATGAAGGATTTAGTATAAGATTTATTGATAAAGAAACTGGAGAATCTATATTTGTAGAAACTGAAAAGACAATATTCTCTGAGTATGCTAATCATATAACTGAAGAAATTTCTAAGGTAAAAGATACTATATTTGATACTGTAAATGGGAAGTTAGTAAAAAAAGTAAATTTAGATGCTACACATGAAGTAAATACTTTAAATGCTGCATTTTTTATACAATCATTAATCGGATATAATAGTTCTAAAGAATCTCTTAGTAATTTAAGTGTAGCAATGAAAGTTCAAGTTTATGCTCAATTATTTAGTACTGGTTTAAATACTATTACAGATGCGGCTAAAGTTGTTGAATTAGTATCAACTGCACTAGACGAAACTATAGATTTACTTCCTACATTATCTGAAGGATTACCTATAATTGCTACTATTATAGATGGTGTAAGTCTAGGCGCATCAATTAAAGAGTTAAGTGAAACAAGTGACCCATTATTAAGACAAGAGATAGAAGCAAAAATAGGTATAATGGCAGTAAATTTAACAGCAGCTACAACTGCAATCATTACTTCAGCTTTAGGAATAGCAAGTGGATTTAGTATACTTTTACTTCCTCTAGCGGGAATATCAGCAGGGGTACCAAGTTTAGTAAATAATGAACTTGTCTTAAGAGATAAAGCAACAAAAGTTGTAGATTATTTTAGTCATATTTCATTAGCTGAGTCTGAAGGAGCATTTACTTTATTAGATGATAAAATAATGATGTTACAAGATGACTTAGTAATATCAGAAATAGACTTCAATAACAATTCAATCACTTTAGGTAAATGTGAAATATGGAGAATGGAAGGTGGTTCAGGTCATACTGTAACTGATGATATAGATCACTTCTTTTCATCACCATCAATAACATATAGAGAACCACATTTATCTATATATGATGTATTAGAAGTTAAAAAAGAAGAACTTGATTTGTCAAAAGATTTAATGGTATTACCTAATGCTCCAAATAGAGTATTTGGCTGGGAAACAGGATGGACACCAGGTTTAAGAAGCTTAGAAAATGATGGTACAAAACTGTTAGACCGTATAAGAGATTATTATGAAGGACAGTTTTATTGGAGATTTTTCGCTTTTGTAGCTGATGCTTTAATAACAACATTAAAACCAAGATATGAAGATACTAATGTAAGAATAAGTTTAGACAGTAATACTAGAAGCTTTATAGTTCCAGTAATAACTACAGAATATATAAGAGAAAAATTATCATATTCTTTTTATGGTTCAGGAGGAACTTATGCATTATCTCTTTCTCAATATAATATGAATATAAACATAGAATTAAATGAAAATGATACTTGGGTTATAGATATTGATAATGTTGTAAGAGATGTCACTATAGAATCTGATAAAATTAAAAAAGGAGATTTAATAGAAAATATTTTATCTAAATTAAGTATTGAAGAAAATAAAATTATTTTAGATAATCATGAAATTAATTTCTCTGGAACATTAAATGGAGGTAATGGATTCGTATCTTTAACATTCTCAATTTTAGAAGGAATAAATGCAGTTATAGAGGTTGATTTATTATCTAAATCATATAAAGTTCTTATTTCTGGTGAACTAAAGACATTGATGGAAAATTCAAATTCTGTTCAACAGAAAATGGATTATATAGGATTGAATAGTGAAGTACAAAAAAATATACCTTATAGTTTTACAGATGATAAAGGAAAAGAAAATGGATTTATTAATTGTTCTACAAAAGAAGGTTTATTTGTATCTGAATTATCTGATGTAGTTCTTATAAGTAAAGTTTATATGGATGATAGTAAACCTTCATTTGGATATTATAGTGATGATTTGAAGGATGTTAAAGTTATAACTAAAGATGATGTTATTATATTAACAGGATATTATTTAAAAGATGATATAAAAATCTCTCTTTCTTTTACTATACAAGATGAAAATACTATAAAACTAAATGGAGTATATTTAGATGAAAATGGAGTAGCTGAAATATTGAAATTTATGAATAAAAAAGGTAGTACAAATACTTCAGATTCTTTAATGAGCTTTTTAGAAAGTATGAATATAAAAAGTATTTTTATAAATTTTGTACAATCTAATGTTAAGCTTATATTAGATACTAATTTTATAATAAATGGTACTACTTCTATTGGTCAATTTGAGTTTATTTGTGATAAGGATAATAATATACAACCATATTTCATTAAATTTAATACACTAGAAACTAAATACACTTTATATGTAGGTAATAGAGAAAATATGATAGTAGAGCCAAATTATAATTTAGATGATTCTGGAGATATATCTTCAACTGTCATTAATTTCTCTCAGAAATATCTTTATGGAATAGATAGTTGTATTAATAAAGTTATAATTTCACCAAATATATACACAGATGAAATAAATATAACACCTGTATATGAAGCAAATAATACTTATCCAGAAGTAATTGTATTAGATGCAAATTATATAAGTGAAAAGATAAATATTAATATCAATGATTTATCTATACGATATGTATGGAGTAATGATGGAAGTGATTTTATTCTTATGTCAACTAATGAAGAGGATAAGGTATCACAAATCAAAATAAGATTTACTAATGTTTTTAAAGGTAATACTATGTCAGATAAGTTATCTTTTAATTTTAGTGATAAGCAAGATGTATCTATAAGTAAAATTATTTCAACATTTACACCTTCATATTATAGAGAGAATTTACTTAATTATGATTTAGGTATGATTTCTTTATATAATGAGAAATTCTATATTAATAATTTTGGAATGATGGTTTCTGGATTAGTATATATTAATGATTCATTATATTATTTCAAGCCACCATTAAAGAACTTGATAACTGGATTTACAACTATAGGCGATGATAAATACTACTTTAATCCAGATAATGGTGGAGCTGCTTCAGTTGGAGAAACAATAATTGATGGCAAAAACTACTATTTCAGCCAAAATGGAGTGTTACAAACAGGCGTATTTAGTACAGAAGATGGATTTAAATATTTTGCCCCAGCAAATACACTTGATGAAAATCTAGAAGGAGAAGCAATTGATTTTACTGGCAAACTAACTATCGACGAAAATGTTTATTATTTTGGAGATAATTATAGAGCAGCTATAGAATGGCAAACATTAGATGATGAAATGTATTATTTTAGCACAGAGACAGGTAGAGCTTTTAAAGGACTAAATCAAATAGGTGATGATAAATTCTATTTCAACTCTTCTGGTATTATGCAAAAAGGATTTGTTAATATAAATGATAAGACATTCTATTTTGATGATTCTGGTGTGATGAAGTCAGGATATATTGAAATAGATGGGAAATATTTCTACTTTGCTGAGAATGGAGAAATGCAAATAGGAGTATTTAATACAACAGATGGATTTAAATATTTTGCACATCAGGATGAAGATTTAGGAAATGAAGAAGGTGAAGCACTTTCATATTCTGGTATACTCAATTTTAATAATAAGATTTATTATTTTGATGATTCATTTACAGCAGTAGTTGGATGGAAAGATTTAGAAGATGGTTCAAAATACTACTTTAATGAAGACACAGCAGAAGCATATATAGGTATATCAATAATTAATGATGGTCAATATTATTTTAATGATTCTGGAATTATGCAAATTGGATTTGTCACTATAAATGATAAAGTATTTTATTTCTCTGATTCTGGAATAGTAGAATCTGGAATGCAAAATATAGATGATAATTATTTCTATATAGATGATAATGGTCTGGTTCAAATTGGTGTATTTGATACTTCAGATGGATATAAATACTTTGCACCAGCTAATACTGTAAATGATAATATTTATGGACAAGCAGTTGAATGTAGTGGTTTAGTTAGAGTTGGTGAAGATGTGTATTGTTTTGGAGAATCATATACAATTGAAACTGGATGGATATATGATATGGAAAACGAAAGTGACAAATATTATTTCGATTCAGAAACTAAAAAAGCATATAAAGGTATTAATGTAATTGATGATATAAAATATTATTTTGATGAGAATGGCATAATGAGAACAGGTCTTATATCATTTGAAAATAATCATTACTATTTCAATGCAGATGGCGAAATGCAATATGGTTATCTAAATATAGAAGATAAGATGTTTTATTTTAGTGAAGATGGTTTTATGCAGATTGGAGTATTTAATACACCAGATGGATTTAAATATTTTGCACATCAAAGTACTTTAGATGAGAACTTTGAGGGGGAATCAATAAACTATACTGGTTGGTTAGATTTAGATGATAAAAAATATTATTTCACAGATGAATATATTGCAGCAACTGGTTCAGTTATAATTGATGATGAGGAATATTATTTTGATCCTGAAACAGCTGAATTAGTGGTTACTGAATAAAATCAACTATATGATTCTATACTTGAATATAGAAAAATGATTAACCAAATAAAGTTTTCTATCTAAAATAGAGATTTAATAATAAAAAGGTGAACTATAGTTAACACACAGTAGTTCACCTTTTATGTCTCTAATAGTAGGGAAAATTTATCTTAATATAAAACTAGGAGGAATCATTAACATGACAACATCTTTTTTAGCAGATAATATATTTATAAAATTAGTGATTTTAACCATTTCATTTGATACGTTATTGGGATGCTTAAGTGCAATAAAAAATCATAAATTTAATTCGAGTCTTGGAATAGATGGAGGCATTAGAAAAGTAGCAATGATAGCATGTGTATTTTTTTTGTCAGTGCTTGATATACTTACAAGATTTAACTTCTTATTCATGCTACCACAAGACTGGATTAATTTTCTAGAATTAAATCACCTTGGGATATCTGAGTTTTTTTCGATTTTATTCATTTTATATGAAAGTGTAAGTATATTGAAAAATATGTATTTATGTGGATTACCTGTACCTAAGAAATTAAAAGAAAAAATAATAGCTTTATTAGATACAATAACAGATGAATTGAATGTTAAGGATGGAAAATAAGCAATGGGAGATATAATATTGATTGTTTATAAAAGTATAAGATACAATGGCAGATTAATTGAACGTTAGTGATAATGAGAAATAGTAAAACTACATATTACAGTAGATAATAAAAAATATCATAAATTACTTTAATTTAAAGTTTGTGTTGTAATTAATGTAAAACCTAATATCAATTGAAATAATAATTACTATAATATATAATTTTTTATAATAAAAGTGAATCTTATATAAGATTCACTTTTATTATTTAACAATCTAATTAGTAGATAGAACTTTTAAATATATTAAGATAATTAATTAGAAACTGCCTCTTCAAGCCACTTCTTGCACTGCTCAATATTTATCATAGGGTCAAAACCTTGGTCTTTCCCCTTATTTAAAAGCATATCACAAGGGAAAGTATCACATTCCCCACAATGATTAAGCTTCTTGTCTTCACAACAAGTTTTAACCTTACATTCTCCACCCCAAAATGGTTTTTCCATATTTGGACATCCAGTGCAATTTACTTGCTCTTTTCTTGTACAACTGTTACAACAGACACCACATCTTGATTCAAACATATTCAAACATCCTTCCTAGTCCCAGTATTATAAAATAAATTTAGATGACTTTACAATTTTAAAAAATTGATTTTAAGCCATCTAAATATTACACATAAGATTATTTTTTATACTATCATAAACTATAAAGATTACTCAAAAAACTCCTTTGCATATTCTACAACACCAGAGATTCCTTGCAACCCACCTTCTAATAATTCTATAGCCATGAAGTTTTCATCTGGCACTTCAAATGGAGCCTTTATATTAAATTTACTTGCTAATTGATAACCAAACTTAGGATAATACTTGTCGTGACCTAAAACAACACAACCTCTATATCCTTTTTCCTTTGCTATTTTATGTCCCTCTTCAATTAGCTTTGTACCGACTTTTTTACCTTGCATACTAGGAGAAACCGATACAGGTGCTAATGTCAAAAGAACATCATTCCCAACTTTTATTTCTGTAAATAAGATATGACCAACAATATCCCCATCATATTCAGCTACTATTGAAAGTTCTGGAACGAAGTTATCGCCATTTCTTAAATTATTAACAAGATTATGCTCATTGTGGTCAGAAACTTCTTCATTTTCAAAGGCAGACTTAATAACAGCATACACTTTACTTTTATCACTTTCTTTTTCTTGTCTAATTATCATTTTAATTACACCTCTCAAGGTTAAATATTTATTCACCATATTCAATAATTTTTTAGTTATATTTAATTAACTTTCATTATATAATATAGTAGTCAGTTTCGCACTAAATCTTTAGTATATTATTAAATAAATTTAAATAATAATATTATTATGTGCATTTATACATTTAAGTATATCAAGCATATAGTTTTTAAACAACGAACATGTAATTCTTAAACAACAAACATCTCTCCTTTAAATAACAAACATAGAATTCTTAAATAACAAATATATAGTTTTTAAATAAGCAGTAGAGTAGTGAGCCTCCATTATTTTTTATAATAAAAAACATTACACCAAGAATATTTATATCCTCTAATTTCTAACCATTCAGGGAATGAAATATCCTTATTAGTTTCATCATATTGAAACCATAAATCATACAACTCTTGATAATAAGTCTTTTCTTTTACATATTCACTATATGAATCTAAGTTTTCTTTATACATTGTAAGCAACTTGTCCATCTCATCTAAATCATATTTAATATTTTCTTCAGTATTTAGAATAAAGCTTTCTTGTATATGGTGGGATGCAAACCATAGTTCATCTATATACTTATTTAATAATAATTCTACAGATTTAATATCTTTATTATCTAACCTTAAAGCATCTTTTAACATATTTTCAGAAGAGTAGTATGTATATTCATCACTATTCAAAAAAACAGGAATATCTAATTGGTATCCCCATCTAAGAAAAGGCATTTCCTCATTTAAAATAGCCTTTTTAACTATTGGAAAAATCAACTTAATAATTAGAGGTTGCTGGAATGTTTTTATATTATTCTTATCAAAACGTTCCTTGCAAATATATGTAATAAAGTGTTTCTGTTTACTTTCAGGTAATGTCAATATGTATTCAATCATAAGGTCTAGCTTTTTGTTTGCTAACTTTTTAAGGCCACTATTTCTTGTGTTTGCATATTCATTCCAAAGAGTTGTTATTTTGCTATCTTCATAATCTATAGTATTCATTAATTGCCTCCCAATAATATTAAAACTCTTTGCGAGTCATATAATTATGTCTAAATATATAATTATGTAAATAAGCTTATTACCATGTATCAGGAATTAAATTCCAGATTACAACTATAGTAATAAGTATTAGTGATAAAGTAACTGAGGATGTAATCAATATTGGCTTATTTTTTTTTATAATACCCACAAATATACCTACTGTTAACAGCAGTACTAATAAAAGGATTACTAAACTAAATCCAAATGCAAACATATTTATATGCCCTCCTCATAAAAATATATATAAGCTTTTCCTGTATTTTACCATATTACACAATGAAAGTCATTTCTTAACACTAAATATTTTAAAGTTACATATAAATAATCATGATAAAAAATAAAATTATATAGCCTTAATTTAATAATTACTTTATAAAAATAAATATACAATGTGCAAATAAATATAATATATAATAAGTAAACCATCTGCTTATAATTCAAATATAATTAAATAAAATAAATACTTGAATTGTAATAGATGGTTTCTATTCTAAATCTTTATTATTAATATATTTGATTCTAATGTATTGTGCATTAAGAAATAACATCATTTTTCTTAAAATATCTATTGGCAATTTCAGAAAACACTATGGTAGTAATGAATGCAACACATATTGAAACTATAGTATCATTAATATTTAAAGCAGATTGCTTTATAATCCCCATTGCACTTCCTAGCATAGAGTAAGGGAAAAATATACCAATGGAAGGCTTAGCTACCAGTAACCCCATACCAAATAAAGAAAGACAAAGGCTAATTCCGATAGGAGTTGCAAAACTTCTAATCTTAATAGACATATATAGTTGTATAGAAGCTATTGAAATAGAAATAATCCAACCTTTAACAATCCAACCAGTAAGTTCTTTAGGGATACTATCAGGAAAAGCAAACATATTTCCTGCAACTATGTAAAAGATAACAAAGACAATTTGAGTAATAGCTGTAAGTATTGAAATTACTGTAAGCTTAGATAAAAATATATTTTTTAGATTGACTGGTAATGTCATTATATTATTCCAGTTGTGATTCATATGTTCAAGCCTACAAATATATGCACAAAAGATTGCTATTAAGATAGGAAAGAAAAATTCCCCATAAAAAAGACTAACTTGAGTCCATAAGCTATACCATTGTTTTGTGAGTATACCTTGATTTAGATAAAAGTTACCACAACCAATCAAGACACTTATAAGTGGTAAAGCTATCAATACGTACCATATAAAAGAATTTTTTAACTTTAGGATTTCTCCTAAGACTGCTTTCCTTAACATTTAAACTCCTCCTATAATTCTTTTTTTAATAGATGACTTCTTCCAATATAATAGATTAACATTCCAATTAAGAAGATTATGATGGTAATTAAAAGATTCATATCAATTCTGTAGACAGATGGTCCACTGACATTGTCATATGCATAGTTCAAAGGAGATAATTCCAAGTAATAAGACCATATAAATAATCTACGAATACCCTTATAAAATAATCCTGATGTTAAACCTATAAAACTACCTACCATACCAAATGTAATTGCAATCATCTGATTTGGGATTACAGTTGCAATCCATAGGTGTAGTGCGATTATAGCGATGCTTACAAGTATTGTTCCAAATGTATATTTTAAAAGTAAAAGTATGGAGAAGGGTTCAATCATATCTTTGAAACATCCAAACAGTATAATAGACAACAATTGCATCAATACAGATATCAATATTAAGATGGTAGAGCATAAGAATTTGGAGAAATAGATACTATTTAATGGTGCTACAGAAGATTTTAAAAGTTTCCACGTATCTCCCTTATGTTCTATATCACTTATACGTGATGTGATTATTGATATCAAAATGGGAAAGAATAAACCATTTAAACTTACAAAGCTCATGATAATATATGAATATTCAAATCCACTTAACGTATCTGGATTACGTGTAATGGCTCTATTTGAGTTCATGATGCACCACAATATTTCGACAACTACAAATAAAAATGTCATCAGAAAAAGTTTTTTTCTTCTAAGTTTGTAAAATTCTAGACCAAGATATTTCATTATAAAGTCACCGCCTTACCAGTAAGTTCTAGGAATATATCTTCTAAGCTCTTTTTATGTTCTTCTATTCTGAATACATCAATGTTTGAATTGACAAGCATACTATTTACTTTGGCTACATCTGAGTCATTTAAATTTTCAATAGTCAAGTATCCATTTTGTATAAGTGACATGTAGCCTTTATTGTTCAATAGTTTTTGGGTAGATACAATGTTTTGCGTTTTGATAGCAATGTGACTTTGACCTCTATCATGAAGTTCTTTTATACTATCTTGAAAAACAAGTTCGCCATGATTTATTATTCCTATTGATGTGGCAATTTGGTCAATTTCACTCAAAAGATGGCTAGAGATTAGAACTGTCATACCATATTTTTCAGGAAGTGACTTTATTAATTCTCTAATTTCCTCAATTCCTGCGGGGTCAAGCCCATTTGTAGGTTCGTCAAGTATTAATAATTTAGGAAACTTCATTATAGCTATAGCAATACCAAGGCGTTGTTTCATACCTAAAGAGTATTGACTAACTTTTTTATCCTTTTGATTTTCTAGTCTTACTATTTTCAGTGCTTCATTCACATTTTTTTTAGGTAAGTCTAAGAGTTTTTGCATGATAGTCATGTTTTCAAGACCTGTCAAATGTCCATAATATGATGGAGATTCTATCAATGAGCCAATATCCTTCAAAATTGATATTCTGTTCTTATCATTTAATTCCTTATCTAAAATATTAATATTTCCTTGTGTAGGTTTTGCAAGTCCAAGTAGCATTTTAAGTGTGGTAGATTTACCTGCTCCATTAGGACCTAGAAAGCCATATACAGCACCTTTTGGAACTCTTAAATCTATATCCCTTACTCTAAATATTTTATTGTATTCCTTTGAAAGTCTTTGTGTTTTAATTATCATTTCCATATATTTCATCCCCTTTTTTTATCTATGTTTATTGTTTCTTTTAGCTTATATTAGTATAATAACTTGACTACATTTCATATAGCTGACGTTTACCTTACAATAACCTTAAATAGTCCATTGGGTCTAAGTCATAAAAAATGGTATATGATATACTAAAAAAGGGTGATGGTTATGGAATCAATAAAAGATAAAAAAATACTTGTGGTGGATGACCACAAAGAATTATTAAAAATGATAGATGAAATCCTAAGAAAAGAGGGGTTTAATAGAATATTTTTAGCATCTAGTTATGATGAGGCTATTAGAGTATTTAAAAATATAAAGCCAGATTGTGCGATTTTAGATGTTGTATTACCAGATGGAGATGGGTTTTCTATTATGAGAAAAATTAGAGAGACATCTAAGATACCAGTTATTTTTCTTTCTGCAAGAGGTGAAGATGAGGATAGATTGATTGGTTTAGGTCTAGGGGCTGATGATTATATAGTAAAGCCATTTTTACCAAAGGAACTTACATTAAGACTTGTGGGCATATTAAATCGTGTATATGTGCATATAGAAGAAGAGGAGTTGCCAGTATTTAGATTGGGAGATTCTGTTGTTGTGAATTTAAATAGTGCATGTGTTGAAAAGGATGGGCAAGAAATTTCTTTAACAGCTAAAGAGCATTCATTGCTTTTAAAGTTGTATGAAAATAAAGGTAGAATTGTTACTAGTGATTCACTGTGTCAAGCTATTTGGGGAGATGATATGTATGGATATGAAAATACTCTTATGGTTCATATTAGAAGGGTTAGAGAAAAGATAGAAAAGACTCCATCTTCTCCTAAGCATCTTCTTACAGTCAGAGGGCTTGGATATAAGTTGATTATTAATTAATTTTAGATAAGAATGAAAGCAGTCAAGAGGAGTGAGTTAATTTTGGATAGTGTAAAGTATATATTAAGACGATTTATAGGTTCAAGTATCTTGATTTCATTACTTTTTATTGTATTAAATATCTTAGGCTTATTTACATTTTCATATGTGACATTTGTATCCAAATATTCTAGTGATTTGAATGAAAGTGAGAGTAAGGAAATAAGAACAAATTTGGCAATGCTTGAAGATAAATTAATTTTAAAAGATGGAAAGTTTACTCTAGATGATTCTAGTAAAGAAGTTTTACATAGTAATAAGGTTTGGGCAATGTTAATTGATGAAAATGGAGATAGAGTATGGGGCCTGGACTTGCCAAAAGAAATTCCAGACCATTATACATTGACAGATGTAGCTAAGTTTTCTAGGTTCTTTTTAAAAGATTATCCTGTGTATGTATGGGAACATCCAAATGGAACATTAGTAACAGGGTATCCAAAGGATAAATATACTAAATTCAATCTTACCTATACTATTGATGAAATAAATCAATTTCCTATGTTAATAATAGGTATGCTTTTATTTAATGCAATAATTACATTTTTACTAGCCTTGTTTATAGGATTAAAAATGGTTAAATCTATAAAACCAATTATTACTGGTATAAAGCTTATGTCAAAGGGTGAACCAGTAGTTCTCCAAGAAAAAGGAATACTAAGTGATATTTCAAAATCTATTAATACTGTATCTAAAGAGTTGCAAATGAAAAATGAAAGGCTTAGAAAAAAAGAAGAAGCTAGGACTAATTGGATTGCAGGGATATCTCATGATATAAGAACACCACTTTCAATGATAATTGGATATTCTGGAGAGCTTGAAGAAAGTAGCAGTCTTTCTCAAAGAGAGCAGGAGCAAGCATCTATCATATGTAATCAAGGAATTAAGATTAGAGAATTGATAAATGACCTTAATTTAGTGTCTAAACTTGAATATAATATGCAGCCATTAAATTGTATCAATATTAGAGTTTCTGTGTTTTTGAGAGAGCTTGTTTCTGAATTTATAAATAACAATTTGGATAATAATTTTTATATAGAGCTTGATATATTGAATGAAGATATCACTATAAATGCAGATAAAAAATTGTTAAAGAGAGCTATTAGTAATTTAATACAAAATAGTATAACTCATAACCAACAAGGATGTAATATAAAAGTGATTTCTAAATCAGATTTGGAATTTTGTTATATAATTGTTGAAGATGATGGAAAAGGAATGAGTCAAGAAAAGATTAATTATTTATTAAAATCTCAAAATGGCTTAAGTGAAGCCTATGCTAAAGGACAAAATCATGGTCTAGGTCTTTTGATTGTGGCAGGTATTGTCAATGCACATGAGGGTAAGTTAGATATTATGAGTATTGATTGTCAAGGAATAAAAACAATCTTAAAATTACCACTGATTAAGTAACATTTTATAAAATAATAATAGATAAGAATGAAAAATGAAAATATTTTGAAAATAATTTTATTCTTTATTGACAAAAAGACTCTATTAGAGTAGAATAATGATAAATTCTTTTCTTGTCAAGTTTTATTAAATAAAGAGTAACTTTTGCTTTATGCGCTTAAAGCCTAGTTACTTATGGTATCAAAATTTTCATAGAAATAATATTTTGGAATTATTGTAAAGTTGTTAAACTCTTTATATAGTTCCTTTTTTTTATATTTTTTACCTAATATTTAAGATTATTATTGACAAAAAAATTCTACTAAAATAGAATTAGAGTATAGTGTTTTTAATTTTAAGAAAAATATAATGATATGCTAACGAAGATTTTTATTGTAGGATGTTCTGTATAAGTGTAATATCTTTTATGTAATTATTTTAGGTCTATTTTATCATACTTATTTATTTAAAGAAAGAGAAATATTTTGGATTGTCATAATTTGTACTCAGAAGTTCTACTAAAGTAGAGTTTTTCTGTGTTATTTCCGTACATATCTTAGATAAATGTATATATACATCGAAATATATTAATTATTTATAATATAATTAATATGAAAATTTGAAAAATGTAAGATATAAATAAAAAAACTGATAAAATATTCAAATACAATTATATAGAATTTTTTAATTAGAGCTAAAATTATATGGTCTTAAGATTACAATAGACATTACTTTTTGAAAGTATAAAAGTCAAGAAGTGAAAAATTAAAGGAAATGAGATTTGCTGAAATACAAATATTTAAAACTAAAAAACACAAAAGAAAGGAGAGCTACTGGACAAGTATCCAAAAATAGATAGCTGAGTACAAAATATTTCATAAAATTAAGCAATATAACACAAAAGAAATTTGACACTATTTATATATATTTACTGTGTACAAATAGCTAAATTTAAAATTTAAAAATATCTTATAAATCGGAGTTTATAAAAATCAGTATAAGATTTTTTAATAGAAAAAATTTTATTACGGATATTGCTTGTCTGTATTCTGAGTAGCAAAGGTTTATTATGACGATAAAAAAGTTGCCACAATCAGAATTAAAGATAATGAAATTTATATGGAAACTAGATTCCAAAGTAACTTCAAAAGATATTGTTTTAGGGATGGAGCAAAAATATCAATGGAAGCAAACCACGACTTTGACTCTTTTATCTAGATTAGTAGTAAAAGGTTTTCTAAATTCTCAAAAGATAGATAAATATACACATTATGAAGTTTTAGTTAAAGAAAAGGAATACATAAATGTTGAAACAAGAGAGTTCTTTAAAAATGTTCATGATTCCTCTATAAAAAGCTTATTGTTATCATTGCATGATAATGTTAATTTGAGCAAAGGGGAGATATTATTTATTGAAGAATGGATAAAGAGTCTAAAAAAAGATGAAAAAAACGTATAAATTAACATATTTTTTTAGATTGTCAGTCTGAAACATATGATGTATTTATATAACTTATATGACTACTTAAGTAGTATAGATAAAATCTATAACTGAATTATAATGTAAATCTAAATCAGATTAAATCTAATCGAAAAATAATAATTGATATTTTATTAATCTAAAAAAAGCTACCTTTACTTAAACTAGATAAGTATAATTAAGGTAGCTTTTTAAATATAAAATAGTAGTCTTTAGAATGTAGGATATATAAGTTTTGCAAATATGACATACAGTTTTCGTATTTAAACTGATAAAATAAAAAAATAATAAAGATATTAATAAGATAAAAGAGTATTAAAAATTAGGAGGAAAATGTATGAAATATCAAGTTTCATTATTAGCAGTGAATGATGTAGAAGTGTCAAAAAAGTTTTATAAAGAATTATTTGAGCAAGAAGTTGAATTAGATTTAGGTAAAAATGTAACTTTTAGTGGAGGGTTTGCTATACAAGAAGATTTTGCATGGCTTACAGGGATTAATCCAGATACAATTATACGAAAATCAAATAATATGGAACTTTATTTCGAAGTTGATGATTTTGATAAATTTATTGAAAAACTAAATTCTTATAAAGATGTAGAGTTTGTTCATCAGCCATTAAAACACGAGTGGCAACAGAGAGTAGTCCGTATTTACGACCCTGATAAACATATTATTGAGATAGGAGAGTCTATGGAAGTCATAGCTAGAAGGTATTTATCTGAAGGATATTCTGTGGAAGAAACTTCTAAGATAATTCAACATCCAATTGAATTTGTAAAGCAGTATGAAAGTATTAAATAATATTTTTTACGTTTTATTAAATTTTATGTCACATGATGATATAATTGTATAAATTTATGTTCAATATGTTTAAGTAGTAACTATCTGTATTAAGACTGACTAAAATTAAATTAAGCGAACCAAACTAAAATTAAATAAATTAAAATGAATATAATCTATAGAACGTATTTGACAAAAATAATAAGTTAAATTAAAATAAATAAAATATCAATATAGAATAAATAAAATAACATTAATATTATATGAATAAAAATGGTGTCTAAATAATTTGAAAATATTGAATTTTAGTAATGTTAAGAAAAGATAAGGCGAGGCTATTTAAATACAAAAAGAAGTTATTGAAAAATTCTTATATTAATATGTATCAGTCAAACATTATTGAAAAGGAGTGGTTATTATTAAAGCAGTTGAACTTTATAATAAATTAGCATTGGAGTTTGATATTAAAAATATTGATGATGATTGGAGTTTTATGAATTTTGACAATGATTTTATTACTCCAGAATTTAAAACAAAATACATAGGCTTAGTACTAGACAATGCCAAAGAAATCGATAAAGTATATACAGCCACTTTTCCTGATAAATACATAATTAAGCAGGTTATAGATAGCGATGAAAAAGATGTATTGATTTTTTCACATCATGCAATGGAGTATATAGCATCAGATGAAGATTTCCCATTTCATGACATACCATTATCTTATATGGAAGAGATGAGAAATCGTAGAATATCTTTTTACGTGTTACATTCTCCTTTAGACAATTATAGTGAATATTCAACTTCTGTCAGTTTAGCAAGGGCTCTAGGCTTAGAAATCGTAGAGCCATTTTGTAAGTATGATGATAAAATCAAGGTAGGTGTTATATGTAAGACATCATTAAAATCAATTGAAGATATTAAGGAGTTAGTTAAAAAAACTGTTGGTCATGATGTGAAATTGTATGATTATGGAGATTCTGAACTAAAAGATGGTCTAGTTGCTATTGCAGCGGGAGGAGGAAGCTATCCATTTGTAGCAAGTGAAGTTGCTGAACTTGGTATAAATTTATATATAACTGGATTTACTAAACCTCTAAAGCACTTTGAACCAGTATTGGAGTTCCATAGAATAGCAAAGGATAATTCAATTAATGTTATAGGTGCTACTCATTATTCTACAGAAAAATTTGCCTGTATGTCTATGGTTAATTATTTTAAAAAATTAGGATTAGAAGCAGAATTCTTAGAAGGAAGAAATTATTTAGACGACTTATAGGATATAAAACAATAAAAACAAGCAGTTAGTAAAAGCTTATGTTTACTGACTGCTTATTTTTATGTTTTCTTATATATTTTTTTCGTAATAATATCTCATAATATTCTATCTAGCTATAGTCTTATGATTTAATTTTAATTTATTTATTCATTTAATTATTTGAAAAGTTCTTTTTTTATTCTCTTTCTGATGTAACTTTTAGGGTTTATATAAAAATGTATGTTGTGTTTAAGAAGAAGTTCATAGTATGCTTCTGTATCGTATTTATTTGTAAAATTATGTGTTAATGAATAAAGT